>NZ_CM134186.1:0-745000 GCF_047521145.2 Terrisphaera buseokensis | reverse complement strand
CGGTTCATCCTGCCATGACTCGAAGTCCTGCGGACTCCGTCGTCAGATTTCTCGCCCCCCCCCGCTCCGCCGTATCATCCCGCTTCCACGGCGTCCACAAGGCGGGGCCAACCCGATTCAGGTGTTTACCTCTCACATGGGTCCGGCCGTCCCGGCCAACAGCTGGCGGGTTGTTCCGGCACTCAAGGGACAACACTACGGGTCGTAACTCCTCTTACCGTGTACCGGCAGGGATAGCCCGTGGCCAAACGGTGCGGGACATCGCTGCGGATGGAGCCCGCGGACCAGTCCTTTCCCTGTCGGTATTTGAACACTGGGGGGACAGGCCAGCGCCTCTTTTCGATCCGGAAGATTCAATGGGCTGCATGCTTGCGCCGACGAGCGCAACCGGAGTGCCCGCGCGCATCGTACTTCAGCGGACGGTCACGCGCGCCGCGCCGTACTTCACGGCACTGCGGCCGGACGTCACAAGCATTGCGCACCTAGTCGGCGCAGCGGTACCGCTTGGAACCTCTCGTGGGTCGTCTCACTTCGTCCGCGCGTCGCCTGTCACCGCCTCCGGGCCGGACTTCACGGGCACTGGGTGGAGTGTCATGGACGCCCGGCCGTCCGTCACTCCCGTGGCGCCGCACATCTCCCCGCCGGCGCGGATGATCAGCGCCACGATGCGGTGCTCGTTTGCGATTCGTTCGATGGTCACATGCCTGCGTCCAGGCACCGCCGCGCCCGAGTGGCTTTGCGATTGCCCTCGACGCAATTTCCCACCAGAAGAACTGCACTCGAAATGAGTGCGGCGCCCAAAGGGTGCTGGTGGGTTGTTACAGGCTAAAGCAATTGGTCCGGCTCACCGTCCTGCCGGAGACCGCGTCAATTCCCGTGAGGGATTCTTGGAAAGCAGAGATAAGTCATGTCAGTGAGATCAGTACCGAGGGGCTTTCGCACCTCGACCGCCACCTTGGTGTGCGACGCACAGCGCCTGTTAAGCGCGCTGCAGGAGAAATCCATCGGAGTTCCGGTGGCGAATCGTTTGTCTCCGCACTTTGTTGCGGAATTTGAATCAGGCATCGCCGGCGTCATCCGCTTGGCAAGCCTTCAGTCGGGAGCCAACGGGACGCTTGGCTCGCTAACGCAGGAGAAATCCGTGGCCAAAGCAGACGTCGTACACCTTTGCCACGTGGCACGACGCGCCGCAGCCCTGGCGTTCGCCGGCGAATCCACGCTGCTGCGCGGGGAGTTTCAGGTGGGCGCGCGCGGTTCGCGTGCGATCGCGAATCGTCTTGAACGGGCGAAAGCCATTCTCGCCGCATGTGAGCGCCATGCCGTAGTGATGGGCGAGTTCGGCTGGAGCCGGGCGACCACCGCGCAACTCAGGGCGTCCATCGCCACCCTCGCCGACGTCGACCACACGCGCGAGTCCACCGCCGATGGCAAGCTCCGGCTGACCGCGGAACGACTGGCGTCGGCAAACCGGTTGTACCGGCAGTGCCTTGCGATCCAGAATGCCGCACGACTCATCTATGACGGCCCGGATCGGCAGGAGGATCCCGCCGCAATCGAGGCCCGCGCCCGGTTTCTCGTCGGAGAGTTTCCGCGCCGTCGCTCGCGGCCGAACCAAGCGGCGACAAGTGTCCCCACGACGATCGCAGCGCCGACCGAGCCTTTGGCCGTCGTGGATGCCATCGAATCTCAAGCAGCGGACCGCACCGAGGGGCAGAACGAGCGACGAGACGAAAAGCAAGCGACCGTTGAAGCGCCGTGTGCCCCAGCCGACGTCCCCTCGTTAGCGCCACCGCTCGTATCCGTCGAATCGCTTTCCCGCCCGGAGGCGTTTATTCATCGCTGGTTCGTTCTCCGCCGGCCGCGCCTTCGCCGAGCGCCATCAGTAGTCGGGCGCGACAGGGGTTAGCAGGTTTGCCGCGCAGATGCGCCGGCGCAGATGACCAACGACCTGATCGTACGCGCGTCGTTCAATAACACCGTCACGCTGCTCGACCTGAGCCATCTCGCGGGCGGCCTCACGCTCGATCCAAACTCGACCCCGCCGGCGCGTCGATTCCGAACCCCAGCCGGCTCCGCGACTATTTCTCTTCCCCGTCTTCAACTGCCCCTCCCCTCGTCCCTGACTCACCCGGCGAACCGCGATTTCGCCTGCATGAGCGCCGACAGGTAGACGTCAGCGAGTTTGTCCCAGCGCTGATTCGTGGCATCGTCGGTCTGCTTTCGCGCCGGATCAGCATCGAACCATGCAATCGTACGCCGGATTCCGACGGCAAAAGGAGTTCTCGCCGCAAAGCCCGGCACGAAACGTTTGATCTTCGTCGTGTCGAACACCGCCGACACCGCCTTGTCGCCGAGCAACGTCCCTTCGACCGACGGCACACACGCGATGATGAAGTCGGACGGAATGTGCACCAGGTTAGGCGCGCTCACGCCTGCCGCCCCAGCGGCCTGGAAAAAGATCTGATTCCACGTCAGCACTTCGTCGGACGTGATATGAAACGAGTGACCGTACGTCGTGGGATTGCCGAAAAGGCCAATCAACCCCTGCGCGAAATCCGTGTTGTGCGTGATCGTCCACAGCGACGTGCCGTCGCCGGGGATAATCACAGGCGCGCCACGGCGCATGCGATCGATCGCCGTCCAACTCTGTCCCCACGCGTTGAGAACCAGTGGCACCTGGTCGTCGCCATACGTGAGCGAGGGTCGCACGATCACGCAGGGGAAACCCGTGGCCTGGTGCGCCGCCTCGAGCTCCTGCTCACAGGCGATCTTCAGCCGCGAATATTCCCAGTACGGATTGGCGCGCGGCGTTGATTCAGTGATCAGGTAATGCGCCAGCGGCTTCTGGTACACGCTCGCCGAGGAGATGAAAACATACTGCCGAGCCGTGTCGCGAAAGAGCTCGAGGTCCCGCCGAATATCGGCCGGCGCAAACGCGATCCATTGCACCACCACATCCCAGGTATGTCCGCGCAACGCCGCCTTCACTGCCTCGAGGTCGGCGAGGTCCGCGACGAGCGAACGTGCGCCGTCGATCGGACGCCGTTTGCCGCGATTCAACAGCCATAGCTCATGGCCGGCGGCAATCGTCTGCTGCGTGGCGGCCCGGCTAATCACACCTGAGCCACCGATGAAGAGAATTTTCATGGTCGAAAAGTCAGGGCCGGCGCGTGTCGCTAAGCGACCAGGCACCGACGGGAATGCTTCGCAGCTTGGTCACGGTCTCAAGCACGGCCCGCTGACAACGCTGTGGAGGCAGGCCAGCGAGGATGTTTTCCAAATCGTCGACCACCAGCTGCCCGATGAGCGGCTGAATTTCCGGCACGCTCCCCGCGCGGTGGGCCTGAAGCAACGTATTCGGCGTCGCGCGGCCGGGCTCGTCCTTAGGGATCGGCTCCTCCGGCCAGACATCGATTCCGGCGCGGATGTGGCCGCTGGCCGCCACGGCGAGCAACTCCGGAAAATTCACGAGGGCGGCGCGACTCGCAAGGACGACCACGCTGCCCTGACGCATGCTTTCGAACTGCCGCCGACCGATCTGGCCGGTGTTCTCGCTGGTGTTGGCGGCGAGGAGAAAGACGACGCGCGCCCGAGTGAAGCACCCGTCGAGTGAAGCCGGGATTACATCCATCTCACGCAATACCGAGGGATGAACCCAAGGATCGTGCACCAGAATCTCACGCGAAAACGGGCGCAGCAGCGGCAACAACGCCCGGCCGAGATTGCCAAAGCCGATCAGCGCGAGCGGTTTTCCCGAGAGCAGAAACGAGTCGTGATTGTCGCCCTTGAATTCCCGGCCAGCGCGCAGCGCGGCGTCAGCCTCATGCATGCGGCGGGCGAGCGAGATCGCCATCCCCAGCACCATTTCGGCCACCGGCCGCGCGTAGACGGGAGCCGTCGAAAGGACCGGAATACCCCGCCGGTGACACTCGGCATAGTCGAGGTTCGGCAGAAAATTGCTTTCCACGTTGAACACTGCCCGCAGGTGCGGAGCGCGATCGAGCCGCGCCTTGTCCAGCGGAGATTGGCCGATCAACGCAATCGCCTGCGGAAGATGCCGGTCGATGTGCTCGGCGGACGCTAGCGAGCCATCGTGCCACAGCACTCGACCGAGCCGTTCAAGCCGACGCTTCGTTGGCTCGTCAAAAATGCGATCGATCCGACGGGGATGGGGATCGAGAAGTATGACGCCCTCGTTGGCAGGCATGGATGACATCGGCGCAGGACGCCCGCCACCGCAACATGCGAACGGCGGGCGCAGTCGTGTATCCCCGAAACCAGCACCGTTTGGCTACAAGAAAGCGCGCTTGGTCGGCGGCGATCTTTACCCTCCCCGACCCAACCGTCGCGGAAGAATCCACTTTCGCCAGCTGCCACCAGGCAACCACCGTGACAATGACGCGTGAGACGCGGGGTGCCATGATCCGTCACAGCCAGAATAATGTGCCTGTCGCCGAGGCCGGGTACGAACATGCGACCCGCCGGGACCGTGAACGACGCCTTGGCCCGGTCAAAACTGGACGCGGGAAACATGCCGGCCTCGCGTTCGCAACACGACTCACAGGACAACGCATCGCCGTGGGATCAGTCGATTCCTCGGTTCGGCGATCTACGCGCGCGGCCCAGTTGCTCCGACGAGCACGTTGCACGCATTTTCCAAAGCGCCTGCGCCAGCACACCGGAACCAGCCCAGAACGGCACCCGGAGCGGCCGCACGAGCGGCGAATAGCGGCGAAGAGCGGCGCGGACAACGCAGGCAGGGAACGCACCCGAAAAGTCGCTTCATCGGCATCGGGTCGGGACGGGGCTCAGGACGACTTCACCCGTTTGGCGCGCCACGCGGGATAGTCGCGCTCGAGCAGGCCGGCGGGCCAGGTTCCGTGGTAGTTGTAGCCAATGCGACGCTCGTAATCGATCTGGGTGAAGTCGTAAACGGGCTTCGAATTGCGGTCCATGTAGAGCGGCCGGTCGGAGCCCAGCTCGTAGAAGCGGGCCCAGAGCAGCGGAGCAGCGGGATCGGCTACGAGCACATGCTCGGTACGTCCGTCGCTGCGCGGTACGCGATCGAGACGCTGTCCAGTCATGGCCACTTTGCGAAACCAGGCCACTGCGCCCTCGATGGCGCTGACGACCTCGGCCGATGGCTGCTCAATCGACATCAGGAAGCGAACGATCCCGACGCTCTCTCCGCCGGAAAGGGACGGCGGCTCGTAGGCCCGAGCCCACGTCGGAGCGAGCGTCACTTCATCGTGCTGCGCGCACCACACCGTGAGGCGCCCCTCCTGCTTGATCTGGGTTTTTATGATGCAATCGATGCCGCGCGCGACAGCCGCGGCGGCGACGGCGCGCCGATCGGGCGTCACCCAGGCAAACGGCGGACGGCCCTCCGCCACCTCGCGCAGGAGGGAGATCGCGTTGATCATCGCACCGTCGTTGTACGTGATGTGCGAGTAGTAACCCTTGCGCAGCGGGAAGAACTGGGGGAAGCCGCCGTTGCGAAACTGGCTCGAGAGCAGGTAATCCAAGCCGCGAACGACCGCCTGGCGGCAATCGTCCGCCCCCGTCGCGCTCGCGACGAGCGCGAGAAACTGCATCGGCACCGTGGTGGCGCCGTTGTCGATCGTGTTCCCCTTCCCGGCGCGGTTCACCTCGGCGATCGCCACCGCGGTTGCCGGCGCCAGCAGGTCGGTGTTTTTCGGCCATGCGCCTTCAGGCGACTGATAACGGAGGACATTGTCGGCCGCCGCGCGGGCCTCGGCGGATGCATACCACGCGGGCTTTCGGCGGAGAAGGTCGGCGCTCCACCTCAGCGCCACCGTCCCCGCCACTCCCGCCGAGGCGCGCGCGCTCAACGTGCCCGGCGCTTCGAATGAACGGCTGTCATCGTCAAGCACGAGCACCCAGTCATTGCCGGCCGAAGGATCGCCAGGCGGATTGAAGGTCGCGGCGCCCGAGCCCGAAGGGACACCGGCCACGGTGACTTCGCCCGTGCGCGGGTTGAACCAGGAGGCCTTGAACTTCGCCCCACCGAGGGCTCCGAGCTGCAGCGTGAAATTCCGGCCGGTATACGCATACGCCATGACGTAGCCGTCACCGCGCGTCACGAGCACGCGATCGTACTTCTCCCCCTCGTCGCCGGCGACCAGTGACTGATCGTTCCTGCGGCCGAAAAACGGGCGCGAAAGAACAAGATTCCTGAGGTGCCGCATCTGACCCGCACCCTCCGTGTCGAGACGCTCCATGATAAATCCGCGCGCGCCGCTGGCCGGCTTGGTCTCCGATGGCAGGTAGATCTGACGCACGGAATTCTCCCCGTAGGTGTGGCCGGCGGCGCCGGCAAACACCGACCAGTACGCGTAGCGTCGGGCGTCCCCCGCGCCCCAATACGGCTGGCCGTGGTCATGCAGCCCCTGCGGCGTGTTTTCGTAGGCAGGCTCGCAATCGAGCGTCGGCTTGCGCGGCGACTTGGCGAGATCGTCGAGCACGTAACGCCAGTTGTCCTCACCGTAACGCCGGCCTTCCGTATCCTGATCGTAACGACGGTGACCGGACGTGAAGAGGTTGAAGTCGAGCCACGGCGCGTCCTGAAACCACGTGGAGGACTGCGTGCGGCCGAAAACGTGAAACGTCACCGGCTGGGCGGGCGCGATGCGTTTCAGCGTTCCGCCGATCGTCTGCCAGACATCGGCATTCTCGCTGCCCCGGGCGGAGCCACCGTTGAGCCAGATGACGTTGGGCCGGTCCTTGTAACGGCCGGCGAGTTGCTCGATGTAGGGACCGACGCCCGCGGCAGTCAGCGGCGTGCGGCGGACCATGTGGCTCCACACGGGCGCCATGGCGAGGTAGATGCCGTTGGCCGCTGCAGTCTCGATGACGTAGTCGACGTGATCCCAGTAGTCGTACTGCAGGGCATCCGCCGGGTTGCTGCCAGGCGTGACCCGCAGCCGCGCGATGTCGTTGTCGAGCACCGCCAGACTGCCGTTGAAGCTCTTGTCGTTGAGAAACTGGACCACGCAGCACTGGACGACGTTGAAGCCCTTGGCGCGGCGGTTTTCGAAATAGATCCTCACCTCCTCGCGATTGAGTTTCTGCGTGATGAGCCAGGCGGTGTCGGCCAGCCAGAAGAACGGCGTGCCGTCGGCATGCTGCAGCTGGCGTCCGTCGGCGGTGGCCCGGATCGGTCCATGGCTCCACGGCGACTGCGCGCGCGCGAATCCAGTCAAAAGGGCAGCGAAAACAGCGACCAACAGAAGCAAACGGGATGGGGTCATGGTGGGAAAAGTGAGTTTGTCGCGTGCTAGGGGACGACCGTGACAATCACCCGTCGGTAGCGCGTCAGGCGCGGGGCACCATGGTCGGTCACCTCGCAAATCACGTGAATCGTCTCACCAGGAGCGGCCGCAGCGGGCATCGTGAACGACGCCGACACCTCGCCGGCGCGTTGGATTTCCACGCCCCCCGCATGCGTGCCGGCCTCGCGGTAGTGCCACCACCGATACGACAATTCGTGGCCATCCGGATCCCGCGTGCCCTGCGCGCTCAACGCCACGCTTGCGCCGGGCCGCGCCTGCAGGTCCTCGGGATGGGCGAGTGCGACGACCGGAGCGTGATTGGCTTCAGCATAGGGCTTGACGCACCAGTCGGCGCGCGCGGCAAAATCGTTCTGCTGGGCGGTAATCCAGCGCCAGGACGGCTTCAGATACGCGATCAGTTCCGCGTCGTGCGGAATCTCCTTTTTCAGGCGGGTACGGCCCCACGCTGAATTGGTGTACCAGCGGCCTTCGGGGTACCGGTAGCCCGGCTCCGCCACGGGATCGAGCCAGGTGTTTTCCCGGACCCGAACAAAGCGGCCGCCCCAACCACCCCAGCCGGGCGACTCCAGGCTGCGCAAGCCGGTGTCGACCGCGTGCAGAAAGGCCGGCGAGTCACCCTCGGATCTGAAATCGCCATTCTCGTGGCTCTTGTACAACGCACACAACGGGCCGTGCTGCTCGAGGATGTGCGACTTCATCCAGGATCCGACGAGGTAGGCCTGCTGCTCCGCCGGCAGATATTTTTTCCAGTGATAGAAGAGTGCGATGAACTGGTCGGAGATGATCGTCAGCAGACCGTATTTCCCCCAATGAGGCCGGATGTAATCCTGGTAGGTGGCATCCTGCTCCCAGATCAGATAGAGGCGCACTTTGCTGGCCACGTAGGCCATTTTTCCCGGCTGGTTCTGTTCGATCGTTTTCAGCGCACGCGCGATCGTGTTCGTGCCGCCCCACGCCTGAATCCAAACCGGACGCGGATCGGACTCGTCGAGCAGCACCTGCACGATTCGTTGTGAACCGGGTGTGACTTCGTCCATCTCGCCCTCGGCCCTGACGTTGCCGATCAGCGTGCGCGCCTGCAGCAATTCCGGGGTCGGATAGCCAGGGTCGTGTTGCACGAGGTGGGGATAAACCTGCGCGTACGCCTGCAGATAAGGCTGCGCCCAATCGTCGCCCGCCCACTTGTGGCCTCGCCAATGATACTGGGAACTCGAGGTGATGAGGCCCTCGATGTCCCATTCGTTGGCATAAAGGAGAAATCGGACCAGCGAACACTCGTCATCGATCTCGCCGTCGCTCGTGACGATCACGCGCGGCCGCTCCGACGCGACCACGCCGCCGCACGTAAACGGCACGGCAGCCGTCAGCAGGAGTGTCATCAGACGTGAAGGCATGGGTCGTCGCGGGGTGTGGCCTCGCCAGGGCTTTGAAGCCACCGAAGCTAACAGATTCGTTTCCCCGCAGTCTCCCGCGTTTCCGGCTATTTTCTACGTGATAGTAAGGCACACGCGATCCAGCGGCATCCACGGTCCCGCCCGAATCCGCCACCGCGGCAGCAGGATTTCTCCCGCTCAAAACGTCCAGTTCGTCGCAAGACTGGCATGCCGCCGCTGATAGTCGCGGGCGGGATCGGGCCGCAAGGAACAATCGCGCGACACTTCCCCTCCGCAGGTGAGGTTCACTTCGGGCCCGTGCTTCGTCCGCCACGTGACGGTTCCGGCGCCGACCGTTTGTTCGTCGTCACGCATCGCGCCGTCGTAGATCCCGCCGGCGACTTTCGCCGCGACGCTCGCCGCCCACACCGCGGAAAACCGATGGCGCCATTGCACCGTCGACGCCAGGTCCTGACTGCTGACGTTGCCGGTGCTCGCCACGCCCTGCGCCCGCTTCGTGCTCACGTGGAGCGTGTCACGAGCGGTCAGAGAAACGTTCAGGCCCAGATCCGCATACCACCGATCAATGCGCGCCGGCCCGGTCGAATTGATCGCATACGTGTGCCGCGCCGGCCCGACCGCTCCGACGATCCTGAACCGACCCGCCAACGGTCCGTCGAACGAGAGGAGCAGCCGGCGATAGTGGTTCGACCGGTCGGACTTTCGACCGCCATCCCGATCCTGGAATTGCTGACCGGCGCGAATCCCTGCCGCGACCGAGAGTCCGTTGGACAGCACGCGGCCGACTTCGATTCCGCCCGCTGTATCGGCGCGATCGACGTAGTTGTCGACGCCCGCGACCACCTGCGGGCTCGTGCGCAAATCGTAGCCCGCAAACGTGGCAACTCCCTGGACAAACGCCGCACCCAGGTTCTGACGGCACCGCGCGGCGCTCCGATTCTGCCACTGGTCACGCCGTTCACGCGGCGGCGAAATGGCGAAACAACTCCGGCTGAGGCCGAAGACCGGCGACCGATCATCACCATTTACAGCGATCGTCTGGGAGCTGAACTCCCACGCGAGCCCGCCGCGTCTTCCGCTGCCGCTGAGCGCACTCGTGTGGCGCACATGGTTTTCCGTCGCAGCGTCCGCGGAAAACCGCACCGCTTCGAAGCCATAGCGCAGCGTCATGCCTGCACCCACGATTCGGTCCCAGCGAAACGCCGCACTGCTGACGGGCGAGCCCTGACGGCGCAGCGGACCGTGGTCCATGCGAAACACGTTGTCATCATAGCCGACTTCGACGCCCAGCGAGACGGCACCCGGTCCTGCGCCCGGAGTCTGCACGTCGGCAGCTCCGGCAGACGCAGCGACCGTCAGAGCGGCGGCGGCGAGAGCCGGCCTGAGTGGAACGCGGAAACCTGTCCAAGGGAAGAGACGCATTGAACGACTCCTCCGTGTGCCGTGGAGCCGTTGTCCGGCGACGCAGCGCACGATGGAGTCGCACCAAGGCTAAACCCTCCCGGGACAATCGGGCGAAACCGATTGGTGCGCACCCGTTGCGGACTACCGCGTGTTTTTTGCGGCCCACCGACGCCGGCGCGACGTCGCGGGCAGAACGCAACGACCTCGAAACCGGCACATTTGCAACGTGCAACAGCCTGACCCATTCAGGCCTGATTACAGAAAATGAATCCTGGCGGTTTGCCCCGCTCTCCAACTCGTGCCACCCTTGCTCGGGTTCGGAAAGGCAGTTTCCGAAGGCATTTGAAACAGTCGGGCCGCTGTTTCGAAAACTTCGCCTGCCTGCTTCCTGTCCGAACATGGAATCGACGGTGTCCGTCGATCGAATCGTCCGCCAGGGAGTATGCCGGCACAACAGGATGCTCCCCATGGAAACTGGCCAAGCCTCAACCGTCGAACTGGGTTCACCCCTCGAAACCGCTCCCACATTGCGCTGGGATGGGCACATGTGCGATGACGTCGGCGCGACCTACGGTCATGTCCCTCTCGCCTTTCTGAGCGCGACGCGGGACGAGCTCTGGTTGTGCGGTAATCGCGGTAATTATCGATTCCCGCGCGCGTCCATTCGCAAACTGGGCCGTGGCAGCTTGTATCCCTGGCTGTTTCGATCGGTCGGCATCCAACACACGATGCCGGGCTATCCGTCCGAACTGCAGTTCAAGCCGCTCGCTATCGCGCCCAAGGCAATCCTACGCCAACTCGAGCAGCTGGGCTATCCCGTCTCGTAGTCCGTCGCCGGAGCGGGCCTCCGCCCAACCCGCCGCGATTCGATCACGGAGCCGCCGTGCGCGAGCGGCTCCGTGACTCGATCATCGTTTCAGTGTGGTCGGGACTCCCCGCGGTCAGCCGGTTGCCGGCCTCAGAACGTTCCCTTCACGCCGAAGGCCCATTGCGCCCCGTACGAGTTGCTCGAGCTGCGGCGCGCGTACTCGGGCGTGTCGGACTGGTAGCGCGACGCATTGAAGTGCACGTTTTCGACGTTGCGCGAGTTGACGAAGACCGAGAGCCGCTTGAAGGCCTGGTACGACAGATTGACGTCCAGCGTGGTACGGGCGTCCTGATACAGGATCGCGTTCGGCCCCAGCCCGGTGGAAGGACCGCGGTTCTGTTCGCCGCGATGATGCCACTTCGCCATGAACGTGATCGGATTTTTCGTGAACGTGAAACCCCAGTTCGCGCTTTTCGGGAGGAAGCGGTTGAAATCTGCCGTGCGGCTGCCCTGCAGCTTCAGTTTCGTCGCATTGGCAAAGACGCTGAAGTAACGACCAAACCGGCCGAGCGGCGCGAGCGACTGGCGAACGTTCAGCTCCACGCCGGAAACGCGGGCGTCGCCGGAGTTGATCGTCGTGTTGAGCCGCCAGCCCGCGTAACGCGGATCAAGTCCCAACTCATCCAGCAGCTCCTCCGTGGCCCGCGTCTGCAGCGTGCCGAAGAAATCGGTGATGTCCTTGCGGAAAACACCCGCGGTGAAGAGTCCGCCGTTGTCCGTGTAGTACTCGGCGGAGAGATCGTAGTTGTCCGCCGTCCAGGGCTTGAGGCCGGTGTTGCGCACCGTGATGTCGCCGGGAATCGCGTTGGGATCGGTCGAGAACTCGATGTCGTTCTCCGAGATCGTCGCGTTGGGCACGATGTTGGTGAAATCAGGGCGGCCGTACGTCTTGGCATACGCGGCGCGGAGGAGGAAATTCTGCGTCGCGTTGTACGTGAGATGCAGGCTCGGATAATAGCCGTCATAGGAGCGGTTGCCGAAGTTCGCCCGCTCCTTGCGGATCAAACGCAGCTCCTCCATCGAACCGACGAGGCCCGCCTCGGGCTTGCGGATGCGCTGGTTCAGGGCATTGCGCGCGAAGGTGCCGTCCGGATCGCGCAACCACACCGCCGACGGTTCGTTCACCGGACCCGCACCCTTGTCGTGTGTCTTTTCATAGCGCACACCGGTGAGCACGGTCAGCCGGTTCTTGAAAAACCGGCCTTCCGCCTGAGCGTAAAACGCCGTCACGCTTTCCCGCAGCCATTCGGAACCGACGATCTGGGCCTGGGCGGCCGCGACCAGTTGCGCAGGCGACTGGATGAAAAGACTCGGGTTCTTCTTCCACGCCTCGACGGCCTGGGTGCTCGACGTCCACGGAATGTTGTCGAAGCCGAAATAGTTCGGGCGGTTCTTGTAGACCTGCGAGAGGAACGGCGCCGGCGACGGGTTGCCGTCCGGCGGGTTGTAATTCCACTGGTTCGTCGTCGACCGACGATCGCGGTCCTGGGCCCGATAGAGGCCGCCGATCTGCAGATTGCCCGGAATGTCGAACACGCTCAGGCGCCGCTTGAGGTTCACATCGCCGCCACGGACGTTCTCCTTGTGATCGCGATAGTCCGTCGAAGTGACGGCGTTCGTCGCGTTCATCCGGTAATTGTTGATGTCGTTGATATCGAGTTCGCGGTTGTTGTTGTCGAACACCCGAATCTTCGTCGGCCGCTCGGGCGTGATGCCTTCGAACGTCACGCGCACCGGATTCAACATCGAGAGATTCAGGGACTGAAACTGTCCCTTCTGCTCATACCGCCGCCACGTCTTGGACGTCGACACATGCATGCCCGTGTCGATCTTCCAATCGCCGTTATCGAACCGATAGCGCGTGTTCGCACCCAGCGTGCGGGCGTCGATGTGCAGATAGTTGCCGGCAAACGACACGCCGCCGCGGCCGGTCGCGCCCACGGTGCCGTTCCCGTCGTAGCTCAACGCGGTGCCGCCCGCCACACTGGGAGTCGCATTCGTGCCGGCGGTCGCGGTGCGGTTCACGTTGCCATTCTTGTCGATGTAATAGGTCGCCTGGCCGCCGATGGAGAGGACCGAGTTCGGCGTCACGCGCCAGTCAGCCTTCAGGCTCGTCGAGTGCCGCTCGTACCACTTCGGCGCGTCGATGATCTGGTGCGATTGCAGATACGGCCGCGACGGCGTCGCGCCAGTGCCGGCCGCGCTGGTGTTCCACGTCATGGTGGAGATATTCTGCTCGTTCCACTGCTTCGACGACAGGCCGGTGAAGACGATGCCGAAGTTCTTCGTGATCGGCAGCGTGTAGTCGAAATCGAAGCCGGGCTTAATCCGGCTGATATATTGGTCGGTCGGATACGGCTGCTTCTCGAGCTGCATGCCGTCGCTGCTCGCGGAGAGGAACACGCGGTAGTTGAACTGCGCCTTGCTGCGCTCGAACGCGCTCTTGCTGATCATGTTCACCGTGCCGGAAATGCCGTCGGCCGGGCTCGAGGGCGTCGGGACCTTCGTCACCTCGATGCGCGAGGTGTTGTTGATCGAGACCTGGGTGAAGAGGAACGAGCGGTTGGCGGCGCTGCCGGAGGCGTTGGCCATCTGCGAGCCGTCGACCGTGACCGCGGTCATGTTCGGATCGAAGCCGCGGATCGCGACCGCGTTGGGCGACGCGTCGGAGTATTCGACCGTGACGCCCGGGAGAAACTTCATGAACTCGGCGACGTTGCCCTCGGTCACATCGCCAAACGCGTCCGTGGCGACGACGTTCTTGATGTTGGCGGCGAAGCGCTGCTCGTTTGTCGCGAGCGATTCGCCCTCGGTGACCTTGGACGAGGAAAGGACGAAGGCATCCATCCGGATCGTGCCGCCGCTCTTGTCACCATAGGCGGCCTTGTTCGTGAGATTGATATCGCGGGCGGTGTTCTCGCCGGCGGTCACGGGAACCGTGACGGCCAGGGGATCAAGACCGGAATAAAACGTCTCGATCACGGCGCTGCCGGTCGGCACCCCACCGATGCGAAACGTGCCCGTCTCATCGGTGAACGTCGTGAGCTCGGTCCCTTTGATGGAAACGCGCACCTTGTTGAGGTATTGGCCGGTGGCTTCGTTCTGCACCCGGCCTGAAACCGAACCGGTGGTGCCGGTCTGACCGGAAAGGAACGCGGCGCAGGCGACAAAAAGCAGTGCACCGAGCACGCGACGAAAGAAGCGCGGAGCGAGCTCCGCCGGACAGGCTGGGATGTTCATAGAATACCCTCGATGACGACGAAGGGACAGGTGGGGCTGGACGGGACTCAACCGGCCTGCCCGCTGCAGGCAATGTATAATATTTATGCACATCACTACACACGACACGACCTGCTGGAGCAGGAGTGCGATCGTCACGGAACAGGCCGGGGCCGGCGTTCACACGGCGTCCCGGCGGCGCTGAAACTCCCGGCGGCACGCCTGTCCGCGATTTACCCCGCAGCCGATGAAATCGCGGCGGAGGCGTTACGGAAGAAACACGCTGGTTCGTCTATGCATCAAGCCCGCCTCGTCCCACCCAAACATGACCCACCACCTCCTGGTTCGGATCGCGCGCAACGCTGCGCGCGCTTGTGCATCGACCGCCCTCCTCCTGCTCGCGCTGACCGTCGCGATCGCCCCGCTTTCCGCGCAGCCGGCTTCGACCGGCGAAATTCGCGGCCGGGTCTACAACGGCGGCACCAACGCCAACCTCGAGAGCGCGATGGTCACCGTCGCCGGCACCGACCTCTCGGCGCTGACGGAACGCGACGGCACGTTTGTGCTCAGCGGCGTGCCGGCCGGGACGGCGACGCTGCGGGTGACGTATCCGGGCCTTGATGACGCCACGGCCCCGGTCGGCGTCGCCGCCGGTGGCAGCGCCAGCCGCGATTTCAAATTGAGCTCCGGCGTCTACGTGCTCGAGGCCGTATCCGTTTCCGCGTTGCGCGAGGGCAACGCCGCCGCCATCGCCCGCCAGGAAACCGCGCTCACCGTGGGCAACACGGTTTCAACCGATGCCTACGGCAACATCGCCAAGGGCGACATGGGTTCGTTTCTCCAGCGCCTCCCCGGCGTCGTCGGCGAATACGGCGGCTCGGCGGTCGACGCCATCTCGGTGCGCGGTTTGTCGCCTGAGTTTACCAGCGTCATGATGGACGGCACGCGCACCGCGAGCGCCAATCCCGACTCCCGCTCCCAGCTCGTCAGCGGCCTGGCCGCCGGAGCGATCGAGAGCGTCGAGGTCATCAAGACCCCGACAGCCGACATGGACGCCGACTCGCTGGGCGGCGTGGTGAATCTCCGCACTCGCAGCGGCTTCGACCGATCGAGCCGCACCCTGGTGCTCAACGCCGCGACCTCCTACAACGAAACGATGGGCAAGCACCTCGATCCGTCCGGCAGCGGCCGGCAGTTCTTCCCGAACTACTCCCTCGACTACTCCGACGTGTTCACCCTCTTCGGCCGCAAACTCGGCGTCTCGATCACCGGAGGGTATCAGGAAGTCGGCGACGGCCTGCAGACGATCCGCACGACCTTTGCCGCCAACTGGAACTACGCCGCGCCCACCGCGCCGCGGCAGGTGCTGTATGCCGACCAGGAATACCACCTGAACAAGCGGGTCCATTTCCAGGCGAAGTTCGACTACAAGCTCTCCCCGGACTCCTCGCTCACGTTTTCCGCGGGCTGGACACGCTTCGTGAACATCATGGATCAGAACCGGCCGCAATACACCGACAACCTCACGGTCGACCTGGCAAATTCAAACTCGGACTTCTGGGTCTTCACCCGTTCGAGCTACCGCTCACAGCGCGATATTCGCGACACGCCGAGCGACACCTGGAACTTCCTGCTCGGCGGCAAGACCGCGATCGGAGCCGTGAAGCTCGCGTGGACGCTCACGTACTCCGATTCGTTCCGCCCGCTCGACCGCATGTCGGCGACAGCGCGCAGCAACAACACCTACGGGTTCACCTACGACCGGCGGACCAGCAAGGAGTTTCCGACCCTCACGTTCAATGGTCCGCTCGCGCCCCCCAACGACCCTTTCACCAACATGCTCTCGATCGCCGTGACCGGCACGCATGAGAACGCGTCGGACGAAATCGCCAGCGCCAAGCTCGACGCCTCGCGCGACTTCGCCCGCTGGCCCATCCCGGTGAAACTCAAGGCCGGGTTCCGCGTCCGCCAGCAGGACCGCGACCGCGACGCCGACTCCATCACCGGCACGCTCGGCGCCGGTGACTACAGCCGGTATCGGGAGTTCAACTTCCGGCACGGCTGGATTGACGGCCGCTACCCCGCGACACCGATCATCAACACCAAGGCTGTGTTCAAGGACATCGGCTTCAGTTACCTTCCGTCCGGACTCGCAGCCCGGCCGGCGGTGCAGTTTGCCTACAATGCATCCGCCCTGCCGCTCACGAATGCCAATCTGGATACGTCCGTCACCAACTCGCTGCAGAACGACTACGAAACGCGCGAGACGATCCCCGCCGGCTATGTGCAGGGCGAGGTGAAGCTGCTGAGGAACCTCCAGATGACCGCGGGACTGCGCTTCGAACAGACGCTCGCCACCATCACGTCCCGCTTCGAGAACACCCGCGCCACGACGCCGGAGGCGCGCTTCGGCACGTTCAAGACGATTGAGTCGGACTACGTCGACTGGTTTCCGAACCTGCAATTCCGCTACGAGCCGATCCCGCACCTCACGGTCCGCGCCAACTACTCGACGACGATCGGCCGCCCCCGCATCTCCGACCTCGTCGGCCGTTTCTCGATCAACGATCTCGGCCAGAACGTGACCTTCTCCAATCCCTCGCTGAAACCGCAGATCTCGAGCAACTACGACGTCAGCGTTGAATACTATTTCAAACCCGTGGGCGTCGTGTCCGTCGGCGCCTTCCGCAAGGACATCAAGAATTACGTCACGGCGACCTCGTTCCGGATCACCGGCAATGAGTTCGGCCTCGACCTGAGCGACTACGTCGGCTGGCAGGGCAACAGCCGGGTGAACGCCGGCGACGGCACGGTCGAGGGCATGGAGTTCAACTACTCGCAGCAGCTCAGCTTTCTCCCGGGCCTGCTGCGCGGCTTCGGCGTGATGGGGAACTGGACCGTGCTCACGAGCGCCGGCGACTACAACGGCGTCGTGACGAACCTGCCGTTCAAGAACAACCTCACCGGCATGCGTCCGCGCTCGGGCAACGCCGGCGTGACCTACAACTACGGCCGCTGGGACGTCCGGTTGATGTGGAATTTCTCCGACACCTATCTGTCGTCGCTGAACGCGGGCGATCCCTCGAGTTCGGAGTTCATCGGCCGGCGCGGCCAGTTCGACTTCTTCGCGCGGGTGAGGCTCACGCGGCAGCTCAACGTGTTCCTCGACGTGATCAATCTCACCGAGGAAAACCGCGGCCGCTACAGCGGACTGTATCGCGACGACCGCTGGGCACAGACCAATCTCTTTCCGCGGTCGATCTCCGCCGGCTTCCAGGCGCGCTTCTGAGTTCCCGCACAGTTGGAATTCAGTGCCGAAACCATTCCGCCGAGCGGTCGGAGCTGAGAGAAACGATTCCGCAAGGGATGCCCCCGTTCAGCTCTCCCTCGCCTGCATTCGATGCAAGCGGGCAGGCTTCGGCCTTATCCGAGCGGTTGCAGGCTGACGTCGTGTTTGATCGCCCCTTCCAGATCGCGGACGACAATGTGCAGGCGATCCGCGCCGGCCTTGGCCTGCATCCACGTCGCCGCCTGGGGCGTGGGGCCGCCGCCGATGAGTTGCCCATACGGAAATCCCTCGGCGGGCGGCAACCACGTCGTGCGATGAGTGTGTCCTGAGATGATCACCTGCGTCTTCCACGCCACCAGGGCGTCATGCCAGGCCGCGCGGCTCCGTCCGCTGTGGCGATCGAAGCCACCGTCGCCGTAGTCCTGCGGACTTTCGTCCACCCAGCGGAGCGGAATGTGGCAGAACACCACGCGATAGGGCGCAGCGCTCAGCTCCGGCCGCCGGATCGTCTCCGCCAACCAGACCGCCTGTTCCTTTCGCAGCCGATCGAACGCCACGCGGCCGCCGAAACTGGGATGGGCGTCCGGTTTGTCTTCGCCGGTATGAAGGCAGATGACCGCCACCGGGCCCGAGCGAAACGCCCAGAACGGCCGGCCGCTCGGCGTCGCCACCATTCCGGGCATCTCGAACGCATGCTTGCCGCGGACGTCGTGGTTGCCCCACGTGACGAAGAGCGGACGTCCTTCGGAAATGTCGCGCTGCCCCGGATGCAACAGCGTTGGCACCAGCAGATCCTCCGTCTTCCAATCGTTGCAGGTATCGCCGTTCCAGAGGAGAAAATCGGCCGCTGGCGTCCGCTCGTGCAGCCGTTGAATCGTGGGATTGTTGACGTGGGTGTCGTTCCACACGACGAACGACGTCTCGGCGGCGTTCGGATTCAACGTCCGGAATGACTTCCACGGACTGGTTTCCGTTTCACCGTTGTCGGCGGCCGTCGTCACCGACCGGACGCGATAGCGCAGGCCCGGCTTCAATCCCGCGAGACGGACGCGCAGGATGGACTGGCCCTGCGGCACGAAACCGAAGGTATCGGTGGCCGCCTCGCCGCTCAAACCGTCGTCCGACTGCCACTCGAGGCGGCCCCGGCTGAGACGGCTGACCGCCCACACCGCCTCGAGGCCATCGGGTCGCGGTGCCATGAGCACGAGGGGCGTCCGTATCAGCTGACCCGTGACACCGGGGGATTGGGCCAATGCAGCAGTGGGAACAAACGTGGCGCCGATTGCGCCGCCGGCGGCGAGGTGTCCGAGGAAGTGTCGTCGTTTCATGTGCCTTGTTCTCCTAGCCCGGAAAACGCGGGAGTCCAAGCGGAACGCCAGAGCGCCGTCGGCAGGACGGCCTCGCCCCGCTGCGAGCCAGGGGGCGTTGCCGAGCCGGTTCGTCGGTTCAGGCTCCGATCACGCCCTTCAACACCTTCATCTGGGACTTGGCCCGGTCCTCGACGTACGCCATCGCTTTTTTGACCTTGGCCTGAGCTGCGGGGTAGTTCCGGTGAATGCCCATCAAGGTATCGAACATTTGCCGCGCCGACGTGCGGTCGAATTCGGGCGCCCATTCCTCCAGGCCGATGTCCTTAAACATCCAGCATTTTGGCGAATGGAACTCGGAAAAGGTGTGCATCATCGGCGTGCCCATCGCGAGGGCCATGATCGGCGTGTGCGGTTCGTGGCAGATGACCGTGTGGGCGCGGGCGTAAAAGGAGCAGGCTTCGTCCACGTTCCAAAACTCGTCGAAATTCACCACGTGTTTCTTCAGGTCGTCGGGCAGCGGGTCGTAGACGAACTTCTTGTTATAGATCATCTCCTTCTCCACTTCGGGCGCGATGACCACTTTCCAGCCGGTTTCCTTCACCCACAGCGCGATGAGATCCTGGTAGACCTTCGCCCGCCGCGTGTCGTCGGCGATGTTCTCGGGCGTCGGATTGAGAGGGTTCAGCTTCTGCGGCCGCGAGTCATCCACCCCGGGGCTGCTGGGCGAGTGCGTGCGCAGCTGCAGCGTAATGAACTTCTTCGCTTCGAGGCCGTGCTTCTTCATTCGGCGCAGCGCCTTTTCCTCGTCGCGGACATCGATCCCAAAGCAGCCGTCGGGCGCGAACTCGAGGACGGGTGGCTTCACGCCCGCACCGCGGAGCAGCGCAAGCGTCTTGGAGTCGCGGCAGTAGATGAAGGCGGCGCGGTTGAGCAGTGCGACGCGGTCCGCTCCGCCTTTGCCCGTCACCATGTCGGGAAAATACGACTGCCCCTGGAGACCCCAGGGTTTGCCGAGCTGGTTGCAGTAAACCATGAAGTCCGTGCTTTGACCCATGCCGGGGCCGCGGAGGAAAAAGTCGGAGCGCTGGATCGCCCGCTGAACGGCGCCGTTCTTCTCGGCGAGCGAGCCCTTGACGATTTCCACCTGCGGAAACCGCCGCGTCAGCATCGCGTCCACCTCCGGATTGGTCTTCGCGGCCCACAGGATGACCTTTGCTTCAGGCAGGTACTGTACCAGGAAGCGCAGCGTCCCCGGCGTGTGGCCGATATCGCCAATGTTCTTGGTCGCCCAGGCACTCTGCAGCAGCACGGTTTTCGGAGCGGGGGCGGGCTGCGAAAAACCGGGCAGAGCGCTGGCGCCAAGCGCAACACCGGAGGCTTTGAGGAACGTGCGACGTGAGATCATATTCGGTGCGGGAGGATGAACTGAGGGAAGGGACCGGCGAATCCAAGACGGCGCGCGCCGTCTTTTCCGTTACGCTAAACAAAGACGGATTCATACCAATCGCTGCTTGCTTTTGGACTTCTGGATCGATCGTGGCTACGAGCGCCAGCGAGTGGCCGAACGGCCACTCGCTGGCGCTCGTAGCCACGGCTAAAGTCCAAAGGCAAAGAGCGATTGGTATCAGGCATGAAACATCCAATCGAAGCCGTCGAGTCGGAGCCCCCTTGCGCCTCACCCGGCGAAAGGGGCGGCCCGGCGCGGACACGCTTCATCCGCAGCAGCTTCAACGTTTCAGGCGGAGGATTTCCCCGGCCGAAAGCAGAAACGGGCCGAATCCATGCAAGTCTCCCTGCAGCCGCGGGCGCGCGAGATAGTAACTCACCCCGCCCACGTCCGTTGAGCCACACACGTCCACGATGTCGCCGTCCTCGGTCACTTTCTGTTTCAGCGCGCTCCAGCCTTTGCGGGCCGTTTCCGCCAGGGCTCCGTCGAGCCAGCCTTCGTTCACTCCCCGGGCGAGGCCGTAGACGAACATGCCGGTGGACGAGGACTCGATCCACGACTCGGGATGATCGAGCAGTTGGTGCCAGCCTCCCGCCGGATCCTGGGCGCGACGAAGTCCTTCGGCGTGAGCGACGAAGAGCGCCAGCACCCGGGCCCGCGCGGGATGGCTCACCGGCAGCGCCGCGAGGAGCTCCACTTCCGTGAGCATCATCCAACCATTCGCCCGGCCCCAGTGCTCGCCCAGCGGAGCCTGCGCTTTCACGTCCCACGCGTGCCGGTACCAACCTTGGCTCGGGTTGAAAAGCAATCGGCTCGTGCCGAGAAGTTGCTGCGCCGCGTCGTCGAGGTAACGCGCCTCGCCGGTGAGCCGGTGCATGCGCACCAGGTACGGCACGGTCATGTAGGGATCGTCCGCCATCAGGCGGCCGCGCGCCCGGTGCAAGGTCCCGTCCGGCAGGCGCGGTGACTTCTCCAGGAACTCCGCCATGCGCGCGAGGTAGGGCTCGTAGCGCGCGTCCTTCGTCTGCGCGTAACGCTCGACGACGAGCGGTGCGAGTCCCGTGTGCCACAGATCGGTCAGCCGAAAATAAAACCCAATCGGCGATAGCGCGCCGTCGCCCACCGGCGCGGCTTTCATCCCCGCGGAGTGCTGGCGCTGGAAGTAATCGAGGTGCGCGTAGATGAAGGCGAGATTCCGCTCTCCGTAGTCGCGATAGGCCGGATCGCCCAGCGCACTCGCCGCGCGGCGCATGCCATCCGTCAGCAGCCAGGTCTGGTAGAACCACGCGTTGAATTTGCTCTCGATGCTGATCCCCGGTTTGGGCGCGAGCCCGGTGCTCTCGGTAAACGTCTGCGCCGTGCTGCGGTCAACGAGCCGTCGGGTGGTCTGCGTTAACACCGTGTCGGCGACGCGCCGGAGGACCGTGAGATCGTTCTCTTGCGCGCGCGAGGTGGCAGCGATGGACGCGATGAGGAGAAGCGCGCGTAGGGGCAGGCGGTGATTCAAGGGAGCGCTGGGTTGCGAGAGTCGAATGGCTATCCCTTCTGGATGAGCGGAAATTCGATCTCAGGGAGAAAGGGAATGCGCAAGGTCGACGTGCCGGGATCGAAGCCTCGTCCCATCAGGCCCACCAGCAGCGCGCTCAGGGCAATCAGCACGACGCCCCACGCCACGCGGCTTTTCGCCGGAGCGGCGGCGGCGGTGACGGAACGCCGGCCGTGGATCATGGCGAGCGGAGTCAGTTCCCGATGCCGGAGGGCGTGAAGGCTCAAGCCAAGAAGATGGGCGGCAATCAGGCCGATCATCGCCCACGAAAGCGGGCCGTGCCACGACACGACCCAGTCGGCGTCGAAGCCTGACACGATCAGCGCGACGAGGACCAGGTAGGCCGCCGGGGCGAACAACGCCGTGCCGGGATTGATCCCGGGGTGGGTGTCGGTGCGCCAGCGAAGCACGTCCACCAAGTACCGCAGGATTCTCCGAGGGCCGTGAAAAAATGCCGGCCACCGCGACTGCGCACAGCCGAAAAATCCCAGCAGAATCCGCAGCGCGAGAAACCACGCCGCCAGCACGCCCAGCAGCATGTGATACTTGAACACGCTGGCTTCCGGATCGAAACGAAACGCAATGACCAGCGAGGCGGAGAGGCTCAGCGCAAATCCCCAGTGGCAAACGCGCGCCGGCAGATCCCAGACGAGCACACCGGGGCGCGCGCGGGCCGGCTTCATGCAAACGGCGTGGTCAGGGGATTGGGCTTCAGCGTCGCGCCGTGTTTCCGGATCCACTCCCGCCATTCGCCGGCACGGAAGCCGAAGTCCTGGGCAAAGGCGGCCGCCAGCTCGGCGCGGGCGGCGCGGGCATAACAGACGCGCGCTTCGTGGAGAAACCCGCATAGCGCGAGGGCACCTTCCGGATCACCGCAGCGCGTGAGGGCGCGGGCCAGCGCGAGCCGGAGATACGTCACGCGTTCCGCCGGGACATCCTGACATGCGCGCAGGTCGCCGTCGCGCGAAACGGTGCGGTCGGCGAACAGGGACTCGCCCAACACGCGCTTGAGTGGGACCCGGCCTTCCGGGCAGGCGAGGCGCTCGAAACCACAGGCCAGGCTGTAGAAATAGCCCCACGTCGAGCGGAGGTTCTTTGGATCGTACGTCACCCGGCCGGCCAGTTTCACCAGCAACGGCACGGCGCGCCGTTCCCGGGCCTGGGCCAGGCTGCCGAGCATCAAGGCCGAAACCGGCGCATAGCCTTGGTCGGGCATGATGTGCCCCGTGGCTTTGCCGCCGTACAGTTCCAGGCTCAGCGTCGGTTCATCCAGGGCGCGGTTCACGTGAGCGAGGTAACGCTCCTTGCCCTTGGGATGGCCGAGGAAACTCAGGAGCCGGTTGACGCCTTCATGATCCGCATCGACGTGCGGCTCCAGCGCCGCCAGCGCCTGCTCGCGCGGGAGCAGGCAGAGCATCGCCGCCGGGGCCAAACCATCGTCCATGTCCGAGGTCGTGGCGACCTTCCTCGCCATCTGCTCCGGCGTGAGGCCGAAGCCGAGGTCGTCGTCGGCAATGTCCCCCGGTTTCAGCAGGCCCTTGGCGATCAGCGTCCGCTGCAGTTCCGGGACGGGGATGTCGCGGAGCAGCACGTTGCGGTCGACCGCCACCTTCAGCGCCTGTCCGGCCACGATGCCCATCACGCAGAGATCACGCTGCATGCGGGCGGTCGAAAGCGCGTCGTGGGACACCGAATACGCCTTGCCCGCGATGATCACGTTGTCGAGCGCCGGCGGGATCATCGCCGCGTACGGCACCGTCACCTGGAACAGGTGCTTCCAATCCCGCGGAATGAACCCCGCCTTCGCCGCATCGCTCGTGGCGATGCCCTTGATGTCGGGATTCGACTCGGCGCGAAGGATACCGTCCCTGAACCGCCGGGCGGCGAGGACGTCCAGGAACGTCACGGTCTTCCCGCCGCGAATGTGGCGCGACTCCCGCGGCGCGATGAAAAACGGCGGGGGCACGTGCTTCGACTCGAGCGAAATCTTGGTGTTGCGCCGCATCGCCAGGACAAAGCGGACCGTGTCGCGCGGACTGCGCTCGTCGAGCGGCGCCAGGAACGGCCGCAGGGCTTCCGGCCGGCCCGGCATGAAGGCGGCATAGGACGCCCACAGGGTCACTTCGTCGTGCTCGCCGCCGTACGTGTAACCACACCCCGCCCACGCCGCGATGGCTCCGTCGCCCGTCGCGTCGATGATCCTGGGCGCCTCGACCGCCGTGAGACCGAAGGGGGTGATGACGTAAACCCGCCGCACGTTGCGCCCCACGCTGGCGACTCCAGTGATCGCCGCCTGGAACAGCACCCGGCAGCCCGCCTGTTTCACGCCGCGGAAAAACCCCGGGGCGTTGATCCCGTCGTTCTTCGCTCCCATCGCCGCGTAGTAGTCGTCGAATCCCTTCGTCTTGTTGCCAAACCAAAGGTTCGTCACGCCACCGATCGTGTTGGTCCCGCCCAGTTCCAGTCCGCGTTCGAGGCACACCGTCTGCAGTCCCAGGCCCGCGGCTGCGTAGGCCGCGGCGTTGCCACTCGTGCCCCCGCCGACAACCAGCGCCCCGGCGCTCACGCTCACCGCGGGCGGCTGAAACCGGACCGCGGCCACGGTTGTACCGGGTTCGTCGAAACCGTGATCCCGGAAGCTGTGCACGGCTCCGTCGGGCGGAGCCGGATCGTTCGGTACCCCGCGATTCCAGAAGGCATAATCCGGACGCGGCGAGGCGATGGCCCGTTGCGCCGCCTTCACCTGATCGAGCGCGCGGGGAAACGCGGCAAACAGCGCCTTCGGGTCCTGTAGGACCAGCGAACCGCGCGTGTTGCCGGTGATGCCCTGCGGGCCGAAGACGAGCAGGTTTTCGAAACCGGTGACGCGGCCGCCGGTTGCCTCCAATCGATCAATCCCGCTGGAGAGATAGCCGTCGGCGCCGCGAAACCGCTTCTCCGCCCCGTCCCACGGGTACTCCAGCGAGGCCGCATAGATCGCGTCGTAGTCTTCGGCGAGCGCGAACGGGCCGCTCGACCGCGAGTCCAACACGAGGTCGAAGCAGGCGTAGCAATGATGGATGTCGACCGTGACCTGGGCTCCCTTGGATGCCTGATAACGCAGCTGCCGCGCCGGAACGGGTTTCGCGAGATCGGCCACGTATTGATAACGGCGCGGCCCCGACACCGGCGTGAAGCGGGCGCCCACCGCCCGGGCGACCGTGGCGTCCACGGTGGCGTCAATCACCGCCTGCGCTTCGATCGCAAACAGACCGGTCTTTCCGCCAAACACGACGCCTGCGAGTCGGCCTTCGTGACCGAGCGCTCCGGCAACCGCGGCATTGTAGTAGAAACGCACCCCCGCCTGGCACAGGCCGTCCTCGATGTCCAAGGCCGCCTTGGACGGGTTGAAATAGGTGCGGCCGCCCTTCGTCTCGCTGGTGGCGGCATGGGTCACCACTCCCCGGATCACCTCGGGCACGCCGGCGGCATCCGCCGCGTCGATCCACGATCGCAGACACGCGATGCCTTCGTAGAACGGATTGACCCGGTCCATCACCAGGGCCGTGCGTTGGCCGGCGCGGGCCGCGTCGATCGCCAGCTGGCAGGCGAAGAGCGTGCTGCCGCAAATCAAGACATCGACCGGTGCGTCGAACGTGATCGCCACCCGGCCATCCGGGCGCGGGGCCGGCACGGCGTCGGCCGCCCCGCCGTAGAGCGACTGGGAAGGGAGCGCGGACAGGGCGGCGAGCGCCCCGACGGACTGGAGAAACGCGCGGCGATTGATGGCTGAGGCAGGGGCTTCGGACGGCGTGGACGGCGGGTGTTTCATGGTGGCGGTTCTCCTCAGAATGAACCCTTCACTCCGAGCAGCGCGCTCGGGCCGTACTCCACCCAGCGGGTGCCGCGGGCGTAGGCGGGCGTGGCGGGACCGTACGCTTCGTTGCGCCACGCAATGCTGGTGGCGTTGCGGATATTGGCGAAGAGCGCGAGACGACGGGTGAGGCGAAACTCGGCGTTGAAGTCGAGGTTCCGGCGCGGGTGAGCGTAGGTGTAGGTGCCGGGGTCCACGTTGGCCCCGCTGATCTGGCCGGCCCGGGTGCGGCCCCGCACATTCCAATTGGCGCGTAACGTGAGGCGCGCGTTGCTGTACGTGACACCGTAATTCATCGAGAGCGGCACGAAGCCGGAGATGCTGTTGGCCGCGCCTCCCTCCACGTGAATCGCGGTACTGTTGAAGTTGAGCAGGACGTTACCCCAACGGGACGGCACCCACGGCAGGCTTTGCCGGTACTCATACTCTAGACCGCTGACCCGGGCCGAGCCGACATTCTGCGTGGTCACGACCTCGTAGTTGTTGAACGACGAGTCGAAGCCCCATTCCTCGAGCTGCGCGGTCGTGACGGGCGAGCGCACGGAGCCGAAGAAATTCTTGATGTCCTTGCGGAACGCACCGAGGGAAATCACGCCGGGCTTGTCGAAGTAGTATTCGAGCCCGACATCGAAGCTGTTCGAATACCAGGGGCTCAGGCCCGTGTTCGTCACCGTGATGGTGGGCACGGTGGTCGTGACCGTCGGATCGGTCGCGGTAATTGAAGGAATGATGCTGGAGAGCTGCGGACGGGTGATGGTCCGGGCGTAACTCGCGCGCACCATCAGTTTTTCCGAGATCAGGTAACTCGTGTTCAGGCTCGGATAAAAATCGCCGTAGTCCCGCTTCGCATGCGATCCGCGCTCCGTGAACTGCAACCGGGCGAGGGCCACGGGGTCGGTCGTAACCCGAACCGGCGTGCCGTTGGCGTTGCGCACGATCTGGCCGCGGGCGTCCTTCTGGTAGGTCTTCGACAGATCGTTGAGCTGGCCCCAGCCCTCGTCGGAGGTGCCCTCGTAGCGCACCCCGCCGACGACCTTCAGCCGGTTCTGCAGCAGGGAAAGATCACCACGCAAGTAACCGGAGACGACGTGCTCGGTGATCTTCTGGGAATTGGCGGCCCGGGAGGAAATCGCGCCCGCTTCGTTGAACGTCCACCATTCGGGATGCGAGCGGAGGAGCGCGTACGATTTGTCCGGTGCGGGGCGCTGCGGCCGGCCGAGGCCAAAGGGCAGGCTGATCTGCGACCAGGACGCAGACGCCAGGTCGTACCGCGCCGCGACATCGTCGGCGGTGTTGGCGATGCGATCCGGTCCGACGAACGTGTACGTGGCGGTCGGGTTCACGACGTCGCGCGACTCACGGCGCCAGTCCGCCCCGACCTTGATGCGCACCGGCATCTGCTGGCCAAACGTGCGCGCCGCGCTCATGCGAGCCGCGGCCGTGCCGTTGCGGTTCTCCTGCGGCGTGTCCATCGTCGCCGTCGTGATCGTGTAGTTTCCAAGATCGCGCCAATCGAAGGGAGCCCCCGTCGCGGTTTGCGCGGTGATGCCACGGGGAATCGAGTTTGAGATCCCAGTGTAGTTGAGGGTGAGGTTCGTCGCGGAGAGATTGATGCTCTTGATCACGCCGTCCCGCTCCGCCTCGACGCGCGACCAGCTCTCGGAAAACGAGACGCCATTCTCGATTTCCCAGACCGGCCCGGCGTGACGGTGCTTGAGCAGCACGGTGTAGCTCGGAGCGATCTTGTCGAAGGTGTTCATCGCATGCGCGATCGACCCGGCACCGGAGGCGCCCTGGACAAACGTGGGACTGTAGGCCGACGGGGCCGCGGCGCGGGCGCCAATCACATTGAAGGTCTGGCCATTTTGATCGACGGTCGCGCGCTGCCAGTTGAGTTGGAGGCCGAGGTTCAGCACGTCCCGCGGCGTCGCTCGCCAGTCGACAGTGGCGCCGAGGGAGCGCCGGATGATCACCTTGGGTCCGTCCTGCAGCGTGACGGTGCCCAGGAACGGCTGATTCGACGGCGCAAGGGTTGAGGCACTCTGCGTGGGTCGCCAGACCGCTGACTCGACGGGCTCGGGGGTGAACTGGCTGGAACTCATCGCGCTGAGGGAAAACCCGAGATTTTTCGAGAGCGGCTTGATGTAGCTCAGATCGAAGCCGGGAAGAACTTTTCGATTATCGCCCCGGGAAAAGGGCGTGCGACCGAGCGAGTAATACTGACCGCCATCCCAATGGCTGAGGTTGGCGCTGACGTTCGTCCGATAGTTAAAACTGGCGCGGGACTGGTCGAAAGCGCTTTTGGAAACGATGTTGATCGAGCCGCCGATCGAATCGGCGCGCGTGTCCGGCAACGGCGACTTGATCACCTCGATGCGAGCCGTGTTGTTGAGGGAGGCCTGGTTGAATTCCGTCTCGCGCCCGGCCGAGGTGGTGCCGCTCGCGATGGGCGCGCCGTCGAAGGAGACCGCCGTGCCGAAGGACGGCAGACCGCGGACGGAAACGTAGCGGGCATCGGCGGCGTTGTAGTCGATCGCGACCCCCGGCATCAGCTTGAGAAACTCGGCCACATTGCCCTCGGGCGAGTCGCCGAATTCGTCCGACGCGATGACATTCTTGAGGTTCGAGGCCGCCCGCCGTTCGTTGATGGCGATGGCGGTGCCGTTCATCTCCCGCTGCGACGCGACCACGAACGAGTCGAGTTTCACCACGGTGTCGCCAGCCAACGTCTCGTTCATCGACAGGCTCATCCCCACGTTGACCACCGTGGGCGCGCCCGCGACGACCGTCACCTGGGTCCCTTGGGCCGGGAAGCCCGACACCGCCACCGTGATCGTGGTCGGGCCAAGGGGAACGCGGTCGAAGCGGAACTCGCCGGACGCATTGGTGCGGACCTCGAGTCCGGTGGCGTCGAGCCTGGCCCGCGCGTTGTTCAGGTAATTTCCATTCACCGCGTTGAACACACGGCCTTCAATCGTCCCGGTGGGCGCCTCCGCTGCAAGCGGGGCGGACGCTGACCCGATAAGGAGGCCGAAGAGCGCGGCGAGAAGCGGACGGGATGGTTTCATGGCTGGGGGTTTGGGCTTGGGCTGGAGTTCCAAAAGCGATGGCCCGTGGGCGGCGAGCCGGTTCACCATCAAGGCCCCTGACTGCGCGTCCTCGGCGACGACCAGTCCGGTGTCGGCGACGAGTCGCGCGAGCGCCTCCCGCACCGTATACTCGCCCCGCACCGGATTGGTCGTCACGCCGCGCACGGCATCGACCAGATACACGACCTGCCGGCCGGACTCTTCCGCGAAGCGTCCCAGCGTGCCCGCCGCATCGCCACCGGCGATGTCGTAGCCCTTGCGCGCAACCTCGCCCGCCTGCACGGGCGCAAGCGCACACGCCAGCGAGCACGCGGCCATTGCCGCCGCCGGGCCATCAGGGATCAGGGGTTTCATCACCAGGAACAGCAGGTACGCCCCGGAGACGCAGTGTCGGACGAAACGGGTTATCCGTGTTCGCATGATTTCTCGCCCAAGGTGGCGAAGATCCTAACGCGCCGTGCGCAAAACCAGGGTCATTTCATCGCGGCGCTCCACCGCGATGGTGCCACTGGACTCGAGCAGGCGCACAAAACCCTCGACGTTGTCGGCGGCGAAAGTCCCGCCCACCGGACGCTCCGCGACCGCGGCATCCCCGAGGACCAGTTGAAGGCGGTTGCGGCGGTTGAACTTTGCGACCACCTCGCGCAACGGCGTTTCGGAGAAGATCAGTCTTCGCTCCTGCCACGAAAGCGCTTCGCGCACTGCATCCGGAGCGATCGTTTCCACGATCGGAACTGCAGCCATGGCGGCTGCTGCCGGACGCACCGGGGATGCGGCAATCGCAGGGATCACCGTGCGCTCGTTGGCGACGAGCAAGGTGCTCGCGACGCGTGGAACAGACGGCGGGACGAGTTCGGAGACAGCGACCTTCCCCTCGGTCACGAGCACCTCGACGCCGTTCGATCCAAGTCGGACGTTGAACGCCGTGCCGACCGCCCGCACGGCCACGCCGAGGGCGGAAACGACAAACGGCCGCGACGCATCGTGCGCGACAGTGAAGTGGGACTCGCCGCGAACGAGCGCGACCCGCCGCTCGCCGGGCCGCAGGTCAACGCGCACCTCGGAGTTGGCGTTGAGCTCAATCACCGAACCATCGACGAGCACGACGCGCTCGTAGCCGCCTGCCGACGTGGCATAAAGCTG
Organism: Terrisphaera buseokensis; assembly: GCF_047521145.2. Taxonomy (GTDB): domain Bacteria; phylum Verrucomicrobiota; class Verrucomicrobiia; order Opitutales; family Opitutaceae; genus ER46. The sequence continues at coordinate 715,125 of NZ_CM134186.1, read as the reverse complement.
AACCGAGGCGGGTGGACGCGGCCATTGCCACCAACCAAAGGCGGCAAGCGCCACGGCTGCGGCCATCGCCAGGAAGACTCTCCTGACGGGCAGAACCCTCGCGGCTACGACCGCACGGGCCTGCACCGGAAACGTCACCACTGGCTGCAATTCGGCGCGCACGCGCGGCAATTGTTCGAGCAGGGCGCACGCCGCCTCCAGCCGCGCCACGGCGGCAGCATGCCGTGGATGGGCGCGACACCAGCGCTCGAAGTCGCGTTTCCGGGCGGAAGAAAAGCCCTCGGCGCGCTCCGTGAGCCAGTCCGCAGCGACTTCCTCGATCGAATCGTCGTGATCCGGCGGTTCGCTCATGGAGAGTCCTTTCCGGTCGCCGCCGGCGGTGTTTCCAGCAGTCCGCGCTGCGCGAAAAACGCGGCACAGCGCCGCATGCCTTTTGCCATGTGCACCTTCACCGTCTCGGTGGAGATACCGAGCTGCGCGCCGATTTCCTTGTAGGTCAGACCGTCGAGATAGCGGAGCATGATCACCTGGCGACAGCGTTCCGGCAGCGCCCGTACGGCATCGGCCAGCACCTCGCGTTCCCTGCTCTCGTCGATCTGCTCACCGACTTCCGGACGGTCCTCCAAGACCGTGAGCTCGACCAGATCCGTAACGGCCTCCGTCGGCTTCGCACCGCGCCGGCGGAAGAGGTCAAAGGCGGCATTGCGTGCAGCGGTGAAGAGAAACGCTTTCGGGTGTCGCACCCCGCCCCGGCTCTTGGCGCGAAGCAGGCGCGTGTACGTTTCCTGCACGAGATCGTCGTGGTCGCCCAAAGTCGGAAACCTCACCTGCAAATAGGCCCGCAGCGCCGGCTCATGAGGCTGAACTTCCTCGGTAAACCAACGGGCGTGTTCAGACGGCAGCATGGGGTGGTGCGGGCGCAATGCATCCGACTCAGGCCCAGACCTGTCGAGGGTATTTTAGCCAACGCCCTCGGGCGGCAGCTATTTTCCAAAGGCAATAACCCAAAGGTCCGACGGCTGCGTCTCTCTGTTTCGATACTTCCCCGCCACCGCGGTACTTTCCTGCGCAGCGCCGCGCCGCTGCAGTCGACGTACCTCGCGATTTCCTGCACCGCGTCCGAATCCGGTGAGCGAGAGGCCAAGGGGCCTCTGCGCCGGCTGAGCACGGATTGTGCTGACTCCCACCCGCATTCCTCCGTCAGCAAAATCCATTGCTCCTATACCCGGTTGCGATTGTCATGCGCCGCCGGCCGGTTCGACCCACCCGAACGCCGGGCTTCGCTTCGCAGTTCCTCCCCTGTACCCGCATGAACTCCACCCGACGTCTGCTTGAACTCGTTTCCACCGTCGCCCGACGACTGGTTCCCACCGCCATCGCACTCGTCGCGTTCGTAGGCGCGCCGCGGGCACTGGCCCAAGCCACCGGCTCAATCTCCGGCCGCGTGCAAAACGAAGCCACGGGCCAGTACCTCAACAACGCGCGCATCACCGTCAAAGGCACCGATCTCACGGCGTTCACCGATGAGACGGGCACGTTTCGACTCGCGGGCGTGCCGAGCGGTACCGCGACCCTCGAGGCATTTTATTCCGGGCTCGATCCGCTGCAGACCACGGTAACCGTGAGCGCCGGCCAGACCATCGAGCGCGAGCTCAATCTCACCAACCGCGCGCTGTACGGCGACAAGTCCGGCGTCGTCAAACTCGACCCGTTCGTCGCTTCCATGTCGAAGCTGACCGAGGGCGAGGCGCTCGCCACCAACGAGCAGCGGTTCGCCGCCAACATCAAGAACGTCGTCGCCACCGACGCCTTCGGCGACGTCATCGAGGGCAACGTGGCCGAGTTCATGCGCTTCCTGCCCGGCATCACGGTCGACTATTCCGACGTGATGCCGCTCGGCGTCTCGGTCCGCGGCTTCGACCCGAACATGACGAACATCACCAGCGACGGCGCGTCCCTGGCCAACGCCTCGCGCAACGCCGCCTCGCGCCAGTTCGATTTCATGCAGGTTTCGATCAACAACATCTCGCGCATCGAGGTGACGAAAGTGCCGACGCCCGCCAATCCCGCGAGCGGCATCTCCGGCTCCGTGAACATGGTCAGCAAAAGCGCCTTCGAGCGCAGCCGGGCGCAGCTCAACTACCGGGTCTTCATCTCCGCGAGCAGCGACGGCATGATGCTGTCGAAACAACCGTTTCCCTACGACACGTGGGAGCGGCGGATCAATCCGGGTTTCGATTTGGACTACACGCTGCCGATCACGAAGAACTTCGGCATCGTGTTCACCGCGCTCCAGTCCAAGGCGTGGAACGAGCAGAACATCTCGCAGATGACGTGGAACACCAACGCGGCCGGCACCGGCGCCACCCCGGCCAAGCCGTATCTACAAACCCACAACATCATCGACGCGCCCAAATGGTACGAGCGCAACTCCACCGGCCTGAAGGCCGACTGGCGCGTCACGCCCAACTCGGTGCTCACCGTGGGGCTGCAGGCGACTTATTACATCGACACGAACGGCAACGTGAACCGCGCCACCAGTGTCGGCACCGTGGCCACGCCCACGACGACACCCGGCGCGGCGCTGACCTTCGGCGATACGTTCGCCCACTCCGGCACCGGCCGCGGCACCGCGAGCTTCGCGTCAAATCTCCTCCACATCGACGCGCGCACGCTCGGCAGCAACGTGCGTTACCGTTATCAAAATTCCGACTGGGTCGTCGACGTGTCCGGCTATGCCTCGACCTCCAAGACCTGGATGCGGCACGTGAGCAAAGGTCATTTCAACACCATCGGCACCGCGCTGCTGAACCCGGCCGGCGTGCGCGTGGACTTCGACGACATCCGGCCGGAAGGTCCGCGCAGCATCCGCGCCTTCGACGCCAACAACCGCGAAATTGATCTCCTCGACCTGCGCAATTTCCGGCTGAACACCGCGACCGACGGCGTGATTCGCAATCACCGCGACGACACGGCCGGCACCGAGGGCAGTGTGAAGCGCAGCATGAAACTCTTCGAGGTCCCCACGTCCGTGCAGGTCGGCGGACTCTTCAAGTCGCAGGATCGCTCCCACCGGCGCAAGAGCCGCGTGTTCACCTATAATCCGGCGAATCCCGCGGACCCGACCTTGGCTCCCTTCGCCATGCAGGTGTACAAAGGCCGCCAGAATTATTTCGACTACGATTACATTCCCTTCCCCTCGCCGAATCGGATGGCGGAGGCGTGGGGAAAAAATCCGGCCCTGTTCACGCAGACCGCCGCCCAGCAGGTGGCCGAGGAGCAGAGTCGCATCGTGGGCTCCGAGAATTTCAAGGAGATCACCACGGCGCTCTACCTGCAGGGCGAGGCGCGGTTCTTCAGCAACAAGCTGCAGGTGCTCACCGGCGTGCGCTTCGAGAAGATTCACGACAAGGCCGCCGGCCCGCTCTTCGAGCCGGGCAACGCTTTTGTCCGCAACTCAAACGGCACCTTCGCCCGCAACGCCGCGGGCCAGCGCATTCGCCGGCCGGAAGCCGGGGCCGCCGGCTCGATGGAAGAACTCCGCCTCACGCGACTTGAATTCGGCCGGACCTACAACGGCGGCTTCGACGGTTACTATCCCAGCCTCCACCTCACCTACAACGTCACCTCCAATTTCCTGGTGCGCGCCGCCTACGCCAAGACGTATGGGAAACCCGACTACATCAATGTCATTCCCAACACGACGATCTCCGAGAGCGACGTCTCGGAAAACGCGGACCCCTCGGTCGTGCGCGGCACCATTACCGTCAGCAATCCGGAGTTGAAACCATGGAAGGCCGACAACTTCGACCTTTCCGCCGAGTACTACACTGACAGCGGCGGCGTGTTCAGCGTCGGCGCCTACCGGAAGAACATTTCGAACTTCCACGATGACATCGTGAAACTGGCGACGGCGGACGACCTGGAACTGCTCGATCTCGATCCCCGCTATGCCGGCTGGGAGTTGCGAACCACGGTCAACGGCGGCGATGCGCGCGTGGACGGCGTCGAGTTCAACGTGCGCCAGTCGCTCGCGCCGCTCGGCGGCTGGGGGAAATATTTCGCCGTCTTCGCCAACGCCACGAAACTCAAGCTGCAGGGCTCGCGGAACGCCGCCTTCACGCGGTTCATTCCCGAAAGCGGCAGCTGGGGCGTCACGATCACGCGAAAGCCCGTTACGTTCATGCTGAAATGGAACGCGCGCGGCGAACAGCGGCAGGCCGCGTCGCCGGCGCAGGGACCGGACGCGTATCTTTACCAGGAGAAGCGCACGACGATGGACGCCAACGTCACGTATCAATTCACCCGCCAGCTGCAGCTGTTCGCGAACGGCCGCAACATCGGCAACGTCCACTACAACCTGCTGCGCTACGGGTCCCAGACGCCTGGATACGCCAAGATCAGCTCGACGAACTCCTACGGCGTGCAATGGGCCTTCGGCCTCAAGGGCACCTTCTGATCCGACCGGATCCGTCCGGCGGGAGGCCGCGTTCCTGTTTCGGCGGACCGCGCTCGAACCTACTTCGCGATCTCGACCTTGGCTTCGCTGGCGACCTCTGCGGCGCCCTTCGACGCCGCCGGCAGGCGCGGTTCTGAAACCTGAAAAGGCGGCAGTTGAATGGCAGGCCGCGTGGCCGGATCCACCGCGATGTAATCCTGGATCCGCTTCGGGGTTGTCGTCACTTCCGGCCGCACAATCCCGAAATACAACGCCGTACTCCCCACGGATAGAATCAACGTCCAGAGTACTTTCGTTTTCATGGCGGCACGTCGCGCACCGTATACGCGACCGCCGCAATCGCCAGCGCGACGATCGGGATGTCGGAACCACGCAGGACAGCTCCCGCGAATCACGCGAATGGGCGCAAATTTCACCGGAAAGATCGAGCCCTGCCTCGCTGCCGGGATGCTCACCGACTGGTGCGGACTGATCCCAAATTCCGCAGTTGGAATTGAACCACGAAGGCACAGAGGCCACGGAGAAAACCGCTTGCGGGAATTACGTTTGGCCAACGGAACTCACCGTCAGGGTGAACGCGTTCTTCATTCGTTTCCATATTTCCCCTCTGTGCTCACTGTGTCTCCGAGGTTCAACTGCGGTTCTTATACCAATCGCTCTTTGCCTTTGGACTTTGGCCGTGGCTACGAGCGCCAGCGAGTGGCCGAACGACCACTCGCTGGCGCTCGTAGCCACGATCGATCCAGAAGTCCAAAAGCAAGGAGCGATTGGTATGAGGCTGATTTGAATTTCGTCTCAGCCGGAACGATGCAGTTGCCCGCGAATCACGCGAATCCACCCGAATGAAAGAGGCTGGATGAGACCGCACACTAAACGGTGCGCTGTGGTTTGGCTGGCCGCCGTTCAAGAATCAGCCTGAAGTTCGCGGTCATTCGCGTGATTCGCGGGAGTCCTTCTGCATGAGTCCGGCCTCCCGCGCGGCCACTGCAGCGTGGGCTGCCGGGGGACTGAAATCCCTCGCGGGGCACTCTTTTCGTTGCGCTCCGCCTGCGCTTTCGCGCCTCTTTCGCAACCGTCCCTCCGCTGCCGCATGTCCCAATCCTCGAACAATCTCGCCGCCTACAGCTGGTCCATCGCCGATCTCCTGCGCGGCGACTTCAAGCAGAGCCAATATGAGTTCATGTCGCAGATCGTGGACTACGACGACCCGAGTCTGGAAAAGCTCAGTCTCTACGGCCGCAATCTGAGTCCGCTGCTGCGCGAGCAACTCCTCGATGACGACGACATCGACCTGAATCACCTTGTCCTCAGCCACTATCGGCTTTCGAAGATCCGTCAGCAGGACCTGCTCCTCAACGAACACCCGGGTGCCTACGGCCTGAAGCCCGGCGAAGGCATGGGCACCGCCAAGGCGCGCGATCCGAAGGAGGAGTTTCTGTCGCAAATCATCGCCCGGTTGAACGAGATCTTCATCACCGATCACCTGACGGACGGCGACCAAGTCACCTATGTTTACGCGGTGCGGGACAAGTTGCGCGAAAACGAACGGGTGATGCACCAGCTCGCGAACAACAGCAACGAACAGGCGTTGCTGGGCGACTTCCCGAAAGCCGTGGACGATGCCATCCTCGACAGCGGCGAGGCGTTCGAAAACCAGAAGCTCCAGTTGCTGTCGGACCCAAAAAAAGCCGCGGCCTTTGCCAGGCTGGTCTTCGATCTCCTGAAGGCGGCGAGTTGAGCCCGCCACCGCCGCGGTCTCCCTACGCAAGAGCGGCGCGGCAGTAGTCGACGCACTTCGCGACCTCCTTCACCGCGTCCGAGCCGGCAGGAATCTTGTACTCGAGCTCGATGTTCGCCGGGAACGTCCACTTCTCCTTCCGCATCAGCTGCAGGATCTCCTTGATGGGCGTCTGGCCCTGGCCCCACGGCAGGTTGCCACCGTCCGCAGTGCGGTCCTTTAGATGCAGGTTCAAGATGCGGTCGTGATATTTTTCGAGGACCGGAATCGGCGACTTGCCCTTCGTGCCGGCAACATAGTGCCCGACGTCGAAGTTAAAGGCGATGTACTGCCCGTATCCGAGTAGTGGATCGAGTTCGTCCACGGTGGGAAAGTTCGCAGTGTGGTTATGGAACCCGACACGAATCCGATGCTTCTCCGCAAACGGCGCGAGGCGCTTCACCATCGGCTCCGAGCGCTCCGTCGTGATGCCTTCGCAGCCCAGCGCTTTCGCGACCGCGAAGTTGAACTCCACTTCCTCGTCCGAGGGGCCGAACGCGATCTTGTGAATGTGGATGTTCACGCCGGCATCGTTGTACAGTTTCCGCAGTTCGCGGCACTTCGCCAGCTGGGCCTCGCGCTGCGCGTCGGTGTAACGAATCGCCGGCCCACCCTGCTTGGCCTTGGCCCCGCTCGGCGCGACGGCGAAACCGGCGAACGTCTGGATCGGTGCGCCCATCAGCTCCACTTCGCTGAGCCCATCCGTGACGAGCGCCTGCAGGAGTTCCTCGGCGCTGGTGAGGGCGCTGCGATAACTGTAGCTGATCGTCCCGATCCGGACGCCATTGAAGACGGAGCGGTTCGCACGCGGCCCGGCGGCCGCGGCGCCGAGTGTACGGGGCAGCATCGCACCGGCGGCGAGCGCGGCCGCGCTCCCCAGGAAGGCGCGACGCGTGGAAAGGACGCTGGAGAAAGCAGAAAAGTTCATGCGGAGGGGTGAAGCCCAAGGCAGAAGGAAAAAGCGCGCGCTGCAAGCCCTCGCCACCACCGAACCGGCACCCGCCAGGAGTGGAGCGACGGCGCAATCAGGTTCGACTTCCCGGCCGGGCTGCCCGTCCTACCCGTCATGCCGCGCCCCTGTCACATCATCCCGCTCGTCGAGCGAACACCCGCGTGGTGGGACTGGCGGCGGGGAGGGATCGGGTCGTCTGACGCCGCCACGCTGCTGGGCGAAAAGCGTTCCCCGTCCGCGGAGCAGCTCTTCCGGGAGAAACTGCACCCGCGCAAGGAGTCGGCCCGCAGCTTCGAGCAAGCCCGGAGCGCGACCCGCGAGCGCCAGGCCCGCGCACTCTACTGCCGCGCAGCCGGCGTCGAGGTCCAACCGGTCTGCGTGCAAAACCTCGCCCGCCCCTGGCAGCGCGCCAGTCTCGACGGACTTTCCGCGGACGGTGAGCGCGCCGTGGAAATCAAGTGCGGTCGGGCCACGTACGCCACGACCGCCGCCCGCCAGCGGCCCGCGCGCCACCACGTTCCCCAACTGCAGCACATTCTCGCCGTCACCGGTCTCTCTGCGATCGACTACTGGTGTCACTGTCCGCCCCACCCGCCGCTCCGGCTGGAAGTGCGACGGGACGAGGCCTACATCGAGCGGCTCCTCGCCGCCGAGGAGGCATTCTGGCAACGCTTCGCCGGCACAGCGTCCGTCGGCGCCGCGATCAATCACGGCGCCGGAGCCTCAAATTTATAGATCTCGAGATAGTCGATGGTGACCAACCGCCGGTTACGCGTGTCATGACGCGGCAGCGGGAACCGTTCCATCCCCACATACGGATACTGCTGTTTCATGCCGGCGAGCCAATGATCGAACGCCGCCTGCTGGAAGTCACCTTTGCCGAGATCACGATAGAGGACACAGCGGAGATAGCGTTGCGCCGGTGGCGGGGCATACGCCGGCCGGGGCTCGCGCACCAGGCGCTGCGGCGAGTAGATGTATTTATTGCAAAGATACATCGCGGACCAGCCGAGATCCTGCCACGTGCGGGGCGAGAAGGAAACGCCCAGATCATCTTTGATGCACACGGTGCGGTCCTCGAAGTTGCCGTCGTGCCAGAGCCAGGTCGCGAGCGCGCGCTGCCGCACGTCGGCCGTCGTCTTGTAGGGCGTCACCACGTCCGAGACGATCGAACCCAGTCCGATGCCGATCAGCAGGACCAGACTGATCACGGCCGCCTTGCTCCAGCGAAGGGACGCTTCCGGTCGACGGAACCGCGCCAGGAGGGACGCAACCCCGATCCCCATCACGACGGAGATCATGGGTGCGGCGTACATCGAGAACTTCACATGGCCTCCATAGGGATAGCGCTGCAGCGCCGCGGCCCCGAGGTGCAGCACCAACGGAAGCAGCAACAGCAGGGCGACAACCGTGCGCCGACTCCGGGCCAGGGCCACCACGCCGGCCACGAGGAGCAGCGCCGTGAGCGTGCTGCCGAAGTTCTTGTCGCCGACCGGGTGCGCGAAGAGCGCTCCCGTGTGGGTGGTGACGAGCCACTTCACGAGGCCGACAAACGACGTCAGGGGCACGAACGCGTCAGCCCAGTATTCGGTCATGAACCCCATTTCCGCCGGCGTCTGCGGCCGTACGGTGGCCAAGTACAGCGCCGCCGCGCCCACGACGAGGGAGGCGTTGCAGGCCAGCCACGCCAGCCAGTGTCGCGCCGCGGGGTGCCGGATCATGACACCGAGGATCAAGAGGCTCGCCGCCGCCGTGGTGAAAAGCGCGGGCAGCGACAGGCCGATCGCAACCGGACTGGCCACGGCGAGCCACCACAACCAGCGGGTTTCCCCGGGGCGGCGCAGCCATTCGGTCACCAGCACAATAACTCCCAGTGATACGAACAGATCGGTGCCGTAGGGCTTGGCCTCCGCCGAATATCGAATCGCCGGATACGACACGGCGAACAGTGCGGTCGCGAAGACGAGGCCCTGCCCGCTCACCAGTCGGCGGGCCAGGTGCACAAAAAGCGCGACGGAGCCCAGGCTGCACCCGAAAGCCGGCAGCCGCAGCGCCAGTTCGTTGAAGCCGAAAACGGACACCACGGCCTTCTCGAGCCAAAGAAACAGGAACGGCGCCACTTGGTGATACTCGAGCGGTTGCAGGAGCCCGAGGAAATCACGCTGATGCAGACTCACGCCCAGGAAACACTCGTCTTCCCAGAGGGGAAAGTGAGCAAAGTAACGCACGCAGCGCGTCGCGACCGCCAGGACGACGAGGCACGGCCACGTGGCCCACCACGGCGACACCCCCGGCTCATCGGGCCCGCCGAGGGGATCGCCCAGCAGATTCAGTGGGGGTTGGTCGCGCACGGAAAACGAGATGCCGCCAGCGTGCCCCGAAGGGCAACCGGCGCAAAGCAGAACCTCCCGGGCCGGGCGGAACGATCCGTGCGACCCGGAGCAACCCGAACCTTCGTCTCATACCAATCGCCCTTTGCCTTTGGACTTTAGCCGTGGCTACGAGCGCCAGCGAGTGGCCGAACGGCCACTCGCTGGCGCTCGTAGCCACGATCGATCCAGAAGTCCAAAAGCAAGGAGCGATTGGTATCAGGTTTGCTCAGGTTCGGTTTAGAACGACCACTCGACGCCGGCGAAGCCACCCCGGCCGAGCGCGGGATAGCCGTTCACCTCCTCGAACGATTCATCGAGGAGATTCTCGAGGCGCGCCTTGAGCGTGAGGCGCGGCGCGATCCGCCAGGCGCCATAGACGCGCACGACGGAATAGTCCTCGCCATCGACCGTGCGAAAGGTGCGCGCATGCACGTCCTCGCGTTGCGCGACGAAGCTCGCCCCGATGCCGCCGGTGACGCCCCGACCGAAGTCGTGCCGGAGATCCGCGCCGACGCGATGACGCGGCCGGCGGAGGAGGCGCGTTCCGGCGGTGAGATTCTGCGCTTCGAGATACGTGTAGTTCGCGCGCAATTCCAGCGCGGGTCGCAACGACGCCGTCGCCGACACCTCCGCGCCCCGCGTGCGCGCCCGCTGGATGTTTTCCACGCTGCGGAAACTCGGCGTGCTCGCGATCAAGTTGGTGAAGTCCGTTTCGAACCAAGTCGCGCTGAGCGTGCCGCGCCGCTGCGCAAAATAGTAGTCCGCCCCCGCATCCCAGCCCCGCGCCCTCTCGGGTCGCAGGTTGGGATTGCCGACGTAGAACGCACTCTGGCCATAAAGATCCAGGAAGCTCGGCGAACGAAAAGCCGTGCCGTAGCTGGAGCGCAGCTTGAGCGCGCGATTCGCCGTCAGCCACGCCGCCGTCGCCCGCCCGGTCGTGGCCCGACCGAAGGTATCGAAATCGTCGTTACGCAGTCCTGCGGTGAGCGCGACGCCGTGCGCCAGCGTCATCTCATCCTGCGCAAACAGCGCGAGCAGCGTCTGCTTCCGGTTGATGTCACCGAAGCCGGTGTTGCGGGTGTGGTTCGCCTCCGCGGTCAGTCCGGCCGTGAGGCGGTGCCGTTCCACGCCGCGGTACGACGTCTGCGCGTCGAGGACGCCGCGGCGGTTTTTCACCACGGTGACCTGCGTGGCGCGTCCCGCTCGCGGGTTCTCCGACACGAAGCGGCGATCCTGGCCGCCGAGCAGGACGTGTGCACTCCAGTCGGGCGCGAGCGTGACGGTGGCAAAGGCGGTCGTCAGGAGATTCGACTCGCGCGACTGATTGTCCGGGTCGTTGGTGTAGCGATCGCCCGGATCGCCGTAGACGCCATGAAACCACCGCAGCGTACCACCGATGGCGATACGCTCGCTCACCGTGCGATCGAGCCGCAGCGTGACGTTGGCGGAGTCAAAGGCGTTGTTGTCACGCTCATTGTCCGTGTGGCCGCCCTGCCCGGAGAAATTCCACGCAGTGGCGCCGCGTTCGCCCTGCGCATGCAGCGCGCCCTGCACGGTGCCAAAGCTGCCCGCTTCAAACGACGTCCGCCCGCCCGCCGGACCCGACCCGCGCTCGGCCCGCAGCGACACCACGCCACCGATGGCCTCGCCGCCGTAGAGCGTGCTCTGCGGTCCGTGTGCGATCTCGAGGCTGTCGCAGGCGCTCACGCACGAGCCGCCCAGAAACACCGCATAATCGGTGTTCGGATCGTTGAGCCGCAGGCCGTCGACGAGAAACAGCGTTTGATTGGAGTTCGCGCCGCGCAGGAACAGCGACGTCGTCGCCCCCATGGCGCCCGAGGCAAACAGCGGCGTGCCGGCGTTCCCGCCGAGCGCCCCGTTCAGCGTTGTGACCTGGCGTCGCGCCATTTCCGCGGCGCTCAGCACGTCCACCACGCTCCCCACGGTCTTCGGGTCCGCGGCGGTGCGCGTGGCGGTTGTGACGTACGGATCGAGCTGGGCCGGGACGGTCGGCGCCGGCGTTTGGGCCGCGACGCGCAGGGCGTTCGCGATCAGGCACGCAGCCGCGAGGTAAACGCGGCTGCTGGCGGTGAATGGGTTCATGGGAGTCTGACTTTGCTTTGCGCTCAGAGCAGAACCTCCCGTAGGGCAAGGCCGCCACTCTCACGCTTCATGGATGCGATGAAGGATGCGTACAAACCGCACCCAGAACGGAGGCGATCGCACGCGTGAGGATTTCCGGGGCAGATGTTCGGACTCCGCATGTCCGCGCGCGGAGAAGGTCGTAAACAACCTCCCTGATCCGCGCGCTGCCTCGCCCCTCGCCTTCACCTTCGGACGAATCCGTCGATTGACTTTAAACACACCGACGACCCTGCCGCACCTCATGATGACAAGCCCCGACATCCCACTCATCTGCCCCGCAAGGGACAGACTGCGTTCGGATTTCAGGACCCATGCTGGGTGCACGCCGCAGACCCGCCAGCGCGCCTTGGGGTCTGTAATGCGTAACCGCAGCGCAACTGTGGCCGGCTTTCACGGCCTTCCCTGCTGACCGGAACCAACAAAGAACAACCGACGCCGCACGCCACGCCCTCCCGTCACATACCGCAAGCGCAATCTCTGTCACACGCATCAACAGATTCCCATGCGTAGATATGTCACTTGCCAACCTCTGTCGCCACCCTACCGTCCCTCCCTGATGAATTCGGCTTCCACTCGTCCTTCCGCCGCACCTGCCGCCGACACCACCGCCCGCGCCGATGCCTTCCGCCGGCTCTTCGCGGCGAGGATCGCCGTGCTGGATGGCGCGATGGGGTCCATGATTCAGACCTACGACCTGAGCGAGGCGGACTTCCGGGGCGAACGCTTCAAGTCGCACCCGCACGATCTCAAGGGCAACAACGACCTGCTCGGCCTGACGCGGCCGGACGTGATCGAAAAAATCCACCGCGAGTATTTTGCCGCAGGCTCGGACATCGTGGAGACCAACACCTTCAGCAGCACGTCGATCGCGATGGCGGACTACCACTGCGAGCCGTTCGTCCGCGAAATCAATCTCGCCGCCGTCGCCTGCGCGCGCCGCGCGGCCCAAGCGGCCGAAGCGGCCACGCCGGGCCGCACGTGCTTCGTCGCCGGCGCCATCGGTCCGCTCAACCGCACGCTCTCGATGTCCCCCGACGTCAACCGGCCCGACTACCGGGCGGTGACATGGGAACAGGTCGTCGGCGCGTACACCGAGCAGATCATCGCGTTGCTGGACGGCGGCGTCGACGCCCTGCTGGTCGAGACGATCTTCGATACGCTCAACGCCAAGGCCGCGCTCTTCGCGATCGAGAACGTCTTCGATCAGCGCGGCGCCGCCTCCCGCATCCCGGTCATGATCAGCGTGACCATCACCGACGCCTCCGGCCGCACATTGTCGGGCCAGACGATCGGCGCGTTCTACAACAGCGTCACGCACGCCAGGCCGTTTTCCATCGGCATCAATTGCGCGCTCGGCGGCGCGGCCATGCGGCCGTACGTCGAGGAACTGGCCCGCATCGCCGACTGTTACGTGTCCTGCTATCCGAACGCCGGCCTGCCGAATGCGTTTGGTGGCTACGATGAGACGCCGGCCGACATGGCCCGCGTGCTCGGAGAGTTTGCCGCGAATGGCTGGCTCAACCTCGTCGGCGGTTGCTGCGGCTCGACCCCCGCCCACATCGCCGCCATCGCCCAAGCCGTGCGCGGTGTCGCGCCGCGAATGCTGCCGCAAGCCGCCCAGGCCCTGCGCCTGAGCGGACTCGAGCCCCTCGTCGTCGCCTGAACGCCCCTTCCCTTTCGTGAGCAAATCTTCCGCCGCTTCCACGTTCCTCGTCATTGGCGAACGGACCAACATCACCGGCTCGCCCAAGTTTTCGAAGGCCCTGAAGGCCGGCGACTGGGATGCTTGCCTGGCCATCGCGCGTCAGCAGGTGGAGAGCGGCGCCAACGTCCTCGACATCAATGTCGACGAGGCGCTCATCGACGGCGAGGCGACGATGGTGAAGTTTCTCAACCTGATCGCCGCCGAGCCCGAGATCTGCCGCGTGCCGATCATGGTCGATTCGTCGAAGTGGACCGTGCTCGAAAAGGGCCTGCAGTGTCTGCAGGGCAAGGGCATCGTGAACTCGATCTCGCTCAAGGACGGCGAGGCGGAGTTCCTGCGCCGCGCCCGCCTCGTGCGCCGCTACGGAGCCGCCGCCGTAGTCATGGCGTTCGACGAACAGGGTCAGGCCGCCACGCGCGACGAAAAGGTCCGCATCTGCACCCGCGCGTACAAGTTGCTGACCGAGACGATCGGGTTCCCCGCCGAAGACATCATCTTCGATCCGAACATTCTCACCGTCGCGACCGGCATCGAGGAGCATAACAACTACGCCGTCGATTTCTTCGAGGCCACCGCGATCATCAAGCGCACGCTCCCGCACGCCAAGATCAGCGGCGGCGTATCCAATGTTTCCTTCTCGTTCCGCGGCAACAACCCGGTGCGCGAGGCGATGCACACGGCGTTCCTCTACCATGCGATCCGCGAAGGCATGGACATGGCGATCGTGAACGCCGGCATGCTCGGCGTGTATCAGGAAATCCCGAAGGACCTGCTCGAGCGCGTCGAAGACGTGCTCCTGAACCGCCGGCCCGATGCCACCGAGCGGCTGGTGAAATTCGCGGACGATCTCAAGGCCCAGCAGGGCGGCGCGTCGAAGACCGAAATCAAGGAGGACCTGGCGTGGCGCAACGCCTCGGTTGAGGAACGCCTCAAGCACGCCCTCGTGAAAGGCATCGACGCCTTCGTCGACCTCGACACCGAGGAGGCCCGCAAGAAATATGCCCGCCCGCTCGAGATCATCGAGGGGCCGTTGATGGACGGCATGCGTGTCGTCGGCGATCTGTTCGGCGCCGGCAAAATGTTTCTGCCCCAGGTGGTGAAGTCGGCGCGCGTGATGAAGAAATCCGTCGCCTACCTGACGCCCTACATGGAAGAGGAGAAGCGCCGGCTCGTCGCCGGTGGCGGCACGGCCAAGCCGAACGGCCGCGTGCTCATGGCGACGGTCAAGGGCGACGTGCACGACATCGGCAAGAACATCGTCGGCGTCGTCCTCGCGTGTAACAACTATGAGGTGACGGATCTCGGCGTGATGGTGCCGGCGGAGAAGATCCTCGCGACGGCGCGCGAAAAGCAGGTCGACGTCATCGGGCTGTCAGGACTCATCACGCCGTCATTGGACGAGATGGTTTCGGTCGCGCGCGAGATGACGCGCCAGAAGTTCGAGGTGCCGTTGCTGATCGGCGGCGCCACCACGAGCGCGGCCCACACGGCGGTGAAGGTCGCGCCGGAATACGCTCACGGCGTGATTCACGTGCTCGACGCCTCGCGCGTCGTCAACGTCGTCAGCTCGCTGCTATCGGCGCAGCAGAAGCCGGCGTTCATGGCTGAAATCAGCGAGAAGCAGGAGCGGCAGCGCGTGGAGTTCGCCGAGCGGCAGAACAAGCGCCCCGTCCTCCCGCTCGCGCAGGCGCGGGAGCGGCGGCAAACCTTCGATTGGAGCACGGTGGATATTCCGCGGCCGGAGTTCCTCGGCGCGCGCACGTTCAACCCGGTCGCGCTGGACGAGATCGTTCCCTTCATCGACTGGGGCCCGTTCTTCAGCGCGTGGGAATTGCACGGCCGCTTCCCGGACATTCTCAAGGACAACGTCGTCGGCGTGGAGGCCACCAAGCTGTTCAACGATGCGCAGGTGTTGCTGGCCCGCATCGTGGCGGAGAAACGCTTCACGGCGAAAGCCGTGCTCGCCTTCTGGCCGGCCAACGCGGTCGGCGACAGCATCGAAGTCTACTCGAACGAAGCGCGCGACGGCGTGCTCGCCCGGTTCCACTGCCTGCGCCAGCAGCTCGAGAAACCGGCCAGCCAGTTCAACCACTGTCTCGCCGACTTCATTGCGCCGCGCGAGTCCGGCCGGATCGATTACGTCGGCGGATTTGCGGTGACCGCCGGTCACGGCGTCGAGGCGCTCGCGGCCGAGTTCAAGGCCGTCCACGACGACTACTCCGCGATCATGGCGCAGGCGCTGGGCGATCGCTTGGCCGAGGCACTGGCGGAACTCATGCACAAGAAGGCACGCGATTTCTCCGGTTTCGGGCGGACGGAAAATCTCTCGATGCCCGATATGATCCGGGAAAAGTACCGCGGCGTGCGCCCGGCTCCCGGTTATCCGGCGTGCCCGGACCACACCGAGAAGCAGACGCTGTTCTCGCTGCTGGAGGCGCCGGCGGCGACGGGCATCACGCTCACGGAGAGCTGCGCGATGCATCCGGCGAGCAGCGTGAGCGGGGTCTATTTCAATCATCCGGAGGCGAAGTATTTCGCCGTCGGAAAAATCGGACGCGACCAGGTGGAAGACTACGCCGCGCGCAAGACGATGCCGGTGACAGAGGTCGAACGCTGGCTGGGGCCGTATCTGGATTACCGTCCCGCCTGACCCAACCTCGGAGATATTCCGATGGGGCCGGTGGAACCAGTTGGAGCGTGAGGTTAAACGGAATTCGCACGGCTCGTTCCGTGACTTCAGCCCCGCGCGCGTCGAGGTATCCGCCGGGGAATTATACCAATCGCTCTTTGCCTTTGGCCTTCAGCCGTGGCTACGAGCGCCAGCGAGTGGTCGTTCGGCCACTCGCTGGCGCTCGTAGCCACGATCGATCCAGAAGTCCAAGAGCAAGGAGCGACTGGTATTAATCAATTTTTAGCGCAGTTGCAGAGAACACGTAGCCACCGGGCGAGTCTGCTGTGTGCAAGTAATCTGCCACAACATGGGCTCCACCACCGAATCCTCTGCGCCCGCGTCGCAGCCCGCGGTTTCCCGCGCGGGCCGGCCGCCTTTGCGCATCCTCTACGCCGACGACCTGCGCGAGTTGCGCGATGTCGCCCGGATTTCGTTCAGTCGCGATGGACACGGGATCGAGTGCGTCGAAGACGGAGCGCTCGCCTTGGAACGGTACAAAGCCGATCCGAAGATTGATCTCATCATCACCGATCACCACATGCCCAACATGAACGGGCTCGAGTTCGTCACTCGGCTGCGCGAGCTGGACTACCACGGCAAAATCATGGTGTTCAGTTCCGAGCTGAGCGAGGCCGTCGCGAGGCAGTACCGCGAACGCCACGTCGATCGCATTCTCTACAAACCGATTTTCCCGTCGGCCCTGCGGCAGAATCTCGCTGAGCTGTTTCCCGTCCCGCCCGAAAGCGCCTGATTCGGCTCGCGGCCGGCGCGACGTGATCTCGCTCCGGTCGCAGACGAATTGTGTTTCCCGTTTCCGGCGACTTCGGCAACGTCGCGCGCGTGTCGACGCACCCCACGCCTGACCCGGTTGCTGATTCATCGTTGTCACCCAGTGACGCGCCCACGCACGCCGGGGGCATCATGCGCCAGCTGGGCCCGGGCCTCATCATTACCGCCTCAATCGTCGGCTCGGGCGAACTGATCGTCACGCCCAAGCTCGGTGCGAGCGCGGGGTTCACCCTGCTGTGGTTCATGATTCTGGGGTGCATCCTGAAGGTGTTCATCCAAATCGAGCTCGGGCGTTTCACGCTGGCCCGGGGCCTGACAACGCTGGAAACGATGAACCTCGTGCCCGGTCCGCGCGTGGTCGTTTCGTGGTTGTTGTGGCTCTGGCTGATCATGTTCGGCGCAACTATATTTCAGGTGGCCGGCATGGTGGGCGGCGTGGCCAGCATCATGGCGATCGCGGGCGTGACGCTTTCGACCAACACGATCGCCATCATCATCGGCGTGGTCACGGCGATCCTGCTGGTCGTCGGTCGTTACAAGCTGATCGAGGTGTCGGCGACGTGGATGGTCGTCGCTTTCACGATTTGCACCATGGTGGCCGTCGTCGCGCTGCAATTCACGCCGTACGCCGTAACCCTGCCCAATCTCGTGGAGGGCTTCAGCTTCGGCCTGCCGCCATCGTTCACGGTCGCGTTTGCCGCCTTTGGCATCATCGGCGTCGGCGCCTCGGAACTCATCTACTATCCGTACTGGTGCCTGGAGAAGGGTTACGCCCGCCGCGTCGGTCCGTCGGACGGCACGCCGGCCTGGAGCGCCCGGGCGCGGGGCTGGATGCGCGTGCTGAACGCCGATGCCTGGGTCTCGTGCGCCGTCTACACGAGCGCCACGCTCGCGTTTTACCTGCTCGGCGCCGCGGTGCTGGGACGCAAGGGGCTGAACGTCACGAACGCGGACATGATCCCGACGCTCTCGCACATGTACGTGGAGACCTTCGGCCCGTGGAGTCTGTGGCTGTTTCTGATTGGCGCGCTCGCCGTGCTCTACTCCACGATTTTTGTGGCGACGGCGTCGAACGCCCGGCTGATGGCCGATGCGATGGTGGTGTTTCGTGTGACCACGTTCCGCACGCCCGCCGATCGCGAACGCATGGTGCGCTGGCTCTGCGCGATCGTGCCACTGGCGTGGACGATCCTGTACATCGTGTGGGGCTCGCCGGTGACGCTTGTGTTCGTCGGGGCCGTGGCCCAGGGGATGATGATTCCGTTCCTCGCCCTCGCCGCGCTCTGGCTGAACTACCGGCAAACGGATCCGAGTCTGCGCACCAGCGGTTTCTGGCGTGCCTGCCTGTGGGTGTCCGCCGCGTGCATGACGGCCGTGGGCCTTTATCAGGTCGTCACGACTCTACGTTAGGCCGAAGGACGGCGCCGAGCCTAAGCTCGTTGAGAAAGTTGAAGGGCAAAAGTTGAAAGGCCGCTTCAAGGTCCCCGCGCCGGTCAAAAGTCACGGGATGGCTTTCGGCGAAGCCCGACCGGATGCGCAAGGGCGAAGCGGACTTCGGCGTAGAATGCCGCGCCGTAATTCCAAACCGTCCGCTTGGAATTGAGATTCGCCCGCCCGCCAACTTTCTCGTGGCTCCATGACCACCCAAGAGAGAGAGCACATCTGCCTCGTGGCCTTGTCCGCCGCTTTCGCCGACGGCGCGAAATCCGAGTCCGAACGCGCGCAATTCCGCGGCCTGCTCGACCAGCTCGAGCTGCCCAACGCCGCGCAGCTCGTTTCCCGCGCGCTGCTCAACCGCGCGGCCTTGGCCGACGCGGTCCCCGGCCTCACAACCGCGGAATCGCGCAGACTCGCCTACGAAATGGCCGTCTGCATCATCGAAGCCGACGGCCACCGCAATCTCGCCGAGACGCAGTTCCTCGCCACGCTCGCCGGGCAACTGCACATCCCGCCGGACCAGTCCGCCAGCGCCCTACAGCTCGCGGATGATGTGGCAGCCGTGGCGGCTCTGCCTGCCGCGGCCTCGACCGCGGCTCCGGCGCAGCCCGCACCCCGCGCTGCCGATGCGGCCTTGGAGACGTCCATCCGCCGCACCGCTATCCTCGCCGGCGCGCTGGAGTTGCTCCCGCAGTCCGCGGCGACCCTCGCGGTCCTGCCGTTGCAGACGCATCTCGTCTATCGCGTCGGGAAGCACTACGGCCACACGCTCGACGCCGGGCATGTGAAGGAATTCCTCGGCGTGCTCGGTCTAGGCCTCGCTTCGCAAGCCGTCGAAGGCATGGCGCGAAAGCTCCTCGGCAGCCTGGTCCGGCGCGCCGGCGGCAACTTCGCCGGCACCCTCGCGTCGATCGGCGCCGGCCCGGCGGTCACGTTTGCCAGCACCTATGCGTTGGGCCACCTGGCGCAGCGTTACTACTCCGGCGGCCGCACCCTGAGTGCGCTCCAGCTCAAGGAAACCTTTCGCGACCTTGTCGGCCAAGCCCGCGCGCAGGGCACGAGCCTGCTGCCCGAGATTCGGGAGCGGGCGCGCGGCCTGAACCTCTCGCAGTTGCCGTCGCTGATTCGCGGCGGGTAGCCGTCGAGCCCCTCCCCTCCATGCAGACATTCTGCCAACGCCTCGCCGCCTCCGCCGCGTTCCAGCGTTCCGTGCTCGCTCTCATATTGCTGGCCGGACTGCTGGTCGGGCTGGAAACGCACGCCGGCCTCGTCGCGCGCTTCGGCGATCTCCTTCATGCCGTGGACCGTGTCGTGCTCGTCCTGTTCGTGGTCGAGTTGGTCGTCCGGATCGGGGCGTGCGGCGCGCAGGTGTGGCGGTTCTTCCGCGATCCGTGGAACGTCTTCGACTTCGCGATCGTCGCCGTGTGCGTGCTGCCGATCCAAGCGGAGTATTCCGCGGTCCTGCGCCTCGCCCGCGTGCTGCGGGTGCTCCGGCTGATCACGGCGGTGCCGCGTCTCCAGCTCCTTGTGACGGCGCTGCTGCGGAGCCTGCCTTCGATGTCCTACGTAGCGCTCCTGCTCTGCGTGCTCTTCTACGTCTATGCCGTGCTGGGCGTCGGACTATTCGGTCGCGCGGATCCGGCGCATTTCGGTTCCCTCGGCGCCTCCGGCCTCACGCTCTTCCAAATCGTCACGCTCGAGGGCTGGGCCGAGATCATGCGCGAACAACTCGCCGCCGGCGCCAGCCCGACGCTGACGATCGCCTACTTCGTCTCGTTCATTCTGCTCGGCACGATGATCACGCTCAACCTGCTCATCGGGGTGATTGTGACGGGCATGGACGAGGCCCGCCGGGAGATGGAGGACGACGAACGCGAGCGGCATCGCGCGGCCACCGGCGCGCCTACTCCCGCCGACGATGTCGCCGCGCTGAGCCGGCAGGTCGAAGCTCTGCAAACTTCCCTCGCCGCCCTGCAACGCCGCCTCAAGTAACGATTCATGCCCATACTTTTTCCCTTCGCCGATTACTGGTGGTTCTACGTGCTGTTCACACTGGGCGTGCTGGCCTTTCTGGCGCTCGATCTCGGCGTCTTCCATCGCGAGGCCCACGTCGTGGGTTTCCGTGAGGCGCTGGGCTGGAGCGTGGTTTGGATCACGCTGGCCCTGATCTTCTGCTGGGGCTTCTGGCAGTATGCGCAATGGCGTTTGCCGCAGGACCCCCGGCTGCTCGCGGCGGGGCTCTCAGCCGCGCAGATCGCGACGCTCGCGGACCAGACCGCGCTCGAGTTCCTCACCGGCTTCGTCGTGGAGAAATCCCTGTCGGTGGACAACATCTTCGTGTTCGTCGTGGTGTTCACCTACTTCGCCATTCCGCCTGTCTACCAGCACCGCGTGCTCTTCTACGGCATCTTGGGCGCGCTGTTCTTCCGCATCATCTTCATCGCGCTCGGGTCCGCCCTCATGCAGTGGGAGTGGGTCATCTGGATCTTCGGTGCCTTTCTCATCCTCACCGGTCTCAAGATTATCTTCGCCCCGGAAAAGCCGATCGATCCGGAGCGCAACCCCGTCATCCGGCTGCTCCGCCGGCTCGTGCCGGTGACGCCGACCTTGGAGGGCGAAAAGTTCTTCCTGCGCCGCAATGGCGTGCTGCACGCCACGCCGCTGCTCGTCGCCCTCGTCTTCATCGAACTCACCGACATCGTTTTCGCGGTGGACTCGGTGCCCGCGATTTTCGCCATCACCAAGGAGCCGCTGATTGTTTTCACGTCCAATGTCTTCGCCATCCTCGGCCTGCGGGCGCTGTTCTTCCTGCTCGCAGGCGTGATGCACCGTTTCAAGTTTCTGAAATACGGGCTCGGCCTCGTCCTCGTGTTCGTGGGCCTCAAGATGGTCTGGCTCAACGAGGCGTTCGGCGGCAAATTCCCGGTCACGTGGTCGCTGGGGATTATCGGCTTCATCCTCTCGGCCGCGATCGGCGCCTCGCTGGCGCTGTCGCGCGGCGCGCCGCCCCCGGCTTCGCCGTTGCAGAGGTAGGCGGTGCCCGCTAGCTGGGAGCGCCGCAACGCTCAAGCGCCTCAAGCGCCGTGGCAGTTCTTGAACTTCTTGCCGCTGCCACAGGGGCAGGGATCGTTGCGACCGACTTTGGGCGTATCGCGCCGAATGGTGATCTTCGGCAATTGCACTTCCGGCTCGGCCGGGGCCGGCGCCATCGCCGAACCGCTGGTCGTCACCGTGGTCGTGATTTGCGGAGCCTCGGGCGCAGGCGGCTGCGGATCGGTCGGACCGACGGCATGCGCGGTGCGGCTGAGCAGCGACAGCATGTTCTCGAACGACTCAAGATTCGAGGCGCTGCGGAACAGGCCGGTGCAGATCTGCAGCCGCACGTTGTTCATCAACTCCTCAAAGTACTTGTAGGCCTCGCCCTTGTATTCAACGAGCGGATCCTTCTGGCCGTAACTGCGCAGGCCGATGGAGCGGCGGAGTTCTTCCATCTCGGTGAGATGCTCCTGCCAGTGGTGGTCGATGGCGTTGATGACCACGTAGCGTTCGAGCGAGCCCAAGGCCTCCGGAATCTCGACTGATTCCTTGACCGCATAGGCCTCGCGAATCCGTTCGAGGAGTTTCGCGACGATGGGATCAGCGTCCTTCCCCGCCATATCCTCGACGCGGATACTGATGGGGAAATGCGCGTTGAGCCAGCCGACCACGCCCTCGATGCCGGTCTGCGTGGCCCCGCCTTTTTCGCCAAAGCCGGCGACTTCGAGCCGGTTGTGCAGCTCCTCGCCGATCTGCTCAAAGATGATGTCCTTCGGCCGCTCCGAGTGAATGGCGGCGTTGCGGATGCCGTACACCACTTCGCGCTGCTGGTTGAGCACGTCATCGTACTGCAGCAGACGCTTGCGGATCGAATAGTTCTGCTGCTCGACCTTCTTCTGCGCGCTTTCGATCGAACGATTCAGCCAGGGATGCTCGAGCTCCTCGCCCTCCTGCATCGAGCCTTCCATCAGCTTCGAGGCGAGATTGCCCTGCAGGAAGAGACGCATGAGGTCATCCTCCAGCGAAAGGTAGAACTTCGTGAGACCCGGGTCGCCCTGACGCGAGCAGCGGCCGCGCAACTGGCGGTCGATGCGGCGGGACTCGTGACGCTCGGTGCCGATCACGTAGAGGCCGCCGAGTTCGCGCACGCCCTCACCCAATTTGATGTCGGTACCGCGGCCCGCCATGTTCGTCGCGATCGTGACCGCGCCACGCTGGCCCGCGCGGGTGACGATGTCGGCTTCCTGCTGGTGGAACTTCGCGTTCAGCACCGTGTGAATCACGCCCGTGCGCTTGAGCATGCGCGAGAGTACCTCTGAGGATTCGACGCTCACCGTGCCCACGAGCACCGGCTGGCCGCGCTTGTTGGCAGTCTCGATTTCCTTCACCACGGCAACGAACTTGTCGCGCCGCGTCTTGAAGATGGAGTCGTTCCGATCCACGCGAATGCAGGGCTTGTTCGTCGGAATCACCTGCACGCCGAGGCGGTAGATGTCGTTGAACTCCGTCGCCTCCGTCTCCGCCGTGCCCGTCATGCCGGCGAGCTTCTCGTACATGCGGAAATAATTCTGGATCGTGATCGTGGCGTACGTCCGCGTCTCGCGCTCGATGCTGACGTTTTCCTTCGCCTCGACCGCCTGGTGCAGGCCGTCCGACCACCGACGGCCCGGCATCACGCGGCCGGTGTTTTCGTCGACGATCATGACCTTGCCATCGGGCGAGACGACGTATTCGACGTCGCGTTCGTAAAGTGAATACGCCCGCAGGAGCTGCGAGATGGCGTGGATGTCCTCGGACACCTCCGCGTAGCGCTGCTGGGAGGCGAGTTTCTTCTCCTCGCGCTGCTCCGGCGTGAACTGCGTGTTGCGATCGAGATCGGAGAACTCCGTCGCGAGGTCGGGCAGCATGAACGCATCCGGATTGTCAGGACGCAGCCGGTTGCGGCCGATCTCGGTCAAGTCCGCCTGATGCTGGCGTTCGTCGATGACGTAATAGAGCTCCTCCTTGATCTTGTAGAGCTCGTCCTTGTTCATGTCCGAGTTCAGTTCGGTCTCGGTCTTGTCGAGCCGCTTGCGCCACTCGCCGTTCTCGAGCAGCCGCAGGAGCTGCTTGTTCTTCGGGTGCCCCATTTTCACCTGCAGCATCTTGTGCGCGGCGAGAGCCTTGTCGTCATCGGAGGCGTTGGGCTTTTCCAGCAGCTCCTTCGCCTCGGTGACGATCTTGTTGCACAGGCGAATCTGGTCGTTGACGAGCTGGTCGACCGGCGGCTTCAGCCGCGTGAACGGCTGCTCGCGCTCGATCGGTGCCGGGCCGGAGATGATCAACGGCGTGCGCGCTTCGTCGACGAGGATGGAGTCGATTTCGTCCACGATGCAGAACCAATAGTCGCGCTGGACCTGGTCTTCCTGCCGCGTGGCCATGCCATTGTCGCGCAGGTAATCGAAGCCGAACTCGCTCGCGGTGCCGTAGGTGATGTCGCGGCCGTACATCTCGCGGCGCTCATCCGGCGCCATCTGCTGCTGAATGCACCCGACGGATACACCCAGGAAATTGTACAGATGCCCCATCCACTCGGAGTCGCGGCGGGCGAGGTAGTCGTTGACGGTGACGAGCTGGGTGTTCCGGCCCGTGAGCGAATTGAGATAGAGCGGCAGGGTGGAGACGAGCGTCTTGCCCTCGCCGGTGGCCATTTCCGCGATCCGGCCCTGGTGAATGGCGATGCCGCCGATCAGCTGGACGTCGAAGTGCACCATGTCCCACGACAGCTCGTGTTCGCACACCAGCACCTGGCGGCCCACGAGGCGGCGGGCGGCGTTTTTCACCGTGGCAAACGCCTCCGGCAGGATCTCTTCCAACGCCGCGCGTTTGTCGGCGGCGGCCGCAATCCGGGCGCGAAACTCCACGGTTTTCTCCCGCAGCTGGTCGTCGGTCAGCGACTGGTAGGACTTCTCCAGCTCGTTGATGCGCGCGACCGTGGGCCGGGCCTTTTCGAGAAACTTCTTATAGTGCCGGCCGGAAAACCGTTTGAGCAGGAACGAGAGCATGAAGAGGGGCGAACGTTAGGAGGCCCCGTCCGGTTGGCAAATGAAGAATAGGCCGGGTGAAAACCGGAAACCGGAGTCCGGAGACCGGAAGGTGCTGAAATTGCGGATTTCGGATTGCGGAATGCGGATTTTTTCGGGCCACGAAACTCGGGGATTTGCCAATCCCCATTCAGCAATCCGAAATCCGCAATTCAACGCACCGCTTCATACCTTAGTCCGGAAATACGCGATCGTTCGCCTCAAGCCCTCGTCGAGCGGCACCGCCGGTTCCCACTTCAGGACCTTCTTGGCCAACGTGATATCCGGACGACGCTGCTTGGGATCGTCGGAGGGCAAGGGTTTGTGGACGATCTTCGACTTCCCGCCGACGAGCTGCACCGTCTTCTCGGCGAGTTGAAGCATCGTGAACTCGCCCGGATTGCCGAGGTTCATGGGACCGACGGTTTCCGTCTGCGCCATGAAACGGATGAAGCCCTCGATCAGGTCGTCGACGTAGCAGAACGAACGCGTCTGCGTGCCGTCGCCGTAAATCGTGATGTCCTCGCCCTTCAACGCCTGGACGATGAAGTTGGAAACGACGCGCCCATCATTCGGATGCATCCGCGGACCGTAGGTGTTGAAGATCCGGATGACACGGATATCGACCTTGTTTTCGCGGTGGTAATCGAAGAAGAGCGTCTCGGCGCAGCGCTTCCCCTCGTCGTAACAGGAGCGTTTGCCAATGGGGTTCACGTTGCCCCAGTAACTCTCCGGCTGCGGGTGCACATGCGGGTCACCGTACACCTCGCTCGTGCTCGCCTGAAACACCCGCGCCCGCACGCGTTTCGCCAGCCCGAGGCAGTTGATTGCGCCCATCACGGACGTCTTGATCGTCTTGATCGGGTTATACTGGTAGTGCGGCGGTGACGCCGGGCACGCGAGGTTGTAGATCTGATCCACCTCGAACTTGAAGGGATCGATCACGTCGTGCCGGACGAATTCAAAATTCGGATTCGGCAGCAGATGCGCGATGTTGGCCTTCTGGCCCGTAAACAGGTTGTCAATACACACCACCTCGTGGCCGTCCTTCAGCAGACGTTCACACAGGTGGGAACCCAGGAAGCCGGCGCCGCCGGTAACAAGTATGCGCATACGGGCCGACGCTGGGAGAGGGAGCGCGGCGTTTCGAGAAAAACCGGCGCGCGCGGAACATGAGCGCGATGAATTTGTTCCCGGCGGTGACACAACTAAATTCATTGAATGACCGCGCGCACACGGTACCCCCGTCGCTCCCCGCTGACTACTGCGGGGTCAAACCTACCATGAAACCTACCAAGAAAATAACCCTCGCCCTGGGTCTGCTGGCTGCCGGCGCGAGCTTTGCTCAAACCAATCCGCCAGCACCCACCGGCCTCCTCGGCCATCAGTACACCGAAGTCAGCTTCGGGCTGAACGACCTGAAGCACGTTTCGACCCATGGCTACAGCCTGGGCGCCGCGGCGAACACGGCGTTGATTCCCGGGAAACTCGACGCGGGCGGAACCTACAGCTACAGCTGGATCGGTGGCGGTCTGCGCAGCCACGCGAACACCATCGGCGGCTACACGACGGCCTATCTGCCGCTCCAAGGCTTCAAGCCCTTCGTCGGTGCCGGTCTCGGCTACGAGTGGACCAGCGCTCCGCACGGCCTCGGTGACGATCAGGCGGTCTGGCGCACCACGGTCGGCGTGGAAATTCCCGCCGGCGCGGTGACGATCACTCCGCGGATCACGTATCATGACGACTTCCGCGGCACGCAGCGTAGCACGCAGGCGTGGACGGTTGGCGCGGAAGCCAACTACTGGTACAGCGCCACGTCGGCCATCTTCGGCTCGATCGGCCACTCCGATGTCCGTCGGAGCTCGATCGATTCGTGGAACTACCAGATCGGTCTGCGCGCCAAGTTCTAACTCCCGCGATCTCTGGATCGCTCGCGAGCCCGCACGATTTTCGTGCGGGCTTTTTTTGCGGGCAAAATCAACCCGCCACGCGCGCCGCCGCTCCCGCTTCGTAGCGCTCGATCCACGCACGGTGCCACGTGGCGTAATCGCCCGCCTCAATGTGAGCCCGCGCCTGCGCCATGAGATCGAGGAAGAAATGCAGGTTGTGAATCGTGAGCAGCGTCGGACTGAGGATCTCGCCCGCCATCGTCAGATGGCGCAGATACGCGCGGGAGAAATTCGTGGTGTAGTTCGGGCTCCCGCTCTCGACGATCGGTCGCGGATCCTTCCGATATTGCTCGTTGCGCAGATTCATCGGGCCGTCGGGCGTGAAGACCAGGCCGTTGCGTGCCACGCGTGTGGGCAGCACGCAGTCAAACATGTCCACGCCCAACGCCACCATCTTCAGCAACTGCGGCGGCGTGCCGAGGCCCATCGTGTAGCGCGGCTTGTCCGCCGGCAGAAACGGCGTGGTGGCGCCCACTTGTTTCAACATCTCCGGCTCCGGCTCGCCCACGCTGACGCCCCCGACGGCGTAACCCGGAAAGTCCAGCGCGCCCAGCGATTCGGCCGCCTCGCGCCGCAGGTCGTCGAACGTCGAACCCTGCACGATCGCAAACACATGGTGACCGGCGGCCAGAAACCCGTTGTCGGTCGCGATCTGCTTGCACTGCCCCGCCCACTTGTAGCTGCGAGCGACGGCCTTCGCGCAGGCATCGCGCTCGCAGGGCCACGGCGGGCATTCGTCGATCACCATCGCAATGTCGCTGCCCAGATTTTGCTGAATCGTCATCACCTCGCGCGGGCCGAGGAAGAGCTTCGCCCCATCAAGGTGCGAGGAAAACGCCACGCCGTCGTCCCGGATGTCGCGGAGCTTCGCCAGCGAGAAGACCTGAAACCCGCCGCTGTCCGTGAGGATCGGCCCGTCCCAGCCCATAAAGCGATGCAGCCCGCCCAACTCCCGGACCAGTTCGCTGCCCGGCCGGAGATTCAGATGGTACGTGTTACCCAGGATGATCTGGGCACCGATGTCGCGCAGGTGCTGCGGGGTGACCGACTTGACGGTACCCTGCGTGCCGACCGGCATGAAGATCGGCGTCTCCACGATCCCATGACGGGTCTTGAGCCGGCCCCGGCGGGCGGCCGTCACGGTGTCGGTTTTGAGAAGCTGGAAGTGATCGGGCATGCGAACTTGGCCGCAGGCATGAAGTTGAATGGTGAAGGTTGAAAGTTGAAAGTTTTCCTGGCTGCAGGCCGTCGCGGCACCGATCCCGGCAGGCTTGCAGTGCGCTCATCCGGCTCGGGTCTTTCACCTTTCAACTTTCAATTCCATCTCCCTAAATCGCGCCCCGCATAGCGGCAGCGCGAATCGGCATCGATCTGTGCTCCCGGCCACGCCAGCGGGCACCGTCCCAGCGCTTGACCCGACCGCCAATCCGGGGGTTATTACCCGGCCGTGCTGCTCGTCATCGACAACTACGACTCGTTTACCTTCAACCTCGTCCAGTACTATGGACAGTTGGGTGTGGACCAGCGGATTTTTCGCAATAACGAGATCACACCCGAACAGGCGGTGGCGCTGAATCCCGATCGCGTCCTGCTTTCGCCCGGACCGTGCTCGCCGAAAGAGGCGGGCGTCACGCTGGATATCATCAAGGCCTTTGCCGGCCGGAAGCCGATTTTCGGCGTCTGTCTCGGCCACCAGTCGATCGGGCATTACTTCGGCGGCAACGTCGTCCGCGCGTCGCGACTGATGCACGGGAAGACCTCGCCGATCCAGCATCGGGGCACCGACGTGTTTCAGGGCATGCCGCAGAATTTCGCCGCCACGCGATATCATTCGCTGCTGGTGGAGCGGTCGACGTTCCCCGCGGAACTCGAGATCACCGCCGAGACAGCCGAGGGCGAAGTGATGGGCCTCCGCCACAAGACGCTCCCGATTTGGGGCGTGCAATTCCACCCCGAGAGCATCGCCACTGAAGGCGGCATGCGGATCCTCGAAAACTTCCTGAAACTGAACTGATGCCGACGCAACACACCGAACCCACGGAAATCGCGGGGTATGCTGCCGTGTATTCCGTGTGTTTCGTGGGCTAACAAAATCCCCATGCGCTGCCCCAAATGCACTTCGATCGAGGACAAGGTGATCGACTCCCGCATCAGCAAGGAAGGCTCGACGATTCGTCGCCGGCGCGAGTGCCTGGAATGCGGTCATCGCTACAGCACGACGGAGATGCTGGTCCGCGACGGCGTGGTGGTGATCAAGCGTGACGGCCGGCGCGAGGACTTCGATCGCGAGAAACTGGTGCGCGCCGTGCGCGCGGCCTGCCACAAGCGGCCGGTCGACGGCGAACAGATCGCAATGCTGGTCGAGGACGTGATGGACGCCATGGAGGCCCAGTTCGAAAAGGAGATTCCCTCGAGCGCGATCGGTGAAGGCGTGATGCAGCGGCTTCGCACCGTCGATCAGGTCGCCTACGTTCGCTTCGCCAGCGTGTACAAGGAATTCCGTGACGTTGCGGAATTCGTCGACGAGATCAGCACGCTCGACAAGCCGAAGCCCCGGACGGAATAAGCCGCCGCCGGCCGCGCCCGGCGCTGGCGTTGGTTTCACGAAATGCCACCCGCCCCCCGCTCCCGCGACGACCTGCGCCGGCTGCATTTCATCAACGCGTTGTTTGCGCACGCGACTGGTCAGGACCTTTACCTCGCGGAGCAGATCAAGTCCGCCATCGCCGTCAGTCTCGCCGATCTCGAAACGCAACTGGCCGGTGAACCCGGAGCCGCCGCGCGCTACGACGCGGCCTTCACGGCGGCCGCCGCAGAACTGCTCGCGCGGCTCTTCGCGGAACAGGCGCGGCATGGTTTCTACCACTGGGATGCTTCGCTCACCCTCGCGGGCGCGACGCCACTCTTCACCCGCGCCGAAGTGATGACGGGCCTGCGGCAACTCGCCCGCTTCCGGGAGGCGACGCTCCTGGTCACGAATTTGCGTCCCGCACTGATTCCTCCCGGCCAGCGGGCGACCGCGCGGCGGAAACAAGAGTACGAGGAATCCCTCGCCTTCATCCGCGCCCTCGCCGCCGCCCGCACGGTGCGCGGGTCGACCCTGCAACTTTTGTTTCTGTAGCATTGATTTCACAGGAGGAAACCGAGGAAACAGAGCGCACCATGCACCTGATGTTTTCCAAGGCCGATAGCATAACCGGCTCCATCATTGCCGCGGCGATTGAGGTTCATCGCGACAAGGGACCCGGTTTGGTCGAGTCCATTTATGAGTGGTGCCTGCGGTGCGAGTTGAGCCTGCGCGACCTCGCCACCATCAACCAGAAAGTGGTCACCGTTTCGTACAAAGGATTCACCCGCGAAGATCCCTTGCGATTCGACCTCTTGATCGAGGGCGCCGTCCTGGTGGAAGTGAAGTCCGTCGAACGCGTTCTCCCGATCCACAAGGCTCAACTCTTGAGCTACATGAAGCTGCTCAATGTCCCAGTCGGCCTGGTGATCAATTTCAGCGCGGCAAGGCTGACAGACGGGGTAGCGCGTCTCATCCTGCCGGGCGCAAATCTCTGATATGCTCCGTTGCCTCCGTTATCTCCTGTAAACGCCTCCACCATGTCCAAGACCCTCTTCGAACGCATCATCGCGCGTGAAATTCCGGCCCGGATCGAGCACGAGGACGAACACTGCATCGTGCTGCACGACATCCAGCCGCAGGCGCCGGTGCATCTGCTCATTATTCCGAAGCGAGCGATCCCGCGCGTCAGCGCCGCCGTCGCCGCCGATCAAGCCGTCCTCGGCCACCTCCTTCTCACCGCCGGCGTCGTCGCGAAAAAACTCCAGCTCGCCGACGGCTTTCGCCTCGTGATCAACAACGGTCCGCACGCCTGCGAGTCAGTCCCGCACCTGCACGTTCACCTGCTCGCGAAACGGCAGATGAGCTGGCCGCCGGGATGATTCGAAACCGGAGACCGGAAACCGGAAGCCGGAAACAATCCCAAGAGCTCGAGGCTGATACGAAAGCTCAGAGGACACCGCCGCCTTCTAGTGTGGCGTTCGCGACACTTATAGGCTCTCCGTCGCTGTCTCCGGTCTCCGGTCTCCGGTCTCCGGTCTCCGGTCTCCGGTCTCCGGTCTCCGGTCTCCGCTTTCCGGTTTCTCACCTCAGCCACTTCCCCAGCCACGCGTGCACCTCTGAGAACCAGAAGCGGCTGTCCTCGCCCTTGGTGATCCAGTGGTTCGCATCCGGAAACACGATGAGCTTGCTGGGGATCTGCAGGCGCTGGTGGTAACTCCAGTTTTCCATCGTGTTGTTTGCCGGCACGCGAAAGTCACTCTCGCCGACAGTCAGCAGCATGGGCGTTACCCAGCCGGTCTTCTTCGCGTGATTGCCCGCGAGACGCACCGGGTTCTGTTCCCGCCAGGTCGCCCCCTGCTCCCAGATCGGCCCGCCGTTGTTGAGCTCGCGGCTGTAAATGACGTCGCTTGTCGCCCACTGCGTCTCGAGATTCACAAGGCCAGCGTGCGAGATAAGGCAACGATACCGCGTGGTCGTCGCCTGCAGCCAGTTCGCCAGGTGACCGCCGTAACTCGCCCCACCCGCGGCCTGGCGCGTCGCATCAATGAAGGCATACCGCTTGATGGCCTCGTCGGCCGCCTGGTTGATTTCGTCCGCCGGGCCTTTCAGCGGATCATTCTGAATCGCCTGGCCAAATTCCTCCGTGTAACCGCTCGACCCGCTGTAATTCGTCAACAGCAACACATAGCCGGGCGAAGCCAGCAGGTGATAATTCCAACGCAGGCCCCACGCATCCTTGAACTGCGGCGCGGGCCCGCCGTGGATGACGACAAAGAGCGGATATTTTTTAGCCGGATCAAATCCCGCGGGGCGCACGATGAGATTGTGAATCGTCCGGCCGCGCGCACTGGTGAAGGTGAAATGTTCAAGCGCGGGAAAGTCGAGCGACGCCAGCCGGCTCGCGTTGAACGCCGTCAACGCGCGCACCGTGTTCGTCGCAGGATCAATGCGCACGATCTCCGGCGGCTGGCCGGCGTGATCAAACGTCGCCACGAGCGACCCGCCCGCCACACCGATCCCACCGACCACGCCCGGGCGTCCGAGCGCGTGCGTCTTCACCGCGCCGCCGTCCGCACTCACTGAATACACCATGACTTCGTGGCCTGTCTCCGCCGTAAAGTAGATCGTGCGACTGTCACCGCTCGCCGCGGAGCGGGTGACCGATCGATCCAGCGGCGCGCTGAGCACGGTGCGCTTGGTGGCATCGAAGGGCCACGGAAACGACGCCAGTCGCGCGTGATGATACGTGCGACCGTCGCCGCCTTTTCGCACTCCGACCAGCAGGGCCTTGCCGTCCGGACGAAACTCCGGGTCGTCGTAACCGTCGGCATCGTCGATCAGTTTCCGCGGTTCGCCGCCGTCGATCCCGACCTCGAACAGATGCGTCGGCACACTCGCGAACGCCGCGCGATCCTTGCTCGTCGCCGCGACGAACACCACGGACTTCCCGTCGGGCGCCCAGGTCGCCGGCAGGTCCGCGCCCGTTTCCGCCTCGCGCCCCGCAAATCCGCGCTGCGCGGCAAACCGCGTCGCCGCCAGCAGATCGCGCGCTTTCGCGCCCGGCTTCGCGTCCTGCACAAAGAGGTGCGGCTGTTTGTCGTCGAGCCAGCGATCCCAGTACTTGATCGGGAAACCTTCGTAGACGCGCGCGTTGTACTTCCGCTCCTTGACCGCCTTGGCCTGCTTCTTGTTGGCGTCATCGTCTTTCGCTCCCGGAAACACTTCGCTCACAAACAGCAGTTTCGTGCCGTCCGGACTCCAACGCGGCGTGCGCGCACCCGTTGAAAGCGAAGTCACCCGCTCGGCTTCGCCCCCGCGCGCGACATCGATCGTATAGATCTGCGAGACGTCGTCGCCCTCACGCTTCGTGACAAAGGCGACGCGCGTGCTGTCGGGACTCCACTCGACGCCCGACTCCGGCGCCTTCGTCCGCGTGAGCTGGCGTGGCGGCTGCGAGCCGTCGACCGGCACAATCCAAAGATCGGCGCTCTGATCCTTCGCGTCGTAGGCCGGAGCCGTCACTGCGAACACCGCCCATTTGCCGTCGGGACTCGGCGCCGGCGTTCCGACCCGTTGCATCAACCAGACATCTTCGTGCGTCGCGGCACGCTTGCCGGCGTCGGCGGCAAACGCCGCCCCGAGTGAGCACCAAGCCAGGATCAGAACGCGAAGTCTCATGTGCCCAGCGTGCGCCAGTCGGGCGCACGACTCCACTTTGAATTGCGGACTGCGGATTTCGGATTGCGGATCGGAGGCTGCGGAGAGCGGACTGCGAATCGGATTTACCGATCGCGAGCTCAGGAGAACGCGCTCGCACTGCTTCACGCACGCTTGTGGACCCAATTGTCAATCCGCAGACCGCCATTTCCGATCCGCAATCCGAAATCCGCCGTCCGCAATTGTAAGTTCTCAATTCCTACCCGTTTCTGGCCTCGAACGTTCCGTCCGCGCGTTTCGCGATGAGGCGCTTGAGTTCGAGCATCATCAGGCCCGAAGACAGTTCCGCCGCAGTCAGGCCGGTCTGCGCGGCGATCGCATCGGGCGACAGAATCGCGCCGCCGCGAAAACACGCGAACGCCTTCGCCTCGGTTTCCGTCAGCTGCGCCGGCCGGCCGCTGGCGGCATCCGCCGGCTTCTCGCCGATCGGCGCGGGCCGGAGACCGTCGAGATAGCTCAACTCGCTAAGCAGGTCGTCGACACTCGTCATGAGCGTCGCGCCATCGCGAATCAACTGATGGCAACCGGCACTGGTCGACTGATCGATCCGCCCCGGCACCGCGAAGATCAACCGTCCCTGTTCGCCGGCAAAGCGCGCCGTGATCATCGCGCCGCCGTCGACATCGCTCTCCACCACGATGGTGGCCTCGCTCATGCCCGCGACAATGCGGTTGCGCATCGCGAAGGACTGCCGATCTGCGCTCCGGCCAAAGGGAAACTCGGAGAGGATCGCGCCGTCCGCCGCGATGCGCCGATAGAGTTCCAGGTTTTCCGGCGGATAGATCAGGTTCACGCCCGTGCCGAGCACGGCCGCGGTTTTTCCGCCGACCGACAACGCGCCGTCATGCACCGCGGTGTCGATCCCTCGCGCCAGTCCGCTCACCACGCAGAAACCCAGCCGGGAAAGTTCGACGGCGAAGGTCTTCGCCACGGTCTGACCGTACAACGTGGTGCGCCGCGATCCGACGATCGCGACGCACGGATGCGTGAAGCCGTACTGGCCTTTGCGATAAAGCCCAATCGGCGGGTCGTTGATCTCTTTCAACAGCCGCGGGTACGTCGCATCGCGTGTGGTGATGAAGTCCGCGCCACTCTTCGCCATGCGTTCCTCCTCGCGGTCGAGATCGAAATGGCTTTCCCAGGACGTGATCGTTTCGGCGATGACCGGGCCGACGCCCTTGACGGACTCCAGCCGGCGGCGTCCCGCCGTGAACACACTGCGCGGGTCGCCGCCCAGGTCCTCGAGCAGTCGGTTGAGGGTGATGGGGCCGATGTTCGGCAGGGCGTTCAGGACGAGAAACGCCTGTCGCTCGGAGATTTCACGGGTCATGCGCGGACTCCTTGAGCGCCGCGGATAGAAAGTCGAGCAGCTGGACAACACTTACAGAGGTCTGGCCGTGAGCGCGCGCAAGCAGGTCCGCCGCCGTGCCGTGCCAGACGACGCCCCGTGCCGCCGCCAGCAACGGATCGCCCGGCGTCTGCGCCAGCAATCCGCCCACCAGACCCGCGAGGAGATCGCCGCTGCCGCCGCGCGCGAGCACCGGCCCGCCGAAGAACGAATGATAAATCGGCGCGTTCGCACTCCCGGCGGCAGTACCCGCCGGCGGGACGGACACGAGGCGCGTCACCGGTCCCTTCAACACCACGGTGGCGCCCGTCTTCGCCGCAAATGCCGGTCCGTCGAGACCGCCGCTGATCCGCGCAAACTCGCCCGCATGCGGCGTCAGAATCCGCGGCGCGGAGCCGGCAGACACTGTTTCCGGCTGCAACGCATCGGCATCGATCACGACGGGGACAGTCGAGGACCTCACGAGGCTCGCCACCAGCGCCAGCGTTTCGGGATCGCGGCCCAGGCCCGGTCCCACCACCAAAGCACTCGCACGCTCCATGCGTTCGCGCCACAGGTGCTCACCTTCGAGCGCGAGGCCGCCCGAGGGCGTCTCGGGCCAGCCGACCCACATCGCCTCGGGCGCACGCGCGGCAAATGCGCCGACCACCGATTCCGGCACGAACGCCGTGACCAGGCCCGCGCCGCTGCGCAGGGCCGCGAGCACGGTCATCAGCACCGCGCCGGGAAAGCTCCGCGAGCCGCCAAGGATGAAGACGTGGCCGAAGGTGCGCTTGTCGGAGTGCGGCGGACGCAGGCCCGCGAGCGGCGCGAGGAGGCGGGCGGTCAGCACGCGGCTGTCTCCGGGAGTCCGATACGGGAAGAAGCCGAGATCGAGGTAACGCACGCGGCCGGCCTTCGGATCGCCGACGACGGGCGCCTTGACGCTCCCGGTGGCGTAGGTGAAGTCGGCCTGGAAGAGGCCCGCGCTCGGCAGGTCGACCGCGGCGCGCAGCCGGATCGGCATCGCGTTCACGTGTTCAAGCAGGTCAGTGATGCGGGCGTCGGCGGGCGGGCGAAATTGAAATCCGAATACGCCGTCGAGGCAGAGGTCGTAGCAGAAGGCGGGCGGCACGCCCGCACTGCCGCGGACGCGATCGCCGGCGCGCTGGGCGAATTCGCGCCAGGCCTGCGCCGCGAGCGGCCGCAGCGGGCGTTCGCCAAAGGCGAACACCACCTCGGCACGTGCGAGCGGCAGGGCGCGCAGCAGGGCGTCGGCCGCGATCAGGGCGTCACCGCCGTTGTGCCCCTTGCCCACCAGCACGAGCAGCCGGGCGGCGGCGGGCAGTCCGCCGATCTCGCCGCTGTCCCGCAGCACGGCGGCCGCGATCGCTTGGCCCGCCTGCCGCATCGCGGCCCACTCGCGGGCCTCGTCGCCGGCAAACAACGCCGCCTCGAGCGTGCGCGCCTCGTCGCACGTGAGAATCGGACAGGTGCCGGCAAGCGCGCGATTCACGGGGATTTTTTCGCCGCATCCGCCGGCGGCGCAAGTTCAAGGTTGGGCAACAACGGCGCGCGTAGCGTGCGATCAACGGGAGCGGGTGCGGGTGCCGCCGCGGGCGCCGGCGCCGAGGGACGCGGGCGTGCTTCGCGTTCGACCGGTCGCTCGTTGCGCCCGTACTTCTGCCATTCGGCATACTGCTCTTCGGTCTCGGTAAATTGCAGTGGCGCTTCCGTGACGTGCTTGCCGCGGGCGACAATCCGCCGGGTCAGCCGCGGAATCGTGCGGAAGTAGTACGTGTCACTGTCGCGGCGAACTTCGAAGAACTGGTTGAACGCCTGATCGCGGACATTCCACAGCGCCACCTCGGTGAGATCGTCCGACCACACCGCGTGCCGGCCCCAGATGGCGAACACGTCCTCGATGGTCGAGAGCAGCGGCGGCTCGCGCGGTCCCGCGGACGCGGCCGGCGGTTCGACGGCGCGGATCGTCGCCGGCTCCGGCGGTGTTTTCCGGCGCAGCGGTGGCAGGGCCAGCACGAACGCGGCGCCCAGCAGAAACCCAAGCATGATCCACGACGGCGTCTTCGACATCTTCGCCGTCGAAACCGGATAACGCTGCTCGGATTCGGGGGATTCGTCGTCCATGCGCAGAGTGTGCCGTCAGCCGAGCGAGCGCGGCCGGTTATCCACCAGCACGGCAACCGCCATCGCCATGGTGTCCGTGTGGGAGAGGCTGACGTGGACGTGCGTGGCGCCCACGTGCCGCAGCAGGGCCTGGCCTTGTTCGTCGAGCCGCACGAGCGGCTGATGGCGCGGCCCGTGGTAGATGGAGACCGAGCGCCAGCCCAGTTCGACGCCGATGCCGGTGCCGAAGCATTTCGACACCGCCTCCTTCGCGGCAAACCGCGCGGCGTAGTGCTTGTGCGGATATTTCATGCTGCCGCAGTAGGCGCGCTCCTCGTCGGTGAACACGCGGTTGAGGAAGCGTTCGCCCTGCCGCTCCAGCACGCCGCGGACGCGGTCCACCTCGATCAGATCGGTGCCGATGCCAATCAGGATGCCGCCGGGAGGAAGAGTGAGGTCCATCGTAGGTGCGCCCGCGAATCACGCCAATAAACGCGAATCAACCGGGGAATATTAGCATGAATTCGCGCACTTCGCGGGCAATGTTCAGGCCCCGTTCATGCGCGCCTTCATTTCGCGCACGGCTTCGTCCACGCCGGTGAACAGCGCGCGGCTCACGATGCTGTGGCCGATGTTCAACTCGTGCAGGTGAGGTAGCGTGCGCACCTCGGCGATGTTGACGTAATTGATGCCATGGCCGGCGTTGACCACGAGCCCGAGGTCGTGCGCGCGCACCGCGCCGAGGCGCAGCCGTTGATACTCCGCGGCGCGGCGGGCGGTGTGAAACGCGTTCGCGTACGCCCCCGTGTGGAGTTCGACATACGGCGCACCCAGCTGCGCGCTCAGCTCGATTTGCGGGTCGTCCGCATCGATGAAGAGGCTGGTCTTGATCCCGGCGGCGGTCATGGCCTCGACGCAGGCTTTGACGCGGTCGCGACTTCCGACGACGTCCAGCCCGCCCTCGGTCGTCACTTCCTGCCGGCTTTCCGGCACCAGGCAGACGAACTCCGGCTTCAGTTTCAGCGCAAATTCCGTCATGGCCGGCGTGCACGCCATCTCGAGATTCAGCCGCGTGCCGATGCACTCGCGGAGACGCCAGACATCGCGTTCCTGGATGTGCCGCCGGTCTTCGCGGAGATGCACCGTGATGCCGTCGCCGCCCGCGCGCTCGGCCAGCAGCGCGAAGGTCACCGGATCCGGCTCAACGACGCCGCCGGTCGTGGCCCCCGCTTCGCGATACCGCGCCTGCCGCAACGTCGCACAATGGTCGATGTTTACCCCGAGGAAAATCATGGCAATGCCGCCCACTACGCTGGTCGCCCGGTCGCTTGGCAAAAGAAATGTCGGGCCGTGGCGTGGGACCGAAGTGTTATCGGCGGCGTCTGCCGGGCACTCCACCTTGCCAACCCTTCGCGAGCCGTTTTTCCCGGCGCGGGGGTTACGTAGGACCTGCACCCGTTACGTCACACTTTCCGCTTCCGACACAGGAAAAACCCGCGTTGAGTTAAGGGATGCCCCCCACCGCGCCCAAACGCGAGAACCTCCTGCTGAACCTCGTCTGCAACATCGCCCTTCCCACGGTGATCTTGATGAAGCTCAGCGATGAGAACCGGCTGGGCCCGAACGGCGGCATGCTGCTCGCCCTGATTTTCCCCCTCGGCTACGGCATCTACGATTTGATCCGGCGGAAGAAGACCAACGTCTTTTCCGTGGTCGGCATTTGCAGCGTGCTCCTCACCGGCGCCCTCAATCATCTGAAGGTCGACGGCTTTTGGTTCGCAGTGAAGGAAGGCGCCATTCCGTTGTTGTTCGGCGTGGCGGTGCTGGTGTCGATGCGGACGAAGCGTCCCCTGGTGCACGAGCTGCTCTGGAACGATCAGGTGATCGACACGGCCAAGGTCGATGCGGCGCTCGTGGAGCACGGCCACCGTTCCGCCTTCGATCGGCTGCTGGCCAATGCGAGCATCGGGCTGGCGCTGTCGTTCCTGTTGAGCGCGGTCCTGAATTTCGGGCTGGCCCGCTACCTCTTGAAAAGCCCGGTCGGCACGCCCGAGTTCAACGCCGAGCTCGGCCGCATGAATGTCCTGAACTGGCCCGTCATCGTGCTCCCGAGCATGGTGGTCACGATGG
The DNA here is from genome assembly GCF_047521145.2 of Terrisphaera buseokensis. Lineage (GTDB taxonomy): Bacteria > Verrucomicrobiota > Verrucomicrobiia > Opitutales > Opitutaceae > ER46. Next base: position 676,901 of record NZ_CM134186.1, on the reverse strand, counting down.
TCATCTTCTACCGGCTGATGAACGGCCTTACCCGGCTCACGGGCCTCGAGTTCGACGAGATCGTCCGCGGCGGCGGCGCGAAGCAAAAAGCGTAGGCGGGGTGTGGGGGATGGTTTAAAGAGCGGGCGTCGCTGCGAGCGCCCGCGAGCGGCGAGTTGCCGTGGGGGAACCGTTACAACCACCTCCACGCTCCTGAACTTGACCGCAGATGGCGCGGATAAAGCGGATTCTAGACATATCCGCGTTATCCGCGGTCAATGCGGCTCACTTCCGATCAGCGATCGCGACGTAATCGCGCTTCGTCGCGCCCACGTAGACCTGACGCGGACGATAGATGCGGCCCTTGGGCTGCGAAGCCACCTCGCGCCAGTTCGCGATGTAGCCGGGAGCCCGGCCGATCGCGAACATCGTCGTGAACATGTTCATCGGGATGCCCAGCGCGCGCATGATGATGCCGGAATAGAAATCCACGTTCGGGTACAGCTTGCGCGAGATGAAGTAGTCGTCGCGCAGCGCGGCCTGCTCGAGATTCTTGGCGATCACGAGGAGCGGATCCTCGATCCCGAGCTTCTTGAGCACGGTGTCGCAGGCCTCGCCGATGATCTTCGCGCGCGGATCGAAGTTGCGGTACACGGCGTGGCCGAAGCCCATCAGCCGGTTGCTCTTCGAGCCCGATTTGGCGGCGGCGATGAAACGCGTGCCGTCGTCACCCTCGTCGTGAATCGACTGCAGCATGTGCATCACAGCCACGTTCGCACCGCCATGGAGCGGACCGGCCAGGGCGCACACGCCGGCGGAGATCGCCGTGAACAGATTCGACGCACTGGAGCCGACCATGCGCACCGTGGAGGTCGAGCAGTTCTGCTCGTGATCGGCGTGGAGAAGCAGGAGCAAATTGAGCGCCTTAGAAACCTCCGGCATCGCGATGTAATCCTTGTACGGCTCGGAAAACATCATGTGCAGGAAGTTGTCGCAGAACGGCAGCTCCTGCTTCGGGAACATGAACGGCAGGCCCTTCTGGTAACGATAGATCATCGCCACGAAGGTCCGAATCTTCGACATGGCGATGGCCGCCGCGAGGTCGAAGGTCTGCAGATCCTTCTCAAAGTTGTTGGTCGCGAGATCCGCGTGGTAAGCCGGCAACGCGCTGACCAGCGCGGACAGCATCGCCATCGGGGACGCCGCCGTCGGAAAACCCTCGAGGATCTTCTGCATCTGCGTCTCGACGGCCGCATTCTTGCGCAGGAGGAGGCCGAAGTCCTTGCGCTGGGCCAGGGTCGGCAGTTCGCCGTAAATCACCAGATAGGCAGTCTCGACGAAATCGCTGCGGCTCGCGAGCTGCTCGATCGGGTAACCCCGGTGCCGGAGGATGCCGTTGTCGCCGTCGAGATAGGTGATCTTGCTCTCGCAGGAGCCGGTGTTGCCGTACCCCTGGTCGAAGGCGATATAGCCGGTCGTGGCGCGCAGGGCGCGCGTGTCGATCGCTTTCTCCCCTTCAGTGCCGACAATGATCGGCAGGGGAAACTCCTTATCGTCCAATTTCAGCGACGCAGTCGTGGCCATATTACGACGAGCGAAGCTAAATCCCCGTCGCTGGCAAAGAAAAGTTTGGGGCAGACCGCGAGTTAAGCGGGAAATTAATCCGCTCACCACGATCGCTCTGAACCCTAATGACCACACCCGGCAGGAACGTGGCTCGCCGCAGCCCGGATTGGCTTGTGAAACGCTCGCCTCGGGTGCGGGCGGACCGCGCCCCGACAGCGGCGGATCACGTCCGCTGAGTTTTCAGCTCCGCTTCCGCCACGGTCGCAAAGTTGCGATAGATCTGCAGGCCCTTCGCCTGGCTCTTCTCGGGATGGAACTGGGTGGCAAACACCCGGCCGCGCCCGATGGCCGCGCAGAACTCTCCGCCGTAGTCACACTCCGCCAGCACCAGCGCGTGATCGGCCGGCACGCAGTGAAAACTGTGCACGAAATAAAACGCCTCGCCTGCCGGGGCCAGCCCGGCCGCCAACGGCGATTCGGCCTGCACAAACCGCACGGTGTTCCAACCCATGTGCGGGATCTTGAACTCCCGCGGCCGCTGAAATCGCACCACGCTGCCGCGAAACACGCCGAGGCCCGTGACGTTGCCCTCTTCCGAACGCTCGAACAGCGCCTGCATCCCGAGGCACACCCCCAGAAACGGCCGATCCGCCTCAATCCACGCGCGAACGACGTCATCCAGCCGCGTCGCCCGCAACGCCGCCACACAATCGCGCAATGCGCCAACGCCGGGCAGCACCAGTCCGTGCGCCCCGCTGGCAATCACCTCATCTGGCGTCCGCACGACCTGAATGGTCGCGCCGACGGCCTCCAACGCCTTCGTGACGCTGCGCAAGTTGCAGATGCCTGTGTCGATGACGGCGATCATGGCGGGGGAGAAGCGGAGTCGAAGAATCGAGGGTCGAGGAGTCGAGCGGCCAAACGTTCGGCGTCTCGTCTCCTGGTCTTTTCGACTCCTCGGCGGGCCGCTAGATTTTGCCCTTCGTGCTCGGCAGCTGATCCGCCGCACGCGGCTCGATTTGCGTCGCTACGTCCAGCGCGCGGGCGAGGCACTTGAAGATCGCCTCGGCCACGTGGTGCGGCTCCTCGCCGTACACGAGCTGGACGTGCAGATTGGCACCGAGCGCGTTGCTGAACGCGCGGCAAAATTCCTTCACGAGCACGATGTTGAAGTCGCGCACGAACATCGTCGGCGGATTCGCCTCGTACACGAGGTGCGGCCGGCCGCCAACGTCGACCACGACGCGCGCCAGCGACTCATCCATCGGCAGAATGAAGAATCCGTAGCGCTTGATGCCCACCTTGGAACCGAGCGCCTCGCGGAAGGCCTGGCCCAGCACGAGACCGACGTCCTCGACCGTGTGGTGATAATCGACGGCGATGTCGCCCTTGGCCTTCACGTTCAAATCGAAGAGCCCATGCTTCGCGAACAGCGTCAGCATGTGATCGAAAAACGGCACGCCCGTGTCGATCGTCGACGCGCCCCGGCCGTCGATGGCGAGCGTGAGCGCGATTTCGGTCTCCGCCGTGGTGCGGTTTACCGTTGCGGTGCGTGGGGTGGTGGAGCCTGTAGCCATGCGTCGAGTGTGTCGCTGAGGACGCCCATCTCGGCATCCGTGCCGACGCTGATGCGCAGGAAAGGCGCGGTCAAGGCGTGGCTCGGAAAGTGCCGAACAAGCACCTTGCGGGCGAAAAGGAAATCGTAGGCCGACTTCGACACCGCCGGCCCGCTCTCGCCGCGCGCGTTCCGCGGCTCAGTGAAGATGAAGTTCGACTGCGACGGATACGTGAACCACCCGCGCCGGCCCAACGCCGCCACCGCCCGATCGCGCGTCGCGACAATCTTCGCAATCACGCCGTCGTAATACGCCGGATCCTCGAGCGCCGCCACGGCCGCAACCTGCGAGAGCCGGTTGACGTTGTAGCTGTCGCGCACGCGATCGAGCAGATCAATGATCCCGGCCGCGGCCAGCGCGTAACCCACGCGGATGCCGGCCAACGCGTACGCCTTCGAAAGCGTGCGCACGATGACGAGATTCGGATGGCGCGCGAGCAGCGGGAGTGCGTTTTCGCGTGCGAAGGGCGCGTACGCCTCGTCGACGACGAACAGGCCGCGATACGACGCCAATACGCGTTCCAGATCCGCGTTGGAAAACGCGACACCCGTCGGGGCGTTGGGCGAGGTGAGGAAAAACGCGCGCGCGGTCGACGCCGCGATCCGCTCGACCGGTAGCTGCATGGAGCGATCGAACTCAATCGTCTGCATTCGCCCGTCCTGAATCTCCACCAGCACCGGATAGAGCGAGTAACTCGGCAGCGTGAAGCCCGCTGCGGCCTCCTGGGTCACGAAGGCACGAATCAACAGGTTCAGGATATCGTCCGAGCCGTTGCCGATGCAGACATTCGCCTCGCGGAGACCGTGACCGTGCAACGTGGCAACCGCGGCGCGGAGCGGCGTGCTGCGGGGATTCGGATAGAGCCGCAGCGACGCGCCGTCCGGGCCGATCTCGCGTCGCAGCGCCTCGGCCACCCGCGGACTCGGCGGGTACGGGCACTCGTTGGTGTTCAACTTCACCCAGCCCGGTTCGGTCGGCTGCAGCCCGGGCGTGTAGGCGTGGAGCTTCGCGATGTGCGGCAATGCGAGGGCTGAAAGGTCGGACATGGAACGGCCACACAACGTCAGTCCGGGGCGTTCGACAAGCCCGACGAACGCCGGGGCAATCACACCTGCATCGCCCCGGACCGGGCACAACCGGAACGTGAGCGCGGGCTTCGCGCTAAAGCGTCCGAATCCGCACCGAGCGGCCGTGGGCGTCGAGTTTCTCCATGGCTGCGAACGCCGCGACGACCGGCTCGCCCTTTTTCACGCTGGCCCGATCGTAACGCAGGACACTGGTCCGCCGCATGAAATCTGCCACGCGCAGGCCGCTGAAGAACCGTCCAGCCCGGCCGGTCGGCAACACGTGGCTCGGCCCCGCGGTGAAATCGCCCAGCGCCGTTGGCGTGTAGTTGCCAATCATGATCGCCCCGGCGGTCGTGATGGCGGCGGTGAGCTTGTTCGCGTCGGACTCAGCCACCATCAACTCGAGGTGCTCGGGCGCGACGTAATTGGCGATGTCCGCCGCCTGGGCGAGGGTCTTGACCTCGATGGCCAGGAAACCTTCGTCGAGCACGCGGCGCGTCTTCTCCGCGCGGGTCAGCAGTTGCAGCTGCGTGCGGATTTCGGAGGCCACAGCCGCCAGAATCGCCGCGGAAGTCGCGACCAGATAGATTTTCTCCCGACCGGAACCGTGTTCCGCCTGCGCCAGCAGGTCTGCGGCGACGAACGACGCCGACGCGGTCTCGTCGGCGATCACCATCACCTCGCTCGGCCCCGGCAGCGAATCGACGCCCACCGTCCCGAACACTTGGCGCTTCGCTTCGCAGACGTAGGCGTTGCCCGGGCCGTAAACCTTGTCGACCGCGGGAATCGTCGTCGTGCCGTACGCCATGGCACCGATGGCCTGGACGCCGCCCACGCGGTACACTTCGTCGACGCCGAGCAGGTTGAGCGCGGCGAGGATGCCCGGCGCGACCTTGCCGTCGGCATTCGACGGCGTGAACACGGCGACTTCGGGGCAGCCGGCGATCTTCGCCAGCGTGACCGTCATGAGTACGGTTGAAACCAGCGGCACCTCGCCGCCCGGCACGTACAAGCCGACGCGACGGATGGGGTCGAATTTCTCGCCCACGGTCGCCCCGTGCTTGTTTTTCGCGGACCACGCCTCGGGCAGGCCACGTTTGTTGAACGCCACGATGCTTTCGTGCGCCGCCTGCAGCGCGCGCATTTCCGCGGGCGGCAACTTCTTCGGCGCCGCGGCCAGATCAGCCGCGGACACGCGGAAGTCCCGGGCGCGTAACTTGGCGCCGTCGAACTTGGCGGCGTAATACGCGACCGCTTCGTCGCCGCGCGTCCGGACGTCGGCGAGAATCGCAGACACCGCGTCCGCTATCTCCTTGGGTACAACCGTCCCGCGGCAAAAGGCGGCCAGGTCGTCCGCAAATGTCTTGGCGGCAAAAGTGAGGGTGCGCATGGGCCAGAGCGCGGTCTATGGCTGCGCGGACAAACCGCGAGAATTTTCGCGCAAGTGGCCCGATGCCGCGGGGGCGAGGGCGTGCCTGCGCGCCCTATCGGGTTCCTCCCGACTATGGCGTCGCCGGCGACGGCATCCGGAATATCTCAGGCGAAAAGGTTTCGTTCACCGTGATGGTGTCGAGCGTCACGACGACGTCCTGCGACACGCCCTTCGGTCCTTTCATCGTCATCTGCATGCGCTTGGGAAAACGCACGCCGTTGATGACGGTCTCACCTTCCTCACGGGTGCTGCTGCCGTCTTCCGTCAAGGTCTGCACCAGCCGACCGGTGGCGACGTCGAAGAACCGGTAGAAAATGACGTTCGGCGTGTAGATAAACGCGAGCTTCTGGCAATTCAGTCCATCCACGGTGACCGCACCCTGGTCCTCGATGCGTCCGCCCATTTTCTCGATGCCGCGGAAGAACGAGAGGTTTTCCCAAGCCTGCGCGCGGAGACGCTTCACGGCGTCCGGCTTGAACACCACGACGCGCTGCCGTTTCGGATCGAGCGTGTCCTGGTTGCGCTGCCAGCCTTCATAGCCCGAAACCACGGTCGTCTCGATCGCCTTGTCGGTCGTGGCCACGACCCGCTGCTGATCCGGCTTCTGCGCGACGATCTCGATCAAGGCTTTCGTCTGCTTGGTCGGATCGACCGGGTCGGAGGTGAGGACAGTGCCCACGTAGTGCACGGACCGCACCGCCTCCAATGCCGCTTCGGTTCCGAGATAAGCGCGGGCCTTCGCAATGATGGCCGGCTCGGCCGCGTGAGCCGCGGCTGCGAGGGCGAAGGCAACGGACACAACCAACGGGAATCGCAGCGGGTGAAGGTTCATAGGTGGAGGGAAACGAAAAGGGCGCGGGCGGGCGGCCGCGCGTCGCAGCGGAGCCTTACTCCCACTCGATGGTCGCGGGCGGTTTGGAACTGATGTCGAACACCACGCGGCCCACGCCGCGAACTTCGTTGGTGATGCGGCTCGAGATTTTCTGCAGCAGGTCGTGCGGGAGTTTGGCCCAGTCGGCCGTCATGGCGTCGGTGCTTTCCACCACGCGCAGCGCAATCACGTAGTCATACGTGCGCTCGTCGCCGAACACACCCACGGTCTTCACGGGGAGGAAAACGCAGAACGACTGCCACACCTTGTAATAAAACCCGCTGCTCATCATCTCCTCCTGCAGGACGGCGTCGGCGTTGCGCAGGATTTCGAGTTTGTCGGGCGTGATATCGCCCATGACGCGCACGCCGAGACCCGGACCGGGGAACGGCTGGCGCCACACGACTTCCTGCGGGAGGCCGAGCGCCTCGCCCACGCGGCGAACCTCGTCCTTGAACAACTCGCGCAACGGCTCGATGAGCTTGAGCTTCATCCGCTCGGGCAGGCCGCCGACGTTGTGGTGCGTCTTGATGAGGGCGGCGGGATTGCCGCCGATGGACACACTCTCGATCACATCCGGGTAGAGCGTGCCCTGGCCGAGGAACTCTGCCCGACCGATCGACTTGAGGGATTTCTCGAACACTTCCACGAAGGTGCGACCGATGATTTTCCGCTTCTGTTCCGGCTCGCTCACGCCCTTCAGCCGGCGCAGGAAAAGCTTCCCGGCATCCGCGACCCGCAGGTCGATGTGGAAGTGATCGCCGTAGAGCTTCTCGACCGCCTTGCGCTCGCCTTTCCGCAGCAGGCCGTTGTCGACAAAGACGCACGTCAGCTGCTTGCCGATGGCCTTGTGCAGCAGAGCGGCGGCCACGGACGAATCGACGCCGCCGGACAACCCGAGCAGCACCCGGCCGTTGCCGACCTGCGCACGGATTTTTTCCACTGCCTGCGTGATGAAGTCGCGCGTCGTCCATTCGGCCTTCACCGCGCAGATGCCGAGCAGGAAATTGCGGATCATGTCACCGCCGCGCTCGGTGTGGAAGACCTCCGGGTGAAACTGGATCCCGTAGAAATTCCTCTTCGCGTCCTCGATCGCCGCAAACGGCGAGTTCTCCGTCGTGCCGATCGCGCGGAATCCCGGCGGGAGTTTCGTCAGCTTGTCGCCGTGTGAATTCCACACGCGCAATTTCTTCGGCAAACCCGCGAACAACCGGCCGGGTTTCTGAATCGTCAGCACCCCGTGACCGTATTCGCGCGCCTTGCTGTGCTCGACCTCGCCCTCGAGGAAGTGCCCCATCAGCTGCACGCCGTAGCAAATCCCGAGCACGGGAACGCCGAGGGTGAAAATCGCCGGATCCGGATGCGGGGCCTTCTTCGCGTACACGCTCTGCGGGCCGCCGGAGAGGATGATGCCCGCCACGTTATCCTCGCGCAACTTCGCCGCCGGCGTCGAATAGTGGTAGATCTTCGAGTAAACCTGGCACTCGCGGATCCGGCGGGCGATGACCTGGGTGAGTTGCGATCCGAAGTCTAGGACGGCGATGGTCTGTGGCATGAGCAGCGAGGGAAAAGGCCGAGCACAGGCCAACGCCCCGCGCTCGGCAAGTGCGATTCTCGGGTTGGCGAGACCGGGTTGCGCCCCGCGCCAGCCCCGCGGGCGTCACGCCGGATTCGAAACGGTGCGCGCGGCCTGACGGCACGGGCCAAACTCCACGCTCCCGCCCACTGCCGGTGCGGCGCCGCCGGACTCCGCGTCATTCGCGCCCGCACAGGGACGGTTCCGGCACGCGCAGCGACCGGGTTCCTGCGAGGAGCGAGGAAGTTCCGCGGCCAAAACAACCCCAATATATGCGTCTATATATACCCACGTCTCAGTATACAGCGCACTTCCGCTCTGGCGCGCGGTGCGGTGACATCCTCACCACCCCGCCGCTCCATGAACCGCCCCGCCCTGCGTCATCGTTTCGTCCGCGCTTTCTATATAATACTGTCGCTCGCCGCCGTCACCGTCGTGCCGTGGGTTCACGCGCAGGCCGGCGCGCCGACCGCGGACGAGGCATGGCGCACCCTCACGTCTTCGCTCGCGCCCCGGCCGCCGGCCGCTCCCGCGCTCCGGACAAACGCCGGCGCCCTCGCCGCCGCCCGCCGGGAGCACGCCGACCGGCTCTTCGAGGCCTCCCGCCAGGCAGGCCTGTTTCACCAACGCCATCCCGGCGATCCCCGCGCGGCGCAGGCGCGAAAACTGGAAATCACGAGCGCGCTTGCGAGCGTGCAGCTCGGCCGCACCGCCGGAGAAGCCGCCGCGCTGGCCCTCGCCACGGCGTTCCGTGCCGACAAGAACCAGCTGCGGGAACACCGCTTCGAAGTCGCTCTCGCCGCGGAACGCCTGACGCTGGCGTTGCGCCCGGGCGCGAAGCGACCGCCGGATGACGGGCGCGACCATGAAAGAATGGCGGACGCCCTTCGCCGTGAGTTCGGCCCCATTCCCGAAGTTCACGGACTGTACTCCGGCCTGGCGGCCGCAGCCGACACCGAGAACGCCAACCGCCTCGCCACGCAGCTCCTCGAGATGCGACCGCCGCCGTTTGCCACCGCGACAGCCCAGGCCGTCACGACCCGTTACGGCCTGATCGGCCGGCCTCTCTCCCTGCGACTCACCGATCTGGCAGGACGCACCTTTGAACTCCCCGCCACTGCGGCCGCCTCCGGGCCCACGGTGCTCTATGTGTGGACGCCGGACTCCGACGGATCGAAAAGTCCCTTCAACCCGCTCCGCCGATCGCCTGCCGCAGGGCGAGGCGGCGTTCGCTGGATCTACCTGGGCCTCGGAGCCACCCGCGCCGCCGCCACGTCCGCCCAGGCCGGCGCGCCGTTTCCCGGGACGCATTGCAGCGATGACGGCGGCGCCCGCAGCGCCCTCGCGCAGCGGCTGAACGTGCGGTCGTCGCCCACCCTCTTCGTCTTCAATCGCGCGGGTGTGCTCACCGGCATCGGCCGGGTTGACGAACTCACCGCCCTGCTCGCCGGCGCGAACCGCTAGGCCCCCCCATGACCACCTTTCGCTTTGGACGGGGCCCCGCGCTCCACCGCTCCCTCGGCCGCCTCCTCGTCGGTTTCATGGCCGTGGCCGCCGTCTCCGTGGCCCACGCAGCCATCCAGCTTTCCGCCCTGTCATTCACCGCCGACCACCTGCCCTCAATCGAGGCGGACGCCGCCGACGTGACGGCGGCCCAATCCCTGGCCGGTCCCGGCGGATATTATAAACTGCGCGCAAAGTTCATCGTCAGCTACAGCCCCGGCTACTTCCACGGTACCGATGCCACGAACAACAACCACGGCCGGCTTTCCGCCGCGCCGGCACCGGGCGCCTACACCGTGCAGCTTTATTGGGCCGCCTATGACTTCACGGGCGATTTCAAGGGCACCGGTCCGTTTTATAGCTATAATATCAACATCAATCCCGCCGTTGCCGGCGGCACCGGGCTCACCGCCCAGTATTTCAACGGCAACAACTTTCAGTCGCTCGCCCGGACCGCGGCCAGTGGCGAAGTGCCCAACTACTGGTGGGGCGGGGCCGGGCCCAACGGCACAGGCAGCGACAATTTCTCCATCCGCTGGAGCGGCTTTGTTGAGCCGCTGCATAGCGAAACGTATACCTTCACGATCGGCTCGGACGATGGGATGCGAGTCTATATCGAAAACCTATCGTCGCCGGTGGCCGAAGCCTGGTGGGACCACGGATATTTCGAATCCTCCGGCGCAATCACGCTGAACGCCGGGCAGCGCTATCGCATCCTCGTCGAGTTTTTCGAGAACTACGGCGGCGCCGAAGCCCGACTCTTCTGGGAGAGTCCCTCCCAGCAGCGTGAAATCATTCCCCTGTCGCGACTGTCACCCGCCGCGAACGACCCGGGTCCGGTCACTCCACAGACGCCCGCAATCGCGACCTCCCCTCAGAGTCAGACGGTCAACGTCGGCGACTCCGTCCATTTCACCGTCGCTGCCACCGGCACGCCAGCCCCGAGTTACCAGTGGCGCAAGGGGCAGACACCCCTGGCCGGAGCAACCGGCACGAGTTTGAGTCTCGCCAGCACGCAACTCAGTGATGCCGGAAACTACGACGTCGTGGTCACCAACACTGCCGGGACCGCCACCAGCGGTGCCGCCACGCTCACCGTCGTGCCCACCGCGGCCCCCGGCACGGGCAACGGCCTCCGCGGAGACTACTATAGCGGCACCGGCTTCAATACGATCGTCACGACGCGCACCGATGCCGCGGTCGACTTCGACTGGGGCACGGGCACCCCGGCCCCCGGAGTGCCTGTGGACAACTTCTCCGTTCGCTGGTCCGGCCAGGTGGAGGCTCCGGTCACTGGCTACTACATCTTCAGCACACTGAACGATGATGGCGTCCGGCTGAAATTGGGCGGCAACACCCTCATCGACGACTGGACCGGCCACGCTCCGGCGGATCGCTTCAGCGGTCAGATCTATCTGACGGCCGGCTCCAAAACCGAGATCTCGCTCGAGTACTTCGAAAGCGGCGGCGGAGCCGTGGTGCGCCTCTACTGGCAGCCGCCCGGCTCCGCCCGCACCGTGATTCCACAGAGCCGCCTCCACTCCACGACGACCGCGACGGGAGGCAGCTGGGAAAACCTCCTCACAGAGACCCGGTTCATCACGTTCACGGAAGAGATCGACGGGGACGGCAACGGCACCGGCAACTGGTCGTCCACGCTCGAAATGCACCCCTTCCAGATTCCCACCGAAGGAACGCTGCGTATTCGCACCACGGGCGGTGCCGACACCTACGGCTGGCTCAATGGTGCCGCAGGCAATTCGGTGGAGCCGTGGCTCGAGGGTGGCGGCGAAGGCGAGAACTTCCACCTGGAGCGTCCGATCAACGCGGGTGCGTACCAGTTGTTCGTGACGGCTCGGTTCCGGTGGACCGACAGTGATCTCTATAGTGTCTACGTTGATTTCAAGCCGGACGCGACCCGCCCGTCGATCAACAGCCCGCTGACCGCGACCACGCTTTGGGGCGCGCCGTTCACCTACCAGATTACCGCGAGTCCGGCGGCGACGTCCTATCGCGCCACCGGCCTGCCATCGGGTTTGGTGGTGAATCCGTCAGGCTTGATCAGTGGCACGCCGAACCAAGTGGGGACGTTCTCGATGATGCTTGAAGCGACCGCCAACGGGTTGACCGACGCAAAGGTGCTTTCGCTGACGGTAAACTATCTACCACCGAGCTGTACGATCAGCGCCAACGTCAGCAATATAACAGCCGGCGGCCAGGCGATCATTACTGTGGCAGCGTCGTCTCCTTCCGGAACGCTTCGCTATATCAACGTGGACCAAGTCTCACCCGCCACCGGCCACTACGGCCTCGGCGACACGGGCGGCGAGTTCCCTCCGAATAATTCGTTCTATCCTGCCACGAACGGCACAGCGCAAACGCGATCGTTGACGGTCACAATCAACACCCCTGGAACCTATACATTCCGCGGCGCTGTGGGGGACGGTGCCGGCTGGTTCTTCAGTCCCACCAGTGTGACCGTCACGGCAAGCGCGGGACTGCAAACCCTGACGGTCCACAACGGAACGGGCAGCGGCTCGTTCGCCACGAACGCGGTTGTCCCCATTTCCGCCCACGCCCCATCTTCGGGTTTTGCCTTTAGCCACTGGAGCCTCGTGAACGGCCCGGGTGCAATCTCCAACCCCGCGCTCGGCAGCACCACGTTCACCATGGCGAATGGCAGCGCGACCATCGCAGCGAACTACCTTGATATCCAGTCGCCGTCGGTGCCGACCGGACTCACGGCGACCAACGTCACCGCCGCGAGCTTCACCCTGAATTGGAACGCCGCCGTCGATAACGTCGCCACAAGCGCCTACGAGGCGCGCCGCGACGCCACTTCGGTCGGCATCTCTGGATCGCCGAGCCTGCCCATCAGCGGACTCACCGCCGGCACCACCTACGAATTCACCGTTCGCGCCGTGGACGTCGCGGGAAATTGGTCGCCATGGAGCGCCCCGCTCTCGCTCACCGCCGGGCAGGGGCCGTCCCAGGGCGATTCCACCAATCTCAATCGACTCAACATCCACCTTCCCTCCGCGCCATGAAACTCCTTTCGCCTCGCCGCCGCCTCCTGCGATCCATCCCTGCCCCCGGCGCCGTCTGCACCACTCGTGCTTCGCACCGACACCGCCTGAAACGACGCCTTGGGATGGTCGCGCTCGCGCTGATTTCCTTCGCGCCTTCCCTCCGCGCCCAGTCGACCACCCGAATCTCCGCCCCGACTGAATCGTCCCTTTCGCCGGTCAGGCAGGCGCACGCGCTTTCCGTCAGCGGAAATCTCGCGGCCGCTGAAGCCGCGTTGGTCGCGACCGTGCCGGGGGCCGCCGGCACGGCCCAATGGAATCAGTACTGCGGTCGATTGCTGACGCGTCTCGCTCTCATGCTGGGCGCATCCCGGGACTTCGCCGCCCAGCGTCAGGCTGCGTCACGCGCTCTGACCTATATTGCGGCGGCGGAAGCCCAGACTTCACACCAGCCGACCGTATCAAATCTCCGACTCACCGCCGGCATGCTCTATGAACGCTGCCTCCACGACGAGGCCGCCGCGCGGGAGAGCTACCGTCGAGCCCTGGCAGCGAGCGCGCGCAACACCCTCGCGGCCGGCGCCCTCGCTCGCATCGACAGAAATGAGGAACGCGATCGTGCCCGCCGCATGGGACCCCAACCGCGGATCTGAATCATGAATACGCTCCGCCTTTCAATCGCAGCCTTCGCCGCTTTTCTCGGCACATTCGTCAGCGACCGGGCACTCGCGCAATCACCCGTCGGCAACCCCGCAACTGTCCCCCTCAAAGTCTGGGTGGTTGGCGAGGTCGCTTCACCCGATTCGGGCGGCACTCCCTGGCGGATGACGCTTGGCGGCGATTTCACGCCCACCCAACCTGGGATGCCGGCGCCGGAGGACGTGTCGGTGCAGGGCGGAGACCCCTCTCTCACCGAAAAGCTCGTCACGCTGAACGGCGTCCCGTGCGAACCCTTCCGGGAGTACACCCTCGCGTTCTGGAGCCAGGGTTTTTGGAGCGGTCGCTTCTGCGTGGCTGCGCCTCCAGGCTACCGGGTCGAAATCGACCGTCAGCCGCGCAACAGCATCCTGTTTGATAACAGCGGCGGATCGATCGTCTGGGACGCACATCCGACCGTTCGGATCGTTCCGACTAGCGACGAGCCCGCGAAACCCGCCGGCACGCCCACGTCTTTGCAAACGGGCCTGATGGACTGGCGACTCTCACTCGGCGCCCGCCTCGACGGAAGCTCGGCCGGCGAACTCGCCCTTCGCGATCCCGCGTGGAATGCGACGTGGTCGCCGCTCTGGCAAGTCGGCACCGTCACCCTGACCGGCCCCGCCTCCAACGATGTCACGTTTTCCGGACTTATGCCGCAAGGCGCCTACTGGCGCCGCCAGGTATTTTCCAACGAAGCCTCCGTGGACCTCGTTCAACTCACCGCCACTGCCTACGAGATTCGGTTCTACCATCCCAGCCAGCTGACCGGATCCAGTTCTCCGCGGACGGTGAGCGGCGATCCCTTTGTGACCTACAAGGTAGAACAGGGCAGTAGCGCCACTTCCCTGAAAATCACGCGGTCGACGCGCACTATAACCAACGCCACGACGACCGGCATCGCGCCGGCCAGGGTCGAAGTCACATCGATCACCCGCACTGGCAGCTGGCCGGCGTTCAACTGGACCGTCAGTGACTGGACCGTGCAGAACGGCTCAACTGCCACCGAGATCGTCGAGCAGTCCTCCGGTACGGCCTTGCAACGAACGTCGAATCGCAAAGTCCGATCTCCTCTCAGTGGTGCGACCGCAGTCGACGCGTCCATCAGTTATGCCCTCCAACCGTGGGGCGATGCGGTCGCTGCGATCACCCACACGACCGACACCGAGATCCTGACAACCAGCACCACCTATGGCACCGATGCTTCCGACGCCTGGTTCTGCCAGTATGGATATCCCATCGCGAAGACGTTCCCTGGCGGTGGTTGGGAAACCTACACGTACTCCGTCAGTTCATCGCCCGCTGACCGCAACCGCGCCGGCGTGATTACAACCCGCAACCGACCATGGAAGAGCAGTCCCACGGCTGCGACCACGGTCTATGACTCGGGCGAGCAAACCACGTATGGATATTTCGAGGACGTCTTTGGCTTTCCGACGCGACCAAGCGGGGGCGTAACCCGCGTCAACGGCGCGATCACCCAGCAGACCAGCATCGGCTACACGCATGTCGGAGTCATGTCGGGCACCTCACTGCAGTTGGTGGAAGCAACCCGCCGCGAGTATTCCAACACCAGCGACTACCTGGAAAGTATTGTGCGCTATTTCCGCGAAGACACCGCCGACGCCTTCTTCCATAAGAAGATCCATTCCGTGCGCCGAGCCGACGGCACCAAAACTGCCTTCGTCTATCAACGTGGTTACTGGAACGGCGCGGCGTTTTCTCTTACCGACGATGCCGGAACCGGCACCGGGTTCACGTCGGGAACGAGCATGTCCGGTCCCGTGGGCAGCAGAATCAGCACGATCCATGGCGCGGCCTCCGGTGGATCCCCGTACACGCAACATGAGGGCTATGACATCGACGACGTCTCGCTGGTCGACGGCAAGTCGACCCTGGTGGTCACGATTCGCGACGAACGCGCGCTCGTCCGCCGAACGGAAACTCACGTTTGGAAATCGGGCTCGTGGCAGCGTGTCGCCTGGACCGACTACAGCTACAATTTTTCCGGACAGTTGATCACCCGGACTGCCAGCAACGGAGCCTCGGACTCGCTCCACTACACCGGCGCAATGCTGGACTACGAGATCGGCGAAACCGGCGTGCGCTTCGATTATACCTACGACGACGCGGGCCGCATGCTCGACCTCACGCAAACCGCTGCGGGAGGGATTGGCGCACTCACGACTCGCTATGGGTACGATGCCGCCGGCCGCGTCATCGAGGAACGCGTTGGAGCCGGCACTGCCGAGAGCCTGGTATCGACCTGGAAATACGATCAGGCGGGCCGACTGGAACGCTTCACCCTGCCCGGCCGTGGTGTGACCACACTTGCCTACAACACGGGCAGCCGGACCCGTACAGTCACTTACCCCACAACCGGCATTCGCATCGAAAGCTTTGAACTCGACGGCAGCCTGCGGGAAAGGAACGGCAGCGCGGTGGTGTCACAACACTTCACACTCGACGTCGATGCCATGGGCATCCGTCGCGGTCGGATTGCCTGGGGCCAGGCCGGGGCACCCCGCTTCGTGGAGTCATCGAGCGACTGGCTCGGTCGGCCCCTACAAACCTCGCGCCCGTCCTTCGCCGGCCAGATGCCGTACATCGAATCGTCAACGTACGAACCGGGCACCGGGCGGCTGAGGAAGGTGAGCCGCAGCGATACCGCACCGTTGCTTTACACCTACGACGCACTCTCCCAACCGGCGCGCTCCGGTCTCGATCTCGGCGGGAACGACACCCTCGACCTGGCGTCCAGCGATCGCATCGCCGAGACCGACGGATTCTACGAATTTGCCGAGGGATCGTGGTGGTACAGTCAGATCACCAAAACGTATCCGCAATCGAACAAGGGCACCGCGCTGACCCTGTCGACCCAGCGACAGCGCTTGAACAACTTCACCGCGATCCTACCTGGATTCAGCGGCCAGTTGCGCGACGAAGTGCAAACGGTCGACGCCAACGGGTTGATCACGCTGGTTCAACGCTTCGTCGAACCTGGCACCCGAACCGTCAAAACGACCGTCACCGCCAGTGGCTTCGTCAATAAACAGATCGAAACACAGGTGAACGGCCTGGTGACCAGCGTCACCGGTTTCGACGGTCTCACGCTTGGACGAAGCTACGACGGCTTACACCGGCCGTCGACCTCGACCAATCCCCGCACCGGCACGACCACCTATCTGTACCACCCAGGAACGACCCTGGTGAGTGCGGTGCGAGATTCGGTCACGCCGAATCCCAATACCGTAGCCACCTACGGCTACGACGCCGCCGGGCGGATCAATGTCGTCTTCGACGCAGCCGGAAGGGCCTCTCGCACGGAGTACAACACCCGCGATCAGATCATTCGACGCTGGGGCGAAGGCGTGCACCCCGTGGAATTTGTCTACAATCCCCTCGGCGAGCAGACGGAACAAAGAACCTTTCGTGGCGGAACGGGCTGGAATAGCCCGCAATGGCCTGCCGCCACCGCCGGGACGGCCGACACCACGACATGGAATCTTGATCCCGCCACCGGATTGCCTTCCGAACGCAGCGATGCCGCCGGCCGCACGGTGGCGTATCGCTACAATCGGCGCGGCCAAATGACGTCACGCACGTGGGCCAGGCCGGGCGGCATCACCACGACTTATGGCTACGACGGCGACACCGGGGAGCTGAGGACGCAGACCTACTCGGATGCGACGCCCCCTCTCGCCTACACCTATACCCGGGTGGGCCAACTCGCCTCGGTCGCGGATAGCGTCAACGGCGTTACAGGTTTCGTC
The DNA here is from genome assembly GCF_047521145.2 of Terrisphaera buseokensis. Lineage (GTDB taxonomy): Bacteria > Verrucomicrobiota > Verrucomicrobiia > Opitutales > Opitutaceae > ER46. The sequence goes on along the minus strand of NZ_CM134186.1, from coordinate 659,796 downwards.
TACAGTTCAGATCAGCCGCTTCAACTTGAAGCGATCGCACTGGGCGACTTCTACGCCAATCGGGCGCTTACCCAACTCTACGACGGCAACAAGCGCTCCGCCGGATTCCTGCTGGGCGACACCTCGCGGGGACCTTCGGCGGATCTCAGCCAGAATCACGTCTATGACAGCCTGGGCCGACTGACCAATCTCACGTCGTCGAGCTCCGCCCAGGGCGTTCGCAATATCGCCTACACTTACAACTCCGGCGGACTGGTTTCCGGATATACACTCGGAGAAGTGCCCTTCCGCACGACGCGCAGCCATGAATCCAACCGGGACCTACTCACCTCCGTCGAGAGCACGTGGAACAGCGTGGCGCGCACGCGCTACGACTACACCTACAACGCACTCTCCCAGCGCACGACCGCCCGGCAGTCAGGCGACGCGTTCGCAGACTTCGGCGGTTCGACGTATCGCCGCTTCACGTACAACGAACGGACTGAACTGATCAACGCGGCGGATTATCTGGGCGAAGATCCCTCCAGCACCGCCGCACCCCAGCTCTCAGGCCGCCATCACGTCTACGCGTACGACCCGATTGGCACCCGCGTGAGCGTGAGTCGCACCGGGGCCGCCGGCACCCCCGACCAGCTGGTCGCTAACTCACTCAATCAGATTCGACTTCGTCAGAATCAATTCGTCCACACGGCGGGAACCGTGGCGGTGCCAGGCATCGCTGTCACGGTTGCCGATGCCGCCGGTGCCATGCCCGTCGGGCGACAGGGACGGTACTGGAATGCACAACTGCCAATCGCCAACAGCGAGATGCCGGCGAAGGAAAGCGTGAGCGTCACCGCCACTCAAACCGGTGCCGGAGCCAATGGCGCGGATCTGGTCCGAAGAGAGACACGCACCGCCGTCGCGCCGCCAGGCAATCAAACCCTGGTGTACGACGAGGACGGCAATCTCAAGGACGACGGGCTCTGGCACTACGAGTGGGACGCGGAGAACCGACTGGCCGCGATGCGAACTTCCGACGCAGCAATCGGGCCGATTCCCGTGGCCGATGCCCGGCGACTGGAGTTCCGGTACGATCATATGGGGCGGCGGATTGGAAAACGGGTTCGCGCAGGCAGAAACGGATCCGACTATACCACGATTCTTTCCGACCGACGTTATCTTTACGACGGCTGGAATGTCATCGCCGAATTCTCCGTCACATCACCCGCGCCACTGACCCTGGCGCTGATCCGGAGCTACACGTGGGGACTGGACGTCAGTGGCTCGCTGTCGGAGACGGGCGGGGTGGGATCGTTGATCCAGACGACGGACCACGCGACCGCCACGAGCTATCTTCACACCTACGATGGAAACGGCAACGTGGTTTCACTGCTGCGATCCAATGACGGCGTGGCAGTGGCGGCCTATGAATACGGGCCGTTCGGGGAAGTGCTGCGTAGCGAAGGCGCCTACGCGAAAGAGAATCCGTTTCGGTTCTCTACCAAGTCGACCGACGAGGAGACCGGTTTGATTTACTACGGGCACCGCTACTACGACCCGCGCAACGGCCGCTTCATCAGTCGCGATCCGCTGGGAGAAAGCGGCGGGCTCAATCTTTACGGCTTCGCCGGCAACGACGGCGTCAACCGATGGGATTACCTGGGCCTGACCACGCCCGACGACCGGGCGACGAACAATGATCCAGGCTGGTTCGACCGGCTCGTGAACTGGCTCAACACGCGCCGCGAACCCACGTCCCCGCCCAACGCCCCGCCCTACGAAACACCGGCCAGCTATCGACAGAATGAAATGGGAACCAATCGGACGCCGGAGGGGGGACATCCGGGGACGTATGGATCTGCATCCCATTCAATAGACGCTGCCGTACAAGAATACGACTTCCGAAGGCTCTACGCACCGGGCGACTCATTCTTACGTGATGGCCGAATCTATACTATTATTGGTCTCGAACCGTCTTGGGATTGGGAAGTGACCAGTGCGCCACTCGGAAAAGTGCTCGTTAAAGAAACCTCATCAGGCAAGGTGTATAGTGTACCCGCAGGAACTCCAACCATACTGGACCAATATCCGAAACTAGTTCGGAACATTGAACGCATCTTACTCTTCTTTCCATTTAAGCCGACGCCTGGAATACTTGCCTCGGAGAGGAGCGCGACATCAGTTGGAGTTTCAAACACTGCTGGCAGGATTGTTCACCTTGTCGACAGCGAGATTGTATTAGTTGGAAATACAGCAAAACCTAATAACTTCTCCCTTCGTCAAGGGATAGACACGAAGCCAATTGGCGACATTTCATCGCCGGGAAAATCTGCATCGATTGCGACAGACTTGACCATAAAAACGGAAATTAGGCAGATGTTCGGACGCGAATCTATTCGCGGAGACGCTGTATCTGGAGCGATGGTCGGCGACATTCGATCGGCCGGATTCGACGTTCTCCACGCGCCGACACCAAACAATCCACTGCACGTGAGAATTATTGCAGGAGAAAGAATATTTGATGACTCTGGCCGAAATGCGTTGTCTCAGGCCTTTCAACTCTTGGAACGCGCAAAATAGGCTCTCTATGCAAATTGAATCCTTTCAGAGGTTGGCCGAATTTCTTCGGAGATTTGAGACTTGGGATGAACGAGGCGGCTACGACTTGCGCGGAATCGTACACCTCTTGGGAGCCTGCGCTGACAACCTAGCAACAAATGCGTCTGCGGCGGACTTGAACGACGCAGCGCAATTCTTGAACGAAAGACAAAGAGCCGTCCTAGCTAAAATCGCGATTTCAGACCACTCGAATGGCAACTAGTCCATTTTTACCTCTCACAGTGGACTAACGTTCATTTAAGGAATTTTTTGGTAGCCCGAAAAGATCCTGTGATTGGAATTTCTGAACCAAAATCAGCTATGTTCCGCGCTGTCTTCCTTTTTCTGTTCACAGAGCTTTTGTTGTTCCCCTCCCCCGCCGCCGAACTCTGGCGAGACTTGTTCAACGGGCGGGACCTGGGCGGATGGAAGGCGAATGCCTATCCGGATTCGTGGTCGGTGGTGGACGGTGCGATCCGGGCGTGCGCGATCAAGGAGAGCTCACATCTGTTCTTCGTGGGGAGTCGTTCCGACGGCCACGAAGCGCTCAAGGACTTCGAACTCGAGGTCGTGGCCCGCAGCGAGCCGAACTCAAATGGCGGGATCTTCATCCACACCGACACATCCACCCAGAGCGCCGCGCTGCGCCTTTCGAAGGGCTACGAAATCCAGCTGAACAGCTCGGCGAAGGAGAAACGCAAGACCGGGAGCCTCTACGCCGTCGTCGATCTGCCCGTATCGCCGGTCGATGAAACCAACTGGTTCACCACGCTGATTACTGTGCGCGGCCAGCACATCACCGTTCAACTCGACGGAAAACTGGTGGTGGATTACACGGAGCCCGCCCTCGTCCAGCGACCGCCCGAACGCGCCGGACGCAGACTAAACCCCGCCGGCGGCGCACTCGCCCTCCAGGCCCACGATCCGGGCAGCACGTTCTACTTCAAAAGCATTCGTATTCGCACACTCTCGCCCGACTAGTTCGACGGCTGAACCGTCACGGCGCCGCCGCTGTGATCAGTCGGAGTCTGCCAGAAGCTTCCATGCTCCGTTGTCTCGATCGGCCCGTTACTCAGGTGCGCTTGGACCGGCGAAGCGCGCCACTCCCTCGACCCGTGAGCGGAAATTCCCCCAAACCACCGTTGCGCCGCTCACTGGATTCACCGTCAGGCGACGCGCAGCAGCACCAGCAAACACCCACGCACCGCGGATCGCCATCTTCGCGTAACGACAGGGCAGCGCACCGCCCGCCCGCTTCGACTTTGCCCTCGCACCCGACCGGCTCACCCCTAGGAATGCCATTGGTCGAGAGGCGGCTGCTTTAACGCCGTCGCATTTCGACCGCGCCTCACCGCCCCCCCTCCTCGCGCACTCCCCTGCCGCGAATCAGCCCCTTTGTTTCCCGACCTGACCCGACCATGAAAACCTCCCGTCACCTCGCCGCTGCCGCAGCCCGCATCGCCCTGCTGCTGGCCAGCCTTGCCAGCGCCAGTGCTCAAACCGCCCCGGCGCCTGCCGCCTCCAGCACTCCGGCCGCCGCCGGCGACACCGTCACGCTCTCGCCGTTCGAGGTGGTCTCCGACAACGACCGCGGTTACCAGGCCGCCAACACCCTCGGCGCGACCCGTACGAATGTCGCGATTCGCGATCTGCCGATGCAGATGAACGTCGTCACGGAGCAGCTCATGCTCGACCGCGCGCTCTTCGATCTCGACCAGGTGCTCGATGTGATTCCGGGGACGGCGCGCACGTTCAACGAATTCGTGCCGCAGGCCAACATCCGCGGCTTCGACAGCTCCGCCGCCATGCGCAACGGCGTGCGCGGGCTCACGACGCCCGACATGAATTCGATCGCCCGCGTCGAAACGCTCAAGGGCCCCGCGGCCCTGCTTTACGGCCAGACCCAGCCCGGCGGCGTCATCAACTACATCACGAAGAACCCCTCACCCCAGAGGAAAACGACGCTGCGCCTCAGCGCCGGCTCCGACGAATTGTACCGCGCCGATCTCGACACCACCGGCCCCATCAACCGCGCCAAGACCTTCAACTACCGGCTCGGTGCCACCTACTACACGGTGGAGAAGGGCGAACGCCAGCGGAGCCTCGATCGCGTATCCATTGCCCCGATGCTGCAGTGGAAGCCCTTTGCCGCCACCAGCATCGTCGTGCGCTACAGCACCACGCACGACAACATCCGCCCCGCGGAGGGCCTGGCGCTGAAACCCACCGGCGCGCTCAACCGCGGCGGCGACCCGGCGTATTTCTATCCGTTCAACAAACTCGATCCGGTCGACACGCCGCAATGGGTCGACGACGTCGGGCCCGGTTTCATCAAGGACAGCCCGTCCTCGTATCGTGACTACAAGCCCGTCGTCTGGGAGCTCGAGGCCACGCAGCGACTGAACCAGGCCATGGATCTGCGCCTGAATTTCGCCTATCACCGCCGCGCCCGCTCCAGTATCCGCGAAGGCGGGACGGGACTCGTCAATCCGTGGACGCAGACGGCGCCGACGATCGCGAGCCTCGGCGGTTTCAACAGCTGGAACCTCGACGGCACGCGCGGCGATCCGTTTCCCGAGGCCCGCCACACCTACGAATTCATCGGCCGCGGCGGCGTTCCCAGCACGGGAGTCGATCCGCTGTCCGACACCCGGCTCCTCAACGGTCAATTGTATCTCTACAATCCCAGCGTGGCGACGCTGCAGTACACTCCGGGCAAGAGCGGATGGCGCCGGACGAACTGGATTGGAAACAACCGTCGCGAACGCCGGGTCAACGGCCAGATCGACGTGGTCACACGGTTCAAGACCGGCCCGCTCAACAACACGCTGCTCACCGGCTTTGAGCACAACGAGGACCGCGTTTGGGAGAACAACAGCACCTTTGTCCGCGATCCGGCGCTCGGCGTCGCCGGCGCCACGCTCTACACGGTGCCCGGCACGACGACGCAGGTCACGAACGTCGTCGACTACTGGTACAACATCTACAGTCCGGCGTCGACCGCCGCGCGCGACGCGTTCGCCCAGCGCAATCTGGTTCCGTTGCATCGCTTCGCCTCAAACGGCGCCAACAACGACCAGCGCTTCACGAGCGACGCGTTTTATGCGAACTGGTCCGCGACCTTTAACAAGAACCGCGGCCGGGTCGCCATCGGCGGTCGCTTCGACGACGTCTCGGCCCGCACGAGCACGAAAAACCCGGGGATCAACCCGATCACCTTCGACGGCATTGTCACGAGCACGATTGAAGGCGCACGCCAGCGCACCACGCCCCAAGGCGGCATCTCCTACCGCGTGACCGATCCCGTGTCCGTGTACATGCTTTACAGCCAGTCGGTGAATCCCCGCGTCACGTTCCAGCCCGGCCGGACCGCCGCGCGCGAAACCCAGCTGATCAATCGTTACCAGCAGGACGGCCTAGGCGCACCGAATCTCGACGCCCTGCCGTGGGGCCAGCTGCTAGAGCCTGAATTCGGCAAGAGTTTCGAGTACGGCGTGAAGACCGACCTCTTCGAAAACAAGGCGATGATCAACGTCGCCTACTACATCATCGACAAGAAGAACGTCTCCCGCGGCAAGGGCGCCGCCGATCCCGACAGCGCCGCCGGCTTCCTCGACCTGAGCGGTGCCGAACGCGCACGCGGCATCGACATCGATTTCTACATCCGCCCCGTTCGCGAGCTCCAGATCGGTGGCGGCGGTCTCTTCAACAAGACCGAGATCGTCGCAGTCAATGCGACGACAGTGGCGACACCGCTGGCGACCACGTTTGCCGCGAACACCGGTGCCAATGCGCCCTTCTCGCTGCTCGGACGCCGCACCCCGAATGCGGCCAAGTATTCGGGCAACGCCTACGCGCGCTACGAATTCGCCTCCGGCCCGCTCAAGAACGCCGGCTTCGGTCTCAGCTACATCTACATGGCGCCGCGCCGCGAGGGCGACAATCTCCGCTGGTCGGAGTCGTGGAGTCGCTACGACGTGAACGCCAGCTATCGCACGAAGCTCTTCAACCGCACCACGAGCTTCAGCCTCGTGGTGAAAAACGCCACGAGCCGCGAGTACCGCGTCGATCGCGACACGTTCGCCCAGCCGCGCACCTTCGTGGGAACAATGAGCCTCGAGTTCTGAGCAGGGGCAATTCAGTTGCCCGCGAATTGCGCGAACGGCTGCGAGTAAGGATGGGCTAAATTTTGGCGGTGAAAGTCGCCTTCGTTCGCATGATTCGCGGGAGCTCTTCCAGATGGGTCGCTGAAGTCTGCATCGACCGTACGGCTCGGAACCGCAGCGCCCTCGCCCTTGTTCAGATAGCTTGCAGATTTCCTCACCGGCCAAAGATGACCGGGGCTTGCAGGGAATCGCATCGCACGATCGATCCGTTGCAGGAAAAGACTCCACGGTACGCCGGGTCTTCCCTGATCGCAGTATGACAGCGCGGAAAATTGGCTGAACAGCCCGGCTTTCCTGTTTCGCTACGCAGGATCCAATGCCGGCCACCATGGCACGCGTCCGCGCCCTGCTCGGCGCGAACGCGATGGCGAAGGCCGGTCGCGATTTGCTGAGCTGGCTGCCGCAACCGTAAGCGGCGCCACCGCGGAATCCGGCCTGCTCAACGCACCACGCCCGCCGCCGGACGCCCCGCCGCGAGGATCGGCCGCAGGGCCTCAAACCATCGCTGCGCCATCTTTTCAGCGCCGGCTGCGTTGGGATGCACGAGATCGGCGACAGTATCGCTGCGCCAGTCAAAGCTGCTCGCTTGGTCCACAAGGACAACGGGCTGGGCCGCGGTGTGCAGCCGTGCGGTGAGTCGCGCAAGCTCCGCGTTCAAATCGGGAATGTAGGCGTACTTGGGCAGCTTGCCGCTCGGGATGACCTGGGCGACGAGGACGATCACTCGCGGATTGATCGCACGTAACGCGGCAATCAGCCGTTCGGTTGCGGCCACGATCCCGGGCACGGGCTTTTCCTCGACGAAGTGATTGTGCCCGCCATGCACCAGAACGATCTCGGCCGGCGTCCGCGCAAAGTGCGCCGGAACCGTCGCCGCCACAAACTCGATGGTCTTGCCACCATAACCTTCGTGACGGAGCGGCGGCGTGCCGCGCGAACCGACAAACTCCACGGCGAACCCGGCCGCGCGCAGTTTATCGGCGAGCAATGGCCGGTAGTGGGAAAACGTCTTTCCACCCTCGGTGATCGAGTCACCCACCGGCATGATCCGCCAAGCGTCGGCGGCTGCCACATGCAGGGCGGCGAGGCATAACAGTCCGGCCCAGCTCGCACGAAGCGTGACGGCGCGCGTGGCCGCACGGCGATGCAGACGGGAGTGACACTGCAACGGTTCGCGCCAGCATCCGGGCAAAAGGGTACATGCGATCAGCGGCCACGAAAACACCCGGCATGCCGAATCAGAAGATAAGAGCAACGCACCACGGGACCGGGAGGAACGCAGCCTGAGGTTAAAAAAAGCCTCCGAGATTTCTCTCGGAGGCTTTGGGAGAGGAACGGAAGCACGAACTCAGGCCGCGCTGCGGCGCACCGAGCGGCGGAAGGCGACGAGCAAGCCACCAAGCGCGATGTACACGAACGCGAAGCTGCCGGCGTCCGGCACGCCGACCGGATCGGGATTGGTGATGCTGCCCGACACGGCGCCAATGATCACGGCCTGACCGAGAGTCGCGGATTGGGTCGAAGTCGCGAACACCGTCAGGGCTCCGACATTGGTGAAGTAGTTGTGCCAGGGACCGGCGCTCAAGTCGCCATTGTTCAACCCGGGGAAGGCCGCCGAACCCGCCGCGGTGAGGGCCAGGCCCTGGTTCTGGATGTCCACATCGCCGAGCGTCGGCAGCAGCGCCGAAATCCAGCCGTAGCCGTTGGCCTGGCTGAACAAGCCGCCGCCATTGCCCACGAACGTATTGATGGCCGCCGCATTGGTGGTGAACAGCCCACGCTCGGTGGTAGTGGCACCGCCCGTGACATTGCCACCAGAATCCATCATGATGATGCCAGCGCCCGCCGCGCCACCGCTCAGGAAGGTACCGATAGCGGCATCGTTGATGAAGACCGACGTCCAACCAGCCGCCACCAGACTGGAGTTATTGAAGGCAGACGCAGCTGCGTTGCCGGCCTGAGTGTTCTGGTCTGAACCAAGGAACACCACCTGCTTGTTGCCGTTCGTGACGGCCGGAGCCAAACTCTCGAGCGCACGCTGCATGAAGAACCAGCCGTCTTGGTTCGCTCCAGCGCTGAACGAGCCGTGATCGTCGGCATCGGTGCCGGCGATGATGAACGGTCCGGCGTAGGCCGTGGAAACCGATCCGAGAAGAGCAGCCCCCGCCAGGGAGACGCTCGCAGCTAAACGTTGTAGTGTATTCATGGGGAAAAGTTGAATGGAACGGATACTACCTAGGATGAACTTTTCGTAAGCATCGATGATGCCGCGCGCTTCGTCTTTCCGTGACGGTTCCTAGGCCGTTAAAAAACAAGGCGTTAGAATCCTCGTGGATCAGACTGCCCGCGCGCTGGGGGTAAATATTGTAAAGAAGACCGACACGAGCTGCAGATTTCTCGACGCACGCGGTTCCGTTGGATCAGGCACACTGCGCTCGCGGCGTAGTAGTCCCCTCTTGCGCACAGGCCCCGCGACATACGGCGCCTCCGCCCTGACTTCCACGTGAGGAAAATCAGCGGCGCCGTGTAACGCCCCTCACGTTGACACGCCCATTCGCCGCTTCCAGCGTCCGCACCGTACTTCGCTTCACCCCATGAAAATTCGCACCGCCGCCAGCGCGTGGTCGTTCCTCATCGTTCTCCCGCTCGCGGCCCGCGCCGCCGACGCCGCCGCCAGCACCGGCTGGCACGCCCAGTCCCTTGGCCAGGCCATTGGCTACATGGTGCTCTTTTCCGCCATCGGCATCGCGGCGGCCATCGCCGGCTACAAACTTTTCGACATGTGCACCCCGGGCGACCTGCACCAGGAAATTGTGCAGAACAAGAATGTCGCCGCCGCCATCGTGGCCGCGGCGGTAATCCTGGGGGTCTGCATCATCATTGCGGCGGCGATGCTGGGCTGAGTCGCGCTCGCCCGCGGTCGAGACGTGAAACGCAGCAAGATCGTCAAGCGCCTGCTCCTCGGCGGCCTCTCGGCCGGCGCGCTCGGGGCGTGCACGCCCGGCGTCTCCGCGACGCGCGTAACGACCGAAAGCCATTACCCGAATGACGAGCACATTCCGGGCGCCGGCTATTATCACGCACCGTTTCGCGGGTTCTTCGCTTTTCCGTACAATCACTACGACGCGACCCGGAAGATTTACTTCTACGGCGGCCAGTGGGGTCCGACTCCGCACCGGAGCATCGTGAACATCTCCGCCCCCACGCCCGAAGCCGCCGCCGCGGCGCAGGCCGTGCGCACCGACAACACGCAAGTCCGGCGCAGCGGCTTCGGCAGCACGTCGCACTCGCATTTCACCAGTTCCTGATGCGCCGGCATCGTATTCAACCGCGCCCCGCCTGGCGGGAAAAGGTCGAGCACACCGGCCTCACGTATCATTCCCACGAACACGGACCGTACTGGGACGAGTCCGCGTGCTATGAGTTCACGGCCGATGAAATCCACGCGCTCGAGACGGCGGCGCACGTCGTTCACCGCCTCTGCATCGATGCCGCCGAAGTGGTCATCGCGCGTGGCTGGTGGCAGCGTCTCGGCATTCCCGCCGCGGCCGTGCCGGCCATCCTTCGCTCCTGGGAACGCGACGACTTCAGCCTTTACGGCCGCTTCGACTTTGCCTTCGACGGCCACGGCGCGCCGAAGCTACTTGAATACAATGCCGACACCCCGACGGCGCTCGTGGAGGCGGCGGTCGCCCAATGGTTCTGGCTGCAGGAAACGCGGCCCGACGCCGATCAGTTCAACTCGATTCACGAACGCCTGATTGCCGCCTGGCGTCGCTGGGCGGGCGCGACGATCCATTTCAGCAGCGTGCGCGACAATCCCGAGGACGAGCAGACCGTGCTCTACCTCCGCGACACGTGCGAGCAGGCCGGCGTCGCCACGCGCAGCGTGTACATCGACGACATCGGCTGGCACGCTACCCAGCGGCACTTTGTCGATCTCGACGGCCAGCGTCTCACGCACTGTTTCAAACTCTACCCGTGGGAATGGCTGTGGCACGAGGAATTCGCCCCGCACCTCGCGCATGACACCGTGCAGTTCATCGAGCCGACCTGGAAAATGCTTTTGAGCAACAAGGGCCTGCTGCCCATTCTCTGGGAGCTCTACCCGGACCATCCCAACCTGCTCCCGGCCTTCGAGACCGCCGCGCCGCTCGGCTCGCGTTACGTGCGCAAACCCAAACTCAGCCGCGAAGGCGCCAACGTCACTTGGATGGAAGGCGGCGTCGCGCTTGAGGAAACAAGCGGCGACTACGGCGAGGAAGGCCACGTATACCAGGCCGCCGTGGACCTGCCGGAATTCGACGGCAACCGCGCCGTCTGCGGCGTCTGGGTCGTGGATCACGAACCGGCCGGACTCGGCCTGCGCGAGGACACGCGCCGCATCACCGGCAACCTGAGCCGCTTCGTCCCGCACTTCTTTCGGTGAGACCCGCCCGCGATGAGTAATTTCGACAATCCCACGCCCCTGCGCATCGGCGCCACCGGCACCCTCAACGGCTGGAAGGTGCGCGTGGCCGGCCGGATGGTGATGAGCATGGAGGACGGCGGGGAGACGTACTTCTGGAACGAATACTACCTCCTCGATGCGTCGGGCAATTCGGCCACGCTGGTGTTCGAGGACACCGGCGACGGCGCGGAATGGAAACTTTTCCGCGCGTTCACGCCGTCGCAGCCGCTTTCGGTCCGCGAGGCGTCGGCCAAGAAAGTCGGCGACCGCGTCAACCTCGATGGCTCGCTCCTGCCGATCACGCTCGTCGATCAATCGCGCGTCGCATACGTCGAAGGCGAGGCGCCGGAAGGCGTCGAGGTCGGCGACGTGGCGAACTACTTCAACGTCGACACCGGCACCCGGATGCTCGTCGTGAGTTGGACCGGGGACGAAATCGAGTTCTACGAAGGGCTCGACGCCCCGGCTGATAGCGTCGCCGACGCCTTCAAGATTCCCCGCGACGCCGCTCCAGGGACAGCGAGCTACCTGGCCGCCGCCGAGCGCAATCACGGCTCCGCCTCGTTCGGCTCCTCCGGCTCGTCCGGTCTCTTCTCGAAACTGATCCTGCCGGTGCTCGGCCTGGCGTCGGCCTTCGGGACCTACTCGTGCTTCTCCTCCGGCTCATCGCCGGCGCGCGGCTTCTCCAACCCGCCCGCCAAGATCGCCGCCGCCTCGTTTCAGCTCGCCACCGGCGCCCAGGGTTCGCTCGCGCAAAAGCACTTTGTCGTCGATGGCCAGGCGCTCGTCGAAGTGGCCCGACGCACCGGCCGCCACGACCGGCGCGAGTATCATCTGCGTGGAGACACGCGGGACGATGTGTTTCTCATCAACGGTCTGAGCGGCGGGGCGAAGGAATGGCATCTGTTGCGGTCGGTCGCGGTGCCGGCCGGACTGACGCCCTTCGACGCTGCCGCCCGGCGGAAGGGCGCACCGATTGCCGTCGAGGGCCGCACGCTGAAGATCAACGATCTCTTCCTCTCCAAGGCTCTGTCCGCCGAGGGCGCCGGCGATCCCCGGCCCGGCCAGGTGCAGTATGGTTTCGTCGCCAACGACGGCGCCGAGTGGCTCGTCGCACGCTGGAGCGAGGATCGCATCCAGTTCCTGCGCGGCACCGCCGTACCGGAAGCCGACGTCATGGCGGCGTTGGGACGCGGGGCGCCGAAGGCTAAGTAGGTCGCCCGATGGATCGGCCCGAAATGGGCCTGGGTGAAAGTTGAAGGATCTGAGTCAGGGATCGCTCTCTCAACTCTGAGCCGGACTCATGCAGTTGAGGGATGGAGGATGGAGCGTTTTCTGGCGCGGGCCCCGAGGGCGGCAACTGCATCGCAGTGGGTTGGGTCGGCGATGCGGCGCAGGAGTGCGAGCCACCAAGCGCGGGCCTTGTCGCCGGCGACGGCGAGTTTGAGGGTGGGCTTGCCGGCGGCGCGGCTGAAGACGGCGGCGCAAGTGAAGAGCTGCCGGCGGAGCGTGCCGAGTTCAGCGCGGTGCGGCTGGCCGAGCCGTTGTTGCAGCCGGACGCAGAGATTATAGGCGGTGATGGCGAGGTGACAGGCCGCTTCCGTCGCCCAAAACGAGCGGCAACACAGACCCTTCAAGCCGAACTGCGCGCCAAGTTCCTTGATGCGGTTTTCGATGTCGGCGCGGCCGTTGTAGCGGCGCCATACTTCGAGGGGTGACACGGTGGCGGGCAGGTTGGTGCGCAGCGCCTGGAACTTGTAGCCGGGCACCTCGATGAGTTGCTTGCCGCCGGCGTGCGGCCGCTCGGCACTGCGTTGGCGCACGACGATCAGACGCCCGCCGCGCGCGTCGGCCACTTCCTGCACGGCCAGACCCCGCACGTCGGTCGCCGTCCAGGCCGCTTCGTCGTGGCGGCACAGCGCCTGGACTGGGGAACGCAGGGCGGCCGCCAGCACATAAGAGAGTTTTTCCGCTTCCAGCTTAGTAATCATCTTCTCGGTGCAAAAACCGCTGTCCGCGCGCACCAGGCCGATCCGCACGCCCGCGGGCAAGCGCGCGAGGGTGTCGCCCAGAAACACGTCCGCGGCACTGACGCAAGCGGTGTTGCCCGGGCGTAACCAGAAGTTGGCGACGAGGGGCACCTCGGCGATCGCGGCCACGATGGGGCGGTGACAGGGCTTGAGCCCCTTGCGGGTGTAGCCGACGCGCACTCCTTCCTGGCGCCCGTCTTCGTGCACCAGCGCAAAGGAGTCCAAATCCAACGTGTAGCCTTCGGCGCGGGCGGGCAGAGCGCCCAACACCCAGGCGTGCAATCCGCCGAGCTCTTCGCAGGCGGCTCGACCGCAGGCCGCGAAGAATCGCGAGAGGGTCGACTGACTGGGCACCGCTTCGATGCCCAGCACCTCCGCCACGGCCGGGTCGTGCGCCAGATGCGCCACCCGCGCCAGCTTGTCCGCCCCGCAGAGAATCCCGCCGATAAAACCCAGCGCCGTGTCCACCGGATCGTAGGCGTTGGGGCTCGTCGGCGCATGCGGCAGCACCGTGGCGAGTTTCTCCCGCAGCCCGCTTTCCTCCACAAAACTCGTCCACACCGCCAGCCCCCCGTGCGCCGTTAGGCGCTGGTCGGTGAAGCCGATCCGCATCGACTGCACGCCACTTTTGGTGCCCAAATCCAGCCGCACCGTTTGGTTCGCCTCCGTCTGGGGCGTTAACGTCGTCTTATGTTTCACACCATCAACGACGCCTAACGGTGCCCTCTTTGGCGACTACTGCATGAGTCCGGCTCAGCTCTCACCTCTCAACTGCAATGCTCCGCCTCGGAGCAATGCCTTGGCTCATACCATCTCCAGCCCGCGCATCGTGCCGGTGGACGAAGCGAACTTGTCAGCCTCGATGCCCATGCGCTGCAGCATCGAGACGAACAGATTCGGCAGCGGATAATTGTGCGTCGTGTCGAAGCCAAGGTGTTGGCCGTGGCGGAAGCCGCCGCCTGCAAACAGCGTCGGCAGATTCGTCGTCACGTGGGTGTTCGCGTTGCCGAGATTCGAACCGTACAGCACCATCGACCGATCAAAGAGTGTCTCGCCGTCTTCCTTAACGGCCTTGAGGTCGTTGAACAGGCCGGCGAGCAGCTTCATGTGCCATTCGTCGATCGCCTTGAGCTGCGAGAGCTTCGCCTCGGACCGGCCGTGATGGGAGAGATTATGATAGCCGTCGGTGATCTTCACGTCGTGCTCCAATTCGATCGTCGGTGAATTCACGCTATCGAGGAGCAGCGAGATGGATCGCGTCGAATCCGTCTCGAACGCCAGCCGCGCCATGTCGTACATGAGCTTCACCTTGTCCATGTACTCCTTCGGGCTCGCCGGATCGAGCGGCACGGGCGCGGTGACGCGCGGCTTAGGCCGCGTCTCCCACTCCTTCGCCATTTCCATCCGCTGCTCGAGATCGCGCACGCTGGTGAAGTACTGATCGAGCCGGTCGCGATCCCGCGCGCCGACACTGCGGCGGAGATCCTTCGCCTGGCTGCCCACGGCATCGAGGATGCTCTGCCCTTGCGCGAGCTTGCGCAACTGGGCGTCGACCTCGGCCGGGGTGCCCTGCACGAACAGCCGCTTGAACACATCGGACGCCCTCTCCTCGCAGGGAATCAACACCCCCGAGCCGGTCCACGACAGGCTGCGCGCGCCCTGCTGGACGTTCACGCCGAGCGTGAGCGACGGGAAACGCGTTTCGCTGCCAATGCGTTCCGCGATGTATTGATCGAGCGAGATGGTGTTGCGGAAGCCGCCACTACCCGGATGCGGCGCGGCGGTCAGGAAGCAGTTGTCCGCCGGATGGCCGCCATCGACATCGGGATGCCACACGCCGCTAAACACCGTGAAGTCCTCGCGGTGTTCCTTGAGATGCTGCAGGTACGGCGACAGCGCGTAGCCGCGACCGGTCTGCTTCGGGAAAAACTGATCCGGCACGAGGCCGAGATTGTTGCAGATCGCGAGCATGCGCCGCGGCATCTTCGCCGCCTCCTTCGTCGCAGCCCGGGCAAACGCCGGGAGCATCGAGTCGAGGAACGGAAGCGACATCACGATGCCCGCGCCGCGCAGGAACTGGCGGCGCGAGACCGCACGCTGCGTGGAGATGAACGAACCGGATACGGGCACAGAGCGACGCGGAGACGGAGAGAGGGAGGGACGGGGTGAGTTCATTTCAGCAGCCACGGGGCGGGAGTGTTGACGTTGCAGGCATCCAAAAAGGTCCGACGTCTATTTGTTCAGGAAAAGTTCACTCTGCACGACGGCATGGAGCACGCTGCGCACGCCGTAGCCGTCCGCCTTCGCCCGCTGGAGGATTTTCTCCACCGCCGGGCGATCACTGAAACGCACCGGCGCACCGGTCGCGTACACCACGAACTGGCGGGCGAGGTTGCGCGCAATCTGCGCTTCGTCGGCGAGCAGGAGTCGTTTGAAGTCACGCACGTCGGCAAAGGTCCGGCCGTCCGCCATCTCGCCGCCACAGTCGACCGGCAGCGCGAGACGGAACGTAAATTTCTGCCCGCCGCGCCCGAGCCCGGCCGCCGCCGCGCCCGCTTCACCCATCGCCCGGTAGCGCTCGCGATAGCCGCCCATGACGTCGAAGCTCTCCAACGCAAAGCCCGGCGGATCGATCTTCGTGTGGCAGGTCGCGCAGCTTTCCTCGGAACGATGCTTGTCGAGTTGCTGGCGGATCGTACTCGCGCCGCGGATATCCGGCTCGACCGCCGGCACGCTCGGCGGCGGTGGAGGTGGCGGCTGGCCCAGCAGCCGCTCCATGATCCAGGCGCCGCGCACGACGGGCGACGTCGTCGTGCCGTTCGCCGTCACCTTGAGCACGCTCGCCTGCGTCATCAGTCCGCCGCGCACGCTGCCCGGCGGCAACGCCACCTTGCGCAGCGCGACGCCCTCGACCGGCGGCAAGCCGTAATGCGCGGCGAGCTTTTCATTCAGCAGCGCGAAGTCGGCCGACACGAGCGTCCGCGCGGGCAGATTGGCGCGGAGCAGTTCCGTGAAGAACAATTCCGTCTCCTCGAGCGCCGATTCGGCCAGCAGGTCATCGAGATAGTAATCGGGATACAGGCTTTCGTCCGGCGCAGTCGCGACGATGCGACGCAGATCGAGCCAGTAGTCGAGAAACGCATCCACGAAGCGCCGGGACTTCGCGTCGTTGAGCAGGCGATCGGTCTGCGCGCGCAACACGGCGGGCTGGCGCAACACACCATTGGCCGCGAGCCGACGCAGTTCGTCGTCAGGCGCGGAGTTGTTGAGAAAAAACGCGAGCCGCGACGCCACCGCAAAGTCATCGAGCCGGCCCGGCGTTTCCTCGATGGTCACAAACTCCGGCGAACACAGCACCGCCGTATAGGCCGCGAGCATCGCGTTCGTGAATCCGCCGCCAGCCTTGAGCGTTTGCTCGACGACCGGCAGAAACCGCTTCACCTCCGTCTCCGGCACCGGACGCCGGTATGCACGCGCTAGAAATCCAGCAAGGAGGCGCGCCGCGTCCTGCATCGGTTGCGCCGACTCCACCTCGACGGTGCCGTCGGATCGCTTCGCCGGTTTCACCGGTAGATTGCCGAAGAGCAGCGTGTGTCCCGCGATCGGCCACTGGTCGTAAATCGGCCCCTCGACCTCGAGCCAGCGAAACACCACGCCGGGCTGACCGTCCTTTTCCGCGAGCGGATTCTGCCAGCGCCCCGCGCCCGGTCGCGAACGGAACAAGCGCGCCGCATCCGGCCGGATCGTTTCGCCCGGGAGCAGCCACACGTCGAGTTCCTGCACCGCCGGCTCCGGGCCGACGTCGAACGCGCCGAGCCGGCGCAGGAGTCGCGGCGGCGTTTCGGAGTAAATCGTGATCGGCTCAAGCCGGCGGCCCGGGCCCACGTCGTCCAAATCAGGAATCCACCAGCGATCAGGTTTGCCGGGAACCAGCTTGCCAGGCCCGACCCACACGGAAAACGCGTTGAAACGCAGCCGATATCGTCCGCCCACCGGCGCCTTGAAGGCATTGAACTTCGGCTCGATTGGTTCGTAGGTGCTCGCCACCAATCCGACGCCCTCGAGATCGCGTTTCGCGGGCTCCGCCGCGCCGACCGTGGCCGGAGCCTTCCCGGCGCGCACATCGGGCTGGGGCGCCCGATCCAGCATGGGAAACGTCGCGCGTTCCGGCGACGTGTTGAAGACCGAGAATTTCATCGGCCCCATAAAACTCCGCTGCTCGCGCGCGTAGTAACGAGTGACGGCCGTCACCGGCCGCTGCACCGGCTGCGTGATCACCTGCTTCAACGCATAATCCGCCGCGCTGAGGTAACGCGCCATCTGCACGTGCGAGACGTCGAGCGCCTCGCCAATCTTGTTGAAACGAAACGCCTCGCCGTCCTCCGGCAACCAGTCCTTCACCTGCAACCACGGCGCCTGCAGCAAATCGCGCACGGCGTTCTCGTACTCGTAGCGGTTGAGGCGTCGGCGCGTCGCGCGCCCCTCGGCCGCGAGACGACCGCGTTCCGCTGTCGTGAGCGTTGAGGCCAGCGTGCCGACGAACGTCGTGACGTCGCCCGCGGGCGGCCGCGTTTTCTTCTTCGGTGGCATCTCGCCCGAACTGACGCGGTCGTGGACATTGACCCAGAGCGTGAAATTTTTCGGATCGTCCGGATTCAACGCGAGCGCCGTGAGGTCAAGCCCGCCCTTTTTCTCGATGTCGTCGTGACAACTCGCGCAGTGCGTGTCGATGAACGCCCGCGAGGCCTTCGGCAGCGACGCCGCCCGCAGCGCGGGCATGATCGCGATGGCGAACAGGACGCCGCAGGTCGCGGCGGCGCGGAAACGATACGCAGTGGCTGGGGCGCGGGGGTGCACAGATCAGGTGAAACCGGAGCCCCGTTTCTGGCCTGATTGGCCGTGGCCGTCAATTGAGCGATTCGGTCAAACGGGCGAATGTCATTTGCCGTGGTGACAGCGGGCCAGAGTCAAATGACCGCGCGGCGCGCCCGTTTCGTGCTTTCCGCCCCTCTTCCCGCCCGCCACGTTGCCTCCATGCGCGACGAGCCCGATCCTCCGCGGAAATTCTACCAGCTCAAACCCAAGGAGTTTGAAGCGGTGAACCCGCCGTCGAACCTGCCTCCGGCCGACTCCACGCCGACGACGGTGCGCGGTCATCTTCGCGCCGCCAACGACGGTCCGCTGCCGCCGCGCCCGCTGCCGGCCCCGACCGAAAACGAAGTGCACGCGCTCCTGCGGGAAAACCACGCCCGCGCCGATGCCGCCGGGCTCAATGAAGTCCAACCCGTCGCACCCCGCCGCTCACGCCGGAAACGTGATTACTGGGTCCTGCTGCTCCCGATCAACGCGTTCTTCGGCTTCATGGCCTTCGGTCCGTACCGGTCCGCGATGACATTCACCTACGGACTCTCAGGCATGGTGATCTTCACCCTCGGACTGACCTGGGTGATGTGGTTCGTGATGGATGACTATTGAGCCAACGATGCTGAGTACCTCGGGCGGAAACTCCCGCCCGGTTGAAGGCTCACTCAGACGGCGCCCGACCGGCCGGTTCACGTCGAGCAGCGTGAAAGCCATACTCGCCCGCGAAAAAATCAAACTCCCTTCCGCGCCATCAATTCCCAAAGCAACACCGCGGCTGCCACCGACACATTGAGCGATTCGATCTTGCCGCTGCCGGGAATGGTGACGAGACGCGAGCAGCCCGCGGCCACATCGGGCGCGAGTCCCTGCTCTTCGTTGCCCAGCACGAGCGCGACCGGTTGGCGGGCGGCCGGATCCCTTTTCGGGTCGGCCTGCCGGAGCGACGTCGCACCGCGCGTGGCGGCACCGACCACATCGTAACCCGCGGTCGCCATTTCCCGCACCAGGGTCGCGAGTCGCGGCGTGCTCCAGACTTCGACCGCCTCGAGCCCACCCTCGGCCACGCGAAACGCCGCGTCGTTCGGCTTCGCCGCGCCCGGATCGTCCGGGATGATGATCCGCGGCAGCCCGAAAAATGCCGCCGTGCGCGCAATCGCCCCGAGATTGTGCGCGTTGCCAATGCGATCGAGCACCAGCACGGATTCCTGCCGCCGGGCCCAGCCCTGCACGTCGGCGACGGTGACGGGCCGTAGTGGTTTGGCGGTGACGACCGCGACGATGCCGCCGTGGTGCACCGTGCCGGCGATTTTCTCGAGCTCGGCCGGCTCGACGCAGCGATAAATTTTCTTCGCCTGCGCGAGCACCTTGCTCATCACGCCGACCTGCCGGCCCGTCGCGTAATCGAAGAACAGCCGCTGGATCGATCCGGGATCACGCGCGAACCGCGCGCGCACGGCGGTCAGGCCGCACAGCCGGAGTTCGTCGTGACGCGCCGGGCCGCTGCGCGAACCAGTGACCGGACCGGTCGGCACCGGCGGCGGCGCGGCAAACTCGTCCGGACCCTGCGTGTCGCCCCGGGACCGCGCCCGGGAGGCAGGCGTTTCTCCCGACGTCGCACGCGGCGTCATCCGGGACCCAGAATCGCGTTTGGAAAAGTGAGGCATGCCTCACCCTGACTGGCCGGCTCCCGCAAAACCAAACAAAACTGCAGCGAATTCCGGGAGCGCAGGCCGCCGGCCTGCATCTTCGATCTGCCGGCGAGACGCCGGCGCTCGCGGGAAGCCAACCTTGCCCGGCGCGCGGCTTAGGCCTGGCGCACGTCGCCGACGAGCGTCAGTTCCTCGCGGTCGTGATACAGGTGGCGCATCGCCGTTCCCGGCGCGTGCAGCGAGAACGCCGAGCCCGGCGCCTGCAATTCACGCAGCAGCGCGATGGCATCGACGCGGCCGAACTTGAGATTGATTACGAAACGCCGGCACCAGCCGCGCGCGAGCCACGGTTCGACGATGTGCTGCAGCACGTGGTGCGGCTCCTCGACGAGATCGCAAAACAGCCAGTCGAAAACGACGCCGGACTCCGGCGCAAAACGGAACGCATCCTCGCGGCGGTGCTCGATCTGCGGGTGATCGAGCGCGCCGCCCTTCAGCGGACCGTTGTCGATCGCGAGCACCCGCGCCCCGCGCTTCGCCGCGCTGTAACTCCAGCCGCCCGGCGCCGCGCCAAGATCGCATACGGTTTCACCCGCCTGCGGTTCCCGGCCGAGCACCGCGTAGGCCTCCTCCACTTTCAGATACGAACGCGACGGCGCGAGGTCATCGTCCGCCATCCGCTGCTGGCCGTGCACGAACGCCTCGCGCGCGACAAACACCCGACCGAAATCCGCGAAGAACACAAACAGCCCGCGCACCGGCGCCGCACTCACGCCGCGCGGCACTTCGGCCCGCGCGAGCCGCGCCACGCGCGACAGCTTCTTCTTCACCAACTCGCCCAGCGCGTGCTCCACGCCGGAAATCCGCCGGCCCAGCCCGACCAGTTCCGCCGGCCCTTGCCAGATGTTCGGCCACGCCACCTCGATCCGCTCGTTGCGCAGACTCGCGAGAAAAAACTCTGCGATGCGCGCCGCCAGGCCATTGACGGAATCGCCGCGCACTTCGATCGGCGAGACCAGCGTCAGATGCGCAAACACCAGCTGCGAACACATCCGCAGTCGTTCCGGTGTGGCGGCCGACGGCGGGGCGCCCGCAGCGGGAACCGCCGGCACCGCCGACTCCGCACCCGCCGCGGCGATCCGCACCCAACCGGGCCCGTGTTCCACGGCCGGCGTGCCGTGCAGCTCCGCGAGTTCGCGGACCAACAGCGCCTCGAAACCAGCCTGGCAGGTGATCAGCATCGCCCGCGAACGTGCGGACGCGCCGCGCCGCGGCGACAAAAAACGCCCGACGCGATCTCAGCCGGAGCAAGGCAGTGGCCCGCGAATCATGCGAATGGACGCGAATCAAGGCAAAGAGCAGATCTCGCCCAACCGTGACCGTAATTGAACGCGGAAGGATTTCGCCACGGACATTCGCGCCTGTTCGCGCGATTCGCGGGAGGTCTGCTGCAACATTTCAGTTCAGAACGTCGCGCGCACGCCCGTCGCCCAGATCGCGCCCGTCTCCACCCAGCGGGTACGCAGATCGGAACGGCCGCGATACGTGCCGCCGTCCTGATTGAACACGTTGCGCGCGTTCACGAAGAAATCCATGTTGCGCCGGAAATTCCACGTGAAGTCCAAGGTGTGGGTCAGGCTTTCGCGCACGTGGTTCGCCCAGCCGTTGCTCGCCGTTTCCACCTCGGTGCGGTAGCCCGGACGCCAGTTGGTGTTCCACTGCAGGCGGAAATCGCGGTAAGGGATGTACCAGCTGAGATTGGCGACATTCCGCGGCCGGTAATAATTCTCGAAGGCGTCGTAACGCATCCGGGTGTAGTTCGCATTGACGCGAATCCGGCTGAGCGGCCCCGGCAGGAAGCTGAGTTCGCGCATGAAGGAGAACTCGAGCGACGCCATGTGCGCCTTGCCGACATTGTCGACCGTGTTGATTTCCCAGTCTTCGGGCGAAACCGTCGAAGGCAGCAGCTCGCCGTTCCACGAACCGCCCGCCGGCACGAGAAAGGTGCGGGAGCGGATCAGGTTCTTGAAGTCGCGACGAAACGCCGAGACCGAGAACTGGCCGATGCCACGCGTGTAATACTCGAGCGTGAGATTGCTCGTGTTCGAGAGCTCGGGCACGAGGTCGGCATTGCCGGCGTTGGCGCGATTCGGGAGCGGATTCGCCGGATCGTCGTTCGTGACCACGAGGCCGCCGATGAGGCGGTTCATGTCGGGCCGCGAGATGGCCTGGTTCCACGAACCCTTCAGCACGAGGTTCTCCGAGAAACGATACGTGCTGTGCAGATAACGCAGCCAGGTGTTGTAGTCCTGCCGCGCAAACCGGCGATCGCCGCCGTAACGGGTCGTCAGATACGCCGCGCTGTTCCGGTCGATCACGATCGGCGGCACAATGGCCGCGGGATTGGTCGTGCCGAAGATGCGGCGGTCGGTCTCGCGCTGGCCGAGGTCGGACGGACCGGCGGCGCGGCCGCGCGTGTGTTCGAACCGCACGCCCGGCGCCAGGGTGAAGCGGCGGCCGAACTTAAGCACGGGCTGGAGATAGAGCGCATCGATCTGCTCCTGCGCATCGCGCGCGTTCTGCAGCTTGAAACCGACGATCTGCGCGTCGGTCGGCGCGGTCCACGCGCCCGGATTCGTCTGGTAAATCTTGTACGCCGCCCAGCGATCAACGTTCGCCATGCCGTCGACGTTGCCGCCGAGATCGAAGTTCATCCGGTACCGGGCCTCGGCAAATTGCGCGAGCGACTCGTCGGCGGAGGCCGCGACGCCATCGCGGCCACGGAACGCCGAGGCGTAATTGTTCACCGGGCGATCCGCGTTGTTGACCCATTCGCTGACGTGGACGCCACTCTTGAGGAGCATCGCGATCGGCGCCGTCACAGTGTACTGGAAGTCGGCCTTCAACTGATACCGCTGATCCTCGCCCTGACGATCGTTCTGGCGGGCCGCGAAGCCGACCGGATGGTTCGCGAGATTGCGGTAGTCCGGGCCCGAGGTCTGCGTGATGTAGAGCGCAGGATCAGCCGGGCCGTCGCGATTGAAACGCAGCCCGAGCCCGCCGAGCGCATTGGGCTCGATCGACCAGAAGAATCCAAACTGCTGGTCCTTGTACCACGTCATCGAACGCGAGAGGCTGGCGCCGAAGTCGGCGCGAAACGCACCCTTCTTGTAGTAGGCGGCGAGGCCGAAGTTCGCCGTCGAGCCGTACTTGTTCGTCGCGCCGCCGCCCTGGTTCACCTGCACCGTGCCGACTGTCGCCGTCTGACTGCTGAGCGAGTACTCCGCGCCGGGCACCACCGGACCCGCGACCGCCGTGCCCGCGCCATCGGGATCGGGCGAGTTGGCCGTCGTGGTGAAATTGAAGTTCAGGTCGCGGCTGAAGAATTTCGCGTGGTAGCGATTGTACTCCGCGCGCGCCGAGACCCAGAACGCGTCCGACACCTTGAAGTCGACGCGGATGTTGCCGTTGTAACGAATGGTGGGCTTCGGCGAATCGCGGAAGCTGAAGCTCGTGACGCGCGGAATCTCGCTGTCGTTGTTCGTGAGATTCGTGTCGAACGCGTAGTTCGCGACTTCAGCCTTCTGCTCGGCAAACGTGAACGAGTAGTTGTAGCCCGCGCGCACGCCGAGCCGCTTGTTCAGAAACACGTCCGAGTAATCGATGCCCCAGTTCGGCTGAATGCGGTAGTGATCCTCGTCGTCCCAGCCCGGCTGCTTCTTCCACGGCTGGCCGCTCATCGAGTTGAAGGCAAAACCGGCGCGCAAACCAATCAGCCGCCCCGCGCGATCGAACGCGCCCTTGCTGCGGAGATTCACGACGCCCGCGAGCGCGCTGCCGGGATTCTCCGGCTGCGGCGTGCGGCTCAGCTCCACCGTTTCAATGCCGTTGATCGACATCTGCTCGAACTCGAAGGCGCGATTCGCGCCGGTGCCGCCCGCCGCGGCGAGGCCCGAGCTCGCGATCGGCGAACCATCGAGCGTGACCGACGTGTACTTCGGGTCCAGGCCACCGAGACTGACGGAACGGGCGTCGGCCTCGACGTAATCGATCAGCACGCCCGGCAGATATTTCAGGAACTCACCGACGTTGCCCTCGGAAATGGAACCGAACGTATCCGTGGCCAGCACGCGTTTCGCCTCGATGGACTGCTTCTGCTCCATGATGGCCTTCGCGTTGCCCTCGCGTTCCGAAGCGACGACGAACTGGCCGAGCTGCACGATGTTCTTGTCGTACGCTGCGCTGCTCAACGACACGTCGAGCTTCAGCACCTGGCCGGCGGTGACGTTGATCGTCTCCTCCTTCGCATCGAGGCCGGCGTAGGTGAAGCGCACGCGCTGCGCCCCGGCGGGCACGCCGTTCAGCGTGTAGTTGCCGCCATCCTCGGCGTTCGCCGTCACGGTCGAGCCCACGACGGCCACCACCGCGTTGCGCAGGTACTCGCCCGTACCCTGGTTCAGGATACGGCCCGAGACCGTGCCGGTGCCCGCGCCCTGGGCGCGCGACACGGCGGACGACAGGAATCCGAGCGTGAGCAACGCAGCCAGGCGGAAAAACGCGGGAGCGGGACAGGATCGAAGCAGGCGGTGGAGGTTCATGGGGACAGGGTCTGATTTACGGACGCAACGACCCGCAATCTGCGAGCGCCTGTCCGATGGTAGTCGGTCAGCTGAGCACTCCCGGTCTCTCCGGGCGACGCACGCCCGAGCCTGACAGTCCGTTCCGAATCAACGGCGCGATGCGTCGATGGGCGGCGGCCGCAAGCGCGGATTCGCGATGCGTCCGGCCCACTCCGCTGCCAGGGCGGGCTGGCGTGGGGCGAGCGCGATCACCAGTGCCGCACACCCCGCATCGCGCTGGTCGCCGGCGGGCAGGCCGTTGAGCCACTGTCCCGCGGCGGCGAGATCGGCCCCCGCCCAGGCTGTCACCACGGACGCAATCGCCTCGTTCGCACGCGGAGTCGCGAGCAACGACGTCGCCCACGTCGCAAGTCCGGCCGGCTCGCGCGCGACCCAGTGATCGATCACGAGACCGAGAGCCTGCCGGCCCACGTCGTCCGCCGGCAACGTGAGCGCGAGGGCGGCGGCGGCGGGCGGGCTCGACTGTACCACTGCGCCGACGACACCGCGCACCAGCACGGCGCGATCGGCCGCGTTTGCGGCGACGGTCGCAAACGCGAGCGCCGCCGTCGAATCGGCGGCGGCCCACTGCTCCGCGACGGTGCGCAGCAACCGGCTCCGCCCGGCGCCATCCGAACTCTTCAGCACAAAGGTTGCCGCGTCCGCCGGTGCCCGCGCCGCCCATTTTTCCACAAGGACTGCCGTCACGGGTGGCAGCACATCGAGCGAATCCGGACCGGGCGAGGGCGGCAGCCGACGCGCCCACGCCACCGCCGCGTCGAGGTCGCGCTCCAACCACCCGCCCAGCGCCTGCCGTAACGTGAGCGTGCGCTCCCGTGCGTCCGCCAAACCCAGCGCGTGCTCGATCGCCAGTGGCGGATTGACCGCACTCCACGCGGCAAACAGTGCGGCCAGTGCGCTGTGCCTGGGCTCGCCGCTGAGTTCGCCGGCCAGGCGCAGCGCCTCCTGCGGAAGCGTGGCGGCCAGGCGTGACACCACCGTCGGCAGGATCTGCGCCCGCACCACTCCCGGCTCGAGAGCGTCAAGCCAGGCCAGCGCCTTGCGTCCGGCCCGATCGTGCCACACGCCCCAGAGCTCGGCGGACAACGTCGAGCGCCCGTGCACCTCCGGACGGCTCGCCGCAAACCGAATCGCCGCCGCCGGATCGATCTCCGCCCACCAGCGCACCAGCTCCAGCGCCGCTGCGTTCTCCACCTCGCCGGGCAGCACCGGATCCATGTCATCCAGCAGGCGCTGTATCCGGTTTATGGTTGCCGCACTCCGACCCGCATCCTCTCGAGCTCCGGCGGCAGTCTCCGGGATTGAGTTAGGCGCAGACAACCCGATCGAAACGGATGGAGGCACGGGCGCTCGCTCGCCGGCTGGCGCAGGGATGTCGCCGCCATCGGGCACTGCGTGCCACGCGCGCCATCCCACCAGCGTGAGCCCGGCCACCGCTCCGCCCGCGAGGGCGAGGCGCAGCGTCGTTCGCAAGGGGCGTCGCAACCGTGGCATGCGGCCGAAGGCAAGCCGACCCGCTGCCGAATGTCACGCCGCACGCCGGTCCGAACCGCGCGCGCAGTGATGAGGAGTGGTTTTTCGCAGGACTCTTACGCTGGAACGCTTGACGGACTTTCGGCGGGAGGCGCACCTTTTCGCACCCCACCCCGTCGATGTCCGCGAAGCCTTTCGCTCTCTCCGCCCTGCCTCATTCGGACCGCTGCGTTCGAACGCGGCTGCTGTTGGGAACGCTGCTGACGCTCTCTGCCTTCAGCGCGGCTCCGGCCGTGCGAGCGCACGGCGATCTCCACGGCCAGATCCAACGCGTCGCACGGGAAATCGCCGCTGCGCCGTCCGCCCGATTGCATCTGCAGCGCGGCGAACTGTATCACGACCACGAGGACTTTCCCGCCGCCCTCGCCGACTTCGCGGAGGCCGCGCGCCTCGATTCCACTCTCACCGCGGTCGACCTGGCGCGCGGTCGCACGCTTTTCAAGGCCGGGCGGCTGACGGAAGCCCACGCCGCACTCGAACGCTATCTTGCGGTGAAGCCCGCCCATGCCGACGCCTACCTGCTGCGCGCGCGCATCCGTTCAGGCCTGCGCCGCTACGCGGACGCCGTGGCGGACTTCGACCGCAACCTCGCGCTGAGCCCACAGGCGTCACCGGAGAGTTTTCTCGAACGCGCCGAAGCGTGGGCCGCCACGGGCGATCACGCCGCGGCCCTCGCCGGACTCGACGAAGGCCTGCGCCGTCTTGGCAATCTGGTGACGCTGCAGGACGCCGCGATTGCGTTCGAGCTCGCATTGGGCCGCACGGACGCCGCGCTCGCCCGCGTGGATCGAATGCTGGCGGACCTGCCGCGCAAGGAGAGCTGGCTGGCTCGCCGCGGTGAGATTCTCGCTGCGACAGGCAGGACCGGCGACGCGCGCGAGGCCTTCAGCGCCGCCCTCGCCGCGCTCGAACGCCTGCCCGCCCCGTTGCGCGAGACCGCCGCGATGCGCGACCTGCACGCGCGTCTGCGTTTGAAACTCGGTTCCTGATTTTTCCGCACCGTCTGCCGTCCGTTACGCCTTTCATCCATGCACACCTCCGCCCTCCGCCTGCTCGCGCTGCTGCTGATCCTCGCCCCCGTTGCGACCGAAGCCCAGATCGTCACCCGCGGACCTTACCTGCAGTCGGGCAGCACGACTGCGACCACCGTGCGCTGGCGCACGGACACCGCCACCGACAGCGTCGTGCGCTACGGCACCGTTGCGGACAGCCTCGCCCTCACTGCCGTGGATTCGACCGTCACCACCGAACACGAGGTGCGCCTCACCGGGCTGAGTCCGAACACGACCTACTACTATTCCGTCGGCAGCACCGCCGCGACGCTGGCGGGCGGCAGCGACTACTTCGTGGTCACGGCCCCGACAGCGGCCAAGCCCACGCGCATCTGGGTGCTGGGCGACTCCGGCATCGGCACGACGGTGCAGACCACGGTGCGCGACGCGTACTATGCGTTCACCGGCACCCGGCACACCGACCTCTGGCTGATGCTGGGCGACAACGCCTACAACTCCGGCACGGATGCCGAGTACACGAGCAAGATGTTCAACATCTACCCGACGATGTTCCGAAAGTCGGTCCTCTGGACGACGCTCGGCAACCATGACGGTGCGAGCGCCGACTCCCCGACCCAGACCGGCCCGTACTATGCCAACGCCACGCTACCCCGGCAGGGCGAGGCGGGCGGCGTGGCGTCGGGCACGGAGGCGTATTACTCTTTTGACTACGGCAACATTCACTTCGTGTGCCTCGACTCCTACGACACGAGCCGTTCCGCCACGGGCGCGATGGCCACGTGGCTCACGGCCGATCTGCAGAACAACACGAAGGACTGGCTCGTGGTGTTCTTCCACCACCCGCCGTACTCGAAGGGTTCCCACGATTCGGACACGGAGACGAACATGGTCGAGATGCGGCAGAATTTCCTGCCCATCCTGGAAAACTACGGCGCGGATCTCGTGCTCTCGGGCCACAGTCACTCCTACGAACGCTCGAAGTTCATCGATGGCCACTACGGCAACTCCAGCACCTTCAACGCCGCAACGATGGTGAAACAGTCAGGCGGCGGCCAGGGCGCCGGCGCCTACACCAAGGTCAACCTCGGGCCGACTGCGCACGCCGGTGCCGTGTACGCGGTGCCGGGCGCCTCGGGCCAGATCAGCGGCGGCCTGCTGAATCACCCGGCGATGTTTGTCTCGTTGAATGTCGCCGGCTCCATGGTGCTCGATGTAAACGGCGGGCGGCTCGATGCCACCTATCTCGACAGCACGGGCACGGTGCGGGACTCGTTCACCCTCATGAAGGGCGTGGCCGCCAACTTGCCGCCGAGCGCCGCGCTCACCAGCCCCGCGAATGGCACAACCTACGTCGCGCCCGCCAGCGTCACGCTCAACGCGACCGCCGCCGACACCGACGGCACGGTGGCGCGCGTCGACTTTTATCAGGGGTCAACGCTGCTCGGCACCGCCCTTACCAGTCCGTACAGTTTCACCTGGGCGGGCATTCCCGCCGGCACCTACACTCTCACCGCGAGGGCGACGGACAACGCCGGTGCCACCACAACCTCAAGTGTCGTGGCGATCACGGTAACTCCGCCGGCCGGCGTCACCACCGTCGCCCTGCAACAGGGAGCGGCCGGCTACAGCGGCATGACGGACACGACCATTCGCACGAGTCCCTCGACCACCAACTACGGCAACGCGACCAGCCTCCTCGTCGACGGCAGTCCGGATTATTCGGCGCTGCTGCGCTGGGATCTCACGTCGATTCCCGCCGGGAAAACCGTCTCGGCGGTCACGCTGACCTTCAACATCACCGACGCCTCCAGCCACGTCTACGAACTGTATGCGTTGAAAAGGACCTGGTCGGAATCGGTGGCAACGTGGGTGACCGCCGCCACCGGCGTGAAATGGCAGACCGCCGGGGCCAGCGGCGCCAACGATCGGGAAACCACCGTCCTCGGCACGATCGCTTCGACCACGGTGGGCACGAAGACCTTCGCGCTCAACGCCGCCGGCATCGCGAAAGTGCAGTCGTGGATCAATTCCCCGGCCACCAACTTCGGCTTCATCATCCAGGACTACACCGTCTCCGACGGACTCGACTTCACGTCGAGCGAGGGCACGACCCTGGCGCAGCGTCCCATGATTTCCATTACGTATCAGTAACCGCCCGCGCACTCGGTCAATCCGCACTCCGCAATCCAAAGTCCGCAATGGTCAGAGCCGGTGCAGATGAAATCCGCCGTCGACGTCGAACACGGCGCCGGTGGAGAACGGAAAACGATCCTCCGCAATCGCGCGCACGGCGCGACCAATGTCCTCCGGCCGGCCCCAGCGGCGAATCGGCGTGATGCCGCGTTCGTCGGTGAGGATGAGCTTGTCGTACTTCTCCTTCACGCCGCCGGTCATGTCGGTCGCAATCACGCCCGGACGAATCTCGTAGACGTTGATGCCGTCGTTCGCGAGCCGGTCGGCAAAGAGCTTCGTCATCATCGCCAGCCCCGCCTTCACCATGCAGTAGTCGCCGCGGTTCGTGGAGGCCGTGTAGGCTGAAATCGAGGTGATGTTGACGATGCGACCGCGGAAGCCTTCGCCGTCGCGCTCCTGTTTGAGCATCTGCTTCGCCACGAGCTGCGACAGAAAATACGGGCCCTTCAGGTTGATCGCGAACAAGCGGTCGAAACTCTCCTCGCCGGCATCAAGCACGTCGGCGCGCACTTTCGGCGCCACGCCGGCATTGTTCACCAGCAGATCGATCCGGCCGAACTTCGCCACGGTCTCCGCCACCAGCCGCTCGCGATCCGCGGCCACGGCGACGTCACCTTGCACGATGAAGCCGTCACCGCCCGCCGCCTTCACCAGCCCGAGGGCTTCGGCGGCCGCCTCGGCATTGCCGGCGTAGTTGATGGCCACGCGACAACCGGTGCGGGCGAGTTCAAGCGCGATGCCGCGGCCGATGCCGCGTGACGCGCCCGTGACGAGAGCAGTGTTCGATGCCATGACGGCGGAGCGAAACGCCCCCGCCGAACGCGGGCAAGCCCGCAAGACGATCCCAAACTTGGGCCCACGGAACACACGGAATACACGGAACTCAGACCCTTCCGTGTATTCCGTGTGTTCCGTGGGCCACCCTCCGAGATCAGGATTGGTCCTGGACCTCAGGACGCCGCCAACGGTGTCACGCCGTGCCCCGCCTTAATGTGCGCGACGGAAATCGTCCCGCCCGTGAGCGCATAGCCGCCCTCGAACGGATTGCTGGCGAGAAACAGCGGCGTATCCAGATCGGCAAAACGAAAGCCGCCCTGCCCGGCCGCGAAACACGCCGACACCGTCATCGCCAGAATGGATTCGACGTTGCCGCCGATCATCAACGCCAGACCGGCGTCCCGCGCGACGGCCGCGATGTCCAGCGCCTCGGCCACGCCTGCCTTCATCAGCTTGATGTTGATCACCTGCGCCGATTGTGCGGCCACGACCCGGCGCGCATCGGCCGCGCTCGTCACGGTTTCGTCCGCCGCGACGAGCCAGCCGCTCTCGGCCGCGAGCGCCCGCGCGCCGGCCAGATCGTCCTTCGCAAGCCATTGCTCGAGCAGCGCCGGCGCGATGCCGCGCGCCTTGAGTCCGCGCACAAGTTCACTCGCGGCCGCGCGCGTCACGCCGGCGTTGCCATCGAGAATCAGCGGCGAGTCGGGCGCGACGCCGTGAATCGCCGCGATGCGTTCGAGGTCATGCGCCGGCCCCTGCTTGCCCCCGACCTTCACCTTGATCATGCGGATGCCCCGCGCACGGATGCTCCGCGCCGCGTCCGCCGCCTCGGCCGGCGTGCCGGTCGTGACGGTCATGTCCGTCTCCAGCGTTGTCCCCGCGCCCCCGAAGAATTTCCACAACGGCGTCCCGTCGCCGCGGGCGAGCGCATCCAGCAACGCCATCTCGAACGCGCACTGCGCCGAGCCGCAGCCCGCGCCACCGCGCACGCGAAATTCCTCCGCGAGCCGGCGCCAGCCTTCCGTGCTCACATCGCGCCCGACCACCCACGCATGCGCCGCGCGCAAGGTCGTGAGCGCGTCAGCCTGCGTCTCGCCGTTGTACGGCGGCAGCGGTGCCGCTTCACCATAACCGACGGCGCCATCGTCGAGTTCGATCCGGACCAGCACATTGTTCGCCATCGCCTGCGCGCCTCCTGAAATGCCGAACGGCTCGAAGAGCGGAATGTCGAGGGCGGTGATGTCGAGGGACTGGATACGGCGCGTCACGATCCCAGCAAGGAGGGTCGGCGCGAACCGTGCAACCCAGCTCGCAGCGGAAGTACACGCTTCCGGCGGACGCCCTTTAACCAGTCGGCGGGACGCCAGCGCTCCCAGGGGCTTCAGCCCTTTTCCGGACTGCTCACGCCAAACACCCGGGTGGGATCGCCGGGATGTGCATTCTCGCCGAGAAACATCCGCGTCAGCGTGCGCTGCACCGTGAAGCCCGCTCGTTTTACCATCTCCGCGGCCGCCGGATTGGGCGACACGACATCGATGAACACCCGGCGCCCGGCCGCACGCGCAAAGAAACCCTGCAGCAACGCCTCGGCCACGATCGCGTTCTCCGCCACCCACGGTCCGACCTGTACCGTGCTCGCGCCCTGCCGCGCGATCAAGTAGCCGGCGACCCCGGCGGGCGTCCGCGCCACGACGCACCACTCCGCAATGCGCCGGCTCAACGACGCCAGCACCCGCGCGCGACCGGCACCGAACACCGCCGCATCGAGGCGCTCGATGGCGGGCAGATCCGCGGACACCAATGCCGTCACGCCGGCGGGCACCGCGCCCGTCACCGCCGGCGCCGTGCCCTCCAGCCGCGCGAGCTCGTACTCGTCGATGAATCCAAGCGGCACATACACGGCCCGGCCCATGGGCGTCGCATCGAGTTTGATGCAGCGCACGCCGCGCGCCTGCAGGTACGCGATGGCATGCTGCAGCAACCGGGTGCCGATCCCGAGCCGGCGAAAATCAGGATGCACGAGCACCATGCCGATCCAGCCGAAGCGATCGTCGTAGCGAATCGTCGTCGCCGTGCCCGCAGGCCGGCCCGCCACCTCGGCGATGAAGCACCCGTCGGGTTCAAACTCGAGGTAGCCCCGCCAGTCGTGCTCGGACTGGTTCCAGCCCGCGATCTGCCGCAGCGCGTGGGCGAACGGAATGTCCGCCGCGCGCATCGGCCGCAGGACGGGTTCGGCGTGGGCGGAAGGGAGCGGGGTGTTTTCCATGAGAGAAGCGCGGCGAAAAAAACAGCCTCGCGCGATCCCGGCGAGGTCGAATGCGCGGGCCGGCATGGTGCGACGGCGGGCGCCGCCCGTTTGCGACATATTCGAAACCCGGCTTTGCGCTACGTCGGGAATCCACTAGCTTCGACCGTCATGTCCGGCGATCTCTCCGAACTCTACCAGCAGGTCATCCTCGATCACAACAAGCGCCCGCGCAATCGCGGCCGGTTGCCGACGGCCAATCGCGTGGCGCACGGCGACAACCCGACCTGCGGTGATCAGTGCAATGTTTACCTGCGGCTCGAGGGCGATCGCATCGCCGAGATTTCCTTCGACGGTTCGGGCTGCGCCATCTCGCAGGCGAGCGCCTCGCTGATGACCACGCTGGTCAAGGGCAAGACCGCGCCCGAAGTTGAAGCCTTGTTTCAGGACTTCCACAAAATCGTCACCACCGGCGAGGCACCCGAGGAGATGAGCGACCTCGCGGCCTTCGCGGGGGTCCACGCATTTCCCGCCCGGATCAAATGCGCCACCCTCGGCTGGCACGCCACGCTCAGCGCGCTCCACGGCGATCCCGCCGCGACCACGACCGAGAGCCACACCGACTGACGCCTCCTGCCTCCCGCCACCTGTCTTCCTGTCTCCTGTTTTCCTGAATGTCACCCTCCTGGTCCAACGTCCGCGCTGACTTCCCGATCCTGCACCAGCAGGTCAACGGCAAGCCGCTCGTCTATCTCGACAACGCCGCCACGTCGCAGAAACCGCGCTGCGTGATCGACGCGCTCGTCGGCTACTACGAACGCGACAACAGCAACGTGCACCGCGGCCTGCACGCGCTGTCGATGCGGGCGACCGACGCCTACGAAAGCGCGCGCGCGCGGCTGGCGACGTTCATCAACGCCGCCGATGCCGCCGAGATCATCTTCACCCGCGGCACCACCGAGAGCATCAACCTCGCCGCGCGCAGCCTCGGGGCGAAACTGAAGCCCGGTGACGTCATCCTCGCCACCGAGATGGAGCATCACTCCAACCTCGTGCCGTGGCAGCAGATCGCCAAGGCGACCGGCGCGACGCTCCGTTTCGTCCCGGTGCTCGGCGCCAACGCCGAAGGCGGACTCGACCTGGCGTCGCTCGACTCCCTGCTCACGCCGCAGGTGAAGATTTTCGCGTTCACGCACATTTCGAACACGCTCGGCGGAATCAATCCCGTCGAGGAACTCTGCCGCCGCGCGCGGGCCGTCGGTGCGCTGAGCGTGATCGACGCCGCGCAATCGATCGGCCACGGGCCGTTCGACGTGCGGGCCATCGGCGCGGACTTCGTGGCGTTCTCGGGTCACAAGATGGCCGGACCGACCGGCATCGGCGTGCTGTACGGGCGTCGCGGCTTGCTGGATACGATGGTGCCTGACGAGACCGGCGGCGGCATGGTCTCCCACGTCGAGTACAGCGGTGCCCGCTGGAAGCCCGCACCCGAGCGGTTCGAGGCCGGCACGCCGAACATCGCGGACGCAATCGCCCTCGCGAAGGCGTGCGACTATCTCGACGCCCTCGATCGGGCCGCGATCGCGAAGCACGACGGCGAGCTCGCGGCCCTTGCCTACGAACGCCTCTCCACCCTGCCCGGCATCCGGCTGCTCGGGACGGCCGGGGCGCGCAGCGGGCTGGTGAGCTTCGCGTTCACCGAGGTGCACGCGCACGACATCGTGACCTTCGCCGACGAGGACGGCATCGCTCTCCGCGGCGGGCACCACTGCAACCAGCCGCTGATGCGCAAGCTCGGCCTCACCGGCACGACCCGCGCAAGTTTCTACGTCTACAACACGCCGGAGGAAATCGACGTGCTCGTCGCGAGCATGCGGCGAATCCTGAAGTTCTTCGGCGTGACCTGAACCGAGGTCTCCGGGCAGATCCGCCCGCGAATGACACGAATCACTCGAAAATCAGGTCAGGCGGACACTCCGAGGCCGGCGGCGGTTTTTTTCCTGCCATACCAATCGCTCCTTGCTTTTGGACTTCTGGATCGGTCGTGGCTACGAGCGCCAGCGAGTGGCCGAACGGCCACTCGCTGGCGCTCGTAGCCACGGCTGAAGTCCAAAGGCAAAGAGCGATTGGTATCATTCGTGTGATTCGCGGGCGGGCCTGTGATTGATGGACCTGCGTTGCGCGCGCGTTTCCTCTTCCGTCCGCGCAGCGGCGAAGGTAGCACCATGCGATGGCTGGGCGTTTGCCGCATCGCTGGAGCATTGGGCACAATTACCTCGCCGGCATCACCGCCGGCGCGTGGTGGCGGCTGCTGCGGGAAAATCGCTTCGCCGTGTCACCCGCGTACTGGCACCGGGCGGCGTTCGTCTCGGCGCTCAGTGTCCTGAATTCCGGATACGCCTGGCGCGAGGACCGGCGTTACGCCGCAGCCATCGCGGCCACCCGCGTGGAGCAGCCGCCGATCTTCATTCTGGGCCACTGGCGCAGCGGCACCACGCACCTGCACAACCTGCTCGCGCAGGACGCCCAGTTCGCGTTTCCCAACACCTACCAGGTCGTCAATCCCGCGACGTTCCTGACCACGGAGCAGGTGAACGCCCGGCGCTTCGCGTGGCTCGTGCCGAAACGCCGGCTGATGGACAATATGGCGCTGAGCTTCGCGTCGCCGCAGGAGGAGGAGTTCGCGCCGGCGCTGCTCTCGCTGCGCTCGCTGTATCTCGGCATGTCGTTTCCGCGCGCGCTGCCGCGCTATGCCCGTTTCCTCACGTTTGACGACGCCAGTGACGCCGATCGCGCGGCGTGGAAGGCGGCCCTGCTGCACTTCCTGAAAAAACTCACGCTGCTGCACGGCCAGCGTCCGCTGTTGCTCAAGTCGCCGTCGCACACCGCCAAGATCCGCATGCTGCTGGAGTTGTTTCCCGACGCGCGGTTCGTCCACATCCACCGGCATCCGCACGAGGTTTACCAGAGCCAGTTGAAGTTCGCCGACACCGTGCTCTGGCACACGTACCTGCAACGACCCGATCGCGCGCAGCTGCCGGATGAGATTCTCGAACGCTACCACGCACTCTTCGCCGCCTATTTTCGCGATCAGCCGCTGATTCCCGCGGGGAACTTTCACGAACTGAGTTTCACGGAACTGGAATCGGATCCCGTCGGAGCACTCCGCCGCACGTATGCCGCGCTGGGTCTCGCCGGTTTCGATCGCGCGCAGCCCGGCCTCGAGCGCTACGTCGGCACCCTGCGTGACTACGAAAAGAACCGCTTTGCGCCCCTCGATGCGACGACGCGGGCGCGGGTGGATGCCGTCGCCGCGCCCTGCTTCGCCCGCTGGGGTTATCGCCGATGAGTGCCACCGCCCCCCGTGCTCCCGCGCCCGCCGGCGTGCCGCTTGTCGGCCACGCGCTCGCGTTTCGCCGCGACCCTATCGGCTTCCTGCAAGGCGCCGCGCACGAATGCGGCCCGGTCGCGCGACTCCAGGCTGGCCCGGTGATTTATCACCTGGTGTCCGAACCCGCGCTGATCGCGGAAGTCCTCCAGACGCGCCCGGCCAACTACGTGCGCGACACGCGCAGTTCACGCAGCATGAAGCTCGTGACCGGTGAGAGCCTGCTCAGCACGTCCGGCGAGGCGTGGCGCAGGCACCGGCGGCTCGCGCAGCCCATCTTCCATCAACGGCGTCTCGCCGCTCTGACCGACACCACGCTCGCCGTCTGCCTGGAAACCGCCGCGCGCTGGGAAGAACTCAGCGCCTCAGGCGGGACGGTCGATCTCGTCGCGGAGATGAGCCGGCTGACCTTCTCCATCGTCGGTCGCTGCCTTTTCAGCGCCGATCTCGGCGGACGCACCGCCGCCGTCGAGTCCGCGTATTCAGTCCTCCTGGACGAACTGTTCCGGCGCGCGCGCGCGATTGCCACGCTGCCGCTGTGGGTGCCGACGCCGCGCCACCGCCGTTTTCACCACGCGCTCGCGAGCATCGACGCCATCGTCGCCGAGCTCATCCAACACCGGCGCGCAGCGGCGACCGAGCAGGACGACCTCGTCGGCAGCCTGCTGCGGGCGCGCGACGAGGACGGCTCGGCGCTCGATGACACCGAGATCCGCAACCATGCGATCACCTTCCTGCTCGCGGGCCACGAGACCACCGCCAGCACGCTGACCTGGGCGTTCTGCCTCCTCGATCAACATCCAGGCGAGCTCGCGATCGTGCAGCAGGAACTCGCCCGCGAGCTCGGGCCGCGTCTCCCGCACCTGGATACGCTGCCACAGCTCGGTGCGCTCGACCGTGCGCTGCAGGAGACGCTCCGGCTCTTTCCTGCGATCTGGATTGCCGAACGCCGCGTGGTTGCCACCGACGTCCTCGGCGGTTTCGCGCTGCCGAAAAACTCCTCCGTCCTGCTTTCAGCCCGAATCACGCAGCGGCTCGCATCGTACTGGCCGGAGCCGGACGGGTTTCGTCCCGCGCGTTTCAGCGGCGACACGCCGCCCGGGCTGGCGCGCGGTTTCTTTCCCTTCGGTGCCGGACCACACCACTGCATCGGCCAGCACTTCGCGCTGCTCGAGGCGCGCGTCGCGCTCGCGGTGCTGCTGCAACGCTTCCGGGTCCGCCTCGCGGAGGGTTTCCCGTCCGCGCTCGCCGGCATCACGTTGCGCCCGGCGGCAGCGGTGCCGGTGCGGATCGAGCGGCGCAGCGGAAATTGAGCCGTACGGATGAATTCAGTCGCCCGCGAATGGCGCGAATCGCCGCGAAGGCGGGGAAAGTGAAACAAGCCACCTCAGTCACCGAGAAGGCGGTGCAGCGCGGGGTAGTCGATTTTTGCGTTGTGGCGCGAATCGACGGGGATGCGTTTGACGATACGGACGTGGACAACGTGCGCCCAGGCGGTGGCGCCGAGCAGCTGCGGCTCCAGCCGTTCGCGGCGGCGCGAGACTTCCACAATCAACCATCGCTCGCCCCGGTGCGCGACGACGGCCGCCCGGCGCACCTCCGGATACGCCATCGCCACGCACTCGACGGCAAACGGATACAGGCGACCGTGGGCATCGTCGATCCGCGCGGCACACCGGCCGAGCAGCCACAGCCGACCGTGGGCGTCCAGGCGGCCCGCGTCGCCGGTGCGATGCCAGGTGCCGCCACCGACAGTGAACTTCGTTGCGTTGTCGCCGACGCCGCCGAGGTAGCCGCGCAGCACGTGGCCGCCGGAGACGACGATTTCACCCACGACGCCCACCGGCCGCTGCTGATGTTCGAATTCCTCCGCCGTGAGCGGGTCGCGCGGCGTGCCCCACTGATCCTCGATAACGCGTAACCGGATCTCGGGTACGGGACGGCCCGCCAGCAGGCCTTCCCCGCTGCGCATCGCCGCCTGGTCACGTTCGGAAAACTCCGCCGCATTCACGTGCGCGATGGGCTCGGCTTCGGTCGAGCCGTAGACCGACACCACGCGCGCCGCGGGCGCCACCTCGCGCAACGCCTGCAGGAGCCGTGGAAACACCGGCGCACCCCCGGTGTGGAGCTGGCGAAGCGTCGGCAGTTTTTCCCCGCGCGCCCGGGCCGCCTCGATCACGCGCTCGAAAAACGCCGGCGACGCCGTCACGCGGGTCACGCCGCAGCGCGCGATTGCCGCGATCACCGCCGCTCCGTCGATCGCGCCCGGCCGGCGGAGATCGATCGCGGGAATCACCGTGGTCACGCCGGCGGCGAGATTCGCCAGCGTGAAGATCGGGAGCGTCGCCAGGTCGACCTCGCCAGGCTGGAGCGCGAGATGCGGTGCCAGCACGCAATACTGCTCCACCAGGAAACCATGCGTGCGCACCGCGGCCTTCGGCACACCGGTGCTGCCGCTGGTGAAGGTCACGAGCGCGGGATTTTCCTCGGACACCGGTGTTGCCAGCGGCAGCAGGACGCCAGCCTTGCCTCCGCGCCAGCGCCGCGCGCCGGGCATCCAGCCACCGATCACGAATTTGAGCGGGATGCGGCGCAGCGCGGCCGACCGCAGCCGCAGCAGGTGCGCCTTCGGCACCGCCAGCAGGGCGTCGGGACGCCAGCGGGCACAACACTGCTCGAGATGCGCGCGCCCCGCGGAGGGATCGAGAAACAGCGCCACGACGCCGAGCCGGAACATCGCCAGCAACGCAATATACAGATCGGCCGACATCGGCACGAACACGAGGACCGCCTGCCCGTGGCGCAGACCCTGCGCCTGCATCCAGGCCGCCGTCGCCGTCACCTCGCGCTCAAGCTCGGCAAACGTCAGCCGGCGCTCGCGGCCGCCGCGCAGATCCACGAGCGCCGCAGCCTGGGGGCGCGCGTGCACCTGATCGGTCAGGATATCGCCGAGCGTCATGGGGCGCGAAGCCGCCGCGCGAACAGCGCGTAGCGCCGGATCGTACGGGCAGTGTGCGCGCTGAGAGCCCGCGAGGTGTTGGTTTCATGCATCAATGCATGGATCGCGCGCGTGAAGCCGAGGCGGTGCGCCGCGGCATGGAGCGTGTCGAGCAGCAGGGCGCCGAGCCCGGCAAACGCGCGGCCCGGGAGCACGGCGAGCGTCTTCACGATCACCGTGCGCACCGGCGCGCCCCGGCGCGCCTCCATCAGATCGGGCACGCCAAACAGGTAGCCAACCGGGCGTCCGGCCTGCTCGGCGATCAACACCAGCTCCGCGCAGGCCTGGGTCTCCATCGGGCGATACTGCGCGAGGAACGCCTCGCGCGAAATCGGCGTGTAGAGGAAGTTGTCGCGAAATGAAATGATGGATACGTCGTGAATGCGTCCGAGCTCGGCTTCGAAGTTGCCGAGTTGGATCGGCCGGATGGATACGCCGGCGCCGGCCATCCGTCGCGCGACTGCGGCCACCCGGGAGTCGCGGGCGGCCAGGTCCGGCGCCACGGTCGAAATGTAATCCGCCAGCGGTGCGAAGCCGGCGGCGCGCCACCAGCCGGGCCACTCGGGTGGGTTGACCGGCTCGAACAGAAACGGCGGCTCCGTCCCGGCCTCGGTCACGAACCGGTAGGAGCGCCAGGTCGTGCCGTCCATCGGCCCGAGGGCGATCGTGCAGCCCGCGCGCTCGAGCCGCGCCGCCGCCTGCGCGAGCACCGCGCCGGCCGCGTCGGCGCTCGTGGCGGAGAAGGCGCCGATCACCCCGGGGGTTTCGCCCGGCAGCGTCGGCGATCGCGTCCACCAGAGCTGGGCGACCGCGCGGCCGCCGGTCGTTGTGACCGCGATGCTCTCGTCGGCTGCCAGGGAATCGGTGCTCATGGGACGGTAACCACCCCACTCAACGCCGGCGTCGGGACGGCGACAAGCCCGCGTCGTGAGCGCGATCGTCGTCATCCAACCCGTAGTCGGCCCGGATCGCGTTGAGCCGCCATGCCGGGACCGGGAAGAAGGGCTCCCGCGAATCACGCGAACGGCCGCGAATTTCGCCGTGAGTGTTCACCTTTTTTCGGGGACTCACGTCACTTCTTCTCATTCGCGGCCGTTCGCGTCATCCGCGGGCAACGGAAGTATTGGCTAAGGATGGATCACTTCCTCGACCACGAAGCCGCGGTAGAAAAACACCTTATCCTGCTCGTGGAGCGCCTGGGCGAGGTGCGGGAGCGGGCGGAGCTTGTAGTCCATGCGATCCGGCCGGTGCCGACGCTTCAGAAAATTCCAGTAAGCCAGCCGGCTGCCAGGACGGGAACGGTTGACCGCCAGTTCGATCAGGTCACCCGCGTCGACCTCGGGCATGCGCTCCAAGATGTCGCTGAGATTGAACTTGTCGATCGGCGGCCCGTCGTTTTCGGCCTCCTGATCGAAGTACTTCTCCAACGCCATCACATGACACTCGAGACGGTTGAGTCGCCGGCGGATTTTCTGGAAGTTCTCCTCGCGCAACGCCCACGGCAGCGCGACGGCGTGCCGGCCCGCCAGGATCCAGCACAGATACGGATTCTCGATGGGATCGAGCTCAGTCAGCGCGTAGCGCACCCGGTCGATGAGCCGTTCGCCCACCTCAGCCCGGACGGCGTCATCCGTCGCCCCCTCGAGCCCCAGCCGTTCCATGACGCGCCGGGAAAATAACAGCCGGCAGAACAGCCGCCACCGCCAGGTGTTCCAGTGCTGATCATAGAACGCGAGGCGTTGCGGGCGCGGACCGCCGCACAGCATGGTCCGCAGCATCGTGCGCCGGAAGAACAGCCAGCGAAACCACCGGCGAAACACGCGGAACCCCGCCTCGAACCGGCCGCAGTCGCCCAGTCCCAGGTCGAGCACCTCGGGACGCGCGTCCCAATAGCCGCGCCACTCGGGCTCGAGGTGCTCGCGACAGCGCACGTATAGCGCCCGCCGCCGCCAGCTCGGATTCGACCCGATCATCTCGAGCATTTCCGTGTACTCGAGTCCCTTATACGCCGCAACGCGCAGCGCGAGACAGGCGATCTGCGCCGGATTGGGATCGACCGCGATCACCCGTCGCGCCCCGGCACCCAGCAGCGCGAGCACGCTGTCACCGCCCGAGCAGATCGAGAGAACCCGGTCGTCCTCCTGCACATCGAGCGCCGCAATGAGGATGTCGGCATCCTCCCAGGCCTGCCCGTACTCAATCCCCGATGGCAGCGGCGGAGCCTGCGTCTCGAGCAGTTTTTTCAGGGCCTCAATCATGCCGCGGTTCTCCGCACGACGCCCGTGCTGCCATCCATTTCGATCCACTCACCGGTTCTCACCCAGGCCGTGACGCCAGCGACCGACACGATCGCCGGAATGCCCAGCTCGCGCGCGACGATCGCGGAATGCGACAGCAGGCTGCCGTGCTCGACGAGCAGTCCCGCAGCGGAGGGAAACAGCATGATCCACCCCGGATCCGTGCGCGGCGCCACGAGGATTTCGCCCGGCTCGATCACGGCGGTGCGTGGATCGAGAATCACCCGCGCGCGACCGCGCACAACGCCGGGACAACACCCGACGCCCTGCAACGCGTCGCCCCCGGGTGACACGGGAGGTTTCTCCGGCTGGAAGGCATTTCCAAGGTGCACCGCGCCCCGGGTCGCAAAGCGATCCGCCGCCGGCGGCGCCGTGCGAAAGCCCGCGTACTCGCGCGCCCGCACCGCCACCAGTGCACGTAGATCGGTGGTCGCGGTCGTGCCGTCGACGAAGCCCAGCATCTCCTCGACCGTGAGCCAGAACACATCGCGCGGCTCCGCGAGCCGGCCCATCGCGTGAAAGCGCCGGCCGAGTTCGAGGCAGAGCCGGCGCACATGCCCGAACAGCCGCGTGCGTTCGAAGCGCAGGTTCTCCCGATCGCGCACCCGCGCCCGCGCGTGTTTGAGCACCCAGGAAAACACCCACCGTCGCAAGGGCCGGCCCCGCAACGCACCCGCCGCCCGCGCTTCCGCCGCGGATCGCAGCGCCGCTTCGACACCACCGCCCGCCGCCAAACCGGCTGCGCCAAACCGCCGCGCAAACTGGCCGATGGATCGCAACAAGGTGAGCGGCTCGTCGTGCAGCGTCCGGCTCTCCAGCTTCAGCTCCTCGAGGCAGCGGTCACCGAACTTCTCCAAGTAAGACTCATACCGCGCGCGAAACACCGGCGCCGTCTCGAGCCACCGCGCGATCGCCCGCGGCGAGCCTCCGGTCAGCACGGCGACCGCCGCCGCATCGTCCGCCACCAGCGCCGCGAGCTCGCGCACGCGTTGCGCCGGCTCGGCACTGATCATCCCGCCTTCGCCGCAAATCAGATCGTTCTGCAGCGTGCCGTCCTTGTCCCCGCACCACGCCGCCGTGAGCTTGCGCAACACCCCGTAGAAAATCATTGCGAAGAAGTCGTTCACGAGCGGCGCGTCCCAGCGCAGCAGCAACTGCCCCTCGAGATCGCGATAATGCGCCACGAGTTCATCCGCTCGCATCGCATCCAGCGGCATCGCGCCCGGGCGCAACGCGTCGGCCAGCCGGAGATAGAACCGATCGATCTGCCGCGGGAGCGTGAGATGATTGCGCACCAGTCCCGCCATGGAACGCGCCAGCGCGAAGCCGTCGCGCACACGCGCCCAGCGGCCGGCCGGCGTCAGTCGCGCGAGCACTGCGGGCGGCAGGCCTTCCTTCACGCCCATCATCTGCTCCATGAAGCCGCGGTTCACCGCGAATCCCGGCAACAGCGCCAGCAGCCGGTACCAGCTGATCAGGTTGTAATAGATGCGTCCGTTGATCAGCCCGAGCATCCGCGGAAACAGATCGCGATTCGCCGCGATGCGTTGCGGCGTCACGCCCATGAGCCGCGCGAACTCACGGTACACCGCCTCGTAGATCCCGCGCGCAAACGAAAACGTCAGCGGCGTCGTCACCCCGCTGTAGCTCTCCGCGATGTTGGCGTTGTCCCACAACGTGAGTTCGCCGTCCGGATCGGCCAGGCCCGCGAGCGAGGTGATCGGCCGCGACTGCAGCAGCCAGACGGTTTCGCCCGCGATCGCCCACTCAATGTCCTGCGGCCGGCCCGTCGCACGCTCCGCCGCCCGCGCCAGCGCCGCCACCGCGACCGCCTGCGCCTCGGTGATCGCCGGCTGCGCCGCTTGGTCGGCGGACAAGGCAACCGTCGCGACGCCCTCGGTCGTGCCCGGTGCCGCCCGGTGCGCGACGGTCTTGCGCCCGACGGTCTGCGCGACGATGCGTCCGCTGCGATCAATCGTGAACGTATCCGCATCAGCCTCACCCGACACCAGCGCC
Source organism: Terrisphaera buseokensis (assembly GCF_047521145.2). GTDB lineage: Bacteria > Verrucomicrobiota > Verrucomicrobiia > Opitutales > Opitutaceae > ER46. Next base: position 616,958 of record NZ_CM134186.1, on the reverse strand, counting down.
GTGCCGGCTCCCGGCACGGCCGACACCACGACGTGTCCGCGCCGTCCGCTGACCGGATCCGCGCTGAACGCCACGCCCGCGGCGTCAGGGGAGATCATGCGTTGGACCAACACCGCCGGCGGACGCAACGGCCCCGTCAACCCGTGTTCACGCCGGTAAGCGATCACCCGCTCGCTGGCGCCCGAGCGCCGCACAGTCGCGACCTTGGCCGGAATCTGCGCCGGCGCAACGAAGAGGAAACTGTCGAGCTGGCCCGCGAACGAGTGCTCCGCGCCGTCTTCGTCGAGGGCCGATGACCGCACCGCAAACCACTCCTCGCCCGGCGCCACCTCGGCCGCCAGTGCGACGATCGCACGTCCGTCCTCGGCCGTCAGCGGTTGATCATCCGGCGCCACCACGAACCATTCCGGAATCGGCAAGCGTGCCGCCGCGAGCCGCGCGAGTGCGGCCGCCTTGCCACCAAGCAACGCCGCCGGCAGGTCTTCGTCCGAGCATCGCAGGAAGCGAATCACTGCGACTCCTCCTTGCCGCGCCGGCGGCCGGGGGCGTGAGCCCGTTGTGAAGATCGGCTCATCGGCACATCAGGATTCGAGCCACCACGGGGCGAGGCCAAGGGTCAGGTACAGCGTGAGCGTCCACACGCCGGAATACGTTTCAATCCCCTTGGCCAGGGCCTGACGCGGGTTGCGTCCAAACGCCAACCCCAGCGCGAGGGCGCCGAGCCACAACAGACCGAGCACCACGACCACCTCGCGGACGAAGTCGATCCGTTCCGCCGCGAGCGCCGCGCAGCCGAGTGTCGCCGCCAACGCCGCCAGCCACGCGGCCACCGCCACGGGCCGGCCCCAGAGGAACGTGTACGTTTCGACGCCTGGCTCCTCCTGGGCGGGCGCGCGAATTTTCCGCCCGAGCTCGATCACGATGCCGTTGCAGAAACTCGCCGCCAGAAACCACCACAGTCCCGCCGGCATGCCCTCGCCCGCCCAGACCCAGTCGCAGCCCGTCGCGAACCAATCGATCAGCGGCATGATCAGCATGTGGCTGAACAAATACACCACGGGCCGCGCTTTCAGCCACGTCCGGGCAAAGAACTCGCGGCTCATCAGCGCGAAGTAAACCCACGTCACCCCCAGCAAGCCCACGAGGGGCCAACCCATCGGCAAGGCCAGCGCGAGTTGGAGCACCGCGACGCCTACTCCGATTGCCGCCAGTTCACGGAGCGTCACCAGTCCGCGCGGCACTGGCCGGTAGGGCCGAAAACGGGCGTCCTCCTCGGCGTCCTTGAATTCGTCCGCGATGCGCAGCAACAGGAACGAGCCCAGCGATCCGACGAAGGCCACCACGAACGAAATCACCGCCGGTGGCCGGCCCGAACCCCGGAGCAACGCCGAATAACTCACCGCCGAGGCGCTGAACGCCGCGATCAACGGACCATGGGCGAAGAGCGGAAAGCGTTCCTGTTGGTAAATCCACCAACGCTTCATACCTGCGGGGTCAAAAGGCGCATCGCGGCGGCGACAGAAACGCGGAGCCGCCCGCGATACAAGCCCACGTGACACCCCGAATCTGGGGGAACGCAAGGTCGGCGGGGTGCAACCGTGAGCCGAGCCTGCTTCGCACGTTCGCCCCGAGTCCGCGGACAGGTTGAGCGCCTATGTCGGAACATCTTACAAACACGTGTTCCGCGCCGCTTCTGCCACAGTTATGCAGGCAGTTTTATATAGCACGGGGGCAATACTTAGAGCGTCCGACCGGCCCGTTTCCAATGGTGGTGCGGCGATTGCTTACCGCGCACCTCCCGCTTAAACTTATGTTCACCAAGTTTTTCAAACTCGCTGCCAGCCTCGCCCTCACGTCTGCCGTTGCCCACGCGGTCACGGTCGACTTCAACGCCGTCGCTGCAAGCATCGGGGCCTCGTACACCTCGGGCGCGGTCACGTTCGTGCCGACGGCCGGCAGCGATTTGACCACCGGGGTCGGCCCGAATGGGACTCGTGGCCTGCTCGGTAGCGACGGCGAACCGTACTATACCATCCGGGCGAACATCGCGGGGGGCACGTCGTCCGTTTCGGTCGACCTTGGCGACTTCGACCAAGACGCGGACACCATTTTCCTGGAAATCTTCAGTGCCGCCAATGTGTCGCTGGGTTACACGTCGCAGTTGTTGGCTACGTCGTTCAGCGGCATGGTCACGTTGAATCTCTCCGCGAGCAATATCGCGTATGCGGTGTTTGGCTCCATCGCTCCCTCCGCCGGCGGTAGCTCGGTGTACGCTGACAACTTCACCTACGGCGCCGCCTCCACGCCGGACGCCGGCAGCACGCTGGCGCTCTTCGCCGCCGGTTTGGGCCTCGTGGGCGTCGCCGCCCGCTCCCGCAAGTCGGTCCGCTAAGCCTTCCCGTTCCAGCGCCACACTGGACCTCACTTCCAACCCCGGTCGATTTCGACCGGGGTTTTTTGTGCCCGGCGTCAGCGAGCATCGCTACCGGCCAGCACGCCAGGCGCGCCCATGGATGCAGCGATTCACTGCACACTCATACCAATCGCTGCTGGCTTTGGGACTTCTGGATCGATCGTGGCTACGAGCGCCAGCGAGTGGCCGAACGACCACTCGCTGGCGCTCGTAGCCACGGCTAAAGCCCAAAGGCAAAGAGCGATTGGTATCAGGTGATCGCCAGCCGATGTAGGCGGGTTGATTCGCGTCCCTTCGCGTGATTCGCGGGCAACTGATTGCCCCCGTTCCTCACCGCCCCGCTTCGAACACCCCGACGAACGCCTTTGGCACGATGGCCGCAGAACGGCAGTTCTCCGGCACGAGGATCTTCGCCGCCCAGGCGTTCACGTCGTCGCGCGTGAGGTGATCCATCAGGCCGCCGTGCAACGCGATGATCTCGTCCGTTTCCTCCGGCCGCTCCTGCGCGCGCATGAGGATATTCACCAGAAAGCTGTTTTCGCGAAACGCCTGCCGCAGCTGGCCTTTCAGGATGCCGCGGGCCCCGATGAACTCGCCCTCGGTCACGCCTTTGGCTGCCACGGCCGCCCCGATGCCGCTGATCAGCGGCGCCACCTTCGCGGTGTCGGTCGGTGCGCAGTCAATCTGCGCCCGCAGCAACGCGAACGCCGGAAAGCCATCATACGGGCTGAACTCAGCCGAGGGAGAATAGGCCAGGCCGAGCTTCTCGCGGACTTCGCCGCGCACCCGGATCTCGAGGATCTTCGCCAGCAGCTCCAGCGCTGCCTGATCGCGCACGTGCAGCGTCTGCGTCACGGGCCACGTGCTGACCACCAATCCCAGGTTCTGCTCGCCGACAAACTCGATCCGCTTGTACCCGGGATCGGCCGTCACCTTCACCGGCAGCGGCGGCGTGACGGTGGTCTTTTTTTCCGCGCGCGGCTTCAACGCCCCGATCGTCCGCGACAGCGTCGGCACCACAACCTCCTCCGTCAGATCGCCGACAATCGTGACCTCGACATAGCCGCGCGCCAGCGACGGCTCCATCCAGCGTTTCACGTCGATCACGCTCATCGACATGTAATCCAGCGGCGATCCCCAAGTGAAACGCGCATCGCCCTTGAACAGGTGATCGGTGAGCGCGCGCATCCCATCCTGCAACCCCACACTCCCGGACGCGCGCCCCATGGCCGCCTGCATCCGCTGATCCTGATGCACGTAGCTGTTGAACTGCGGTGCATTCAACACGTCGGCCACGATGCCGAGAAACGGCTCGAGCTGCTCCACCGCCATCATGCCGCGGAACGAGAACGCGTCCCGATCCGCCACATCGAAGCCGAAGTCGATGAAGCGCTCTTCGATCAACGCGTTCAACTGCTCCGGCCGGAAATGCACCGCGCCGCTCGCGAGCAGGGTATTGAGCCCGAATTCCTTCAACGCCGGCTTGTTGCCCGGCATCTCGAGGATGCCGGTGCCCACCCGCACGACGGCGTGCACGAGTCCCGGCTCCTGCCGGTTCGACACAAAATTCAGCCGCACGTTGTTGCCGAACCGAATGAGCTTCGCGCCGAGTTCCTTCAACTCACGCCGTTCCACCACCGGGCTCGGCGCCTGGAATTTCGGCAGCGTGAACGGCGTGTCGCGTTTCTGCCGCGGCATCACGTTGGCGATGCCCGTGCGCCGCTGCTTCTGCAGCGCCTCGAGCACCTTCTCGCCGGTGAGCTCCATGTCGACGCCCCCGGAAACGTGAAACGCCATCGTCGCGGGCGCCCACAGCGTCCGAAACACCTGCTGCGCCTCCGCCGGCGTAAACCGCTCGAGCCACTCGCGCATCCACGTGAACCGCTGATCGAAACCCTCGAACACCGTGTGCGCCGTGACCGATTCCGTCAGCGCCTCGCACAGCGCGCCGGGATCCAGCGTGGGAATCTGATCAAGCATGTGGCTCGCCATCTTCAGCTGGCGGCGCTTGAGCGTCTCGATGTCCTCCTGATCGAGCCCGCGTTCCAGCGTGAGCCGCACGAGCTGGTCGAGCGACAACACGCCCTGCTTCCACTCGGAGCTTGGGACCGCCATAGAGGCCGTCGCGACGCCGTGCCCGAGCAGTTCATCGTAGGTCGCCTCCGACGCCTTGCCCACCGCATCGGTGCGCAGCCGCTCGGCAAACACGTCCATCACAAACTGACGCCGTTGCCGCTCAATGTGCGTCTCGCGCGTGTCGGGCCGCACGGGCAACGCGATCACGGAGGACGCCTCGGTCGAAGCCGACCCGACGCCGCCGATCTGAAACACGCCCGCCCGCAACGCCTTTGCGTCCAGGCGGCCTTCGTCGCGCGCCGGAATCGGTTCCACGGGTCGCGCCATGTCACCGAAAATCTCCCGCACGAGCGCAGTCATCGCCGGTGCCTGGAAATCGCCCACGCCGACGAGGATCATGAGATCGGAGCGATAGTTCCGCCGGTAAAACTCGAGAAACTTCTCCCGCGTGAACGACGCGATCTGCGCCTCGGAGCCGCCCGGCGAGCGCAACGGAAACTGGAGTCCGCGAAACACGACCGGCATCGACGCCTGCTGCTGCTGGCCGGAAAGCGTGTTGCGGTTGCGCAGCTCGGCGAGGACGACGCGCCGCTCGCGTTCCACGATCGCCGGCTCGAACGCCACGCCGTCGCCGAAATCGCGAAACAGCCGCAGGCCTTCGCGCAGCAACGCGGCGTCGTTCTCCCGGAAATCGAGCCGGTACGCGGTGTAATCGAACGTCGTGCTCGCGTTGACATCGCTGCCGTACTCCACGCCGAGCCGCTGGAACAGCGCGACCATGTCCTCGGCCCTGAAATGCTTCGAGCCGCCGAACGCCATGTGCTCGGTGTAGTGCGCAATGCCGAGCTCGTCCGGCCGCTCGTCGAGCGAGCCGGCCAGCACGACCAGTTGCAACGCAACGCGTCCGGGGACGCCCGCGTGCGGGAGCAGCGCGTAGCGAAACCCGTTGTCGAGCCGGCCCCAGGTCACGCGCGGATCCGGCGTCACACTCTTCGGCACCTCGTGCGCCCACTTGCCCGAGCGCGCGCCGATCGTCTCCGGGGCACGCGCCGCATGGACCAAGGACGACGTCACCACCGTCACGATGAGTCCGAGCCACAGACGCCAGGCGGGAAAAGGGGAAGGCGAGACCATGCGCGCGGGAGAACCTGCGCGAAGTCGCCGCAAGTTCAACTCCCGCGTGCGGGCGCGCGGCTCAGGCGCCTGGCCAACTCGTCTACGACCCGCGTGCTGCGCTGCTCCGGGAGTGCAGGCAGGCGGGACGCCCGCGCTCCTGTTCGCTCCGGGCACCGCCATTGCCCCTCGACTTCGGCCCGCGGCGACCACAAACGCTTGCCCCCGGCCCGGGCATCGTCCGGATTGGGGGCTCCTTCTCGTTTCCTCCCTGTGCGGGATTACTTCATACGACGTTTTCTTCTGATTGTACCGACATTGCTCGGCGTGACGCTGCTGGTGTTCGGCATCACCCGCATCGTCCCCGGCGGTCCCGTCGAACGCGCCATCATGGAAGCGCGCATGGGCGCGGGCGGCGGTGACAGCGGCGGCCGCAGCGACATCAGCCGCGGCGCGATTTCCGAGGAGCAACTCAAGGCGCTCAAGGCCTACTACGGTTTCGATCAGCCCGTCTTCTCCGCCTACCTGACGTGGCTCGGCAAGGTTGTGCGCGGCGATCTCGGCATGTCGTACCGTTTCAACGAACCCGTGCTGCACATCATCCGTGAACGCATCCCGGTCTCCCTGCTCTACGGCGGGATCACGCTCGTCCTGATCTACGGCATCTGCGTGCCGCTCGGCATCGCGAAGGCGATGCGGCACCGGACGTTCTTCGACAACGCGACCTCCGTCCTCGTGTTCGTCGGCTACGCCGTGCCCGGTTACGCGCTCGGCGCCATCCTCGTGGTGTTTCTCGGCGCTCGGCTCGAGTGGTTTCCCATGGGCGGCTTCGTCAGCGAACGCTTTGCCGACCTCGGCTTCTGGGGTCGCGTCGGCGATCTCGCCCACCACGCCGCGCTGCCGCTGCTCTGTTACGTCATCGGCAGCTTCGCCTTCGTGACGCTGCTCATGAAGAATCACCTGATGGACAGTCTCGCCGCCGACTTCGTGCGCACCGCGGTGTCCAAGGGAGTGTCGTTCCGCGCCGCCGTGCTCAAGCACGCGCTGCGCAATTCCCTGATCCCGATCGCGACGCATTTCGGCCAGCACCTGTCGCTGCTCGTGACCGGGTCCTTCCTGGTCGAATTCATCTTCGACATCAATGGCATGGGGCTGCTCGGCCTCTCGTCGATCTTCGATCGCGACTACCCGACGGTGATGGGCGTGCTCGTCATCTCCTCGCTGGTGCTGCTGCTCGGCAACATTCTCTCCGACATCCTCGTCGCGCTGATCGATCCGCGCGTGCGGTTCAAGTGACCCGGCCATGGCCCTGTCGTTTCACCGCCCCCGCCTGAATCCGCTGACCGCGAAAAAACTGCGGCGCTTCCGGGCGATTCGCCGGGGCCACGCGTCGTTCTGGATCCTGATCGTCCTCATCATCCTGTCGCTCGCCGCCGAGCTGCTGGTCAACAGCCGCGCGCTGATCGTGCGCCACGAGGGCCGCTGGTATTTTCCAACCTACGGCGGCATTCACCGCGGCAATGAGTTCGGCCTTGGTTACGACTACGAGGCGAACTATCGGGAACTCAAGGCGGCCTTCGCGCGTGATCCGGCGAAGGGCAACTTCGTGCTGCTGCCACTGGTCCCGTATAGCCCGCTGGAAAACGCTTTCCCCAATGAGTTCTACCGTCCGCGCCCGCCGGATTTCGCGGGCCGGCATTTTCTCGGCACCGATCAGCTCAACCGCGACGTCCTCGCGCGGCTCGTGTACGGTTTCCGCAACGCCCTGATCTTCGCCAGCTCGTTCATCGTATTGACCTATCTCGTGGGCGTGTCGCTCGGCTGCGCGATGGGCTACTTCGGCGGCTGGCTGGATCTTGTCGGACAGCGGTTGATCGAAATCTGGTCGCTCGTGCCCTTCCTCTTCGTGGTCATCATCGTCGCGTCGATCGTGTCCGCCCACGGCGGGATGAACCTCGGGTGGCTGCTGGCCATCGTCGTGATGTTCTCGTGGACCGGCATCACCTATTACATGCGCACGAACACCTATCGCGAAAAGGCCCGCGACTACGTGCACGCCGCCCAGGTGCTGGGCGCGAGTCCGGCGCGAATCATCTTCACGCATGTGCTGCCCAACGTGCTCTCGACGCTGGTCACGTTTGCGCCGTTCACGGTCGCGAGTGCGATCTCGGCCCTCACCGCCCTCGACTTCCTCGGCTACGGCCTGCCGCCCCCGACGCCCAGCTGGGGCGAACTGCTGCGGCAGGGCACCTCGAACCTGAACGCACCCTGGATCGTCGCCTCCGCCTTCAGCGCCCTCGTAACGGTGCTCGTGCTCGTCACCTTCATCGGCGAGGCCGTCCGCGAGGCCTTCGATCCCAAGAAATTCACAACGTATCATTGAACCCCTATTCCGCAGTGGAAATTGAACCACAAAGGCACAGAGGCCACGGAGAAAACCGCGTGAGCAAAGAACGTCTGACGAAAGGAAATCCCCCCCAGGGCTTACTCTGGGTTCATCCGCTTCGTTATTTTTCTCCTCTGTGCTTTTGTGCCTCTGTGGTTCAACTGCTGTTTCCAGGTTGAACGAAATGCCTTTCGACCGGCGCACGTTGCCGAAACTCCGCTTTCCCCAAAACTCCCTTTCATGACCTTCCTTCGCACGACCCTCCCGCTCTGCCTCGGTCTCGTCGCGACCCTGCTCGCCGGCTGCGGCGGCAAGGAACCGGCCGCCGCCGGCAGCACCAGCAGCAGCACGCCCGCCGCCTCCACGGCCCCGACGGCGAAATCCGCCGCGACCGGCCCGATGGCCGCCGATCTCGCCGCCACGCTCGCGAAGGAAAAAGAGTTCTACGTCTTCAAGACCGCCGCCGATCTCCCCGCCACCCTGAAATGGGAAAACGGTTCCGACCTGCCGGAGTACGCCGACCCGAAGGCGAACAAGGGCGGCACCTTCAACTACTACATCCAGGACTTTCCGCGCACCACCCGCGTGATCGGACCCGACGCCACCGGCGGCATCCGCCAGTTCCTCTGGGACTACGTTGAAGTCTATCCCGCCGTCGAGCATCCCAACTTCCCCGGCAAGGTGCACCCCGGCTTCGCGAAGGAGTGGGCGTCCGATCCGGCGACGCGCACGGTCTACTTCCGCATCGACGAACGCGCACGCTGGTCCGACGGGCAGCCCGCCACGACCGACGACGTCGTGTTCACGCTCTACCTGATGCGGTCCCCGCACATCCGCGAGCCGTGGTACAACGACTTTCACACCAAGACGTGGGAGAAGGTCACGATCTACGATCGCCAGACCTACGCGCTGACCATGCGCGAGGTGCGGCCCGACTTCCTCGTCCGCGCCAGCCAGGGCACGTATCTGTTTCCCAAGCACGCCATGGCCGACTTCGGCCCCGACTATCTTGAGAAATACCAGTGGCGCGTGTTGCCCACGCTCGGCGCCTACACCCTGCGGGCGGAGGACATCGACAAGGGCCGCGGCGTCACGCTCACCCGCGTGAAGGACTGGTGGGCCCGCGACCTGCCCTTCTGGCGCGGCCGCTACAACCCCGATCGGATCCGGCTGACCGTCATCCGCGACCTCGACAAGGCCTTCGAGTCCTACGTCCGCGGCGATCTCGATTTCTTCCTGCCGATGACGTCGTCACCGAAATACTGGTACGATCTGCTGCCCGACACGCATCCGGATGTGGCCGCCGGCTACCTCGCGAAGGCGCGCTTCTACAATCGCGTGCCCCAGCCCGACTGGGGTCTCTGGATCAACCGCTCGAAGCCAACGCTCGACAACCGCGACATCCGCCTCGGCATCCAGCACGCCGCCAACTTCAAGCGCGTCGCCGAACAATATTACCGCGGCGACGCCGTGCAGATGGACACGCGGTCGGATGGCTATTCGTGGCGCATGCACCCGACCCTCACGGCGCGTCCGTTCGACCCGGTGAAGGCCCGCGAGTATTTTGCGAAGGCCGGCTACACGCAGCAGGGGCCGGACGGCATCCTGCAGAACGCCGCCGGCCAGCGGCTCTCGTTCACGCTGTCGACCTACCGGCCGGACATCCGCGATGTCATGACAATCCTCAAGAGCGAGGCGTCGAAGGCGGGCCTCGAACTCAACCTCGAAGTGCTCGACCAGTCGACCGGCTGGAAAAACGTGCAGGAGAAGTCCCACCAGATCGCGCTCGTCGCGCTGTCCCGCACGCCCGAACTTTTTCCGCGGTACTGGGATTTCTACCACGGTGCCAACGCCTACGCCGACGCCTACCTCGGTGCCGACGGCAAGCCCGTGGAGAAGGCGGCCCAAGGCAAGGCCAACCCGAAACCGCAGCAGCCGCGCGTGCAGACGAACAACATGACGATGACGTTCATCCCCGAACTCGATCGCCTGATTGAGGCCTACGACGCGACCACGACGCTCGATGAACTGAAACCCCTCGCCGCCCAGATCGAGCAGATGGTTTACGACGACGCCGCGTGGGTGCCGGGCTGGTCGCTGCCGCTCTATCGCCTGAGTTACTGGCGCTGGGTGCGCTGGCCGGAAGACTTCAATGCCATGATCAGCCTGAACGCGCTCCAGTACTTCCTGTTTTCCATCGATCCGAAGATCAAGGAGGACGTCCTCGCCAAGCGCCGCCGTGGCGAAAAATTCCCGCCGGAGATCAAGTCCTTCGAGCAATACAAGGCCCGGTGAGCAACGGTTCGCCCCAGCCTGGTTTCCCGCCGGACCGCAACGGCGGGCCGGTCGCCGCCCCCGAGGTCGTGCTCGACGTGCAGGGTCTCGTCACGGCGTTCGACACCGACGACGGCCGGCTCGTCGCGGTCGACGGCGTGAGCTTCCAGGTTCACCGCGGCCGCACGCTCGGGATCGTCGGTGAGTCGGGCTGCGGCAAAAGCGTGACCGCGTTCTCCATCATGCGGCTGCTGCCCCAACCGATGGGCCACATTCTCGCGGGCAGCATCCAGTTCGAAGGCCGCGATCTCGTCACGCTGCCGATCGAGGAAATGCAGAAAATCCGTGGTGGCCGAATCGGCATGATCTTTCAGGAGCCGATGACGGCGCTGAATCCCGTACACACGATCGGCCGGCAGCTGAGCGAAGTCTTTTTGTTGCATCGCACGCGCGACCCGGCTGAGGCGTGGCGACGAGGGACCGAGATGCTGCGCAAGGTCGGCATCCCCGCGCCCGACGTGCGGATGAGCGAATATCCGCACCAGCTCTCCGGCGGCATGCGCCAGCGCATCGTCATCGCCATGGCGCTCGCCTGCGAGCCGTCGGTCGTGATCGCCGACGAACCCACGACCGCGCTGGACGTTACCATCCAGGCGCAAATTCTCGAACTGATGCAGGGCCTGCAACGCGATCTCGGCCTCGCGATCATTCTCATCACGCACGACCTCGGTGTGATCGCCGAGACCTGCAACGACGTCGTCGTGATGTACGCCGGCCGGATCGCGGAGCAGGGACCGGTGCAGGACATCTTCTCGCGTCCTGCCCATCCTTATACGCGCGGGCTGCTCGATTCGATCCCGGTGCTGGAAAACGAGCGCAAGTCCCGGCTCAAGGTCATCGACGGCATGGTGCCCGGACTCAAGGATCTGCCGGCCGGCTGCCGTTTTCAAAATCGCTGTCCGTATCGCATCGATCGCTGCGCCACCCAACCGCCCCTCGAGACGGTCACCGCCGGCCACTCGACAGCGTGCCACCGCTGGCGCGAACTCCCCGCCCGCTGATGTCCGCGTCCTCTGCCACCATCCCGCCATCGTTGCTGGAATTGCGCGACGTTCGCATGCATTTTCCCGTCCGCGAAGGCCTGCTGTTGCGGTCGCGGCGCGTGTGCAAGGCGGTCGACGGCGTCTCACTCACGCTGCAGCCCGGCGAGACGCTCGGTCTCGTGGGCGAATCCGGCTGCGGCAAATCCACGCTCGGCAAGTGCATCGTCCGGCTGCACCAGCCCACGGCGGGGGAAATTGTGTTCGAGGGCACCGACCTCGCGCGGCTCTCGCAACGCGCGCTCAAGCCCCATCGCCGGCACCTGCAGATGGTCTTTCAGGACCCGGTCGAGTCGCTCAACGCCCGGCACACCGTCGGCGAGATCGTCGGCGAGCCGTTCGCGATCCACGGCATCGGTGACGCCGCGAGCCGTCGCGCCAGCGTGCGCGCGCTGCTCGAGAAAGTCGGCCTGCCGGCCGCCGCCGCCGATCGCTATCCGTTCGAATTTTCCGGCGGACAGCGTCAACGCATCGGCATCGCCCGCGCCCTCGCGCTCAATCCCCGCGTGGTGGTGTGCGACGAGCCGGTGTCGGCGCTCGACGTCTCGATCCAAAGCCAGGTGATCAACCTGCTGCTGGATTTGCAGCGCGAACTCGGGCTCACGTACCTGTTCATCGCGCACAATCTCGCGGTCGTGAAGCACGTCTCCGATCGCGTCGCCATCATGTACCTCGGCCGGATTGTCGAGCTGGCTGACGCCGACGCCATCTATCGGACGCCGCTCCACCCGTACACGCGCGCGCTGCTGTCGGCGATTCCGCGCCCGCATCCGAACCGGCAGCGCCAGCGCATCGTGCTGCAGGGCGACGTGCCTTCGCCGATCGATCCGCCGAACGGCTGCGCGTTTCATCCCCGCTGTCCGTTCGCCACCGATCGCTGTCGAAGTGAAACGCCGCTCCTGCGTCCCGCGCCCTGCGCGGCCGGTCACACGGTTGCATGCCACTACGATCTGGCGCCCGACGCCGTGCCGACGCGGCTGGCCTGAAACTAGGAGCGCCGGCCTCCGGCCGGCATTGCATCAAAGCAGGCGGGACGCCTGCGCTCCTGGAAACGCGGGCGATCCCGCCGATTGCGGGACCGCCTACATGAACGTCTCACACCAATCGCTCTTTGCCTTTGGACTTTAGCTGTGGCTACGAGCGCCAGCGAGTGGCCGAACAGCCACTCGCTGGCGCTCGTAGCCACGATCGATCCAGAAGTTCAAAAGCAAGGAGCGATTGGTATCACAAACGAGCTTGAGGCTGCCCTTTCGCTCAACTCTCAACTCTCAGCTCTCAACTTCACCGACGCCTCAGTTCGTGATGTCGAACGTCGTGCTCGATTCGCGGATACCTTCGTACACCTTGTACCATTCCATCTGCGCGGGACTGCCGGCGTATTCCTTCAACGCCTGCTCGCTCGCAAATTCCATCACGATGGCGTTGGCCTTGCCGCCCTGCGCCTTCACCGTCTTGGTCCAGACCCGCGTGATGCCCGGGAACGCGGCCGGCAGCTTTTGCACGCCGTCGAGCGCGGCTTTGATCTGCTCCGGCGTGGTGCCTTCCTTCCAGGCGACGGTCACGACGTGGATCAGCGTTTTCGGCGCCGTCTCGCTGACCTGGGCAGCCGCTTCCTTTTTCTTGGCGCGTTTCTCTTTCTTGTCGGCCTGGGCAAAGGCCGTGGTGGTGCCGAGCGTGATCAAACCAACTGAAATCAGGGTGAACAGGTATTTCTTCATGGGAGGATGTCCGGGTGGGAATATGACGCCGTTCGCGGCTCACGTTGAGTCGCAGAACCGTCGCGCCGGATTGCTGATTTTCCCCGGGCCATGTCAACGCTAACTGGACGCATGGCCGCCCGGGCCTTGTCGGGGCGCGCCTCGTGTGCGCCCTCGGGCGTGGTCAAGCAACGTCCCGAAAGATGCAAAAGTCCGCCCCACCACGAACGCTTGTCGTCGGCCCGCCTTCGCCCGAACCTCGGGCCAATCCCCACGCCTCATGTCGCTCCGAATCCTGCTGCGTTCCCTCCTCCCCGCCCTCCTCTGTCTCACCGCGCCGCTGCGGGCCGAAAAAATCGTCCTCGTCGCGGGCGGCACCGACGCCCGGACCGGCATCCCCGCCCTCCAGGCGCGCCTGCTCGAACCCTTCGGCGTGGACTTCGACGCCGCCGGCAACCTCTTCATCGTCGAGATGGTGTCCGGCAACCGTCTCCTGAAAGTGGATGCACGCGGCCTACTCACTCATGTCGCCGGCCAGCCCGCACCCGGCGATGCCGGTGACGGCGGACCGGCGTTGGCCGCGCGGTTCAACGGCCCGCACAATCTCGTCGCGCTGCCGGAGGGCGATATCCTGATTGGCGATACGTGGAACGGCCGCGTGCGGCGCGTCGCAATGAGCACGGGCACCGTCAGCAGCGTGCCGGGCTTCACGGTGCCCGCCGATCGCGCACGGAGCGCCGGCCCCTATTGCATCACGCTCGATCCCACCGGCACCCAGCTCGTCATCGCCGATCTGCGGCAGGTTCACGTCCTGGATTTGAAAACCGGCCGGTCCCGCGTCGTCGCCGGCAACGGCCAGAAGGGCGTCCCCGTCGATGGCGCCAAGGCGCTCGAGGCTCCGCTCGTCGATCCCCGCGCGGCGGCCCTCGATCGCCAAGGCAATCTCTACATTCTCGAGCGCAACGGCCACGCCCTCCGCGTCGTGAATCGCGACGGCACGATCCGCACCGTCGTGAACGCCTCCGGCAAGAAGGGCGCGGACGGCGACGGCGGCGACGCCCGCGCCGCCACGATGAGCGGGCCGAAACACCTGTGCATCGATCGCGACGGCACCGTCCTCATCGCCGACGCCGAGAACCATCTGATTCGTCGCTTCGTGCCCGACACGGGAAAAATTCTCCGCGTCGCCGGCACCGGCAAAAAAGGCACCGCCGGCCTCGACGGTCCGCCCGAACAGTGCGAGCTGAATCGCCCGCACGGCGTGACGGTGCATCGCGACGGCACGCTCTACATCACCGATAGCTACAACAACCGGATCCTGAAGATCGTACGGTGACGGGAGCAACCGGTTTTGGGACGAAACACGCAACAGCCTGACCCCGTACGGCTCCGGGACCCCGTACGGCTCCGGGGTGGCTACGAGCGCCAGCGAGTGGCAGCGCATCCGCCCTCTATCGCGCCGCCGTCGGCTCGCCTTTCAGCTGAGCCGCGTACTTCGCGACGACGCCTTCCATTACGACGAGCTTCCACGTTTCACCCTGACGGACGAAGGCCAGGTTCGCCTCCTTCTTTTTTCCATCGGTGGCCTCGAGTATCACCGACGTCTGCGCAATCCGGTCCGCCGGATCCGTGCTCCATCGCCGCACGCTCGCCGCGCCCAGCGGCACATCCTTGATGGCGAGAAACGCGATGAGTCGTTCCGGCGTGCCGTACTGGGCGCGCATCGCCTCGGGCAGCGTCGCCAGCAAAGCCCGCGCCGCCGGCAGGGTCTTGCCCGTCTCGATCATCAGCAGCGCGGCAAACGCATCCACATCGCCGCCCGCCGCCGCCCAGAGCACCGACTCCAGCGCCGCGATGGGCGTCGCCGCACCGGCGTTCCGCCACTCCGCCGCCGGCACGAATGAACCGACGCCAAATCGGACCGGACGGCGCGAGCCGTCAGCCAAGGTTCGCTCCGCCGCCTCGATCTGCGATCGCAAGCCTGCCACGTCGCTGCGCAACCGATCGGCCTCCGCGCGTTCGGCCCGCAGGGCTTCCACTTCGGCCGGCGGCAGCTGACTGCGCCGCAGCCGTTCATTCTCCGCTTGGATCCGGGATAACTCGCCAGCTTGGACGCGCAGCGGCGCGAGTTCCGTTTCAACCGACACCGTTTGCAGCTGCTGCCACGCGAGCAGCGCGCCACCGATCACCGCGACTGCACCCACGGCGAACCATCCCGTTGCAGAGGTCATGGGTCAGAACCACGGCGCCGGCGGAATCGGCTTGGCGGCGGGCGGGTTCGCAGTCGCGACCGGAGTGGAGGTTGCCGCGTTTCCATTGGTCTGGACGGTGAACGGACTCAGCACCACGCGGCTCGGGACGCCCGGCGCGGAAGCGGAAGGCGATGCCGCCGACTTCACCTCCGCGGGGCGAGTTTCAGTGACGCTCGTACCCGGCGGTTTCGCCACCGTGAAGACGATCGGAATCTGCATTTGGGTATTCACCGCCTGGCCGCCTTTCTCACCGGGTTGAAATTTCCACTGGCTGACGGCCTCGACCGCGGCGGCTTCGAATTCGATCTGCGACGAGCTGACGGCCTTCGCGTTTTGCACCGCGCCCGTGCTGTCGACGACAAACTCGACCACGACCTTGCCCTCGACGCCGGCCTTGCGCAGCTCGGCAGGATACATCGGTCGCGCCTGAAACTCGGGCTTCGGCGTCCGGTCCAGTCTCCGGACTTCGAATACCTCGCCGGCCACGGCACTCTGCCGGGCCGTGACCGGTCGGGCCACCGGCAACGCGGCCAGCGCCTGCAGTCTCTTCTGCAACGCGGACGCCTCCACGCGCAGTGCCGCCCCGGCTGCATCGTCAGGTTGCAGGGCCGCGACCTCCGCCACCGTGCGTGCCAGTTGAAAGTTCTCCTGCTCCAGCGCCACCGTCGCCGTGTGCTGGCCTCGCAGCGTCGCCAGCTCGGCCTGCAACGCAGCCTGGGAGTTTGCCTGCACGATGTAGCCCGTCGCCCCCGCCACGGCCAGCGCGCTGCCGATTCCAATTTGAAGTTTGGTGATGCTCATAAAATTCATCCACGCCGCCACACTTCCGGCGGTGGCGATCGCCCCGACGGCCGCGCCGCCAGCGAGTGCCGCGCCCGTTACGCTGGCGGCCAAACCCGCCGGCGCCGCCACGACCGCCTGATGCGCGAGCGTCACAGCCAGCGCCGCAGTCGTCGACTTGACGCCGCGCCGCTCGAGCAGCGCCCGCAGCTTGTCGAGGGCTCGCTCCACCCGCATCCGCGCGGTGTTGTCGCTCACGTTGAGCCGTGCGCCCACGCCGGCGAAATCCCGCCCCTCGAAAAACCGCAGCAGGATCGCCTCGCGATCCGCTTCACCCAGTTCCCCCAGCACGTCGTCCAGCACCGGCCGCACGCGCGCCCAGTCGAGCGCGCCACCCGGATCACGGTTGAGTTCTTCCATAAGGTGGGCGGCCTCTTCGCGCGCGTGACGCCGGCGCTCGCCGCGGACGAGCTTCGCCGTCGTGAACCGCGTGCTCGTGAACAGCCAGCCGGCGAGCACGCGGTGCCCCGTCAGGGACGCGGCCTTGCGTGCCAGATCCGTGAATACGAGCTGCGTCGCATCGGCCGCGAGATGAGCGTCACCGTTGAGCTGCCGCAGCGCCGCCGAATAGACGAGGTTCACATGCCGGCGCACGAGCTCGGCGAACGCATCGTTCGCGCCTTCCTCGGCGTAGCGGTGGAGCAGTTCGGCATCGTCGTTCATGGCAGGTTCACCCCATAGCACCCGCGGGCGCGAAGATCGCACAGAAAATCGGATGCGATCGCTCACCTGACCCTGCGGCCCAGGCGCCCCGTCGGGCGGTCAACGGCTCGAGCTCTCAACTCAAAACCCTCAGCTCTCAACTCTCCTCCCTGCTCACTCCATCATCGTCTGCGCCTTGCGCACCAGCTCGATGAACTCGCCGCGGTAACCGCCGGGATCGTCCTGCGGCGTGGACGCCGCGGCGGCCCAGGTGCCGACATCGGCCATCGTCGCCGTGCCGCGATGCGGCGATCCGCGAAGGATCATGCCAAATTGCGCGACGGCGGCGGCGAAGCGAAAATCGGCGCTCGCCCGCGCGAAGGGCGTCGGCGCATCCACCAGCACGAAATCGAGCGCGCGCGGCCAGCTGATCAGGCTGTCGGGTTTCTTGTAGCGCACCTTGACCGTGAGCAGTTCATCGGCCGACGGCTCGCGTCCGCCCGCGGGCAGTTCAAGTCGCGAACTCACCGCGCCCCGCGCCGCCGCCGCATACTTCAACGCCTCGACCGGCGCCACGGCCGCCGCCTTGTCCTCGGCTCCGACCGGCACGATTTCGTAGAGCGCCGTCACCGCATCACCCGCGCCCAGTTCGCCGGCGTCCACTTTGTCGTCGTTGAAGTCCTCCTTCTTCAGCAGCCGGTTCTCGTAGCCGATCAAGCGGTAACTGTGCACGCGCGCCGGGTTGAATTCGACCTGGACCTTCACGTCCTTGGCCACGGTCACGAGCGTGCTGCTGACCTGCTCGACGAGCAGCTTCTCGGCCTCGCGCCGGGTGTCGATGTAACCGTAGTTGCCATTGCCCTTGCCCGCGAGTTTCTCGAGCGTCGCGTCCTTGTAGTTGCCCATGCCAAAACCAAGCACGGTGAGGAACACGCCCGAGCCGGCTTTCTCCTCGATCAGGCGGACGAGCTCGCCCTCGCTGGTGGTGCCGACGTTGAAGTCGCCGTCGGTGCAGAGAATGACGCGATTGATCCCGTTCGGCGCGAAGTTCGCCTTCGCAATGTCGTAGGCGAGCTGGATGCCCATCGCACCGTTCGTCGAGCCGCCGGGCGTGAGCGCGTCGAGGGCGTTGAGGATCTCGCGGGAACGCGCGACGGGCGTCGACGCCAGCGCGAGCCCCGAGCTGCCGGCGTAGGTGACAATCGCCACGCGATCATCCGCCCGCAGCTTCCCGATCAGCAGCTGCAGCGACTGCTTCACGAGGGGCAGTTTGTTCGGTTGATCCATCGAGCCGGAGACATCGAGGAGAAACACGAGGTTGGCGGCGGGCCGTTGCGCGGTGTTCAGCTCGCGCGCCTTGAGTCCGATCCGCACGAGCTTGTGCTTCGGCGCCCAGGGGGCGACGGCGACCTCGAGCGACGCCGTGAAAGGATCGGCACCTTTCGGCGCGGCGTAGCGGTAGGGGAAATAATTGAGCAGTTCCTCGATCCGCACCGCGTCACGCGGCGGCGGCGAACCGTGCGCGAGAATCCGGCGGACGTTCGCGTAGCTGGCGGTGTCGACGTCGATCGAGAAGGTCGACAGCTGGTTCTGCGCGACCGTGAGGAAATCGTTGTCGCGAATATACGAATACGCCTCGACGTTGCGCCCGAACTTCGCGCCCGGCGGCGCCGTCGGCAGGGCGTCGCGCTCCACCGATCCGCGCCGCCCGCTCGATTCGCGCGCGGAGCCGCCCGCGGTCGCGAAACCGTGGCCGCGATCCTCCGCCACCACGAAGGCCGAGAGCGTGACCACTTCGCTCGTGCCCGGCGTGGCGGTCACCGTCGTGGTCGTGGCGAGTGTCGTCGCGCCGGGACCGATCGAGCTGACCATGGTGACGCCCACCGTCTGGCCTGCCGGCGTCGGCGCGGTGGCGTTCAACGTGATTTTCGTCGTGGGTGCGGGCCGCGAAGTGACTTCGGAAGTGGACGCCGGCGCGAGCGGCTCAGCGGCGGCAACGTTTGATCCCGGGGCGCGCTCGGGGCGCGTCTGCGCGAGCAGGGAAAGATCGGGATCGAGGAAGCGGACGGGGGGCGATGACGGTTGCGACGGGTCGGAGGCGACCGGGGGCGGTCGCGGTCCAGCGGGATCTTCGATCCGGCGCTCGTCAGCGGAGCCGGCGCCGGCGAGGCGGACATCGGACGTCGCCGGCGCGGCAGTTTCGATCCCGGGCAATGCAACGGGTACCGCGGCCGGCGGTGCCAGGGCGATTTCGCGCCACACTGCGCGCTCGGCCTCCGGCGTTGGCACGACCACGGGCGGTTCGCGCAACGCGACCAGCACAGCGAAGCACGCGGCGGCAAGACCGGCGGCCAGGTAGTAGAACTGCGGAAACCGGATCAACTTCGCGCCGGTGCGCGGGAATGAATAATCGATCTCCGTCCGCGGGAGTTCGGCCGGTTCGTCGGCTGTGCGCGGAGCCGAACGCCGTCGCGGCCGGGCCGGCGGCACCGCGGCAGCATGCCCATTCACCCCGCCCGGCGAACCGTTGACCGCCGTTCTCGGATCGGTCGCCGACGCCGCCGCTTCATCGGCCAGCGCCGCTTCGAGCAGGGAGATGGTGGCGCGGATGTCGTCGACGACCGCGCGTAGTTCCGGTCGCTGTCGCAGCACCGTCTCCACGGCCGCGCGTTCATCACCACTGAGCTCGCCGAGGGCGTAGGCAGTGAGTTTCGGGTCGTCGGGCGAGAAACGCGGGTCGTTCATCGGTGCAGTCTCCTTACGGCCGCCGGGCGGCATAGTCCGCGCGCAGGCGTGCGACCGCGGTGTGAATCAGGAAGCCCACGTTGGTCACCGACAGCGCGGTGATTCGGGAGATTTCCTTGTAGCTGAATCCATTTTGAAACTTGAGCCGCACGACCTCCTGCTGGTTCGGCGGCAGCTGTTCGATCATGCTCAAAACCAGCGCGTGCGTCTCCGCCTGTTCGAGCGAAGAGCCCGGGCGCGGATCGTTGGCGGTGACACGCTCGACCTGGCCTTCCTCGAAACGTTTCAGCCGGCCGTCCTTGCGCATGACGTCCAGCGCGCGATGCCGGCACACCGTGAAAAGCCATTCGACCGCGTGGCCGTTGATCGCCGCGGGCGATTGCGCCATGAGTTTGACAAACGTGTCCTGCACGACGTCCCGCGCCCGGTCCGGATCGCCCAGCAACCGCGTCGCGTACCGGGTCAACGGCGCGCTGTGCTCCGCAAACGTGCGTTCCAGAAAACCGGAGTTTTCGTGGACGTCGGCCCGGGAGTTCGGGGGCGAGGTGAACATGGGGCTACGGGGTTAAACGCACCAGGACCCCGATTCTTAGAAAACATTTTTGCACCCGCGGCCAGCCGCGGTTTCGTTAACTGCCATGCGGATCCTGTTTTGCGCCACCCTCGGACTATTCGCGGCTCTAATTGCCGGCTGCGCGAAGCGCGAAACGCCCGCCGCCGCGGGCGTACGCACCCACACGCTGCTCGTCGGCAACGCCGCCGAACCCGGCGATCTCGACCCGCATCTGGCGTCGATTCTGAGCGATCAGATCATCGTCAACACGCTGTTCGAAGGCCTCACGCTGCTCGATGAAAAGACCACACAGCCGCTTCCCGCCGCGGCGGAAACGTGGAGCGCGTCGGCGGACGGTCTCGTGTGGACGTTTCGTTTGCGCGAGGGCTTGCAGTGGTCGAATGGCGACGCCCTGACCGCCGACGATTTCGTCCAGTCGTGGCGCCGGCTGCTCACGCCGGAATTTGCCGCCGACAACGCCTGGTACCTGTTCGCGCTGAAAAACGCCGAGGCCTACAACGCGAAGAAAACGACGGACCTGGCGTCGGTCGGCTTCAAGGCCCCCGACGCCCGCACGCTCGTCCTTACCCTCGAGCGCCCCACGCCATACCTGCCCGCGCTGGTGTCGATGCCCGCGTGGTTTCCCGTGAACCCGCGCGTGCTCGCTAAACTCGGCGCGATGGACAAACGCGGCACGGCGTGGACGCGCCCGGGCAATCTCGTGAGCAACGGCGCGTTCATGCTCAGCGAGTGGAAGCCCAACGCGCGGATCGTCGCCGACAAGAACCCGCGCCATCGCGACGCCGCCACGAACCAACTCGAGCATGTAATCTTTTTTCCGATCGAGAATCCCGATGTCGAGGAACGCGACTTCCGCGCCGGCCAGCTGCACGTCACTTTCAACCTGCCCGTGACGAAAATCGCCGCCTGGCGGAAGCAGGAGCCTGCCCGGCTGCGCGTCGACCCTACGCTCCAGGCCAATTTCCTGCGCTTCAACACCGCGCGCCCGCCGCTCAACGATCCCCGCGTGCGACGCGCCTTGTCACTCGTGATCGATCGCGATGCGCTCGCGCAGAGCGTGCTGCAGGGCAGCCGCGCGCCGGCGACCGCGCTCACGCCGCCCGGCACGGGCGGTTACACCGCACGCGCGCGGGTCGCTCTCAACGTAAGCGAAGCGAAGACCCTGCTGGCGGCCGCGGGATTTCCCGACGGCAAGGGCCTGCCCGTGATCGATATTCAGGCGCGCAACGACGAGATCATGCCGCGCGTGGCCGAGGCGTTGCAGGCGATGTGGCAGCGCGACCTGGGATTCCGCACGACGATTTCGCAGGTCGAACAGAAGACCTGGATCCAGAACCAGCAGACCCAGAACTACGGCATCTCGACGGGCGCGTGGACGGCGGACTTTCCGGATCCCGTCACGTTTCTCGGACTCTTCACGGCGAACAGCGCGTACAATTGGACCGGCTGGAAGGACGCTTACTACGAACGGCTCATCGACACCGCCGCGGCCACGGCCGATCCGAAGCAACGCTACGAATTGCTCCAGCAGGCGGAAACCCTGCTGCTCGAGGCCTCGCCGATCGCGCCCCTGTATTTCGGCGCGCAGACGTTCCTCGTGCATCCCGCGGTGCAGGGCTGGGAGCCCGCGCCGCTGATCTTCCGGCGGTTTCAGATCGTGCAGCTGAAGCCGTAGGTTTTTGTGCGCGGGACCGCGACCGCCCCCGGTCGCCATCATCGGGGAGCGACCGGGGGCGGTCGCGGTCCCAGGCGGTCGGTCCTTGCGGAAGTCGAATCTTTCACCACGACCTGCGCGCCACTTCCCGTTTGCCAGCCGCATCCGCTCGTGCGCTTTACAGCGCATGCGCACGTTCGTTCCAGCGACGGTGGGCCTGGCGTTGAGTTGGCTTGTTCTCGGTGCGGGCTGCAGCCGGCACCAGCGCCCGGTCGACGAAGGCATTCAGACCCGCACGCTGCTCGTCGGCAATGCGGCCGAACCCGCGACGCTCGATCCGCATCTGCTCAACGCGTACTCCGACATGCGCGTGGCCATCGCGTTGTTCGAAGGCCTCACCGTACTCGACGAGAAGACCGCGCAACCGCTGCCGGGCGTCGCAAGGCGCTGGGACGTTTCGCCGGACGGATTGACGTACACGTTTCATCTCCGGCCCGAGGCAAAATGGTCCAACGGCGAGCGCGTGACCGCGGGCGATTTCGTTTTCTCCTTCCGTCGCATTCTGACGCCCGCGCTCGGCTCCGTCTATGCGTACATGCTCTGGCCGATCAAAAACGCCGAGGCCCTCAACACCGGCAAACTCACGGACGCCGGCGCGCTCGGCGTGCAGGCGCTCGACGATGCCACGCTGCAGATCACGCTGGAACGCCCCACGCCGTACGTGCTCGCGCTCGCCGCCCACAACACGTGGTTTCCCGTGCCGCGAAAAACCGTCGAGCAATTCGGCCGGATCGACGCACGGGAAAATCCGTGGACGAGGCCGCTCAATATCGTCAGCAACGGCGCGTTCACCCTCGCTGAGTGGCGGCCCAACGCCCGGATCGTCGTGGCGAAGAATCCGCGTTACTGGGGTGCAGCGCAGAACCAGCTCGAGCGCGTGATCTTTTTCCCGATCGAGAAAGCCGACGCCGAGGAACTGAGTTTCCGCGCGGGCCAGCTGCACATCACGTACGGTGTCCCGGCATCCAAGCTCGCCACGTACCGGCAGCAATCGCCGGATCGCCTGCGGCAGGATCCCTTGCTCAGCAGCGTCTACCTCAACTTCAACGTGACCAAGCCGCCGCTCGACAATCCCAAGGTGCGGCGGGCACTTGCCCTCGCCGTCGATCGGAAAGCGATCGCAGAGCGCATCTACCAATCGTCCCGGCTGCCCGGTCCCACGCTCGTGCCGCAGGGCTGCGCCGGATACACGCCGCCGGCCGGCCAGCCGGAGGACTACGTCGCCGCGCGTGCACTGCTCGCCGAGGCCGGTTTCCCGGAGGGCCGCGGTCTGCCGACGATTCCGTTGCAGGTCGGCAACGACGACAAGACCCCGAAGGTCGTGGAAATCCTCCAGGCCCTCTGGCAGCGGGAACTCGGCGTGAAGATCACGATCGAGATGCTCGAGCAGAAGACGCTCATGCAAAACCAGCAGACCCTTGCCTATTCGATCGGCTTCATGGGCTGGGTGGCGGATTACCCGGACCCCACCACGTTTCTCGAGATCTTCCAGACCGGCAACGGCAACAACTGGACCGGCTGGGGCAGCCGCGAGTACGACGCCCTGCTGCAGGAGGCTGCCCGCACGCTCGACGTGGCGCAGCGCCTCCGGCTCCTCCAGCGCGCGGAGACCATTCTGCTCCAGGAGGCGCCGCTCGCGACGCTGATGTACGGCGCGAGCACCTACCTGATTCATCCCGCGGTGAAACACTGGCAGGCTTCACCGCTGGGCCTGAACCGTTACCAGGTGGTGGAACTGAAGCATTGATTTCGTTGCACGGTCGCCGGACGTGAGCATGGTGGGAGGCGCATGCGATCCGTCCTTTTCAGTGTGTTGCTGCTCGCCACCACCGCCCTCGCGACGGCCGCGGACGTTGAGTTTCTCCGGGTCTGGCCCGGCTGGCGCGAGGCGGACTCCTTCGATCGCATCAGCGAGTATCTCGGCCGCGGCGAAAACACCGGCGGCCAGCTCGTGCTCCGCACGCAGCCCGAGGTGCGCGCAGGTTACTATTTTCTCGTCCGCATCAAGTGCGCCGCCGCGCTCCCCGCCGCGAAGTTCGAGGTGAGCGTGGTGCGGCCGGATACACCGGAGCCGAAAGTCCACACGTTCTCCACCGCCCTGCCCGCGAAGGAAACCGTGGTGCAGCTGGGCCTCACCGGCAACGACTGGCCGATCGGGGCCAAGGGCAATCCCGTTGCGTACCGGATCGTCCTCACCGCCGCCGACGGTCGCGTGCTCGGCGAACACCAGAGTTTCCTGTGGGCGAAACCCGCGAAGTGAGCGTGGTCGAACCGGGGAGCGCCTGGACGCCCTGGACCGTTCTCGCCGGCTATCCTGCCGTCTCCGCCGACGTCCTGCGCGAAACGGTCGACGGCGGCCAGGCCTTCCGCTGGAACCGCGAAGCCGATGGCACGTGGCTGGGCCTGTGGTCGCACCACCTCGTGCACCTGCGCGCCAACGCCACCGGTCACGTCGAGTGGCGCGCACCGCGGGCGTCCACGGTGACGGCATCCAGCCTCGCCGTCTACTTCGGCACCGTCCGCGACTTCAACGCCCTCGTTGACGCGCTGCCGTGGCGCAGCGATCCACATCTCGCGCGCTGTCTCGCGGCGTTTCCCGGCCTGCGCATCCTGCGTCAGCCCTTCGGTGAAACGCTCCTCGGCTTTCTCTGCAGCGCCACGAAACAGATTGTGCAGATCAAACAAATGCTCGCGCTCCTGGCCGAACGTCACGGGGCGGAGATTGCAGTGAGAGCGGGAGCGCCGGGCCTGCCGGCGACGGGAAAAAAGCCAGACCGGCAGTCCGGTCCGAGTCCGCGTCGGCTGCCAACCTGGGCCGAACTCGCGCGGATGCCCGAAGCCGATCTCCGCGCGTGTCTGCTGGGTTTCCGCGCCCGCTACATCGCAGAGACGGCGGCCTTCCTCGCCGCACATCCCGGCTGGCTCGAGGAAACGGAAGCGCTGCCCTACGCCGCGGCGAAGGAACGGCTCTGCGAGTTACCCGGTGTCGGAGAAAAGGTGGCGGATTGCGTGCTGCTCTTCGGTGCCGGCCGGCTCGAGGCATTTCCGGTCGACACCTGGATCCTCAAGGCGCTCGCGCGCCGGTACGGCCTCGATGACTGGCGGCCCGCGCAGGTCGCGCAATTCGGCCGCGCGCACTTCGGCTCGCTCGCGGGCCTCGCGCAGCAATACCTCTTCGCGTGGGAGCGTCAGCAGGGACGATCCGCGCCGGAATAAATTAATTCAGAAGCCAGGAAGAGACGTCGCTGAGTTTGGACAGAATTCACGGAATCGGCAGCCCGGGATCGGATCCATTCTGTTCCATTTTGTTCATTCTGTCCAAACCCCGCTGGGCGTACCGCCACGGACAATCCGGGGACGGTTAATTCAGAAGCCAGAAAGCCAGGAGCAATCGCTGAGTTTGGACAGAATCGACAGAATTCACGGAATCTGCGGTCCGGGATCAGATTCATTCCGTTCCATTCTGTTCATTCTGTCCAAACCCCGCTGGGCGCACCGCCACGGACAATCCGGGGACGGTTAATTCAGAAACCAGAAAGCCAGGAGCAGTCGCTGAGTTTGGACAGAATCGACAGAATTCACGGAATCTGCGGTCCGGGATCCGATCCATTCCGTTCCATTCTATTCATTCTGTCCAAACCCCGCTGGGCGCACCGCCACTGACAATCCGGGGACGGTTAATTCAGAAACCAGAAAGCCAGGAGCAGTCGCTGAGTTTGGACAGAATCGACAGAATTCACGGAATCTGCGGTCCGGGATCTGATTCATTCCGTTCCATTCTGTTCATTCTGTCCAAACCCCGCTGGGCGTGCAGCCACGGACAATCCGGGGACGGTTAATTCAGAAACCAAGAAGCCAAGAGCAGCCGCTGAAGTTCGACAGAATGGACAGAATTCACGGAATCTGCGGCCCGGGACCTGATCCATTCTGTTCCATTTTGTTCATTCTGTCCAAATCGCCCGGCTCCTGGCTTTCTGGCTTCCGAATTAAACTCTCCGCATCACGTGCGCGTCACGTTCTGACTCACTTTGCGCGCTGGATGAGTTCCACTTCGTAGCCTTCCGGTGCGTCGATGAACGCGATGAAACCGCCGCTGCTCAGCGGGGTCGGGCCGTCGCTGAGTTTGTAGCCCTTCTGCTCGAGCTTGCGCGTGAACTCCGTCAGGTCCTCCACCTCAAACGCGAGGTGCATCAGGTCGGGCTGGACCTGGACACTCGGACTGTTGGGCAGCTGGCAGATTTCAATCTCCTCGTCGCTGTTCGGCGTGGCGAGAAACACAATCTGCGCACCGCGCGGTGAAATGCTCCGTCGCGCAATCTTCAACTCCAACGCCTCCTCGTAGAATTTCAGCGTCCGCTCGATATCGTTCACCCGCATCCGGGTGTGCAGAAGTTTTTTGACCATCCGTCGAGTTTGCATGGACCCGCGACCGCGCGCAAGCTGGGGCACGTCATGCCTCTCGACCTCGCCACGTTTCGGGCCGCTCACGATCGGATCCGCCCGTACATCCACCGGACCGCCGTCCTTTCCAGCGCGCGGCTCAATCTCGCCTGCGGCGGCCAGCTGTTTTTCAAGTGCGAGAATTTTCAGAAGGCCGGCGCCTTCAAATCGCGCGGCGCGGTCAACGCGGTGTTCTCGCTCGACGACGCCACCGCCCGGTGCGGCGTCGCCACGCACTCGTCCGGCAATCACGCGGCGGCGTTGTCCCGCGCCGCCGGCCTCCGTGGCATCCCGGCGCACATCGTCATGCCGTCGAATTCCTCGAAGGCGAAAGTCCGCGCCGTCGAAGGCTACGGCGGACGGCTGACGTTCTGCGAACCGACGCAGGCCGCGCGCGAAGCGACCTGCGCCCGGATCGTCAGCGAAACCGGCGCCACGTTGATTCATCCGTTTGAAAACGAAGCCGTGATGGCCGGCCAGAGCACGGCGGTGATCGAACTCCTCGAGGATCACCCGGCGCTCGATCTGATTCTCTGCCCCGTCGGCGGCGGCGGCCTGCTCGCCGGCACGAGCCTCGCCGCCAAAGCCCTGCGCCCGACGATCACCGTCATGGCGACGGAACCCGAGGAAGCGTCGGACACCGCGCGTTCGTTTCGCGCTGGCCAAATCGTGCCGCTCGAGCGCACGACCACGATCGCCGACGGTTTGCGCACGACGATCGGCGCACCGAATTTCGCGATCGCGCGGCAGTGGGTCGATGGCGTGGCGACGGTGAGCGAGGAGGCGATCATCGCGGCGATGCGGACGATCTGGGAAACGTTGAAGATCGTGATCGAGCCGTCCGCGGCCGTGCCCTACGCGGCCGTGTTGGAGAAAAAAGTCCCGGTCGCCGGACGCCAGGTCGGATTGATTTTGTCGGGCGGCAACGTCGATCTCGACGCCCTGCCCTGGCTGCGGAAACCTTAAGGCACCCCGATGAAACGTCGCTTCACGCTCCTTGTCCTGGTGCTCAGTCTCGTGTCACTGGCGTCCGCCGCGCCGCGCATTTTCCTGATCGGCGACTCCACGATGGCGAACAAGCCGGCGGACCTGCCGGAATGGGGTTGGGGCATGGCGCTCGGTGCGTTCCTCGTCGATCCGGCGATGGTGCAGAACCACGCGCAAAACGGGCGCAGCACGAAGAGCTTCATCGACGAGGGCCGCTGGGAGAAAGTGCGGGCGGAGCTGAAGTCCGGCGACTTCGTCCTGATCCAGTTCGCGCACAACGATGAGAAGAAGGACGACCCGAAGCGTTACGCCGATCCGGCCACGACGTATCGCGACAACCTGCGGCGTTTCATCAGCGAAACCCGCGCGCAGGGCGCGACGCCGCTGCTCGCCACGCCCGTCTGCCGCCGGAAATTCAACGCCGCGGGCAAGCTCACCGACACCCACGGTGCGTACCCTGACGCCGTGCGCGCCGTCGCGAAGGAAACCGGCGTCGCGTTGCTCGATCTCGAGCGCGCCACCGCTGCGTGGCTGCAGGCGACCGGCGATGAACCGTCGCGGAAATTCTTCATGTGGATCGAACCGGGCGCGCATCCGAAAATTCCGGACGGACGCAAGGACGACACGCATTTCGTCGAAGCCGGCGCCAGACAGGTCGCGTCGCTCGCGGTCGCAGACATTCGCGCGCAAAAACTGCCGCTGGCGCGTTGGCTTAAGTAGGCCGAACGTCGCGGGAATTCCTTCTCCCGTAGCGCAGGCATCCTGCCTGCGTCCGGAAATGCGGGCAGGATGCCCGCTCTACCATGGGCACCGGCCTTCACGGCGGTGATAATGAGGACTGCAATACAAGCGGAAGCGCAGGCATCCTGCCTGCGTCCGGAGATGCGGGCAGGATGCCCGCGCTACCGCTGATCGGTCGTCAGGGCAGGTGGAACACTTCCTTCAGCCCGCGGGACACGGGGCTGTGATCGGCGTTCGACGGCATGACATCACCCATGTGTTTCCACCAACGCTGACACACCTCCGTCTGCGCAATCGCGGCCCAGCGGGCCTCGTCCTCAATTTCTGCATACGCGAACAGCTGGCGCGTTTCCTCGTGCAGAAAGATCGAGTAGTTGTGGACGCCGTGCGCCTTCAGCACATCGGCCAGCTCCTGCCAGATCGGCTGGTGCCGGCGTGCGTATTCGACCTCGTGGCCGGGATGCACGCTCATGACGAAGGCTTTTCGGATCATCGTAGCGAATGTTCGGTTGCCCGCGAATCACGCCAATAGACGCGAATGAGGACCAAGAGAAAGCGGAGCGGTCGGAGTTGATTTCACCTCCGAAGATCCGCGCCCATTCGCGTGATTCGCGGGAGACATTCAGGGCGCTTTGTTGAGCAGGTACGGCTGGGAGGCCGTCGGGGCGGGCTCGGGTTTGGCGTCCGCCGGCTTCGTCTCGTCGCGCTCGTAGGCCGCGGCCAGCGTTTCAAAACGATCCTTGAGCCCGGCGTCGGTGGAGATCTTCACACCGAACTTGGCCAGCGCCGCCGCCTCCGTGGGGAAGCCGCGTTTCGCCGCCAGCAGCGTGGCCTGCATCAGGAGACCGGTGTCACGGGGAAAACGCCGCACGCCTTCGATCACGACGGCCAGGTGTTCGGCCAGGGGTGGCGCGGCGGACAACGACCACGTTTCGGCGATGAGCGAGTAAACGTCCGCCATCGGCGGCGGCGTCGCGCGCGCGGTGAACAGCGGCGTCAGGACGTGCGTCACCTGATCACTGTTCAGCTGGCTGTTGGCCGCGCCGGCTTTGGGCCGGACTTCGTCGAGCCGCAGCCGCGCCAGCTCGAGGTAGGCGCGTGCGCGATCGACTTTGGCGTTGGACGCCGCCTCGAGAAATTTCCGCGCGCGGTCGTCGTGGCCGGCAAGTTTCTCATCGAGCCCGAGCGCGGCCAAGAGGCGCGGATCGCGTTCGCCGCGCACGAACGGGGCGATGAGGGTGTTGCGGGCCGCGTCGCCGTAGCCGCCGAGCCGGAGCACCTCGCCCTTGATGCGACCGACGTCGGCGTCGGAGGCCTCGCGCAACGCCACCGCCGGCGGTTCGGGCAGCGACTCGCCCTTCTTGGCGCGGTATTGCTGCGCCTTGTACGTCGTGAAGCCGAGGTAGCCGCGCAGCTCGGTGGCGAACTGGTTGTACGTCTTGCCAAAGCACTCCTTGAACAGCTTCTCCGTCGGCTCCTCGTCGGCCAGGCGCTGGACGAACTGCATGAAGGGCCGCTGGTACTTGTTGCCGGTGCCGTAGAGGCAGAAGTGGATGAACGCGTAGCACTGCGCGGACCAGAAGGCGTTGCGGTTCTTCGGGCCGTTGGTCGCGAGCATCTGGCCGAACGGCATCATGGCGCGCTGCGAGAGCATGCGGTTGAAGTCACCGATCTTCTCCGCGCCGAACCCGTCGCCAATCTGCGCAAACGTGATCGTCTTCTTGTCGAATTCCGTGGCGGCAAACAACTGTACGAGTCCCTCCTCGAACCACGGCGGCGCCTTGTCGGCGAGCTGGCGGCGAATCAGGAACCGAAAATAGGCGGCGTAGAACGCACGGTACGGATCGGCCTCGAGCCGGAGATCGTTTTCCACCTGCAGCTCGGTCAGGGCGAAATCGATCACGATCGCGGCACGCTCGGAGTTCTTGAAGAAGAGGCTGTTCTTCCCGTAGCGCTCGATCTCCTGGTCCTGCGGGAGAAACTCCTCGAAGCCCTTGCCGCGTGAGCCGCACAGAATCAGGGCCGTCGGCACCGGCGTGCTCCCCCGCAGGAGCACCGGCATGATCATGTTGATCACTTCCTGCAGCAGCATGAAGTCGCGCACGAAACGCTTCGTCTCACGCTCGGAAATCCGGGAGAGGATCTCGAAGCCGGGAATCTGTGCGTAACGCCAGGATTCCGGCGGCGGCAACAGCCGGCTGTCGGTCACCTCGAACTTCGGCAGTTCGACGACGGGGCCGGGGGCGACGTCGGCGGCGGACGCGTCAACGGCCAGCGCACCGGCGGCCAGGGCGAGCGCGACGGACGCCCGATGCAGCCGACGCCGGAGGCCGGCGGCGGCAAGGGAAGCGCGAAGAGAAAGTGACATGGCGTTCAGGGGTTCAATCGTCGCGCGAACAGAAGCGGTTGAGACTATTTGCGGGCCGGAGCCGCGGGTGACGGCGTCGGCGCCGCAGGGGTCGCCGGGGTCGCGGCGGGCGGGGCCGGCGGCAGCAGGGCCTTGAGATCCTCGAAACGCTTCTTCACCGCGGGATCCGTGCCGATGCGAATGCCGTGATCCGCGAGGGCGTGCGCAGCCTGCGCCTCCCCGGCTTCAGCCGCAATCGCGGCACCCTGATAAACAAGTTTGAGCCGCGTGGGGAAAAGCTGCGCGCCGTCGATCAGCACCATGGCGTCCTCGCGCTTCGGCTTGTCCGCGCTGCGGACCAAGGTGTCGGCGGCGAGATCGTACAGCGCGGGCAGATGCGGCGGCTGGCGGCGGCCGACCTGCAACGGCTCCATGATCCCGGCCACCTGCGCGGTCGAGAAACGGTTCTCGCCGCCGGCAGGTTTCGCCAACGCGTCGGCGTAACGCAGCCGTGCGAGTTCGAGGCAGGCGTCGGCGCGCTTGGTCTTGCCGGCATACGCGGCCTCCAGGAATTTCCGGCCGCGCTCGGGTTCGCCGTTGGCCTTTTCATACAGGCCGAGAGCCGCGAGGAGGTTCGGGTCGCGTTCGCCGCGCTGATACGGCGCGATCAGCTCGGCGCGGGCGCGTTTCTTGTGGTCCGCGAGCACCAGGGCCTCGCCCTTGATCCGACCGATCTCGGACTGCGTCGCCTCGCGGAGCTCGAGCGGCGGCGGCGGGATGATGACGTCCTCCTTCGACTTGTAGATCTTCGACTCGTACACCGTGAAATCGCAGTAGCTGCGGATCTCGAGCAGCATGTCCTTAAAGCTCATTTCCTTGAATGTCCCGTTGCGGCCGGGCATCCGGAAACACTCCTTGAAGACCTGCTCGGTCACCGGTTCGCGCGCGGCGCGCTGGAGCAGCTGGGTGAACGCCTTCTGGTACTTCCCCTTGTAGCCGTAGAGGCACATGTGCACGAACGCGTAGGCCTGCTTGCCCCAGCGGTTGTTGCCGAGGGTGTTGGTCGCCTCGGGCGAGTCGTGTTTCACCGCGAAAAACTTATCCAGCGGCATCAGCGCCTTGCGCCGCAGCGCGGCGTTGAAATCGCGATCCTCGGCCGGTGCGCCGCCAAACGTCGGGGCCTCGGGATCCTCGGCCGTCGCGGCCGCGTTCGCCTCCGCGATCATTGCGCCCTGCACCGAGACGGTGTTCGGATCTTCGAGCTTCGCGAATTCGATGTACCGGCGATCGAACTGCATCTTCATGATGATCTGCGACAGGCCTTCCTCGACCCAGGCCGGGAACCGCGGCTCGCTCTGGCTGAGCAGGTAGCGGACGTACTCGCGGTAGAGCTGCTTGTCGTGCTCGACGGAAACGATGCCGGAATCGGTACCGGTGGCGGCGTCGTTGGAGTTGTCGACGTTGAGGACGTTCAGGGTGGTCGCCTCCATGTCGATGACGATGGCGGTCTGGTTACCCTGCTTCAGGAAGAGGCTGGCGAAGGCGGCGTCCGGCACGTACTTGCCGGCCGGAATGAAGGCGTCGAATTTTCCGCCCTTTCCGCAGATAATCAACGAGGTCACCTGCGAGACCCGCTGCGGAATCGGCCAGACGTGACCCAACGCCTGCCGAAACATGCCGAAGTCACGGAGGAGCCGTTGCGTGGCGCGATCAGAGGCGTTCGTGAGGATCTCGAAGCCCGGGATCGTCGCGTATTTCCACGCTTCGGGCGGCGGCAGTTCGCGGCTATCCGTGACGACAAATTTCGGCAGCTCCACCACCGGTTCGCCCGCGGCCGGCTTGTCCTGCGCAGGGAGCGCGACGCCAACGATAACGGACGCAAGCACACCCCACACTGCTGGCAGTTTCATGAGGGAATGAGACGAGCGCGGAGTGTGAAAGTTGCCGAGACTAAAAAAGACCGGAAACCGGAGTCCGGAGACCGGAAACACGTCGGAAATTGCGGATTTCGGATTGCGGAATGCGGATTTTTCGGAACGCCGTGAATCGGTTTCCGGTTTCCGGTTTCCGGTTTCCGGTTTCCGGTTTCCGGTTTCCGGTTTCCGGTTTCCGGTTTCCGGTTTCCGGTTTCCGGTTTCCGGTTTCCGGTTTCCGGTTTCCGGCTCACGGTCCCGCCGCTGCCAGCGCGAGCAGGAACAGCCCGATGATCGCGGCCGAGAGCGCGCAACACACGACAAAGCCAATCGTGTCGACGCGATCCCACTTGCAGAACTCCCACGCGGATCGAGGAAACAGCTTCGTATGATCAAAGCGCGCGGGATTCCGCCGCGTCTCCTCCATCGCCGCCGCCTCGAGTTCGGGCGTGGCACCGACCGGCGTCTTCATCTTCCCATAAAACTCCGCGACCCGCTTCGGATCGGTCCGCCGCGTGAACAGGCTGACCAGTATCAACACGGCAAACGGGAACAGGCCGTCGAAGAAGAACTGCGCGGTCAGCCGCTGGTTTTTCGTCAGCTCCGCCGCCTTGAGCCCGACGTGGTTCAGCACCCAGAGCTCGAAATTGAACCGGCCGCCGCCGACCAGCGGACTCGTCAGGTCGTTCGGCCGCTGCCGCAGCACAGTCGAAAAGTACACGCCCTCCGGCCGACCCGTGGGTCCGGGCGTGGTCTGCACCAGGGACGCGTGGGTGCTCATCGCCGCCGACCGCGACGCCGTCCACGGAATCACCAGAATCACGAGCGTCGACAGGATGACCGAGGTCCAGACCGCGGCCGACGTCAGCCGCCGCCAGAAATAGATCATCAGCACGGCGGCGCCGAACGGCAGGTTGACCGTAAGCACCAAGTTTACGATCGAGAGGAAATCCCCCATCAACCACGCCGACACCCCGCCGAGCACGAGCACGGCCGCGATGGTGCAGCGGGCATAGAACACGCCCTGCGCCTGCGTGACGTCGGGCCAGATCTGACGATAGACGTTCCGCACGAAGAGCGACGAGATCGCGAGCGCCTTGGCCGCGAGCGTCGACATCGTGCCCGCGAGCACGCCCGCCAACATCAGGCCGATCAGTCCGGGCCCGAGCAGCTTGTTCGACATCGCGCCCCACGCCGAATCGGGATCCGCCAACCCGCCGACACCAAACACCGCCACCGCGATCAACCCGGCAAACGCCCACAGGATGATCATGATCCGCTTCAGGTAATTCCCCGACACGCCGGTCCGCGCCGCGAACTCGTTCTTCGCCGATCCGCAGATGCCCATGTTGTGGCTCAACCCGTGGATCTGCACGAGACTCACGAGCAGGATGCCGGCGAGATTCCACGCCGAAAACTGCGCCGTGCCGCCCGCACCGAAGAGCTTGAAGAAATTGGGCGGCACTTTCTCCGCCAGCATGTGCCAGCCGCCGATCGCGTGAATGCCTGTCGGGATCAGCAGCACGGAAAAGACGATGATCAGGATGCTCTGCAGTCCCTCGTTCACCGCCGCCGCCGCCATGCCGCCGAGCACAATGTACGTACCGACGACCAGCGCGAAGCCCACGTAAAACGCGACGTCGTTCAGCAGCGTGACATAGCTGTGCAACTCGCCGCGCGCACTCTGGTCGCGCAACAGATCGAGCTTCGGCTTCAACTCGGGCGCGAGCGCTCCGGCCGTGAACTCCTTCTCGAGCTTGCGCAGTTCGCGGTAGCCTTCGACCGACGCCCGTTCCGTCACGGTCCACGTCGCCTCGGGCTTCACCACGAGCGAAGCCGCGATCCGGTACGCGACGACATTGCCGAAGCCGAGAAACACACACGCCACGAGAATCTGGAAGAGCGCGTAGAAGAGGCTCAGCCCGCGGCTCGCAAACCGATCCTCGAAGAGATCCGAGACGGTCGTCAGCCGCACGCGGCGAAACCAGACGTTCATGAACCAGAAATAAGGATTCATGAAAACGGTCTGGAACGAAAGCCACGAGCCCGCCGCGCCCTGCTGGAACACGAAACTCGCCGTGCTCACCGCGCCCTGCGGCTCCGTCGCGTTGCCGAAATTCAGGAAGAACTGGTACAGCTTCCCCAGTTTCCGGCCCGCGAGAAAAAAGCCCTCCTCCGAGGCCGTCGCCTTCGCCGCCCGCTGGCCAATCCAGATCACCGCGAGGAGATAGGCGACAATGATGGCGAGATCGAGGACGTGCAGGCTGCCAAAAATCATGGGGCGAAAATCGGGACAAGGGGGCGAGGCGGCCCGACCCTGCGGGCCCGTCGCAGCGCGGGCGAGCACTCTCGTCTCCGGACCGTCAGGCGGAATCCGCAAACGACGATCATTCGTGTGGGCGGGGTGCCCTCACCCCGCGATCGGTCGTAACGAAACGGCTTCGCGCGGGGTGAGGGCACCCCGCCCACAGCGGCACGCTCAATCCAATTACGGTTGCTTTCGGTCCATCCCACTCGAAACGTCCGGACTGTCCGAGCAATGTCCGCCTCCGCCCCCACGCTTCGTTCGCTCGCCAAGGTCCTGGGCCTTTCGCGCACCACCGTGTCCGACGCCCTGCGCGGTTCTCCGCGCGTCGATCCGAACACCGCGCTCCGCGTGAAAAAGGCCGCGCGCGAAGCCGGCTACCGCCGCAATCCGCTCGCCGGCGCCCTCATGTCGGAACTGCGGCGCTCACGCGGCACGGCATTTCGCGGCGTCCTCGCCGCCGTCGATTTCAACGAGCCCGATCGTCCCGACGCCGCCGCGCGTTATCACCGCGAACTGGTCATCGGCGCCGAAACGCGCGCCACGGAGCTCGGCTTCAAGGTCGAGAAATTCTCGGTCGGCCACGCCGGCGTCTCCGTGCAGCGCCTCGACTCGATTCTCCAGTCGCGCGGCATCCATGGCGTCATTTTGCTGCCGGCCTGGGACGAGCCGGATCTGTCCAACCTCGACTGGACGCAGTTCGCCGGCGTGTACACGGACTATATCATCGAGCGGCCGGCGCTGCATTCCGTGTGCTCGGATCACTATCGCTCCATGCTCGCCGCGCTGCAGCGACTCGTGGCGCTCGGCTACCGTCGGCCCGGACTTTTTCTCCAACGGCACCACGACGAGCGGCTGCAATACCGCTGGGGCGCGGCCTTCCGGGCGTTCCAGGAAAACCAGGCCGGCATCCAGGTCGTGCCGCCGCTGGTCGTCGATACGTTCACCAAGGAGGACTTCGTGAAGTGGTTTCGCAAAAACAAGCCCGACGTCGTGCTCGGCCATCACTCGATCGCGATCGATTGGATGGAAAGCTGCGGTGCTGAACTGCCCGCCACGCACGGCTTCGTCTGCCTCAACGTGCTGATGAAAACGCGCCCGTGCGCCGGCCTCGATCTGCAGCCGCGCACCCTCGGTGCGCGCAGCACGGAATTGTTAATCGCCCAGTTGCAGCGCAACGAGACCGGCATCCCCGAGTGGCCCTCGACCACCACGATCCCGGCGCACTGGGTCGACGGACCGACCCTGCGTTCGAGCGCGGGCACGGCCGGATGAAGCTCGTACCCGTAGCTACGAGCGCCAGCGAGTGGCCCCGTTTGCCTCGCCTCACAGATCGAACTTCACCTGCAGGATGAACAGCTGCGGATCGATGATGCGGTAGGCGAGCGGCACGCCGTTCGGATACGCGCCGACGGGCTGCAGCCGGCCGTTCTCGCCGAGATTGCGCACGTTGAGCTGGAAGTTCGTACCAACCTTCTTCGCGAAGAGTTTCGTCCGGTAACCGATGAAGGCATCCGCATACAGGTGCGCCTTGTCATAGATCGGGCGGTTCGGATCGAGCTCGGTGATCGACGCGGGAAACTGCTGCACGCCGTAGTAGCCAATGCCGCCCTTGTCCTCCCAGCGCAGCGAGCCGCCGACGTTGAAGTTCTTCAGCCACCGGTGATCGGTGATCGCCGCGAGCTGGAAGTTCGTCGCGAATTTTGCGCGATAACGCCGGATCTGCGGGTTGGCCTTGCCCTGCTGCTGCAGGATGATCTTCAGCGGCGTCTCGACATTGTTGGTGAACGTCTGGAGCGGCGTGGTGCCGCCATAGCTCGTGTTCCACCACAGCGTGTTCGTGCGCGGATCGCGCACCGTCGTCCAGATCGGCATGCGCCGCGCAATCCACTCGGTGGTCGAACTGGACACGTTCGTGTTCGTCGTCTCGGTGTCGGTGAGCGATCCGGAGATCGTCCAGTAACGCGACGGGTTGAGATTGATCTCGATCTCCGTGCCGCGCGATTCGACGTCCTGCGTGGCCGAGATCCCGGGATCGGGCAGCGCAAGTTCGTCCTGCTCCTCGATGGAGAGACCGGTCTGCCGCGCGACTTCGGTCTGGATCTGCGCCGAGGTCCACGTGGGATTCGCCGCCGTCACCCACGCGCGCGCGTTGTTCACGAGCTGCCAGTTGTCGTTCTGGAACACATCGAGCCGCAGCACGCGCTGCGCGATTGTCGCGGCGTCGCCATTGCGCGTCTTGATGCGCTTCGCCTCGAAGCGATTCACGCGCACCACCACCCGGCCGTCGAGCAGGTTCAGCCAGAAGCCGAAGTCCTTCCCCTCGCCGCGCGTGTTCGGCAGCTGATTGCGAAACACATCCTGCTGCGGCCCCTGCGGAATGAAGCTGTCCGACTCGTTGTAGGTAAGCGTGAGGCCGTTGAGGATCTGCGCCACCGCGCCCGTCACGCCGCCCGCGCGCGCCGTGCGATTGACGCTCTCGAGATTGCGAAACGGCCGCACCACTCCGCCCGCCGTTTTCGTGCGCCCGGAGTTGAACGCATAGTCACCAGACGCCCACGCGTTCATCGCCGCGTAGTCGTAGTCGCGTCCGTCCGCCGAAAACAGCCGCGGCTCCGCGCCCCGCTTGTCGTAAATCTTGTCTTCGCGCACGCCGAAGGTCGTGACCACCCGACCGTCGAGAAACAGGCTCTGAATCACGCCGCCCGTCGTCTTGTTGTTCTGCATCGAATTGTTGCCGCCGCCGCTGTTGTCGGTCGTCGGCAGCTGATCGATCCGCGCCGCCTCGCGCTGAATGGCTCCGGTAGCCGCATTGCCCCACACGTATGTCGCAGGGCCGTAGTTGAAGGTGCTCGGCGCATAATCGGCGTTGGTGCCGTTCGCATCGCCGATGTAATAACGGAAATAGCCGCGGGTGCGCGCGGGCGACGCCGCCGGCCCGCCGGTGACAGCGCCCGAGTTGGTGCGGTTGACACTGGCCGCGAGCCACGGGTGATCCGACGCCAGCACGTCGCGATAACTGTAGCGCCGCGTGATCGCGTAACGGAATTCGTCGTACACGCTCACCTGGTGCAGCCCGAGCCAGCGCAACGCGTTCTTCTCCTGCGTGAGGTCGAGCTTGTAGGCCAGCTGGCCGCGATAGGTTTCGCTGCGCCCGGGAATCCACTGCGTGAGCGGACTGTCGAGGCCGACATACGGCCGGCCGAAGAACGGATTGACGGAGCCGTCGAGCAGCCGCGCGTTGACGTCGACCAGGATCTGGCTCGAGGGCCCGGTGCCGTAGATATTCCGCTGAAACCGCATCGAATCCTCGCGCAACCAGTCCGCCTGGCCGACCAGCAGCTGCCGCGGCGTGTTGAAGAAGATCTGCTGGAGCTGCACGTAGGCGACCTGCGTGCGATCGACCAGCCGGTTCATCGCGCCGAGATTGATCTCGGAATAGTCGTAATACGTCTTGTCGCTCAGCGAGGGCGTGGTGGTGAAGAGCGGCTGACTCGAGAACCGTCCGGACGCCACGCCGGCCGCCGGACTCGGGGCGAGATAGCGATTGCTGCTATTGTTCGCGAGCGGCGTGTTGGCCGAATTGCCCGTCGGCGCGGTCCAGTAGGCGACGGCGCCACCGTCGACGAACACGTAGCTCCGATCATTGCCGGAGAACGAACGCTGGAAAACATCCGGGATATTGTTGTCGCTGGTGATCGCCGTCGTCGTATTCGCGCCGCCGTTACCGTACGTGACATCGCCGATGCGATACGTCTGCGTGACCGGATCCCACGCGGGGCGACCACGCTCAATCCAGTAGGTGATGCTGTCGCGCGGCATCAGCGAATTCGGCCGGTTGCCGTTCATCCGGTAGTACGAGTACGACGCGTTCACGGTCGTGGTCTTGAACGGCTGGAACTTTACCATGCCGTTGTAGCGCACGGTGTCGGTGCCCGACGGCTTGCGCACGAACGCGTCGTGCTGGAACGCCCCGCTCACGCGCAACGCGAGCCGGTTTTTGAGGAGCACGCGGTTCGCATCGAGATCGAAGCGGTAGCCGCCCAGGTTGTCGGCGCGCGTCGTGACCTGCGTCTTGTCCTTGGAAAAATTCGCCGCGGCCGGAATCAGGTTCAGCGTGCCGCCGGGACTGCCGAGGCCGAAGACGTTGGCGTTGGGCCCGCGGCTGATCTCGATGCCCTCGATGTTGAGCGGATCGACCGGCGTGAGCCCGGACATGCCGATGTTGCCCATCGAGATGTTGGCCGAGCCGATGCCGCGCACGCGATTCGCGCCCCGCGGGTTGTTCATGACGTTGTCCGCCACGTGGCCGTTGTTGTTGACGGCGAAGTCGGTGTAATCGCCCGTACCCTCGGTGCTCGTCGAGTAGAGAAACACGTCGTTGATATCGAGCATCGCGAAGTCCGACATCTGCTCCTTCGTCACCACGGTGATCGCGGCCCCGAGGTCCTCGAGTTTCGAGTTGAGCCGCGTGCCCGACATGGTGTTGCCCGCGAAATACCCCTTCGTGTCGGCGACGACTTCGAACGGGCTCAACTGCACGGGCGGCTTCGTGTCGTCAGTCGCAGCCGACGCCGTGGCGGCGGGACTGGGCGCGACGGTTTGCGCTCGCGCGAGCGCGGCCAGCATCAATGCACACGTCGTGGCACGAGGGAAAAACGGGGTAGGTTTCATGGGGTAGATAGCAGGTCACAAACAGTGGGCGGTCCCGCGGCGGCGGGATCACCCCGCTGCCGAACACATCGAACACGAACGAACTGCGGGGTGAAGGCACCCCGCCTACAGCAACCGAACGGAAGACTCAGACGTTGGCCATCGTGCGGTCGGCGAGGTGCGGCACCTCGAACCCCTTCCGATACTCGCGCGTCAGCTGCGCGTTCAACGCACTGTCCTTGAATCGCTCTGTCTTCGGATCGAACTCGAGCGACCGGCCCGCGCGGAACGCGAGATTGCCGAGGTGGCAGTGGACGCACGAGTGGTGCGCTTCCATGGGCGACATGGGCAGGTCAGCGGGGTTGCGCGAACGAATCGCGCGGAACCAGCGCATGAAGCGATCGACCTTGGGTGGCAACGGCGCGTCCGCGGGCACCGGGATCGCCTCGCGCGGGCCGCCCTTGATTTCCTTGTAGCTGAAGAAGCCCTTGCTCCGGACGTACATTCCCTTCGTGCCGAAGAAACTGTTGCCGCAGTTGCCGCCCATCGCCTCTTCGAACGACCCGAGATTGCGGACCTCGAAGGTCATGATCGTGCCGTCGCCGTACGAAAACGTCGTCGCCTGCGTGTTCGGCGTCTGGCCCGCGTCATCCATGCCGAACCGGCCGCCCGCACTATAGACACTGATCGGCAGGCCGCGGTTGTGCCCCCAGCACGCGATGTCCATTTCGTGGACACCCTGATTGCCGATCTCGCCGTTGCCGTAATTCCAGAAGTAGTGCCAGTCGTAGTGCACGTGGAGGCCGGGCTTCTTGCGCTTGGTGTTGATTTGAAACGGCTGCTCCTGCGCCGGTCCCTGCCACAGCGTCCAGTCGAGATGATCGGGCACCGGGCCCGGCTGGCCCAGACCGATCGGCGCGCGGTTGCCGTTCTTGTACACGTAGCCGCGCGACTCGACGATCTTGCCGATGAAGCCGTCGTGAATGAGCTTCATGTCGCGGATCAGCGTCGCATCGGAGCGGCTCTGCGTGCCGTGCTGCACGATGCGATTGTACTTCTTCGCTGCCGCCGCGACCTGCCGGCCCTCGAAGATATTATGCGACATCGGCTTTTCGACGTACACATCCTTGCCCGCCTGACACGCCCAGATGCTCGCGAGCGCGTGCCAGTGATTCGGCGTGGCGATCGTGACGGCGTCGATTTCCTTGTCCTGAAACGCCTCGCGCATGTCCTTGTACAGCTTCGGCGCCTTGCCCTGCGCGGCCTTCACGGTCTCCGCGCCCTTCGCCCGGACGTTGGCGTCGACATCGCACAGCGCGACGTACTCCGCCTCCGCCTTCATCCCCAGGATGTCCTTGATGTGGCTGCCGCCCTGGCCGTTGAAGCCGATCGTGCAGAGGCGAATCCGGTTGTTCGCCCCGAAGACGGAGCCCTGGGCTTTCATACCCGCAACGATGACGGCGGCCGAGGTGGCGCCGATGAAATGTCTGCGCGTGAGGTTCATGGTCAGATGGGGTTCGAAACAGGAACGAGGGAGTTGAGGTAGATTTCGAGATGCGTGTAGCCGCTCTTTTCCAAGCGGGGACCGTCGGTGGGGTCGCGGGGATCCAATCCGTGAGCGCGCTCCCATTCGTCGGGCATGCCGTCGTGATCGGAGTCCACCGGCACCGGCAGGGAACGCAACTCCGGCCAGCCGCCGACATCGCGTTGCGAATCGATGAGGCCTTTCCCACCGCCCTTGTAGCTGGCGCCAAACGACGCCGTGCCCGTGCGCACCTCCTCGACAATCCGACGATCGACGGCATCGCGCACGAGCGAGCAGCCGGCTTGCGCGAGGACGAGATCGTACGCGACCTCGGCCGAGTGCGTGGTCACCGGCGCCACCGCAAAAGGTTGGTTCACGCGCAACGTGGCTTGGGTGGCCTCGCCGTCGGGCGCGAAGTCGACGCCCTTCCAGTTGTCGGCCGTAATCGCGGGAAAGCCGTGCACGACATTGCCGGCGAGAAACATTTTCCCGCGTGGATCTTTTTGCAGGAAGATGCGGTGGCGGACTTTTTCGTCCGTGGCGGGCCCGGCCTTGTAGGTGTTGTTGATCCAGTTGCGCGGCCAGAGCTCGCCGCCGTAGGCGCTGTTGAAGCCCCAGTTGTAGACCACGTTGTTGCGGTAATCGAGCAGACCGGAGTCCGCGTTGCCCGACGCGCGCGGATTGCGGCTCGAGTGATGCGCGAGGAGATTGTGGTGATACGAGCCGCCCGGCCCGCCCCAGAGCCCGCCATAACCGTGCGAGCCTTTCTTGTGCAGCGATTTCGTCAGGCTCTCGGTGACCATGCACCATTGCACCGAAAGATTGGACGCCTTGTTGATCGAGAACGTCTCGTCGACGCCCCAGCTCACCGAACAGTGATCGACCACGATGTGATCGCCCTGCCCGCCGAAGCCATCCTGCTCCTTGGCCTTCTCGTCGCCCGGACGAAACCGCACGTAGCGGATGATCATGTGCTGCGTATCGAAATTGAACTGATAGTTCTTCACGCAGATGCCGTCGCCGGGCGCGGTCTGGCCCGCGATGGTCAGGTAAGGGTTCCGCACCTTCAACTCCGACTCGAGCGCAATGGTCCCGGACACGCGAAACACCACCGTGCGCGGTCCCGTGGCCAGACACGCCGCGCGAAAACTTCCCGGGCCGCTGTCGTTCAGGTTCGTGACCTCGATCACCCGGCCGCCGCGTCCGCCGATCGTGTACTTGCCGAAACCTTCCACGCCGGGAAACGCCGGCGCGCGATCGGGCCGGAGCTGGGTCAACGTCACCGCGCGCGCGCGCGCATCGACGCTCACCTCGCCCCGCCAGCCCGCGGGCCACACCACCCGCTCGAACTGGCCGGCCACCGCCTCCACGCCGCCGCCGAACAACGGCAGCACGGAATGCTCGTGCGGCTGGATGCGACCGCTGAAACGGACTTCGAGCGTCGTGCCCGCCAAATTCCAGCGGCCGGAGGTGACGGGATTGAGCACGGCTGAATCGGTGACCTCGAACACCAGCCGTTCACTCCCGGGCTGCGGCACCGCGACCGGATCCGGTTTGCGCGCCGGCTCCGCCGCGCAGCAGACGTCGGCCGCGAAGAACGCCAGCCAGCACACGCACGCGAATCGGGGTGGGATACGCACCCATCGAGCATAACACGCCCGCGGCGGACAACAATGCGACAAAGGTCGCAATCGGACGGACGCGTGCGGCCGGCTCCACGGACCGGCCGAGCTCCATCCGACAAGCGTGGCTACGAGCGCCAGCGAGTGGCGGCTCCCTGATGGACGCGTCGTATCCCGCCGCACCTCCGGCACTTCGTTCGCCACTCGCTGGCGCTCGTAGCTACAGCCCGA
Source organism: Terrisphaera buseokensis (assembly GCF_047521145.2). Classification (GTDB taxonomy): domain Bacteria; phylum Verrucomicrobiota; class Verrucomicrobiia; order Opitutales; family Opitutaceae; genus ER46. Next base: position 574,368 of record NZ_CM134186.1, on the reverse strand, counting down.
GAAAGGGACGCGGCGGACGATGCCATCCGCGCTAGTGCCGGTGTCGACTAGCGCAGCCGCACGAGCAGCTGGCCGCGGCCGGACACGCCGCACTTGCGATAGATTGAGGTGAGCTGCCCTTTCACCGTCTTGACGCTCTTCCGCAGCCGCGCCGCGATTTCCTCGTTGCCGAGGCCCTCGCAGACGCCGCGCGCGATCTCGCGCTCGGCCACCGTCAGGCCAGCCAGCACCGATTGCGCCGGCAGGCGATCAGCCGCAGGCGCGTTGTCCTGGTTTTCAAGATACACCACGAACCCCGGAAAGGCCGGGCGGTCCTGCTGGTTCACGTGCAGGCGGACAGACGCCCTGAGTCCACGCTGCGTCGGATGTTCGACCGTGAGCGCGTCGCCCGCGCGCCCGTTGCCGCCGGACTGGCGCGCGAGCCAGTCAGCCTTCAGCGAGGCGCAGGCCTGGAAAATTCCCGGCGGAATGAAGAACGCCGCGCGCGGCTGGTAGGCCCGCGCGGTCTTCGCGCCAAAATTCCACACCGCGCAGAGATCGAGCGCGGCGTGATTCACGTGCAGCGGCGCCATGTCCCAGTTGAGAAACATCAGGGCAAACGGCAGGTGCTGGTTGAACTCCTCGAGGCAGCGCCGGCGCGCGCGTTCCTCCTCGAGCGCGAGCAGGCGGTTCAGCACGGTCTCGATGTGCGGATGCACCGCTTCCAGGAACTCGACCTCGCCCGCAGTGAAATCGCCCTGCTCGCGCGTGCGCCGGATCGCGATCTGCGAACCGACCTGCGCGCCGCGCCAGTACAACGCCACCGCGAGGTGATGCCAGCCGTTCGGCGCGAGGAATTCACGGAAGAACGGCGTGCGCTGCAATTCGCCGAAATCCGGCACGACATCGGACAGGCGGTAGAGTTTGATCTTCCGCGGCTGCGAAAGGACGAACTGCGGCGTCATGTCGACCTGCCGGCGCTGGTGAAACCACGATGTCGACCGCCGCGCGTTGGGCGTCGCGAGAATCTGCGCCGCCTGCCACGACGTCGCGAAATCGAGGAAGTTGAGGTAAACCACGAGCGCATCGTACGGCGTGGTCCCGCTCAGCAACGCCTGCAGCGCCGTCCAGAACTGTGGAATGTCCTCCGCCGCGTGCAGCCGCAACAACTGCCCCTCGACCTGCGGCCCGCCCTGCAGCAGGCCGTGGCTTTGCCGCGTTGCCCTCATGGGAGCTCGACGCGATCGCCCACCTTCACCACGCCCGCCTTCGTCTCGTGGATGAGGTTCTGCCCGAAATTCACGTTCGTCGGATCGCCCGCATCACGCCGGTAAACCGCGAGCGTGCGCAACGGCTCGATCCCGCGCACCGCCGTGCGTTGATCCACCGTGGTCACGGTGCAGCGCGCGCACGGACCGCCGGCGCGGAAGACGACATCACCCACGCGGAACTGTTTCCAGCCGTCCTCCGCGAACGCCGCCCCGCCCGCGACCACCAGGTTTGGCCGGAAGCGATCCATCGGCAGCGCTTCCTCGCCGCGCGCGATCAGCCGGTCGTTCAAATCGGCCAGCGTCGCCTCGCCGATCACCAAAAACGGATACGCATCGGCAAACGACACCACGTCGCCCGCGCGCGCCTTGCCCGGCTTGGCCAACGGCCGCACGTAATCGGGCCCAATGCGCACGAGGCCGCACGCCACGCCGAGAAACTCACTGAGCCACGCCGCGACCGGCGCCCCGCAATCTTCGGCGATCAGACCGCCGCTGCTCCACACGCTGACCTCGCGCCGCGCGGCCGCGGGGTCAGGCGCGCGGCGCACGGTGACAACCCCGCCTCCCTCGGTCGAAAGCGTGAGTGTGTCCGGCGACAACGCCGTCGTGATCAACGCCAGCCGCGGATGCGTGCGTTGAGTGAGGAAACGTCCCGCCGGATCCACGATCAGGAAACGCCGGTCACCCTCGAAGCCGAGCGCATCGACCCGGGCGCTCGTCACGCTCAGTCCGCGCAGCGCCTTGACCGGGTAAATGAAAAGACCCGTGACGGTGATCGGCGGGAGTGGCGGCATTGCTTCATTCGCTCCGCTCGGGCGCGGCGTCGCAATCGGAAAACAGCCCGCCGCCGCGCCGGGCGTCACCCCTTCGGGCGGCGCGGCGGAACCTGGCGGCGCAGCGCATTCTTGCATTCTCGTTCTTGCCGGCCGATTTCCGCTCGCTCACCGTCGGCCATCTCCCCCATGGCAAAATCCAAGACCGTCCTTCTCGTCGCCAGCGGCGACCTTCGTCAGTCCGCCAACGAAACCTGCTGGCCCGCCCAGCACGCCATGGAGCAGGCGCTCGGCGCCGCCGTGGCGAAGCTCGGGGGGAAAATTGTACGCGCGCATCCGTACAAGCCTGCAGTGAAGCACGGCTTCATCGGTTCGCAGAAGGAAGGCATGGCCATCTTCGCCGACCTCGATCCCCAGGCCCCGCTGATCGTGGCCGAGGCCGTGTGGCAATACTCGCATCACGTGCTCGCAGGCCTGATCTCGCACCGGGGCCCGATCCTCACCGTCGCGAACTGGAGCGGCACCTGGCCCGGCCTCGTGGGCATGTTGAATCTCAACGGTTCGCTGACGAAGGCCGGCGTGAAGTACTCGACGCTGTGGAGCGAGGACTTCACCGACGCACCTTTCATCGCGGGCCTGAGGTCCTGGCTCACCACTGGCGTCGTCAAACACGCGACCACCCACGTGCGTCCGCTCGCCGACGCCAAGGTCCCCGCCAAGGCCCGCAGCATCGCCAAACTGATCGCCGCCGATCTCCGCCGCCGGAAGTCGATCATGGGGGTGTTCGACGAAGGCTGCATGGGCATGTTCAACGCCATCATTCCCGACGAACTGCTGTTTTCCACCGGCGTCTACAAGGAACGGCTCTCGCAATCCGCGCTCTACGCCGGCGCCACGCAGGTGGACGACGCGGAAGCCAGCACGGTGTACGACTGGCTGCGGAAAAAGGGCATGCGGTTTCACCTCGGCACCGACGAGGCCACCGAACTCACCGCGCGCCAGGTGATCTGGCAGTGCAAGACCTACATCGCGGCACTGCGCATCGCCGATGAGTTCGGCTGCGAGACGATCGGCATCCAGTATCAACAGGGCCTGAAGGATCTACTGCCCGCGAGCGACCTGGTCGAGGGCATCCTCAACAACAGTGACCGGCCGCCGGTGAAGAATGCCGCGGGCAAACTGATCCGCCCGGGCCAGCCGATGACGCATTTCAACGAGGTCGACGAATGCGCCGGCCTCGACGGCCTCTTCACGAATCGCGTGCACACCGCGCTCGGCCAGCCGGTCGAGAACACGCTGCACGATCTCCGCTGGGGCGCGTACGACGCCAGCGGCACGACCGATGAATACGTGTGGGTGTTTCTGATCTCCGGCAGCGCGCCGCCCGCGCACCACATCGGCGGCTACAAGGGCACCGACTCCCTGCGCCAGCCGCCGATGTATTTCCGCCTCGGTGGCGGCACCGTCCGCGGCATCGCGAAGCCAGGTGAAATCGTGTGGAGCCGCATCTTCGTGGCCGACGGCAAACTCAAGATGGATCTCGGCCGCGCCAAGGTCATCACGCTGCCGCAAGCCGAGACCGAACGCCGCTGGAAGGAAACGACCGTGCAGTGGCCGATCATGCACGCCGTGACCTACGGCGTGAGCCGCGACCAGATGATGGCCCGCCACAAGGCCAACCACATCCAAGTGGTGTACGCGCACTCGGCGAAGGAAGCCGATCTCGCGCTTTACACCAAAGCCGCGCTCGCCGCCGAACTCGGAATCGAAGTCTGCGTGTGCGGGACCAAGGCGGACGGCAAGGCGTTCTGAGCGGGATCGGTTTCTTTGGGACTGTTTCCCCTGGACCGCGACCGCCCTCGGTCGCTTTTAGAATTCAGCGACCGGGGGCGGTCGCGGTCCCAGGTCCACTCCCACTCCTTCACGAACCCACATTCGTCGCCGCCGGCACCTCACTATCCGGCAACTCATACAATCGCAGCTCCGTCGGTGGCGGCGCGATCTCGCGCGGCTTGTCGCGATTGCGGCCGAGCGTCTCCCAGCGCAGGCCCCAGCGGCGGCCGTCCGCGCGCGAGATCACCGACTGCACTTCCATCCCGGGAACCGTCGACTGCGCGTGACGAAACGACGCGGGCAGCGATGACGGCGTGGCGGGCAATTTCTCGATTCGCTCCAGCGTGTCCGCCCGCAGCCGCCACCGCCCCGCCCCGGCCTGCTTGGTTGAGAAATCCACCACAAGCGATCCGTCGTGCTCCAGCCGCGGCGGGCCCAGCTTGACCTCGCCGTCGATCGATCCACCGCCGGCAAACGCCCACTGGAAATTCCAGTCGCTCATCGGGCGCACCGCCCAGCCGCGCTGGCCTTCGTTCGGTCGCGCCACGTACGCCTGGGACTTCCGGTTCGCGTCGTAACGGTGATACACCACGACCGGCCGCTGTTGTGCGTCAAAGCCCAGGTTGAACGTCATGTTGATCAGCCCTTCACCGGGTCTGGCCGCGTCGATGATATCACCCGTCGCGAGCACGATCGGCAGCGCGATCGGCTCGCCGCGACTGTTCTCCCAATGGACGAAATCGCGGCTGCGCGCATACGAGAGTGAGTGATTCGTCGCGCAGTCTGGCGTCTCGCGCCACATCCACACCAGATGAAACCGCCCGTCCGGGCCAAGCGTGGGCTCGATCGCATAAGCATTGCGCTCGCCCTGGCCTTCGAGGAGCGGCGTTGCGATCATTCGGCGCCAGGCGCGCGTGCCGGGATCATAGATATTGTAGAGATCACTGCCATTGCCGCTGCCGCCATCGCGGTAGCGGAAAAGAAGATCGCCGGCGGCGTTCTTGAAAAACACCGGATACGTGCAGCGCGTCTCGCGCTCGCCGGTCATGCGATCAAGCCGCTCGAGCGTCTTGAGATCGAACGGCAGCCGCGTGCGGTAGTACACCAGCGGATTCGCATGCATGTTGCCGGAGAGGTGCAGGCAGCCGTCGCGATCGAGCGCGAGCCGCAGGGTGTTGTGGCTGTCCCAGCCCGTGACATTCGAGGTGCGTTTGCCAACCGGCACGCCCGCGGGCTGCACGCGCGTCCACTTCGCGTCACCGAGCCTGCGGCCGGCGACCGTGATGCGGCGCTCCGCATCGTAGTAAGCAACGAACTGATACCCGCGTTCGGTGAGCAGCGCGAAACCCACCGGATGGCCCGACCACACGCGGTCGAGAAACTCGCCCTCGGCCGCGACCACGCGCACCGGCAACAGGAAGGCGAGGACCAGACACCAGATTCCGGGTTTCATGGGGCGCCATCCGTATCACCGCCCGGCCGCCGAGGCGCGCCGAAACACTGTGCAGATCTTGCGAAGCCTTCCCCGCGCCGACCCAAGCGGGACGGGATTACTCGGAATGGATCTGGCTCCACTCCGCGTAGCTCGTCACATCCGCCAAGACGCCGACAGGTTGAAGTTGATCGACATCGTCTGGCCGGGATAAGGGGAGCACGCACGTCGAGCTTCGAGTCACAGGGATAGTCCGCTTTGCCTCGAATCTCCACCTGCCTCCGTTTTAGTCACCCAGTTGGCCTCTTTTTATTGTATCAGCGGAACTTGCCAAGCCTGCGGACTCCCTCAATCAACGTGCATGGGCAGCAATCTCCTTCCTGTACTCAGCCCTAACGCCGAAGCTCGTAGCGATGCAAAGGCGTTCGGCGCCTACTACACTCAAGAAGCAGTGGCCCGTTTCCTGGTGCGATGGGCGGTTCGTTCGTCAACTGATGCCGTTCTGGATCCGAGCTCAGGCGGTGGCATTTTCTTGGCCACAGCAGCGGATCGCTTGACAAAGCTGGGAAGGCGCCGCGAGTCCCAAGTTTTCGGGGTAGAGCTGGAGCCAACCACTCACGCCGAGACCTCGGTTCGAATCGAAGGCAGATTCGGGATCTCGGCGAAGCACATGATCTGCAGGGATTTTTTCGCGATCGATCCGGCGGAAATGCCGCGCATGAACGCAGTCGTCGGCAACCCACCCTTCATCCGCTATCAGCGCTTTACCGGAAGCGATCGCGAGCAGGCGATCAAGCGTGCAGCCGTGCAGGGCGTCAAATTGCCGAGGCTAGCCAGTTCGTGGGCAGCGTTCGTTGTTCACAGCACAGCGTTTCTTGCAGAGGGGGGACGTCTTGCGATGGTGTTGCCGATGGAACTCGGGCACGCGTCTTACGCCCGACCTATTCTGGCATTTCTCGCCCAAAATTTTTATCGACTTCAACTCATCACATTTCAGCGAAGTCTATTTCCGCAGCTGAGCGAAGACACCGTTTTACTGCTGGCGGAGGACCGGCGTCGATCAGATGGCCGGTTGGCCGACGCACGTTTGTACGATCTCGAAGGACCCGAAGCGTTGGACACTTTTTTTCCCGCGCGGAACACCGGTGTGGATTTGACAGGCTTCTTTCGCGGAAATCACCGCCTCACCGAATTTTTCCTGCCAGAAAACATCCGTGAACTTTACGCCCGGCTACAAGCGGTCGGAGTCGCACGGCCTGTGGGCGAATTTGCCGATATCGGTATTGGATATGTCTCGGGGAGAAACGATTTTTTCCATCCATCGTCTGATGTACTCAAAGTACACAAACTACCCCCACGGTACCTGCGCCGGGCAGCACTCAATGGTGGAGCGCTTAGAGGATTGGAATTCACCGAGGCCGACTGGTCCGAAGCATTCGCAAAGAGGCACTCTGGAAACTTGCTTTACCTGCCGGCTGAGGGAGTGTTGCCGGATTCTGTCGCTGGCTATTTGGAGCTTGGTCGCGCGCAAAAGGTACACGAAGCCTATAAATGCCGTGTACGAAAGTCATGGTATGCCGTGCCGCACGTCTACGTGGCGGATGGATTTTTAACTTATATGAATGGTGCCCAGACTCGGCTGGTCGCAAATGCCGCGTCAGCCGTGGCTCCGAACACGCTCCATTTGGTTCGCCTGCACCCGAAATCAAAACTTGGGATCTACGATCTAGCCTCACGTTGGCTTTCCTCTCTCACTCAAATGAGCGCGGAAATCGAAGGCCACGCGATGGGCGGCGGCATGTTAAAGCTGGAACCAAGAGAGGCAGAAAGCGTGATCGTCCCGTGCGGGCAACGTGCGGAGCCTTTGCGCCCGGAGACGGCCACCGAGTTCGATGTGAGACTTCGTCATGGAGAATTCGCAAAGGCGCGGGAGTTGGCAGACGAGCTGTATTTGCGAGCCGAGCTAGGTCTCTCGGCGAAAGAATGCGCCGCTCTGCAAGTGGCCGCGTTGACCTTGCGAAATCGCCGCACGCAAAGAAAACGTTCTGCCCTTCCATGAGTCTACTCGATGCGGTGATCGCCGCTGGCATCATTCCCGACGATATCGCGCCGAGGGAAACAAAAAAGGCCTACGCCGAGACGCTCTCGCGCAAGTTGGCCGAAGAACTAGCCGCAGGCCTCAGGGAGGTCGGCTTTTCAAACATGAAGCCGTTTCCTGGAGAACCCGGTGAAAAGGAATTTCATGGCGGACTGGGTAGCAAAAAGGTCGACGTAAGCTATTCCGACGAACAACACGGTCTAATTTTTGCCGTTTCGGTGAAGTCGATCTGTTTTGCTCCGTTTGGAAAGAATTTAAAGAACCGGTTCGGCGATCTTTGCACTGAGGCTATCGGCCTTCATATGAGATTTCCGTATGCTACCGTCTGCATGCTCTTCGCGTTCCCAGAAGCCTCCGATGCCGATCATACGCCTCGCCGCACCCGCTCAACCTTTCGCCGGGCAGCCCGATTGCTCGCCACAGTTAGCGGGCGCGAAGACTACACTGACGCCGGCGAAAAGTTCGAGTTGGTGACATTGCTGCGATTTAAACCGCTAACTGCAGCGGGCCTTCCACCAGAGGTGTCACTGATCGACGCAAAGACCGAGGCGATCATTTCCGAAAAGGAATATTTCGTACGACTCTTGGAGTTGCACGATATTCGAAATCCCCACGCCCCGATTGCGGAGGGTTTGGACGAATAGGCGGTGCGGCCCGAAGGGGAGCAGGTCGGTACGTGCATTGCGGCGAAGTGAACCCGCCTTCGCACACAGTACTAGTATATTACTTTCCAAAGCCAGTCGGCTCCGCATCTACATCCGCCAGGATGCCGACAGGTTGAAATTGATCGGGGTCTTCTGGCCGAAACCGACGGGCACGGTCTCGCGCGCGGGCGAACGGTAATCGCCGTCGCGGGGACGCAACGCCGTGGTCGCGGTGCCATTGGTGGAGGACGTCCAGTAAATCGCCTTGTCGTTCAGGAGATTGTTGATGACGAGCTGCAGCTGCACGTTGTGGTTCTTGAAACGCCACAGGTAGCCGAACGTCGCGGTCACGGTGGTGTCGCCCTCGGGCGTGTAGAGCGGCGTGTTCACGCTGCGCGACGGATCGTCGATGGCCCGCGTCGGGTTGTTCGGATCTACGATCGTGTCGGCACCGCGGTTCCCGATGATTTCGCGGCCGCGATACTGCACGCCGGCGCCGAGCCGCACGCCCTTGAATTTCCCCGCCTGCACCGTGTAGTCGCCAAAAAACTTATACAGCGGCTGGTTCACGCCGGTGCTGCGGTTGATGTTCAGGTTGCGATACGCCGTGACGATCGTGTTGTAGGCGTCGGCGGCGATCTGCGCGTCGGGCCGGATGTCGGCCGGGATCCCGGTGTCCACGGTGGCAACATTGGAGGCATCGATCTTCGCGCCGGCGTCCTGCGCGATCACCTTGAAGTTGTCCGCGTTCTTCTCGAAATAGGCGCGCGTCAGCTGAAAGGCATTCGAGCCGTATACGTCCGGCAGCGAGGCGCTGCCGATGATACGCAGGCCCTTGACGACGTTGGCGGTGAACTCGACCTCGTAACCCTTCGCATGCCGGTCCTGCACGTCGCTGCCGGCGATGAACAGCGGGATGCCGCGCTTGTTGAGATCCTGCGTCGTCCCGACGGGCGTCGCCTGCAGCAGCGTGTTGAACGGAAACCCGCTCACGCTCTGCGGATTGTTGATCTCCTCGCTGGTGTAATAGGTGAAGTTGACGTCCAGCTTGCGCTGGAAGAACTCGAAACGCGTGCTGTAGTTCCAGCCCTTGGACACCGTCGGCGGCACCAGCCCGCCACCCTGCAGCAGCGCGTAGGCCTTCTGCGGATTGAACGTTTCGGCGTAGTTGACCGACGGATTCAGCCAGCTGAAGAGATGCACCACGGTGCCCACCGACTTGGTGTTCTGATAACCTTCGAGCGCCGGCGCGTTGTAATCATCCTGGAATCGGTACTGCGTATAACGCGGATCGCGCACGCCACCGGTGAGGCGCGGGCGGGTGACGGCCGCGACCTCGGGCTGCGGCCGGCCCTGGGCGTCGACCGGAATGTACGTGAGCGTCGAAAAATCCTTTGGCGCGAGCGGCTTGAAGAACGGCACCAGCGGATCGCGGTCGGTCGGATAGTCGCCGTTCACCGCCATCTGCTGGCTCTGTGAGAAGTAGCGATCCCGGCGGACAGCTCCGAGCAGGATGATGCGATCCTTCCAGAACTTCGCGTTCAGTGCGACGAGGCCGTAGCGGTAGTTCGCGTCGTTGATCGACTCGCTGTCGAACCGCGTGTGATCGATCACCCAGCGCGGCGTGACCATGGTCGTCGTGCGGGAGGTGGGATCGTAGTACGGGATCTCCTTGCCCGCGAGGTCAACGAAGGGCCGGCTCGGTTCGTTCCAGTAGCGGCGAATCTTGATGTCGGAGGTCGTGCCGTTCAGCCACGCGAGGGTGTTGGTGCCCTGCGCGAGACTCAGCCACTGGTAGGAGAGCGTGTAGTGATTCTTGTTTTCGCCGACCATCGTGTTGATGGCGAAGTTGCCGAAACGCGTGTCCTTCTTCCACGCGGCGGCGAAGCGAACGTTGTGGAAATCGTAGTGCCGGAAGCCGCGGAAAAAATTGCCGTCGCCGTACGCCTGCAGGTAGTGCGCGTTCGGCTGGCCGTTCGGCAGCACGCGGTTGATGTCGAGGTAGGTCGCGTTGGCGCCGCGGTTCTGTTCGCCGTTCGTGTAGTTGGAATTCTTGTTAATGTCGCCCGCGAGTTCGAAGTAGAAATCGCCTAGCCGCTGCTCGATCGTCGCCTGCACGTCACGGAACGTCGTCTCGAGCAACGGCCCGTCCTGATTGATCGAGAACCGGCGCGACGGACGGCGGAAATACGAACGCGATTCGAGGGTGTCGAACCGGTTGTCAGGCACGTTCATCGCGTAGAGGAGATTCGTATTGGTCAGGCCGAACGCGGCGTTGCTGCCGGAGACGAATCCGCCGATCGGCGTCGTGGCGGTCGTGCCGCCGCCGAGCGTGATCGCCTCGTTCGTGTAGCTGGAGATGGCGTGGAAGCCGTTGTACGGATCGTAGACGTTGTAGTTGGCGGCGCGCCGACCGACGCCCTGCGCCTGCAGCGCGGTGATCTCGGCGGCCGTGGCTGTGGCCAGAGCCGCGGGCCGGTCAAAGGTCGTGATGCCGTTCCAGCCGGAGAGCTGATCCTGCAGGTTGTTGATCGGGGCGTTGATCTTCCGGTTGATCGCCTCGGCCTCGACGCGAATCTCGGTGTTACGGAACGGCCGCGCGGTCGTCGTGAGAAAAATCCCGCGCCGCTGATCGAATTCCTTCTGCCGCCAGCCGTTCACGTTCTGGCCGACGGCCGCCACGCGCGCCGCGACCTTGTCGCCGATGGGCTGGTTCACGTCGATTGTCGCGCGCATGAGATCCCACGAACCGGTGCTGAGCTTCACGTCCTGAAACGCGCGATCCGTCCGCGCGCGCTTCGTCGTCGACGAACTCACGCCGCCGAGGCTGCCGTTGCCAAAGAGGATCGAGTTCGCGCCGCGCCCGAAGTCGTAACGCTCCAGCGCGTAGCTGTCGTTGTCACCGTTGACCGGGAAAAAATTCCGGAGCTGCTGGCCAGCGCTCACTCCGCGCGAATTGTACCGCACGGTGAACGTCGTGAAATTGAACGTGCCGATGTCGGATTGAAACGTGGAGCCCGTCGCCCAGTTCTGCGCCTGCTGCAGATCCGTGAGGTTCAGCGCGTCGATGAAATCGCGATTGATCACCGAATACGCGGCGGGCGTGTCGCGCAGATCGGTCGCGAGCCGGCCGCCCGCGAGTGCACTTGCAGCCGCAAAGCCCGTGTCGCGGTCCGTGTTCACGGTGAACGGCGTGAGCCGAATGGCCGCGTCGCCCGTGGCCCCCGGGGTCGTCGCGTTGTCCGGCTTGGGCGCCACCGCTTGGGCCGTGGCGCGATGGGCCGCGAAAAGCAGGACGACGGTCGCGAGCAAAAGCCCGCAACGAACGCGCAGGTCAGACCGAAAGACGGGGGTATTCATGGGAGTGCGGAAACGACTTCGCAGGTGGGCGCGAAGCCGAGAACAGGTGTGGGTCAGGGACCAGTATGCCTAATCCTGCCCGGAGCGAACCAACAATCTTCCCGCTATGAAACTGTTGCACGAAAAAGGGGCGCGGAAGCCCCGCCTGTCCGGGTCCGACTCGCGCCCTACTTGAGATGCTGCGCGAGAAAATCGAGCACGACGGGCTGCAGGTCGCGGGAGAGCGGCTTTTTCGACCAAGTCTTGAGATCGAAGGTGTGGCCTGCGCCCGGCACCAGCACGAGCTGGTGCGGGACGCCGTTCGCCTGGAGGACGCGGGCGAGTTCCTCCGCCTGCGCCCGGTCCACCGTCTTGTCGATCATCCCATGGAGAATCAGCACCGGCGGAGACGTGCGGGTGATGTGGGTGACGGGCGACGCGGCGCGGTATACCGCCGCGCCGGGATCGCCCGCGCCGAACACCTTCACCGGCCCGACTGCTCGCAACTTGCCGGTGGGCGTGCCGTCGTCGGCCACTTCCTGGCGCGTGAGGAGATTCGCGATCCCGTACATATTGATCACCGCCTGCACGCGGCTCGATACGCCCGGGTACGGTGACGCCGCGCCGATCGGTTCGAACTCCGGTTGATCACCGGTCATTCCCACCATGAGCGCCAGGTGCCCGCCGGCTGAACCGCCCGCGACCGCGATGCGATTCGGATCAAGTTTCAATTCCGCGGCATGAGCGCGCAGGTAACGCACCGCGTTCTTGCAGTCGTGGAGGTTGGTCGGCCACGCGCCGTCGCCGAGCCGGTAGTCGATGTTCACGGCCACATAGCCGGCTGCGGCCACGATGCCGCAGACGTTCTGGGCGCGCGCCTCAGCCTTCGTTCCACCGGTCCAGCCTCCGCCGTGAATCCAGACCAGTGCGGGTGAAAGCCGGCCAAGAGCCGGGGTCGCCGGCAGAAACAGATCGAGTTTCTCCGTGCGGTCCGGCGCCAGGTAAGCGACGTCGCGCGTGATGCGCACCGCCGTTTCGACCGCAGCGGCCCACGACGGCGCGATGGCCAGACTCACGAATGCGATCAGAGTGAGAAGCGAATGCGCCTTGGTCATCGGGCCAGCGTCGCGCGGCCGAAGACAGTTTCAACTCCCAAGCGCAGGCGACAGGAAAGCTCGGCTTGGAACGACGCCCCGGCGGCGACGGATTCGAGTGAAACTCAACCCGGCGCGGAATCCATCACGCCGTCCACGCGAGCGGGACACCCTGCGCGCCGAGCTGCGCCTGAAACTCCGCCAGCAACGCGGGCGTGCGCCGGACCGCGCGCGGCGGCAGCTTTTTCGCCAACGCGAAGACCGCGAGCGCGCCCACCGCTTCGCCAATGTTCCACTCGACCGGGTGCAGGCGGTAACAACCGTTCGTGAGATGGGTCGTGCCGATGTTCTTGCAGGCCGGCAGCAGGTTTTCCATGCGCTGCGGCAGCAGCGTGCCGAGCGGGATCTGAAACGGCCGCGCGAGGAAATCGATGTAGTTGTCGCCGCCGCTGCTCGGATGAAGATCGATGTTGTAGCTCCCGATGCCCACCGAATCGGCAAACGCCTCCGCCGTCACCGCGGTCGCCGCGGCCCCGGTCGCCTTCATGCGCGCCTCGGTGCCGACGTGCAGCTCCGTCACCGTGAACTCCGCCTTGATGCGGCGGCTCTCGCGGATGTACGGATACTTCGCAAGGCCGTCCTCCGTACCCACCAAGTCAGGACGCAGCCGCAGTCCCTTCCAGCCGGTGCCGCCATCGGGGCGCGGGCACTCGGTCTGCAGCCAGTAGAGCCACGACAGGCTGAGCTGCTTCGCGCGTGCCAGGTGCTGCGCCGCCTCGGCCGCCGGGACGTCGAAGAGGTTGCCCAGCATGTAGTCGTTCTGCGGCCAGTTCACGAGCGTGATATCGCCCGGATACGTGCCCGGCGCGAAGTTCGCGCGATCGATGATCCGGCGGTAACGGAAAAGGCCCGTGGCCTTCGACGGATCGAAGCCCATATTGAACGGCTGCAGCGTGCGCGGCTGCGAATAAAACAGGCTCAACAGCTTGCCCGACCACGGCGGTGCGAGCGGCGGAACATGATCGCGCCAGAACGCATACTCGCGCGGCCGCTCGATCACGTGATCCTCGCCCGCGAGGTAATCCATCGCGAAACAGCAGGTGAACGACTGGTGGTTCTGCGGCTTCGCTTCCGCCGGGGCGTGCGGCTCACCGGTGTCGCGCTGCGATTCCGATCCCGTGACGTATTCCGTCTTCGTCAACGGCAGCAGCTCGCCCGTCTCCGTGGCGTCGACAAACAGCGGCGCCCTCAGCACGAGTTCGCGGCCGGACTCCGCGCTGCGTACCTGCACGGCGTCGATACGATCGCCGCTGACCGACGCCGCCGTCGGCACGTGGCGCAACAGAATCCGCACGCGGCCGCCGGCGACGTGCGGCGCCAGCATTTCTTCCAGGACGGCGAGCGCGACGCGCGGCTCGTGGCAGAGTTTGGACACCGTGCCGTTGCCGGGATTGAGCAGCTTGTTGGCGCGCGCGGCGTCGGTGAGCGGGAAATTGCGCGCGTAGAAGTCGCGCACCTTCTGGCGAAACGTGAGGTAGCTCCGCGTGCCGCCGCCGGTTTCGATTCGCGCGTTCTCGTCCGGCGGCACGGCCTGGGACGTCAGCTGCCCGCCGATCCAATCCGTCTCCTCCGTCATGATCACGCGCAGTCCGCCCCGCGCCGCCGCGAGCGCCGCGGCGCAGCCGCCCGTGCCACCGCCGATGATCACGAGGTCGGCGGCGAGCTCCTTGGCGGACGCAGGGCTTGCCGCCGTGGTCGAAGTGGCGGCGGAAACCGCCTGCGCCCGAAGCAACGAAGGCGCGGCGAGGGACGCCGGCACCAGGAGGCCTGCCTGTTTGAGAAACGTGCGACGGGAAGGACGCTGCGGCATGATAAGTGAAACTTTCGTTTCCTTTAGGCGGGGTGCCCTCACCCCGCCTACATCACAGAACCAGAATTCTCATCTCAATACAGCGCCTTCACGGCGAACGTCCACGATTGGCCCACGGTCTCGTTGCGGGTGATCGCAGTCGGGCCGGTGACGAAGCGCTGCATGTTGATGTAGGGCGTATCGAGGATATTGCGGACGCTGACGGAGAGGCTGTAGGTGTTGGTGAGACGCCAACCGGCGCCGGCATCGAGGTTGGTCCGGTGGCGACGGTAGGTGGTGCCGGCCAGATTCGTATTCACGTCGTCGCTCCAGTTCCAGTTCGCGTACACGTTGAACTTGTTCAGCGTGTAGTTGATCCCGCCGGATGCCAGGTGCGGCGTCAGGTTGGCGCGCGGGATCTCGGCGTAGAGACGAGTGTAGCTGCCCCGGATCGAGAGCCGGCGGAAGAGCTGGCCGAGAAACGCCAGGCTTTGGTTGTACTCGATCTCCATGCTGCGGATTTTCACTCGATCCAGGCTGTTATCGAACGTGATGAACTCGTAGTTCTGCAGCTCGTCCTGGCCGGTGTAGCCGAATTCCGCCGCGGATTGGCGATCGGAAATGATGAGATCCGTGACCTTGCGCTCGGTGAGAGTGACGGCCAGCTGTCCGACGGGCTCGAAGTAATAAGCGAGACGCGCGGCGAAGTTTTCCGAGGTCTCGGGCTTCAGGCTGGGCTTCGGCAGCGTCACGGTCTGCGCCGTTTCGTTGATGATCCAGACGCCCGCCAGATTCACATACGACGGGCGGCGGATGGTCGCGCTGTAGCCGAAGTGAAAATCGAGATTCCGGAGAATGTTGTACTTGAATGATCCGCTCGGGAAGAGGTTGTCGTAGTCACCCGTCCGATTCACGCGCGGGCGCGAGAGAAACTGGTACTCGATGCCCGGAATCGTGGTGGCGACGCCGTTGGCGGCGACCGGGAAGCCCGCGGCGCGGACCTCGGCGGGCGTGCGGGTGTTGGCCTCGCTGGCCTCGGTCTGCGTGCCTTCCCAACGGACACCCGCGCGGAAGGTCGCACGCTTGTAGGACGTCGTGCCCATGAGAAACGCAGCGTCGATCTCCTCGTAGAAACGGCGGCGGCGCGCGACGTAGGACTGGTAGAAGTTATCGGCGTTCGTGCCCCAGTTCTGGCGGAAGGCGGCAGGGTTCTGCTGATACAGATCACCGATGGCGCGCAGGTTCGGCATGAACACGGTACCGCCGCTGCTCGAGAGCGCACTGCCGTCGTTCATGGCGAGCGAGTAGTCCCACGGCGAGCGGAAGGCGTCCCACGCACCGCGGGCCGGGACCGTGCCGCCCGGAGCGTAATCATAACGCTTGGCGAGCTGGTCGTCCTCAAACTTCTGGATCTGCTGGCGCGACTTGACGCCGGTCTTCCATGTCACGGGAAGGAACTTGGACGTCTTCAGCGTCCCGATGACTTCGCCACTGAAGAGAATGGTGCGGCCGAAGCGGCCGTCGTTGGCGGTGATCGTCGGATTGCTGTAGCTCGCGCCGCTCGCGATGTCCGGTCCGCCGATTTGGGTGAATTTCCAATCGGACGACAACAGCGAGGAGCGTTCGGCCCGGTACGTGATGCCGGTGGCGGTGGGGCTGTTCGTATCACGAATGGACTTACGGCGCCCGAGGGGATTGTACCAGCTGGTGGAGTCGGAGTAGGCAAACTTGCCTTCCAGCTCGAAGTTGCCGCGCTTGTAGCCGAAGCGGGGCAGCAGCGTGAAGGTCTCGCCCATCTTTGAAACGGCGACCGGATTCACCTGCACCGTGCCGCTGGCAGCCGAGATGAAGCTGAGGAGCGGATCGGTGCCGATGACCTGCGAGCGGGCGCCGGTGCTCGAGTTGAAGATCACCGTGCGTTGCGGCGTCCAGAGGTCGGCGTAATTGTAGACGACGCCGAGGCCGACATTGAGCTCGCGGCTGATCTTGTAGTCGGCGGTGAGCGTCGTGGCGAAACGCTTGTTGAAGCGCGGCGCCCATTGGAAATTGAGCGTGGTGGGCACGAGCGGACGGGTGTCGGTCGCCGTCACTGCGGTGCTGTACGCCGACGACGTGATGAGCGCTTCCTGATACACGTTCGACTCACTGATATTGAGGACGATGCCCAGGCGCTTGTTGAGGAAGACGTCGGAGAACTCAAAAATCCCACCCGGCCGAATCTTGCGGGTCGAGCGATCCTCGTCCGGCCCGAGCGAGGAACCAAAGGTCATCGCCTCAGAGTGAGCCTCCACGTTGGCCTGGAAGGAAACGCGGCGGCCGGCGCGGTCGAACGCGCGCTTCGTGCGGAGATTGATCGTGCCGGCGGGGGCGTTGGCATCGAGGTCGGCGCTGATCGTCTTCGACACTTCGATCGACTCCATGCTGTTCAGCGACGCCATCTCCATCGTGAACGACCGCGCGGCACCGGAGCCGCTGTTGTTCGCATCGACGCTGGCGAGCGCGATGCCGTCCATGGTGACGGAGGTGTATTCCGAACCAAGGCCGCCGAGGCGCACCGTGCGCACCTCGCCGTAGAAAAGATCGAGTTCGACGCCGGGCAGATGCTTCAGAAATTCGCCGACGTTGCCCTCGGCGTTGTCACCGAAGCTGTCCGACGCGACGGTGTTCGTGATATTCATGGAATTGCGCTGATCCATGATGGCCTTGGCGCTGCCCTCGCGCTCCGTCGAGACGACGAACTGGCCGAGCTTGATCGTGTCGCCCTCGGCGGACGACAGCAGCGAACTCGTGAGATTGATCTCCTGTGACACCGTCGCGCCCGCGGCCACGTTCACGACTGAGGTCGCCGTGCGGTAGCCCGTGTAGGTCACGACGAGCGTCGCCTTGCCGGCCGGCACCGGATCGAAGCGAAACTCGCCGCCATCGCCCGCGTTCGCCGTCTGCCCCGTCTCCTGGATCGTGATCAGCGCATTGCGCATGTACTCGCCCGTGTTGGGGCTGAAGACGCGGCCGGTGATGACACCGGTCGCAGTGTTGCCCGAGCCGGACACGGCGGTGGTGGTGCCGGCGGCGGGCTGCGCACGCGCCGGCAGGGCGACAGCGAGCGCAGCGCTCAGGAGAACAAACAGGGTTTTCGAGGTCATGGTACAAAGCCTCACGGACGGCCGGGAGGAAGGGTTTGAAACGAGCGAAGCAGGTGATCCAGGCGGTTAACCCGGGGTGCAGAGGAAAAGCCAGCACGCCGCGCCCGTCGAGCACCGTTCAGCGCTAAGCTCCGGGCCGTCGCCAACAACGCACCCGCTGTCACTCGCGCGCGCCACGGTACGGGAGCTGGAAGCTCCCGCTACTTTGCGGATCGGCGGCAGTAGCGGGAGCATCCTGCTCCCGTAATCCTCAAAAAGGGTTGCATGTGCAGGCACCGGGGGCCGGCGGAACGAGCTCTTGGACAAGAACGGACGGGGCTCGTTTCGGCAGCTCGTGCCGCCCCAAACGAAACGACCCGCCGGACTATTCCGGCGGGTCGGGAGAGTTCCGAGCGGCCCGAGGCGGCCGCGCGGTGATCGCGTTACGGCAGCGTGATCGATTTCGTCAGCGGCTCGGCGTAAAGCGAAGCCACATACGCGCCACCTGCAGGGGCCGTTACACTCGTGATGGTAGCGGTCGCCGTGCCGGTCCTCTTCGTGCGTTGAGCCGAGAGCAGGAGTTTGCCCGCGGCATCAGTCTTGCCGGTGGTCGTGCCACCGACCGCACCCGACCATGCGACGGTGACGGTTGCACCGGCCACCGCCCGACCGAGACGGTCGAGAATCGTGATCGCAGCCGAAGCGGTCGTGCCGGCCTTGTCCTTCTTTGCGGACAGTAACAGGCCGTACACATCGAGGTCGTTGTCGGGGCTCCCGAGGACGGAGACCGTGACCGCTGAGCTGGCGGAGGCGCCAGCGTTGTCCGTCACCGTCAGCTTCACGGCATAGTTGCCGGGAGCCGAGAAGGTCTTGGAAGGAGACGCCGCCGTCGAAGTGGTGCCGTCACCGAAGTCCCACTTGTAACCGGCAATGCTGCCGTCGGGATCCGACGAACCGGCGCTTGAGAACGTCACCGGCACCGGCGCCGTGCCGCTCGTGGTGCTGGCGGTGGCGACGGCGGTCGGCGGGACATTGGCCGGCGCGCTGACCGTGATAGAAATCGTCGCCGTGCCGGCGAGGCCGTCGTTGTCGACCACCGTCAGGACCGCCGCATAGGTACCGGCGGCGCTGTAGGTGGCGCTGGCGGTGGCACCGGTGGCCGTGGTGCCGTTGCCGAAGTTCCATTGGTAGCTCGAAATCGTGCCGTCGGCGTCGGTCGAATTCAGGCCGGAGAAACTCACGGCCAGCGGCGCGGTGCCGGAGGTGGACGAGACCGTGATCGCCGCGACCGGCGTTTGCTTGGTGCCGGCGCTGGGGAATGAACCGGTGAGGATATAGTTTCCGATGCTGCCGTAGTCGGAATAGCCCGTCGTGACCGGATCGCCCACCCCGATGCCGTCGACGCGCAGGTAGTACGTGCCACCCGTCACCGTCGTCGCAATCGTCGCGCTCAGCGTGGTGAGGTCGCTGGTCAGCAGGACATTTTCGTCCGCATCGAGCAGCTCCACCTTGAGATCGAGATTGGCGTCGGGGGCGGGCCCCTTGAGCGTGAACGTCACCGCACCGGCGACGGCGTCGAAGCGGAACAGGTCGACGTCGCCGCGCGTTTCAATCGTGCCGCCCGTCGCGACGTTCGGCCCGGAAAGGATGGTCGCCAGCGCCCGCGTATTGCCGTGGTCATCGGCCGCCAGCGGGAGGTACGTCGCGATGACCGCGAGATCGTCCTGGAGATTGTTGGCATTGGCGTACTCGCCTTTGCTGAACTGCACGATGCTCTTGTAGTAGCCGACGCCCATGATCGGGGCCCAGTTGCCCTGTCCCTGATAATACGAGGTCGGAGTCGTCCCGCCCAATCCGTCGTGATACAGGCCCAGCGTGTGACCGACTTCGTGCGCCACGGCCTCGGCGATGTATTTCTCGCCGTTGGCCAGCTGCGCGGTGAAGGCGAAGCACGGCGTGTCGGAGTTCCAGTTGAACGCGCCGATGTAGGCGACGCCGCCCGCGCCGGTGTTGTACCAGTTGGTCGGGCTGATCACGACGCGGATGCCGTAGGCCGTATCCGCAGAGTCGATGCGGCGAAGGCCCTCGACCCCGGGATCCTCGGTCGTGACATCCACACCGAACGGAGCGTAGTCCTCGGCCACGCGCTGCCAGATTTTCTGGATCATGGCCCGCTCGGTCGCATTGAACGTCGTCGGATCGCCGTCGAGATCGAAGGGGGCGGACGCAATGGCCGCGCCGGACGTGTAGGAACTGTTCCACGACGTCCCGGCGGTGACGTGGCCGTCAAAGTCGAGGAGAATGACCCGTTTCACCCCGGGCAGGCTGTGGAGCCTGAAGGCATCGATCGTGGAGCCGTTCGCCAGCTGCGTGACCGAGGAGTCCACGGTGAGCGCGTTGGCGTCCGGTCCGGCGGTCTCGGCCGGCCCGCCGCTGCCGTCGACCAGTTTGCCATCTGCGGTCACCGCGAGGCCGTCGCAGGCCACGAGCAGCACGCCGCCGCGATCGACGCCCAGCGCGGGCTGGGTCCTGAACAGGGTGACGAGCTCCTGCGGCTGCAGACCGTAGGCTTTGGCCACGGCCGGAAGGTGATTGCCCAGGGCGGAAATCGCCGCGGAGCCGTGAGCGGCCGCGGGCAGTTGAATCGGATCAGGCTGCGCGTGGGAAATCCCGCCGGAGAAAGTCGCCGCCAGCAAAAGGCGCTTCACGGGTAGCAGCCGGGATGCACGTGAGAGCAGGGTTGATTTCATGCCCGCCCTTCACATCGCCGGCCGCCGGCCCGGGCGATTTCATTCCCGTTTTCCGACCCCATTTTACCCGGGGTTGACCGGGCATTACTTAGCCACCTCCGTAGCTCCGACACCGATCCGCGCGTATCGCGTTTTCCCTTACAGCGTCACCGTCAATAGCCGTGGTCCGGCAGTCTTCTCGTCGGCTTGCGCCTGGGGCGAGGGGCCGAGCCTTCCCACCCTTTCCGCTCAACGTGCCGCTGCAGGGAAATCCACCTTGCAGATTCCCGGGCCGGCTCGCACCCCACACCCTTCCGCTTTCGGCTTTGCGCGAGGCGGCATGGCGCGCATGCTGCCGCCGCCATGCGCCGACTCCTCACCGCCTGCTGCGTCGCACTTGCCTGCCTCTTTTCCGTCCACGCCGCGGACAACGGTGATCGCTTCAGCTTCGTCGCCTTCGGCTGCATGCCTTACGGGAGGGAAAATTTCGCCGCCTACGAGCGGCTGCTCATGGAAATCAGCCGGCAGCACCCGGCGTTCACCGTGCACTGCGGCGATACCAAGACGGGCAGCGAGCCGCCGACGGAAGCGTTTCTCGTGCAGGTCAAAACGTGGTTCAACACGATCGAGGGCGCGGTGATGTACACGCCGGGAGACAACGAGTGGACCGACGTGCACCGCACCAACAACGGCCATGAGGATCCGCTGGTGTGGCTCGGCAAGCTGCGCGCCACGTACTTTTCCGAGGAGCGCAGCCTGGGCCGCGCGCCCATTCCGCTCGTGACACAGCGGCGCGATCCGGCGTTCGCCAAGTTTGTGGAGAACGCGCGCTGGACGCGCGGCGGCGTGGTGTTTGCCACGGTGCATGTGGTCGGAAGCAACAACAACCACCAGCCGGACGTCCCCGGCGCCGTGGCGGAGTTCCGCGAGCGCGACGCCGCCAACGCCGCCTGGGTCCGCGCCGCGTTTGCCGAAGCCCGCGCCACCAACGCCCCGGGCGTCGCGCTCTTTTTCCAGGCGCAACCGTTCAGCTCCGCCGCGGCCGCCAACAAAGGCGGCCGTGAATCCGGCTTCACGCGCTTTCTTGCCACCGTCGAGGAAGAGGCGCGCGCCTTCGCGAAACCCGTGCTGCTCGTGCACGCGGACGAGCACCGCTACCGGCTCGAACCTCGCATCACGTTTCCCGGCAGCGCAGCGCCGCTCGACAATGTCACCCGGCTGGAAACCTTCGGCGCAAACGACATCCATGCGGTGCTCGTCACCGTGGACCCCGCCGCACCGCAGGTCTTCCTCGCCGGCCCCCTGATTGTTCCGTCGAACGCCCTGCCGATGTTGCCGAAACCGAAGAAGGCCGCCGCCCCCGCGAAAAAATAATCCCCCCGGGACCGCGACCGCCCCCGGTCGCATCCGATTGAACGACCGCCCCCGGTCGCTGAACCCGATGCGACCGGGGGCGGTCGCGGTCCCAAGGCAACGCCCGATCCCGCCACTCCGAAATCGCGATTGCGCGACCTGCCGGCGCTCCTAGCGTGGCTCTTTATGTCATCGCTCCGGGACCACCTCGCGCCCACCGACACCTTTGCCCGCCGCCACCAGGGCGACAGCGCCGCCGATCGCGCGGCGATGCTCGCGCTCCTGGGCTACGCCTCGCTCGACGCGCTGACCGACGATGCGGTGCCGGCCGCGATCCGACGCGGCGCACTCACGCTTCCCGCCGCCATGGGAGAGAGCGAGGCCCTCGCCGAACTGCGCGACATCGCCAGCGACAATCGCGTTTTCCGCAGCTTCATCGGGCTGGGCTATCACGACACTTTCACGCCACCCGTCATCCAGCGTAACATCCTCGAGAACCCCGGCTGGTACACGGCCTACACGCCCTACCAGGCGGAGATCTCGCAGGGCCGGCTCGAAGCGCTGCTGAATTTTCAAACGCTGATCACCGAGCTCACGGGCCTGGAAATCGCGAACGCCTCGATGCTCGACGAAGGCACCGCCGCCGCCGAGGCGATGATGATGTGTCACCGGTTAAAGGAAGGCGACGCCGCGGAGCACCGGACGTTCTTCGTCTCGGCCCAGTGTCATCCGCAGACCATCGACATCGTGAAGACCCGGGCGAAACCGCTCGGCATCGACGTGGTCGTCGGCGATCACCGGACGTTTGCCGTCGACGCCAGCTGCTTCGGCGTCCTCGTGCAGTACCCGGACACCACGGGTTCGATCCACGATTTCAGCGCGTTCTTCACGGCCGCGCATGCCGCCGGTGCCTTCACCATCGTCGCCGCCGATCTGCTGGCGCTGACGCTGCTGCGCGCCCCGGGCGAATTCGGCGCGGATGTCGCCGTCGGTTCCGCCCAGCGTTTCGGCGTGCCGCTGGGTTTCGGCGGACCGCACGCGGGCTTCCTCGCGACGCGCGATGCGTTCAAACGCCAGATGCCAGGCCGGCTCGTCGGCGTGTCCAAGGATGCGCAGGGCGACCCCGCGATGCGGCTGGCGCTCGGCACGCGCGAGCAGCACATCCGCCGCGACAAGGCCACGTCGAACATCTGCACCGCCCAAGTGCTGCTCGGCGTGATGGCCTCGATGTACGCCGTGTACCACGGCCCGAACGGCCTCCGCCGGATCGCGCGGCGCGTCAAGCTGCTGACCGAGCTGCTCGCCGCCGGCCTGCGCGTCGCCGGCGCGAAGGTGAACGCAGAGCCCGTGTTCGACACCCTCACCGTCAGCGGAGTATCCGCCGCTCGCGTACACGCGGCGGCCGAGGCGAAGAAGGTGAACCTGCGCCGGATCGACGAGTACACCGTAGGGATCGCCCTCGACGAGACCGCCACGCTCGCCGAGATCACGCTGCTGCTTTCGTTCTTCAGCGAATCGGCCGCCGCCGCCTTCGACACTCAGCTCGCAACGCTCAACGCTCAGCTGGCGGACTTCAGTCCGTCATTCGCCCGCACCTCGGACTTCCTGCAGCACGCCGTGTTCAACCGGCATCACACCGAGCACGAGATGTTGCGCTACATCAAGCGGCTCGAGGCGAAGGACCTCTCGCTGTGCCACTCAATGATCTCGCTCGGCTCGTGCACGATGAAGCTGAACGCCACGAGCGAGATGTTTCCCGTCTCGTGGCCGGAGTTCGGCAACCTGCATCCGTTCGCGCCGGCCACGCAGACGCGCGGCTACCAGAAGCTGTTTCGCGACCTCGAGACGTGGCTCGCGGAAATCACCGGTTTCGCCGCGATCTCGCTCCAGCCCAACGCTGGCTCGCAGGGCGAGTACGCCGGCCTGCTCGTCATCCGGGCGTATCACGAATCCCGACACGAGGGGCACCGCAACATCTGCCTCATTCCCACCAGCGCGCACGGCACGAATCCGGCCAGCGCGGCGATGTGCGGCTTCAAGGTCGTGCCGGTCGCCTGCGACGCGAACGGCAACATCGATCTCGCCGACCTGCGCGCCAAGGCGGTCGCACATGCGGCGGAGCTCGCGGCGTTGATGGTGACGTACCCGTCGACGCACGGCGTGTTCGAGACCGGCATCAAGGAAATCTGCGCCCTCGTGCACCAGCACGGCGGTCAGGTCTACATGGACGGCGCGAACATGAACGCGCAGGTCGGACTCACCTCGCCCGGCCATATCGGCGCCGACGTGTGCCACCTGAACCTGCACAAGACGTTCTGCATTCCGCACGGCGGCGGCGGTCCCGGCATGGGGCCGATTGGCGTCGCCGCGCACCTCGCGCCATTCCTGCCCGGCCACCCGGTCGTGCCGACGCGACCGGGATCTCAAAGCTCAGATCTGAAATCTCAGATCGGCGCCGTCTCCGCGGCGCCCTACGGCAGCGCCAGCATCCTCGTGATCTCGTGGATGTATATTCGCATGATGGGACCCGACGGCCTGACGGAGGCGACCAAGGTCGCGATCCTCAACGCGAACTACGTGGCCCGCCGCCTCGAAAGCTTCTTCCCGGTGCTGTATCGGGGCAACGCGGGCCTGATCGCGCACGAGTGCATCGTCGATTTCCGCGCGTGGAAGAAGCACGGCGTCGAGGTCGAGGATGCGGCCAAGCGCCTGATGGATTACGGCTACCACGCGCCGACGATGTCGTTCCCCGTGCCCGGCACGCTGATGATTGAGCCGACCGAGAGCGAAGCGAAGAGCGAGCTCGATCGTTTCTGCGACGCGATGATCTCGATTCACGGCGAGATGCAGGCCGTGGTCAGCGGCGAGTCGGACAAGCTCAACAATCCGCTCAAGCACGCGCCGCACACGGCGCGGGTCGTCTGCGGCGCGGAATGGAACCGCCCGTACTCGCGCGAGACCGCCGCGTTCCCGGATCGTTTCACCCGCGCCAGCAAGTTCTGGCCGAGCGTCGGCCGCGTCGACAACGTCTACGGCGATCGGAATCTCGTGTGTTCCTGCGTCGGTATGGAGGCGTACGCGGAGGCGAAGTAGTCTTCGTTCGCCAGTCGCTCACCGGGCCCACACGCGCAGACACGTGATCCGCGGGAAACTCGCCGGCAGTTTCTCCCACGTGTCGCCGTCGTCCTTCGAATAAAACAACTCCCCGCCGGTCGTGCCAAGGTACACGCCGGCCGGCGACAGCCGATCGGCCGTCATCGCGTCGCGCAGCACGCCGACAAAATGCTCCCGCTGCGGCAGGCCGGCGGTCATCGCCCGCCAGGTGCGGCCGCGATCGCGCGAACGCCAGACTTTCAACGCGCCGTCGGGCACGACGCGGTTCTCGTCGCTCAACAACGGCACGATGAACAGATCGCCGCGCGCCGTGATTGCCATCGGAAATCCAAATTCATGCGGCAGCCCCGTCGATATCCGCGTCCACGATTCCGCCGCGTCCTCCGATTTGAAGACGCCGCCGTGGTATTGAATGTACAGCACCCCGGGCCGCTCGGGATCGAGCACCATCTTGTGCACGCAGCGGCCCATGTCGGGATCCTTGACGAACTCCGGCGCGACGTTGGGCAGTCCTTCGTTGCAGAGTTTCCAATGCTCACCGGCATCGTCGCTGCGAAAAACGCCCACCGCCGAAATGCCCACCCACAGGCGCTGCGCGTTCGTCGGATCCACCAGGATCGAATGCAGGCACAAGCCGCCAAATCCCGGCATCCAGCGCGGCCGCGTGGGATGACTCGTCAGGCCCGTCAGCTCGCTCCACGTCTGCGCATCGTCCCGGCTCACGAACAGGGCCGCATCGTCGACGCCCGCATACCACGTGCCCGGTTGCGACGCATGCCCCGGCACGATTTGCCAGATGTGTTTCAGCTCGGCCGTCGCACCCGTGGCAAACGCCGGGTCGCGCTGCACCGGCTCCCACGTCGCGCCCGCATCGCGCGACGTGCGGATCGTGGGACCGTGCATGAAATGCCCCGTGCCGGCCAGGATGCGGCCGTTGCGCTCGTCGGCACACACACTGAACACCTCCCAGCCCCCGAGATGCGGCCCGCTCAGACGCCAGTCCGTCCGTCGCTCGTCGCTTTCGTAGAGGAAGACTCCTTTCACCGTGCCGATCAGCAGCACGAGTTTACGGGGTGAGGTGGGCGCCGCAGGCATGCCCGACGCTGGCCGCCGCGGCGCCGGCCATCGAGTTGAAAGTTGCCGGGTGACAACCGAAGCCCGACCCGGAAAAAACCCGGACCGGACCTGCCGTCTTTCGGTCTTCCAACTTTCACCCTTCAACTTTCAACTCGGCTCCCCTTCCACCGACCATGCGCATTCTTCGCCACCTCACCCCGACCGGCCCGGCCTACGCCGCGCTCCAACCCGATGGCTCCGCGCGCGAAATCAGCGGGGATATCTTTGGCGATTTCCGCGTCACCGATCGCACGGTCAAACCCGGCAAGGCCCTCGCGCCCGTCGACCCCGTTTACCTGCCGTGCATCGGCCTCAACTACAAGAAGCACGCCGCCGAGAGCAACAGCGCCCCGCCGCCGCACCCGGTGCTGTTCGTGAAAAATCCTGCGTGTGCGCAGAATCCGGGCGATCCGATCGAGCTGCCCGTCAAACTGGCGAGCACCTCCGTCGACTACGAATGCGAGCTCGCGGTCGTGATCGGCAAGCGTTGCAAGAACGCCACCCGCGCCAACGCCCTCGACTTCGTCCTCGGCTACACCTGCGCCAACGACGTCTCCGCCCGCGACTGGCAGCGCAACGGCGGCGGCGGCCAGTGGTGCCAGGGCAAGAGCTTCGACACCTTCTGCCCGTTCGGTCCGGTGCTCGTGACGAAGGACGAAATTCCGAATCCCAACGCGCTGCGCATCCGCACGATTCTCAATGGCGAGACGATGCAGGACTGGAACACCGACGACATGATCTTCGATGTGCCGACGCTGATTGAGTTTCTCAGCGCGAGCAAAACGCTCCTGCCCGGCACCGTGATTCTCACCGGCACGCCCCACGGCGTCGGCTTCGCGCGCAATCCACCGGTGTGGTTGAAGGCCGGCGACACCGTGACGATCGACATCGAGAAAATCGGCGCGCTGACCAATCCAGTGATCAACGAGCCACTCTGAGGATCCGGTTACCGCGCGTCGTGCTCCAGGCTCGGTTCGCTCGCGCTCCCCATGTCTGCCCCGCCTTCCGCCGCCGCGGCCGCCCTGTATTCGTTTCCGCCCGCCGACTTGATGACGCTCGGCGTCTACTACTATCCGGAAGCCTGGCCCGCCGCCCAATGGCCGCGCGATATCGCAAACATCCGGAAACTCGGCTTCGAGTTCGTCCACCTCGGCGAGTTCGCCTGGGCATTTCTTGAACCGACCGAGGGAGCATTTGATTTCGCCTGGCTCGATCGCGTCGTCGCCCTCGCCGCGGAGCAGGGCCTCAAGGTCGTGCTCTGTACGCCGACGCCCGCGCCGCCGGTCTGGCTGACCGAAAAAAGTCCCGAGGTGCTCATGGTCGACGCCGCCGGCCGGCGGCAGCGGCACGGCACCCGCCAGCACGCCTGCTGGAACGTGCCGCGCTACCGGTCGTACGTGGATAAAATCGTCCACGCGCTCGGCCGCCGCTACGGCGCCGACACCCGCGTCTGGGGCTGGCAGCTCGACAACGAACTCACGCACTACGGCAAGGAACCGTGCTTCTGCGACGCGTGCCAGGACTCGTTCCGCGCGTGGTTGAAAACCAAGTACGCCGACATCGGCGCCTTGAATCGCGACTGGGGCAACGCGTTTTGGTCGCAACTCTACCAGCGCTTCGATCAGATCCGGATCCCCAACGTCCAGGAGTTTCCCGCGCAGTTCAACCCGCACGCCATGCTCGACGCCCAACGCTGGTTCGCCGGCACGGCGGCGGACTACCTGCGTTTCCAGACCGGTATCCTGCGGACGTACACCGGACACCGGCAGTGGATCACGTCGAACCACATTCACCACTTTCCCGCCGTGAATCCGGCGCTGAACGCCCGGGACTTCGACGTCGTGTCGTGGACGTTGTATCCAGTGCACGGTAACGCAAACCGCGGCCCGCTCGGTTTCCGCCTCGGCGATCCGTCCGTGCTGGGTTTCGCCGGAGACTTCATGCGCCCGCTCAACGGCCAGCACGGCATCATGGAACTGCAGCCCGGCCAGGTGAACTGGGGCGAGGTCAACCCACAGCCGTATCCCGGCGCGGTGCGCCTGTGGATCCTGCAGGCCTTCGCCACCGGCGCGAAGTTCGTCTGCACCTACCGCTATCGTCAGCCGCTCTCCGGGGCAGAGCTGTATCACCAAGGCATCGTCGGTCCCGACGGCGTTACGCCCACCGCCGGCGGCATGCAGTTCTCCCAGGCCGCGCGCGAGTTGGCCGGGCTTCGCGCCGTCGCCACCCCGGGCGCACCGCCGCCACCCGCCTACGCCCGACGCCAGGCGGCGATCCTCTACAGTTACGAAGTCCGCTGGGACTTGGACAATCACAAGCAGAACAAGGACTGGGACACCTATGAGCACCTGCTCAAGTACCACCGCGCGCTCAAACGCGTCGGGGCGCCCGTCGATGTGATCACGGAGGAGAAGGATTTCTCCGCCTATCCCTTCCTGATCGCGCCCGCGCATCAGCTCGTCGACGCCGCCCTCGTGGCGCGCTGGCAGGCGTACGCGGAGAACGGCGGCCAGCTCGTGCTCACCTGCCGCACCGGCCAGAAGGATCGTCGCGGCCAGCTGTGGGAAGCGGCGTGGGCCGCGCCGATTCACGACCTCATTGGCGCGAGCATCGCGTTTTATGATACCTTGCCGTCGCCGCACCGCGCGCACGTGAGCGCCGGAGGCGAGTCGCACGCGTGGTCGACGTGGGGCGACGTGCTTGCACCGCGCGCAGACACCGAGACGCTCGCGACGTATGCGGATCAGCCCTACGCGGGCGAGCCAGCCGCGATCACGCGCCGGCTCGGGCGCGGTGCCGTGACGTACATCGGGGTCGACTCCACGAGCGGTTCGCTCGAAGCCCAACTGATCCGCGAGGTGTATGCCCGCGCGGCCGTCGCCACGGAGAATTTTCCCGAAGGCTTCAGCGTCGACTGGCGCGACGGCCTCTGGATCGCCACCAACGCCACGGAGCAGTCACACGCCGCACCCGTTCCGGCGAACGCGACGATGCTGGTGGGCACGCGCGAGGTACCGATAGCCGGCGTGACGATCTGGCAAGAGCCGGAAACGCGTCCGAAAATGCACCGCAAAGGTGAGTGAATTCAATAGCCAGAAAGCCACGAGGCTGATCCTGGCTTCCTGGCTTCTGAATTGATCAGGTTTGATTCAGCATCTGATCACGGAAGCAGACCGGTTGAGCAGGAAACCCGGAAGCCATGAATCCCCCTTCCTGATTTTCTGGCTTCCTGCTCTTCTTTTCTGTTCCAGCGCGCTCGAACAAAGAAGGAATTCAAAAGCCAGAAAGCCATGAGACAGATCCCGGCTTCTTGGTTTCTGAATTCATCGGGCTTGATTCAGGGCTTGAGCAGGAAACGATCACCGCGCGTGGCTTCCTTCCGCCCCAATCACCTTTTCCTCCTCGCCGTGCTCCTGGTAGCTCCCGCAGCCGCCAGTTGGAAACTGGCCGACGGCAAACGCTGGTGGATTCTCGTGGGCTGGTACGCGGCGGTGTCCGCTTTCACCTACTTCATCTACGCCGACGACAAGCAGCGCGCGCAGAAGAAAGAATGGCGGGCGCCTGAGAACGCCCTGCAGTTCTTCGCGTTCGCCGGCGGCTGGCCCGGGGCGTATCTCGCCCAGCGCCGGATTCGACACAAGAACGCCAAGCTCCGTTTCCAACTCCTGTTCTGGCTCATCGTCGGCGTCCATCAGGTCGTCGCCATCGACTACCTGCTCGACTGGCGCATGGTCCGCACGGTCATGCCTCACGGCTAGGTTCAGAAAATTCTAAAGCCAGAAAGCCATGAACTCATCCTGGTTTCTTGGCTTCTGAATCGATCCGTTTGGGTTCGAGACGGAGCAGGAACCCCTGAATCCATGAATCCTACTTCTTCCGGGGTTCCTGGTTTCCTGCTTCAACCTGTCGGTGAATTTCGCATGGCAGTTCGCAGCCGCCCAGCAGAACTAATACCCATCGCTCCTTGCTTTTGAACTTCTGGATCGATCGTGGCTACGAGCGCCAGCGAGTGGTCGTTCGGCCACTCGCTGGCGCTCGTAGCCACAGCTAAAGTCCAAGGCAAAGAGCGATTGGTATAATTCGAAAGCCAGGAAGCCAAGATCCGGATCCTGGCTTTCTGGTTTCTGAATTGATCTGTTTTAGTTCTAGAGAGAGCAGGAACCCCGGAAACCGTCCCCTCCGGGTTTCCTGGTTTCCTGCTCTTCTCTTCCTCCAGCCCTCGCCCGACCAAGGAGTGAATTCTAAAGCCAGAAAGCCATGAACCCATCCTGGCTTCTTGGCTTCTGAATTGATCCGGTTTGGATCGGGCGTTGAGCTCGCGCGCCCGCATGAAACCCGCCTCTCCCGCCGCTCCGGACTACGCCCGTTTCATCACGGATCTGAAGGAGCGGATTCAATCGGCCCGCCTCGCCGCCGCCCGCGCCGTCAATCGCGAGCTGATTCTGCTCTATTGGGACATAGGGCGCGCGATCGTCGAAAAACAAAATATCCTCGGCTGGGGCGATTCGATCGTCGAGCAGCTCGCGCGCGATCTGCAGGCGGCGTTTCCGGCGACGAAGGGCTTCTCGTCGTTCAATCTCTGGCGCATGCGTCAGCTCCACTTGGAATATTCCTCGGAGGAATTTCTGGCACAGGCTGTGCCGGAACTGAATCGCCGCAACGCGCGCGGCCCGGCTCTGGCAATTCTCTCACAGCCTGTGAGAGAAACCGGGCTAGCCGAGAAACCTACCGCTGCCGCCGCAATTCTGGCACAGGCTGTGCCAGAATTGCTGGCCACGATTCCCTGGGGACATCACGTCGAGCTGCTGAAGAAGGTCAAAGACCCCCGCGCCCGGCTCTACTACCTGCTCGCCACGGCCCGCTTCGGCTGGAGCCGCCACGTGCTCCTCAACCAGATCAAAGCCGGCGCCTACGAGCGTTCGCTCAAGGAAAAGAAGTCGCACAACTTCCCCAGCGCGCTGCCCGAGCATCTCGCCGAGCAGGCCGAGGAGGCGCTGAAGAGCAGTTACAATCTCGAGTTCCTCGGCATCGGCCGCGCGATCAAGGAACGCGAACTCGAGGACAAGCTCGTCGAGCGGCTGCGGGACTTCATTCTCGAACTGGGCTACGGGTTTTGCTTCGTCGGACGCCAGTACCGGCTCGTTCTCGGCCAGAAGGAGTACTTCGTCGATCTGCTCTTCTACCACCGCTTCCTGAAGGCGCTCGTCGCCATCGATCTCAAGATCGGCCCGTTCGAACCGGAGTTCTCCGGCAAGATGGATTTCTACCTCAATCTGCTGAACGAAAAGGAACGCGCCCCCGACGACCGGCCGTCGATCGGCATCATCCTGTGCGCGGAGAAGGACAACCTCGAGGTCGAGTTCGCGTTGAAGACCAAGGCGAATCCCATCGGCGTCGCCGAATATCAACTACAGCCCAAACTCCCCGCCGAGTTCCGCGGCAAGCTGCCGACCGCGCGCCAGCTCACCGACGCCGTGCGCACCGTGCTGCCGGGGAAGATTGAAACCGAGAAGTAACGGTCCCGGCTGCACCGGATTTTCCCGGGACCGCGACCGCCCCCGGTCGCCCCCCATTTCGGCGACCGGGGGCGGTCGCGGTCCCAGTTCACCAAGCCAAAGCCATCTTCGGAGACCAACTCCACCGCCCATGAAACGCGTCCACCTGCCCTCGATGCCCTGGGAGGAGCAAGCCTCGCCCGCGCGCACCTTCCACTCGTTCGTCAAAAACATCTCGGTCGCGCTCGGCGGCATCCGCAACGGCGGACCGTGGTGCGGCGGGCATCCCTTCGACGTCCAGGTGCGCCGCATTCCGCCGGGTGCGGCCGTGTGCCCGTTTCACCTGCACCTCGCGCAATGGGAACTCTTCATCGTGCAGGCCGGCACCGGCACCGTCCGCGCCGGCAGCGAACGCCACGCCGTGAAGCCCGGCGATGTCTTCGTCCACCCGCCCGGCGAACCGCACCAGCTGATCAACTCAGGGGCCATCGATTTCGAGGTGCTCATCGTCGCCGACAATCCCGAGCTGGATGCGTTTTTCTATCCCGACTCGAACAAGTGGGGCCTGCGTCCACCGGGCCGTTACTTCCGGATGAACGAAACCGGCTACTTCGACGGTGAGGAGGCACCGATCGCCGGCGCGCCGCCCTACACGCCCTCGGGCACGCCGCCCGCACCGCCCCTTTCACCCTTTGCGCAACGCAAGCTTCATCCGGACAGCCTGCCGTGGGAGCCGTGGGGGTCGCCGAAGAAAAAATTCCGCGGCACCAGCAAGGAGCTCTCGATTGCACTGGGCGCGAAACGCAACACGCCCACCGGTCTCGGCGGCCACCCGTTTGATCTCGAGCTGACCACCTTTGCGCCGGGCGAAAGCGGCTGTCCGTTTCACAGTCATGCCGCGCAGTGGGAGTTGTACCTGATCGTTGCAGGCGGCGGGACGGTCCGGGCCGGCGGCGAGTCACACGCCGTCGCCGCGGGCGATGTCATCCTGCATCCGCCCGGCGAAGCGCATCAACTCACCGCCAGCGCCGACGCCGAACTCGTTTTCTACCTCGTAGCCGACAATCCTCCGGTGGATTACTGGCACTACCCCGACTCCGACAAATGGGGCCTGCGCGCCCCGCGCAAATTCTTCCGCGCCCAGGATGCCGACTACTACGACGGCGAGGAATAGGCCGCCGACCTACGTAACACTCCCCGGGGGATACACCCGGGTTTGCGATTTACCATCGGCCGTCGAGTCGGCATTCAAGGCACCCCGGCATGTTGGCGAATCTCCAGAAATCCCTGCGTCGCCGGCTGCCCCATCATTCGATTGTTTACGCGCATGCGCGGGCAGCCGTCTCACGGCATCGTTTGCCGCCCGGCAAGCTCGTGCGCCTCGACGAGGTCGAGAAGGCCGAGCGCAGTTTTCTGCTCAACCAATCGGCGCGGCTCGGCCCGATCTTCAAGGCGATCGGCTGGAACGAATTCTGGATCTGCATCGTCGGCCTGCCCATCGGCCGGCGCCTGCTCCGTGATCACGGTGACGACCTGAAGCCGATGACGCTGGACGTCAGCGCGCTGTTTCCCCGCGGCTTCCTGCGCCAGATGCAGGGCGAGGAACATCGCAAGTACCGCAAATCCCTCAACCGGGCGATCAAGCCGGACGATCTCGCGGAAAGCACGCGCGGGCTCGAGGCGATCGCGACCCGCGCGCTGGCGCGCTACGCCGCAACCGAGGGCGAACACCACAACGCCGCCGACGCCTACATCGCCACGCTCAGCACCATCACGAGCGAGATGATGATTCAGCTGTTCTTCGGCGCCACGTCCGGCACCGAAGCGTTCGACCGGCTGATGGCCGGCTACCGCAAGCTCGGACCCTACGGCCTCGTCTGGAACATCACCGCGAAGCAGGAAGAGGCCTTCGCCGAAATTCGCGCCTACCTGATCGCCCGCTTTTCCGGCGATCCCGCGCAGCTCCCGCCCGCGATGCGCCAGAGCGTGCTGGGCCGGATGGTCGAGGACGGAATGCCCGATGCCGTGATGATGGGAAACCTCATCTACATGGTGGAGACCGGCCGCTACGACAGCTACTCGCTCTTTCGCTGGCTGACCAAGCACGCCGCCGATCACCCGGCGATGCTCGACCGCATCGCGCAGGAAGATCAGGCGGAACCGCAGCCCGGCAAGTCCTTCACCGAGGCCTTCGTGCTGGAGACGCTGCGCATGGATCAGAGCGAGCGCCTCATGCGGCGGGCCCAGCGTGACTTCGTCTTCGACGGGTATCTCATTCCCAAATACGCGACCGTGCGCGTGTGCCTGTGGGAATCGCACAAGGCGCCCGACGCCTTTCCCGCGCCGTTTCACTTCGACCCGGAACGCTTCCTCCACCAGCCGCCCACCGGCGAACAGTTCGCGCCCTTCGGACTCGATCACCACCGCTGCCCGTTCGGCGACATGTCGCTCAAGATGAGCGTGGTGTTCCTGCGCATGCTGGCCCGCGCCCACACCGTGACGCCCCTCGGCGACGGCCTGCCCGTCCGGGGCGCGTACCACTGGGAACCCGCGAGCAAGTTTGGCGCCCGGCTCCGCCCGCGCGCGCTGCCGCCGACGCCATGACTCCAGCCAACGGATACACGCCGGGCCCAGTGCTCGCGATGCACGCCGGGGAGGACATGCTCGCCGCCAACGTCGCGGCGCTGTTTCTCGCGCAGGCCCGGGCGACGCCCGCCGCGCCGGCGATCGTCGCCCGCGAAGGCACCACATCATACGGCGCGCTCGCCACGCGCGTCACCTCGCTCGCTCACGCGCTGCAGCAGCGAGGCGTCGCACCGGAGCAACCCATCGGCGTCCTGATGCAGCGCTCGGCCGATCTTGTGGCCGTATTGCTCGCCGTGATGCACGCGGGTGCAGCCTATGTCCCGCTCGACCCGGACGATCCACCCGCGCGCAACCGCCGTATTCTCGCGAGTTCCGGCTGCCAGCTGGTGCTCGGCGATCGACCGTCGATTGCGGCGGTGCGCGCGCTACTGCGCGATCAGGCAGGCCCGCCCGCGCCCGAGTTCGTCGAACTCGATCACCTCCATCCGGCCCAGCCCGGCCAGCCGGCGGGGCCCTGCGCCCCAGGCGGCCGGCGGCTCGCGTACATTCTCTTCACCTCGGGCAGCACGGGCGAACCCAAGGGCGTGGAGATCGAGCATCACAGCGTCGTGAATCTCCTGTTCACCGCGCGCGACCTGATGGGATTCACGCCCTCGGATCGTTACCTCGCCGCCTCGACCATCGGCTTCGATATCTCCGTCGCCGAACTGTTCCTGCCCCTGATCGCCGGCGGCAGCCTGCTCCTGCGCGATCGCAGGATCTGGCTCAACCCGCGGCAACTCGCCGACGACATCCGCACGCAGGGCGTCACGGTCCTGCAAATCGGTCCGTCCGTTTGGTCCATCGCCCTGAACGACATCCCGGACTTTCCCCTCGTGCGCGTCGCCATCTCCACCGGCGAACCCGTGCCGCCGGCCCTCGCGCGTCGGATCGCGCGCGCGGGCGAGCAGGCCTGGAATCTCTACGGGCCCACCGAGACCACGGTGTGGTCGACGGCGCATCGCCTGACCCCTGCGGGCAGCGCCGACGAGAACGCCCGCGCGATCTCCGCCCCCATCGGCCGGCCGGTCAACCGTACCACGATCGCCATCATCGATGATACCGGCAAACCCGTGCCCGCCGGAGTGCGCGGTGAACTCTGCCTCGGTGGCGCCGGCGTGGCGCGCGGCTACCGCGGCAACGCCACGTTGACCGCCGAGCGCTTCGTGACGCTCGGCGCCACCGGCGAGCGCGTCTACCGGACCGGCGATGTCGTCGCCTGGAACGCCGCGGGCGATCTGGAGTATTTCGGCCGCAACGACGATCAGCTGAAAATCCGCGGCGTACGCATCGAGCCGCGCGAAGTCGAGGCGGCCATCGGCGGCCATCCCGGCGTCGCGCAGGCCGCCGCCACGTGGTTCGACGGCGCGGGCTCGCGTTCGATCGTCGCCGCAATTGTGCCGCGGCCGGGCCACACCCTGACGCCGACGGCGCTGCATGCCTGGCTGGAGACGCGTCTGCCCGCGGCGATGATTCCCTCGCGCTTCGTGTTTCTGCCGTCACTTCCGCTCGCCCCCAGCGGCAAGGTCGACCGCAACGCCATCCGGCAGAGCCTCGCTGCGGCACCCGCGACGGAGTCCGCCGACACCGGCGGCGTCTTCCGCGAGATGACGCAAACCGAGGCCGTCCTCGTGCAGGTGTGGCAGCGCCTCCTGAAACTGGATACGGTCGGCCTCGACGACCATTTCTTCTCCATCGGCGGCGATTCGCTGGCCGCGGTGAAGATGATCACGGAAGTAGAGGCCATTTTCAAAATCTCGCTGCCGGTGCAGACGGCGTTCGAGGCGCCGACCCTGCGCAGGCTGGCGGAGCGCGTCACGCGCGCGAACGAGCGATCTCCCACCGGATCCGAATCGAATTACCTGTTTCCGCTCGCGGAAGTGCCGGGCAGCCGCCCGCTCTTCTTCAGCAACGTCGACCTGCGCCTCGCGGTCCGCGACACGTGGAAGGCGCCCTGTTCGCTGTATTCGATATCGCATTGGGCGCAGGGCAGCGGATTCATGCAGGCCGAATCGGTCGGCGATCTCGCGCGCCTGCACCTCGAGCGGATTCAACAGCTCCAGCCCTTCGGACCCTACCGGCTCGCGGGCTTCTCCTTTGGCGGTCTGGTCGCGCTCGAAATGGCCCGGCAGCTTCGGCTTAAGGGCGAGACCGTGGAACTGCTTTTCCTCCTCGATCCGATGCAGCCGTTCCGCACCACGCGCGAACCCCAGGGTCTCGCGCAGGAAGGACTGGTCACGCCGCTCGATGAAACGTGGCGCGGACGCATTTCGCGTCACGTCCGCCATCTGTCCCGCCGGCCGGGCGGCATCGGCACCTATGTCGCGGAACGCGTGTATTGGCACGCGCGCTACAATCCCGTGAAGCAGTGGCTGATTTACAAGCTCGTCCATCTGCACGGCAACCGACCCAACCCGGTCTCGCAGCTCATTGTGCCCAGGAACCGCTGGCCCGCGTTCTGGTACAGCGCGCGACGCATGGCGGTCCGCTACGTCGCGGAGCCGTACCACGGCCGCACGATCGCGATCTTCCCCGATCGCGGCCCGCGCTTTCAGGCGTGGAGCGACCTGCTTGATCCGCAAGCCGAACTGCACTTCGTCCCGGCCGACCACCGCCTGCTCTTCGCCGAGCCCACGCTCAGCCAGTGGCTCAAACCGCTCGAAGCGGCGCTGCAGGAACGCGGCGGGGCGGAAACCTGACGGGGAGCGGAGTTGAGCGCGAAAACGCAAAGCTCGATCCCAAGGATTCATCCTAAAAAGCCGTAGTTGAACCACGGAGACACAGGGAGCACAGAGGTGAAAGGAAGGAAACAGATGACGAACGGGTTCACCCGGAGGGTGAGTTCCGTTGACCTGACGCAATTACCGCAACCGGTCTTCTCCGTGGCCTCTGTGCCTTCGTGGTTCAATTCCAACTGCGGACTTTGGTAATACCAATCGCCCTTTGCCTTTGGACTTTAGCCGTGGCTACGAGCGCCAGCGAGTGGCCGAACGGCCACTCGCTGGCGCTCGTAGCCACGATCGATCCAGAAGTCCAAAAGCAAGGAGCGATTGGTATTACATCTTTGCAACGGTCTTCGCGTCCTAGGACCTTTGCGCAAAGTCCGAGGCGGCCGCCTTCGCCGTTCACCTTCCCCCGTCACCGCTGGCGTTCCAGCCCACGTCCGTCAGGGTCCGCAAGAAAGCCACGAGAGCGCGTTGATCCGCCGCTGACAGCTCCAGCCCGCGGTCAGGATGCTTGGCGAGATTGGGATCGAGGGCGGCACTACGCACAACGCCGTGATCGTAATGCGCGACGACCTCCTCGAGCGTAGCGAAACGTCCGTCATGCATGTACGGCGCGGTCAGCGCGACATTGCGCAGCGAAGGCGTCTTGAACTTCCCGCGATCCGTCTCCGCCCCCGTGACACCCGCGCGTCCTGGATCGGCCGATACGCGATCAAGCCCGTTGTTCTTCAGCGCGGTGTCGGTAAACAACGCTCCGCCGTGGCAATGAAAGCAATCGGCGCCACGCTGGCCACGGGCCGGATCGTACTCGCGCGCGAACAACTCGAACCCGCGTTGCTCGTCCACCGTCAATTCGGCCTCTCCGCGCATCGCCCGATCAAAGCGCGAGTCGGCTGACACGAGCGTCAGGAGGTATTGCTCGAGGGCGAGCGTCACCCGCTCCACCGTGAGGCCGCCGGGCCCGAACGCCGCGAAACATTTCAGCGTGAGAGCCGAGTCATCGGCGAGTCGCGCCACGACCTGCGCGGGCACGCCGTCCATCTCGATCGGATTCGTCCACGCCGCGAACGCCTGATCGCGCACGCGCGGCTGCGATCCGTCCCAGGCAAAGGCCTCGTTCCAGGCGAGATTGAACAACGGCATGGCATTGCGCCGGCCCGGCTCGCCACGCGCACCGTTGCTCAGCGCCCGGGTGTCGCTGAACGCATGCGCGGCGTCGTGACAGCTCGCGCAGGACTGCCGGCCGTTGCCGGAAAGACGCGCGTCGTTGAACAACGCCGCGCCGAGGGCGACGCCTTCAACCGTCAGGGGATTGTCCGCCGGCAGGGCCGGCTGCGGAAATCCCGCCGGTACCGTGAAGGCCCGCGGCGTAGGTCCCGCGTCACTACGCGCGCGCAACGAACGCTCCGCGCCCGCGCTGGCCCGCCCGGTCTCGTCGGTGCGCGACGCCGCACCCAGCCAGAACCACGCTCGCTCCCATGCCTCCGCCAGCTTGGGCGCAAGCGCGTCACCGGCGCCGGAGTGCGTCGACTCACTGGCGTCGTCGGGCTCCAGCCGGTGCTTGGCCAGCACGCGCGCCAGGTTGAGCGCGAGCCGCACGGCGGAGTCGCCGGCGATCGTGAAGTCCGCGCGAAAGCGAACCGTCATGAGCCGCTCGTCCGTGGCGAGATGATACACGAAGCCGCGCTCGGCGGCGCCCGCACGCCATGCGCCTTCCACGGCTGCGAACACGTACCCGCCCTGCCAGCTCCAATGCAGGCCGTTGACGAGAGGATTGAGCGCATGACCGGCCGGCCAGCGGCCGGGGTCGCCGTGGTTCATCTCCGGGGGAACGCCGACGTGGAATTCGAGTCCGACATATCCGCCTTCCGGCACTTCCTGCACCGTGAATTCACGCTTTCCGCGCTCGAGATCGATCGCCCCGTACTGCCCATCGAGGCGCACAGTGCCGCCGTCGGCGCGCAACAGGCTCACACCGGAAACGATCGCGGCGACGCGCGTGACCCGCAGCGTCTGGCCGGCATCGGTCGTGACGGGCCCGGACGGAATCGTCAGGGCGTCCTGCCCCCAGCGCGGCTCAATCGCAATCGTGAGCCGCGCGGCGGTGAGCAGCGGCGTGACGACCACGAGCCAGCCGGCAGCCAGCGCCCAGCGCACCCCGTGCGGACGGCGGGCCCGGGCGAGGTCCGCGCCATGCTCGCGGTTGCGCCGGCCCGAAGTTTTTCCCACAACCTTCCCATGTCTGACCGCGCCGACGGCCGCACCCGCCTCCTGATGATTGACGATGACCGGAAACTTTGCCGGCTCGTCACCACGTACCTCGAGCCCCTCGGCTTCGACGTCACCGCCGTGCACACCGGACCTGACGGCGTCGAACGCGCGACGGACGCGGAGGCGACATGGCATGCGGTGATTCTCGACGTGATGCTGCCGGGCATCGACGGCTTTGAGGTGTTGAAGAAAATTCGAGCCAAGAGCCAGGTGCCGGTCCTGATGCTCACTGCCCGCGGCGACGAGACTGATCGGATCGTCGGGCTCGAGGTGGGGGCCGACGACTATCTGCCGAAGACGTTTTCCACCCGTGAGCTCCTGGCCCGTCTCCGCGCCGTGCTGCGGCGCAGTGCCGTGACCGCCGTCAGCGAAAAGAACGGCGTCGACGCCCCGCCGGCCGAGCTCGTTGTCGGCCCGCTGCGCGTCAACCTCGACGCGCGTTCGGCCGTGATGGATACGACGCCCCTCGTGCTGACGCCCGTCGAGTTCGATTTGCTCGCGAGCCTCGCCAAGGCCAAGGGCCGCGTGAAAACGCGCGAGGCGCTGCTCGATGAATGCCGCGATCGGAACTACGACGTGTTTGATCGCTCGATCGACGTGCACATTTCCTCGCTGCGAAAAAAACTGGGCGACGACGCGAAGGAGCCGCGTTACATCCGCACCGTGCGCTCGGCCGGCTACATGATGGTCGGACCGGACGCGTAAGTCCGCGGGCGCGTCCGCGCCAGACTCTGCCGCAGGCTGCCAGTCCGTGCGCATGCTCAGTTCACCACGTAGATTTCGACCAGGGCCGTGCCCGTGGTGTTGCCCACACCGCTGACGCTGGCGGTGTAGGCTCCCGCACCAAGATCGACAAGGAGCGCCGCATCCCGGCTACCAGTGGCCAGGGCAAACGCCCCCGACTGTGTCGCGGCCGCGGCGATCGCGGCGGCATTGGCACCGCTCGACCAGTTGTCGTTGGCGGCCACCGTGCTCGTGCCGGACAGAAGTGTGATCTGCGGATCGCTCAGCACGCCGGTGACACCGAAGTTGGTCAGCGTGGGACCCACCGCCCGAATCAGGAGTTTCACCGTGCCGGTGCCGCTGACGACGAAGCCGGGGATCAGCACGCTCTCGCCCGTGCCGACAAACGCGCGCGTGCTGGCGTTCACGAGATTCGCGCCGGAGACGCCGCCGTCGGCGTCGTAAACCTCCAGCAACGTCACGCCACTCCCGCCGCCCGCACCCACCGGGGTCGTGTACGAGCCGGACGCAAGCCTGGCGACAATCGCCGCATCGCGACTGCCGCCGGTCAGGCCAAACGCGCCCACGGCAGAAAAAGTCGCCGCATCCGCCGCGAGCCAGTTGTCGTTGGTCGCGACGGTGGTGGCTCCCCCGACGAGCGAAAGCGAGGGATCGGCCAGCGTACCGCTGACGCCGAAGGGCGCGAGGCCGGGACCGATGGCGCGCACGAGCATCGACTTGGTCGTGTCACCGCTGATCACGAAGCCGGCGATCGGTGTACCGGCGGCGCCGCCGATCTGCGCGCGGGTCGCAATGTTCACGAGCCGCGCGGTGCCGGAGACACCGACGGCGTAGGCCGCGCTGCCACTGCCATTGAGCCCGGAGAGCCCGCCCGTGCCGCGCGCATCGAAGGCGGACAGGGCGATCAACGTGACGCGATAGTACGCCGCGGTCGTGGCCGTCCGGTGCGTGGTGGACGCGCCGACGCTCGTCAGGCCACTCGCGAGCGGAACGAACGTTGTGTTGTCCGCCGAGGTCTCAATCGCATACGTGCCACCCTCGACGGACGCCCACGTGACGGCCACCTCCGCGCCGCTCCGCGTGGCGGTGACGGTGAGCGCCGAAGCCTGCCCACCGCGGACATACTCGACGACGGTTTCGTTGACGGCATTGACCGCGCCACCGGCGGGCGTGCCGTAATACCAGCGGCCGATGTTATACGGATACTGCGGCGTGCCATTCGGCTCGATGGCCATGAAGTAGGCGTACGTGCCCTGCGGAAATTCCGGCGTCACGCAGAAGCGGCCGTTGTAGAGATCGAGATCGAAGTCCCGGCCCTGCGCCTTGCCGAGATTACCGAGGTAGTCGTAGTCCTCGATATAGGTGCCGAGCGGATACGCCGCGCCGACGGCGGGACCGGTTTGCGCCGGAGTCAGCGTCGCACTGCGATTCTGCGCCAGTGCGGCCCACGCGGGCAGCGTGACGCGGCCGGTGGTGGCGAGGGCGGTGGTGCCCTGCGTGCCGTCGCGCTTCACATAACCCGAAACCATCCGGCGCACCGCGCTGGTGGCGTCCAGCGGCGAGGCATATCCGTACGGCCCATACAACGGATGGCCGTCGGCGAGCCAGCCCAGGATCGGCGAATGCCGCGCGGGCGCCGTGGTGCGTTCCGCATAGGACTTCGTGGCCGGAACGTAATCCACGTGATCGTTCAGCTGCGCCCGCAACGCCGGCGCGTTGGCGTGATAGTGGTAGTTCGGTCCGGCCTGGTGCGCGAAAGCGGCGTCGAAGGTCACGCCTTCGTTCACGTAGGCGTCGCGGTTCCAGACGCCATCGCCGCGGAGCCCGTTGACCGGCGAGGCGTCCATGCCGCTCGCGTTGTTGTAGGAAAAGGCGTCACGGCTGTCGAACAGCGACACGCCATCGACGGAGTAACCGATCGAGCCGTTGCCGGTGAGGACCTTGGTGGCGGGCACGACCGGCGTGCGCGGAAGGCGGTAGAGGACGTTCGTGTTCGCGGGAAAATTGGGAAACGCCTGGGTGCGCGCGGTATTCAGATACCAGGGACCCATCACGTGGTAACCGAGGCCCGAGGACCGCAGGTAGACCCAGGTGCTGGAGTACGACACCTGCATGACACCGGCGTAGGTCGGCACGGCCTGGTTGCCCTGGGCGCGACTCCACGTGGTGACCGCGTTACCCGCGGCCTTGGCGGCATCGGATTCATAGATACGCGCGTAAGTCCGGGAAGGCTGGACCAGCCAGCTGGTGATCCGGGGATCGGTCGGAGCCGACTGGGCCGGCGCGTGCGGAGCGGCCGCAGCGAAAACGAGGAGGGGCAGGAAGCGAGTAGGATTCATGAGGGAAGCGGGATGCCGGTGAGTAAACGTGATTCCGGTAAACGCTCTGTGTGGGCGAAACGCTTTCTTGTTAAGGGCGGGTAAACGTTGCGGATTTTCCTGATAACTCCGCTACTGTCTCTGCGTCCAACTCCCCTGTCGATGCGGGTATCCTATCCACTTTCTCTCAAGGTCTCGGTGTGGCTGATGTTGAATCTGCTGCTGCTGGCCGGGCTCGGCGTCGGCTTCCTCGTCGTGCAAGGCGGCCTCGGCTGGGGCGCACTCGTCGCCGGTCCGAGTGGCGATCGCATCCAGGCCCTCGCCAACGTGATCGCCGGTGAGGCGTCCGCCGCCACGGGCGACGACCGCACCGCGGTCCTCAAGCGCTTCGGCACGGCGTACAACGCGGAATTTTATCTCTACAGCATCGACGAGATGCAGATTGCGGGCAGCACGCTGGAGCTCCCGCCGGACGTGCGCACCCAGATGGAGTTTCGTCCGCCGCGGATGGGACCGGGCGGATCCGGCCGCCGCGGTGGCGAAGGGTTTCGCGGCACGCGGAGCGAATTTGATCCCACGCGCCGCCGCGAGGGCGGGCCCGATCGGCCGCCGTTGCCTTCACGTGAAAGCCCGGAAAAAGGCGTTGCGCCCGACGGCGTGCGCCGCGAACCGCCGCCGATGCCCATGGGCGGTGGCGGTCCCAACCAGGAGTCGCGCACCGGTCGTTTTGTCGTACGCGCCGGTACGCCCGCCGCGTACTGGGTGGGCCTGCGGGTGCCGTACTTTTCCGCGGAGCGCAATTTCCCCACCCCGGCGAAACTCGTGGTGCGCGTGCACTCGATGTGGGCCCTGCTCTCGCTGCTCAACCTGCAATCGTGGCTGCTCGCGGGCACCGGCGTACTGGTGCTGTCGGTGCTGTTCTGGCTCCCGCTGATGCGCAGCATCACGCGCTCCATTCGCCAGCTCACCACCGCGACTGAGCAGATTGCGGAAGGACGCTTCGACACGCGCGTGAGCGAGAGCCGGCGCGACGAACTGGGCAAACTCGGCGAATCCGTGAACCGGATGGCCACGCGCCTGGATGCGCACATGACGGGCCAGAAGCGTTTTCTCGGCGATGTCGCCCACGAGCTCTGCTCGCCGCTCGCGCGGCTGCAGATGGCCACGGGGATTCTGGCCGATCAGGCGCCGACCACGCTGCAGGAAACGGTCGCAGACGTGCGCGAGGAAGTGCAGCAGATGAGCACACTCGTGAACGAACTCCTGGCGTTCACCAAGGCCGGCCTGCAGGCACGCGAGGTCGTGTGCAGCGCGATCGATCTGGCACCGCTCACCAGGGATGTGCTCGCGCGCGAGGACACCAGCGGACGTGTGACCCTGTCTGTCGCCGACGATCTTCGCGTCACCGCCGAAACCAATCTGCTTTCGCGCGCCCTGGGCAATCTCGTGCGCAACGCGCTGCGCTATGCCGGCGACGCCGGCCCGATCACGGTCTCGGCGCAGCGCGACCACCAGCACGTCGCCATCACGGTCGAGGACAACGGTCCCGGTGTGCCCGTGGCGGATCTCGACCGGCTGGGCGAACCGTTTTTCCGGCCCGAGCTCGCCCGCACCCGTGAGACCGGTGGCGTCGGCCTCGGGCTCGCGAT
Source organism: Terrisphaera buseokensis (assembly GCF_047521145.2). Taxonomy (GTDB): domain Bacteria; phylum Verrucomicrobiota; class Verrucomicrobiia; order Opitutales; family Opitutaceae; genus ER46. Next base: position 530,794 of record NZ_CM134186.1, on the reverse strand, counting down.
CGTGCGGAGCAGCATCGCCTCATGCGGTGGTGACGTGCGTTTCGCCAATCGCACGCCGCGCGGCTTTCGCGCCGAGATTCGCCTGCGGGCGGCCTGAGCGCGACCCGGCCGCGATCGTCGCTCCCGGCATGCACGGACGTTTACGCCGGCTTAACAAAAAGGCCCGGACTTCACATCGGGCGCTAACACGGAGGTGGCATCGTGGGCGTGTTCCCACGATGAAACTCTCTACCCTCCTCTCCCGCCTCGTGCGCGCACCCTTGCCCCCCACGGCGCCGTGCGTCGCTCGCGCTGCCCCGCGCCCGCGGACGGCGCGAGTCTTGTCATCAGCCCATTCCGTGCTCAGAATGCGGATGCAACTTTCCCCGGTTGCTGCCGCCCGCCCTACTCACCCGGCACTCTGGTTGTGAACCCACCCGCCATGAAATCCATGTCCCGCTCCGACTCCGTCCGCCTCTTCGCCAGCACGTGCCTGGTCTCGCTCGCCCTCGGCAGCGCCGCCGCCGCTCCGGTCCGCACCGCCGAAGTGACCGAAGGCCCGTTTTACCCCTTCAACTCCACCAACACGCTGCCGACGATTACGCCGGCCAACCGCGACAACGACATGACGCGCGTCACCGGTGCCGCCACGCCCGCCCGCGGCCTGCCCTTTCTCCTGTCGGGCGTGGTGCGCGATCCCGCCGGCGCGCCCGTCGCAGGCGTCAAGGTCGAGCTCTGGCAGACCGACGAGGGCGGCGTGTATTACCATTCCGGAGACAACAACGCCGCCAAACGCGATCCCGCCTTCCAGCACTACGGCGAGAGCGTGACGGACCAGAACGGGCGCTATTCATTTCGCACCATCAAGCCCGGCCTCTACACGGGACGGATCCGGCACTTCCACTTCAAGGTGAAGAATCAGGGCGCCACGGTGCTGACCTCGCAGTTCACGTTTGACGACGAACGCGCCGACTTCGCGAAGGACGGCGTGCAGCGCCGGCTCTCCGGCGACGCGCTGGAATCAACCGTGATAGCGCCGAAGCGCGGCACCGACGCCAGCGGCGCCGACGCGTGGGTCGCCGTGAAGGACATCGTGATCGATCCGAAGGCGAACACCGGCAAGTCGGCCGACAACGCCGGTCCGGCGGGGGCAAAGACGAAGAAGGCCCGGGCCAACTAAGCCGGACTCATGCAGAAGGACTCCCGCGAATCACGCGAAGGACCGCGAATTTCAGGCTGATTCGTGAACGTCGGCCAGCCAAACCACAGCGCACCGTTTGGTGTGCGGTCTCATCCAGCCTCTTTCATTCGGGTGGATTCGCGGGCAACTGCATTGTTCCGGCTAAGGTCCAGGTCCTGCCGCAATTCCGATCCGCCGCGCGTTTCGCGGGTGAGCGCTCGACGTCGCGCCGCACCTCGCTCGGCGTTCGGTGCGGTGCGCGGCGGCGCGTAGGTTCGGCACGCGCCGCAAGAATGGCCGAATTCGATGCAGTGGGCCGCCCGTCGTGCCGATCACCCGGCGAAACACATTTGAAGTCCAAGTGAAACGTCCGCATACCGGTCGGGCCGTCGCTGCATTTTGATTCAACCGCAAACCATGGTTCCACCCGCCCACTCGCCGCCTGCCCGCGGACTGGTGTTCACGTTTGCCCTCGTGTTTGCGGCTGGCGCGGCGGCTTCGTTCGCGCTGCACCGTCACTCCGGCCTCGTGGCCTTCGCCGCGCTCTCTGCCCTCGGGCTTTGGGCGCTGGTCGTCACACTCGGCAACACCCTGCCGCAGCTGCCGCTCCGCCTGCGGGAAATCGGCCAGGCCCTGGGCTTCGTGGCGGTCGCCGCCCTGTCCGCGTCGTTCCACCTGCCGCGAGCGGGCGTGTTCGCAGGTGCGACCGACAGCCTGCTGCAGCTCGCCGCCGTGGCGCTTGCGATCCTGGCGTTCGGTTTTCACTTCCTCGCGACGTACGGCACGCACGTCGCCCGCGAGCACCCCGCGCCGCTGCTCGGGACGCTGGTGCCGCTCGCCCGCCTGCTCGCCGCCGCGCACGCCCTGCTCGTGGCCGCATTGCTGGCCCGCCTCTACATCCAGCACAACTGGCTGCCCCCCGTTCAGATGGTATTCAACGTCACCACGGTCATTCTGCTGATCGAGACCCTGCTGCACGCCGTGGCCCGGCTGTACCAACCGGCCCGGCTGCGTCGGCAGGAGACGATCTTCGGCGGGAGCGTGCTGCTGCCGATGCTGTTCGGCGAAAGCGGCCCGCTGCGTTCACTCGCGGCCACGACCGAAAAGACCTTTGGCGTCAAACTCGGCGAAACCTGGCTCGTCCAACTGGCCCGGATACTCGCCGCCCCGCTCGTCCTGCTCGGCGCCGTCGGGCTCTGGCTTTCGACCGCCGTCACCCGCGTTCCGGTGGACAGCCGCGGCGTGCTGGTGCGACAGGGCGTGTTTGCCGAAGCGGCGCTGCCGCCGGGCCTGCATGTTCACGCGCCGTGGCCGTGGAGCCGCGTGGTCGTGGTGGCGACGGAGCGCGTGCAGGAAATGTCCTTGGGCTTCGAACGCGATCTCGCCGGCCCGGTCCTGTGGGCCGAAAAACATTTCGAGGGCGAACAGAATCTCCTCGTCGGCCAGGGCGAGGAACTGCTCACGATCAACGTCCCCGTTCACTACCGCGTGCGCGATGCGGTCGCGTTTCTGCGTCACTCGGGCGACCCGCGCGCCGCACTCGAGGCGCTCGGTTATCGCGAACTCCTCGCGCTCACCACGAGCTACAGCGCGTTCGGCTTCATGACGACCGACCGCGCCGCGATCACGACCCGGCTCCGCACCGGACTGCAGGCCGCGATTGACCGGCTGCAGCTCGGCCTTGAGATCGTGTATGTGGGATTGAAGGACGTGCACCCGCCGGTCCCGGTCGCGCCGGCGTACCAGGACGTCGTCAGCGCCGAGGAGCAACGGCTCGCGCTCGGTGATCATGCGCGCACCTACGCGGTGCAGGCCACCGCCGCCGCGCAGGGGAATGCCACGCAGATCCGCCTGCAGGCGCAGACCGCCGCCACCGAGCGCCGGGCGCGCGCGCAGGGCGAGGCCGCCCGGTTCCTTGCGCCGCTGGCCGTGTATCGCAACCAGCCCGACGTCTACACCACGCGCCGCCGGCTCGAGGCGCTGGAGGCCGCGCTCGGCGACGTCCGCCAGCTCATCCTGATTCCGCACGCCGCGCGCGCCCGCGCCCAGTTTTTCCTCGGCGTCGACGCCACGACACCGGTCACGCCCCTCAGTCCGCGGTAGTCATCTCGAGCCTCCCGCCCCACGCCTCTCGCCTCTCGACTCTGCCCCATGTCCTCCGTCCAAGTCCTCACCCGCGCGCTGATCGCCCTCGTCGTCGTGACGATCCTCGGTTTCGCGATGTTCAGCTTCCAGGTCGCGAGCAACGAGTCGGCGGTCCTCACGCGGTTCGGCTCGCCGGTGCGCACGATCGCCGATCCCGGGCTCTACTTCAAGTGGCCCTGGCCCGTGGACACCGTGCACCGTTTCGACACGCGTCTGGCTTTTTATGATACGCGCGTGTCCGAGGCGCTCACGCAGGACAAGCGCAACGTCATCCTGCCCGTGTTCCTCGCCTGGCGCGTGGCGGATCCGCTGAAGTTCCTGCAGGCACTCGGCACGCCTGCCGCCGTGCCGACGAAGCTGGACAGCCTCGCGATCAGCGCGCGGAACTCCCTGCTCGGCCGTTATGACTTCCAGGAACTGGTCAGCACCGATCCGGCCCGGCTGAAGCTCGCGGAACTCGAGCAGCGCCTCACCGAGGAGATCCGCCCGGCCGCGCTCGCGGCGTTCGGCATCGCCATCGAACAGGTCGGCCTGAAACGCATCGCACTGCCGGAGGCGAACACGCTGTACGTTTTCGAACGCATGAAGGCCGAGCGCGGCCAGTACGCCGCGAAGTTCCGCGCCGAGGGCCGCCGCGAGGCCGATGAGCTCCGCGCGAAGACCGACGCCGAACGCACCGTCCTGATCGCCGAAGCGCAGAAATTCGCCGAGGAAACCCGTGGCAAAGGCGAGGCCGAGGCGGCCAAAATCTACGCCGAAGCCCATGCGCAGGATCCGAAGTTTTATCAGTTTCTCCGCGAGCTCGAGACGCTGCGCAAGGTGACGCGCGAGAACACCACGCTGATTCTCGACACCGACACGGCGCCGTTCAACCAGCTCAAGGCTGTCCCCGCGAAATGAGTCACCTCTCGCGCCTTCCCGAAGCCTCGCCGGTGCGCCGCGCCTGCCCGCGCACGACGCCATGAGCGACCCCGCGCCCCTCCCGCTTTCCGCCCGACGCCGCGCCGCCCGCGTGAGTTCCGGCCAGGCGCTGTTCGGTGCGCTCGCCGCCACGATCAAGTTGTTGCGCTGGCTCCTGCTCGGGCTCGTCGGCATTTATCTCGGCTCGGGCATCACGCGCGTGGCGCCCAACGAGGACGCGCTCATTTACCGCCTCGGCCGGCTGCAACGCGAACTGCACCCGCCCGGCCTGTGTTTCGCACTGCCTCCGCCGATCGATCGCGTCGTGCGCGTACCCACCCGCACCCAGCACGAGCTGTTTCTCAACGCATGGGCGCCCGACGAACAGGCCGCAGCCAACGCCGCCGCGGAAGCACCCGCGGCCGGCGCATTCACCGCACCGCAGATTCCAGCCTCACTGCTCGCGGTCCTGCCCGCCGCCAATGTCGGTCTCGCCGCGAACACCCCGCCGGCCGGCAAGGGCCTGCATCCGGTCTTCGACGGCTACACGCTCACTGGTGACGCCAACATCGTACAGGCGCGCCTCACCGCGCGTTACCGCATCACCGACCCGTTTGCCTACGCCGGCGCTGTCCAGCCTGAGGCGCGCACGCCGCTGATCGACGCCGTGCTGATCGATGCGGCCACGCGAACGCTGGCACGCACAAAAATCGACGACGCGCTCGGCTCCGGGCTCGAGTCGCTCCGCACGCGCATCCGGGAACTCGCGCAGGAGCGCGTCGACGCCCTCAAACTCGGCATCGAGATCGTGGCGTTTGAGGTCAACAGCCTCGCGCCGCCGGCGGCGACCAGCGCGGCGTTTGCCGACGTCACGAGCGCCCAGGTCGAGGCGCGCACAACGCTCGAACAGGCGCGCACCTATCGCGCGCAGACGATGCCGCGCGCGGCGAGCGACGCGTTTCGCGCGCGCCAGCAGGCCACCGCGGACAGCCGTGAACTCACGACCCGCGCGCGCGGCGAGACCGCTTCGTTTCTCTCTCTGCTGGCCGAGCACCGAACCTCACCCGCCCTCGTCGAAACCCGCCTCCGCGCCGAGGCGCTCGAGTACGTGCTGACGCGCGTGAAACAGAAAACGCTGCTGCCCGCCGACGGCGGTGCGTTCAACGTCTACCTGCGCGATCCCAAATGAGCGCCCCGGCCGTCGCCCCCGCCTTTCGCCTGTCGGCCCTGCACGTCCGGATCTGCCTCGTCGCGCTCGGGCTGCTGTGCCTCGGCCTCAGTGTCGTCGCGCAGTGGCTGCGGCCGGATCAGGCCGACGTGCTGTCGCTCTGGGCCATGCTGGGCCTCGCGCTGGCCGCGATTCCCGTGCTCATCGACAGTCTCACGTCGCTGAAAGCCGACGGCTTCGAGGCTACGAAGTACTACATGGACCAGTTCGTGGCGCTCGCGATCCTCGCGTGTTTCGCGATCGGCCAGTACGCGACCGGCACGATCGTCGCCGCGATCCTCATCGTCGGCCAGATCCTCGAGGAACACACGACGCTGGGCGTCGAGGAGGCCGTCAACTCCCTCACCCGTCTCGCCCGCGTCAAGGCCCGCCGCCTCCCCGCATCCGGCGCGACGGAGGACCTCGTCGACGCCGCTGACCTGCACCTCGGCGATCGCGTGCGCGTGCTGCCGGGCGATACGGTCCCTGCCGACGGCCGTATCCTTTCCGGCCTGACAACCCTCGATCAGGCCACGATCACCGGCGAGTCGCTGCCGGTCGATGCCGAGGTCGGCTCGGCCGTTTACGCCGGCACCACGAATCTCACCGGGGCGATCGAGTTCGAGGTCACGAAGACCGGTGACGACACCGTCATCGGTCGCGTGAAACACATCGTCGAGGAGGCGAAGACCTCGCGCGCTCCAGTGATGCGGCTGATCGACGACTACACGCGTTACTACATGCCGCTGGTGTTGATCATCGCAGGCTTCGTGCTGTTCTTCACGCGCGACGTCGAGCGGGCGATCGCCGTGATCATCGTCGCGATGCCGTGCGCCTTCGTCCTCGCCTCGCCCTCGGCGATGGTCGCCGCGCTCGCGGTGGCGTCTCGGCTCGGCATCCTCGTGAAGAGTTCGCGCTTCTTTGAAGCCACGCAGTCGATCGACACCGTCGTGTTCGACAAGACCGGTACGCTCACGACCGGCCAGCTTCGCGTCGTCAGTCTCCATCCCGCCGGGGGCGTCACCGAAGACGAACTGCTCGCCCTCGCTGCCGCGCTCGAAACGCACTCCACGCATCCCGTCGCCCGCGCCATCCTCGGCGAGGCGCGGGTGCGGGGCTTGGCCGTCGACGCTTCCTTGCAGACGCAGGAAGTCGCCGGACGCGGCGTGCGCGGCGGCGGCCTGGCCGCGGGCCGGCGTGCGTGGATCGCGGAACTCGGCGTCGAGATTCCCGCCGACGTCACTGACACGGCAAACGCCTCGAGCCTCTACGTCGCGCGGCACGGGACATTCGCCGGCGCGATTCTGCTGGCCGACGCCATTCGCGCCGAGACGAAAGCCACCGCCGAGAGTCTGCGCGCGCTCGGCATCGAGGAGTTCGTGATGCTCACCGGCGATCGCGAGGCCGTGGCGCGCGAGATCGCGGCCGAGGCGGGCATCACGCGTTTTCGGGCAAACTGTCTGCCGGAACAGAAATTGGAGGAGGTGCGCGCACTCAAGGCCGCGGGCCGCCGGGTGCTCGTCGTCGGTGACGGCGTGAACGATGCTCCCGCGCTCGCCGCCGGCGATCTGGGCGTGGCGATGGGGGCGTTGGGCAGCGACGTGGCGATCAAGACCGCCGACGTTGCGCTCATGGGCAACGACCTGCGGCATCTGCCGCGCTTCATTGCGCTGTCCGATCGCACCCTGCGGATCATCAACCAAAACCTCCTGTGGGGCCTGGGGTTCATCGCCCTCTTCGTCGCGCTGTCCGCCTTCGGGCTGGTCAGTCCCATCGTGGCCGCGTTCCTGCACGAATTCAGCGCGTTCTTCGTCATCTTCAACAGCGCGCGCCTGCTGCGTTTCGACGAGACGGCGGAGTGAGGGGCGGAGCGCCCGGGACGGGCGCAGTTGAGGGTTGAGGGCTGAGAGTTGAGAGATCGATCCGATACAGGGTGCATTCAGGAAATAGCATTCACTTGAACCCTCAATCTGTGCGCATCGAACTCCGCTTCTGATCTCAGCTCTCAACTCTCAGCCCTCAACTCTCAGCCCTCAACTCTCAACTACGCCCGCCGCGGGCGTCCCGCCTTAACATCCCCTTAACAATTCTCCCCCCGGGCGAAATAAAGGGCTAACACCGCCGGCGCAGACTGGCGGCATGATCCAACCGAACATTGATCACGCCGCCTCGGGTTTCACGTCAGATTCCGGCGAGGACGCCACCCCCTTCAAGCGGGTTTCGTCCGTCGACAGTGAGGAGAAGGCCGCGCTCCTCGAGCTCGTCAACCGCGTCATCGCGGGCGAGCCGGCCGCGCAGGCCGACCTCATGCGCCGCTACAACCGCCGCGTCTCGGGTTTTGTGCGCGCCATCATCCGCCAGCCTGACGCGGTCGAGGACGTCACCCAGATGGTCTTCATCAAGATGTTTCGCCGCCTCGCCCGGCTCCGCGATCCCATCGTCTTCGAGTCCTGGCTGTTCACGCTCGCGCGCAACACGAGCCTCGACTTCATCCGCCGCCGCAACTGCCGGCCGAGCACGATCAGCATCGACGACGAGGTCAACCAGATCGCCGACCCATCCGACTCGAGCGCGACCAACGAAATCATGGCCGCGCTCGATCGCGCGCTGACCCGGCTCACGCCGATCGACCGGACACTCGTCACCCAGTTTGTCGCGGGCGAAAGCTACGGCGAGATCGCCGCGCAGGCCGGATTGTCGCTCGCGACGGTCAAGGTACGCCTGCACCGGGTCCGTCCGTTCCTGCGTACGTGGGTCGGCGAGATGACGGATACGCGCCAGCCGGGCGGCAAGGGCTGGCGCTGCGTCTCCGGCCACCGCGCCGGCAGCGCGCAAGCGGCCCCGGCCCGCCTCGCGGCTTGAGCACCCGCGCGCGAAACCTTTACGCGAGCGATACAAATCTCCGGCGCAATCTTACCAAGCGCGAACAATCGGGGCGTCTTGTCTGGTAGTTCAACCCACGCCGCTCACTCGCCTTCCAGCCGGAAGACGGCGGTCGAAGGAAGAACAACAAGTCCCATGAACACACTCCATTGTTTCGCCGTCACGTTGTCCCTCACCGCCGCCAGCCTGCTGTCCGCCCAAACCACCGACGAATCCTCTCCGCGCGGTCCGCACCGCGGTCCCGGCGGCCCAGGCGGTCCCGGTGGTCACGGCGGTCCCCGCGGCAATCCGATCGCCCGCGTGCTCGATACCGACAAGAACGGTGAGCTCTCCGCTGCCGAAATCGGTGCCGCCGCCACCAGCCTCGCCACGCTCGACAAGAATGGCGACGGCGCGGTGACGGCGGACGAACTCCGCCCGGCCCGGCCGGCCGATGCGCCGACGCCTCCCGCCGACGCTCCGGCCCGTTCCGGCAAGCGCGGACGCCCGGCCGATCCGATCATGCTCGCGCTCGACGCCAACAAGGATGGTTCGCTCTCCGCGAGCGAGATCGCGAACGCACCCGCCAGCCTGAAGGCGCTCGACGGCAACGCCGACGGCACGCTCACCCGCGACGAGCTCCGTCCGCTGCCGCCCACCGAGTAAGGAATGTTCTGATCCAGGAGCGCCGGTTCGCCGGCGCTCCTTTTTTCTGTCCGTCACCGCCGCCTTTTCCCTTCCATGAAACGTTTCCGTTCCTTCACCCTGCCGTCCGCGTGGCTGCTGCTGCTGCTCCAACGGACGCCGGTCGTCCGCCTCGCGGCCACCGCTGGTGAATTCGTCGCTCCGTCACGCGTGGTCGCGCTGCTCAAGGCCGCGATCTCCACCGCGGTTTCACTGGGTGCCGTGCACTCGCTCGCCGGAGCCACGCAACTCGTCGCCAGCCAGGCCAGCCCGGTCACGGTCGCGGTCGGGGCGACGGTCCAGATCGCGTTGAACGTGACCGGAGCGCAGACGCCCGCCGCCTCCTGGACCATCAGCGGCACCGTGCCGCCGGGCCTGAGTTTCTCCGGCAGGACGAGCGGCATCGTCAACATCTCGACGCTGATTCTGAGCGGCACGCCCACCACGCCGGGCACCTACACGATCAACCTGCTCGCTTGGGAACGCACCAATGGCGGCGGCGATCGTTCCTCGATCTTTCCGTACACGGTGATCGTGACGGGCGTCGCGACCGTCGCACCCACCATCACCAGCCAGCCTGCCAGCCAGAGTGTCACCGCCGGCGGCACCGCAAGTTTCTCCGTTTCCGCCACGGGCAACCCGGCCCCCACGTATCAGTGGCGCAAGGACGGCACGGCGCTGGCCGGCGCGACCGCCGCCACACTGACGCTGACCAACGTGCAGGCGGCCGACGCCGGCGTCTACACCGCGCTGGCCGTCAATTCCGCCGGCTCGCTCACCACGCTGCCCGCGACGCTGACCGTCGCGCCAGCGGTCACGGGTCCCACGCTCACGCTTCAGCCCGCCTCGCAGCACCTGGCCGCCGGCGCGAGCGGCGCGCTGTCCGTCGCCGCCAGCGGAACTGGTCTCAGCTACCAATGGAAGAAGGATGGCGCCGCGTTGCCCGGTGCCACCAACTCCACGCTCCCACTCGCCAACGCGACCGCAGCCACGATGGGATTCTACAGCGCCGTCGTCACCAGTCCGACCGGTTCCACCGCGTCCGCCATCGCCATCGTTACCGTCGCCACCGGCACCTCGAGCCGGCTGATCAATGTTTCCACGCGCGGCTACGTACCCGCCGGCGGCGCGCTCACGCCGGGCTTCGTGCTGCAGGGCAACACGACCAAGGCGCTCGTCATTCGCGCGGTCGGACCGACGCTGAGTGCCTTCGGCGTCGCCGGCACGCTCGCCGATCCCGTGATGGACGTCATTCCGCTCGGCAGCTCCACGGCGATCGCGTCGAACGACAACTGGGGCGGCTCCTCGGCGCTCTCCACCGCGTTCAGCCGTGTCGGGGCGTTTGCCCTTGCGGCTTCGAGTTCGAATGACGCCTCGGTTGAAACCTCGCTCAACACCACCGGCGCCAGCGGTTACACGGTGCGCATCACGTCCAAAAACGCCGCGGCCGAAGGCGTCGCCCTCGCCGAGATCTACGACGAGGAAGCGCTCAGCTCGGCCGTCCGGCTCGTCAATGTTTCGACGAGCGGGTTTGTCGGTTCCGGCGACCAGGCGCTCGTCCCGGGCTTCGTGATCGGCGGCGATGCGCCGAAACAGCTGCTGATTCGCGCCGTCGGCCCGGGCCTCACGCAGTTTGGCGTCAGCGGCGTCCTCGCCGATCCGCAGCTCTCGCTCGTGCCGCTTGGCCGGGATTTCGCCATCGCGACCAACGACAACTGGGGCGGCGGTACCGCGCTGCAGACGGCCTTCACCCAGGCCGGTGCTTTCGCGCTGCCGTCCGGCAGCAAGGACGCCGTCGTCGTCGTGCGCCTCCCGCCGGGCGGCTACACGGTCGTCGTGTCCGGCGTGGGAGCCACCACCGGCACCGCGCTCGTCGAGGTGTACGATCTCGATCCGTAAGGGAAGCGGTAAGCGGAAGTCGCCACGCGGATTCTGACGGGAAAGTTACACTGGGCTCGTTGCGCTGCGGACGAAGAACAACGACGCTTTTCGCCACACACCCACTCGGCCGCATCGCATGTTGTCGCCCCTTTTCATCCGTCTCCGCCGGCTCACGCTGCCGACTGCGTGGCTGCTGCTCCTGCTCGAGCGATCTCCAGTGGCGCGCGTGGTCGTCGCCGCGGCGGCATCATCCGGGCCCAGTCGTAGCGTGGCGGTAGTGCGGTCCGCGCTCGCGGGCGCCGTCGCGTTCGGCGGCGTGCATGCACTCGCCGGCGCCACACAGTTCGTCGTCACGCAGTCCAACGTCGTCGCCACCGTGGGCACGCCGATCACGCCGGTGGCGTTCACGGTCATCGGCGCAACGGTTCCGTCCGGCTCGTTTACGATCAGCGGCGCGCTGCCGCCCGGGCTGACCGTGGCGAATGCCAACAGCAACGGCCTGCTCAACGGCTCCGCCGGCACGATCTCCGGCACGCCCACGCAAAGCGGCAACTACACCGTCTCGATCCTGGCGTGGGAGCGGGCCAACGGGACGGGCGACAGCTTTGGGCCGACCTTGGTTGGCTTCACCATCACCACGACCGCCGCCTCCGGTCCGACCATTGTCACGCATCCCGCGACGCAAACCGCGAGTATCGGCGCCACGGTTACGCTCATGGTCGTCGCCACCGGCAGCCCGGCGCCATCGTATCAGTGGCGCAAAAACGGCACGCTGGTGAGCGGCGCGACCGGCGCGAGTCTCACGCTGACCAACGTGCAGCCGGCCGACGCCGGCGCCTACACCGCCGTCGTATCCAATTCCATCGGACTCGTGACGAGCAACGCTGCGACCCTGACCGTGGTCGCAGGCGGCCCCGTCATCGCAACGCAGCCGCAATCGCAGCATGTGACCGCCGGCGCGGCTGTCGCGTTGACCGTCGGCGCCACCGGCAACGCCCTGAGTTATCAATGGCGAAAGAACGGAGTCGCGCTGCCCGGAGCGACGAACGCAACGCTGAGCCTCGCCAACGCCGAGGTCGCCTCGATGGGATTCTACGCAGTCGTCGTCAGCAACGCCACCGGCTCGACCACGTCCGCGCCCGCGGCGGTCACCGTGAACACGGGCGGCCGCAGTCGCTTGATCAACGTGTCCACCCGCGGCTACGTGCCGGCCGGCGGCGCGCTCACGCCCGGGTTCGTGCTGCAGGGCGCGGCCGCCAAGACGGTCGTCATCCGCGCAATCGGGCCGACGCTCGGGGCGTTCGGCGTCAGCGGCACGCTCGTCGATCCGGTGATGGAGGTCATTCCGCTCGGCAGCGCCGCAGCTGTGGCGTCGAACGACAACTGGGGCGGCGGCGCGACCTTGCAGGAGGCGTTTCGGCGCGTGGGTGCATTTCCGCTGACCGCGACCAACTCGAACGATGCGTCGGTCGAAACCGCGCTCAACGCCACGGGCGCGACGGGTTACACCGTCCGCATCACGTCAAAAAATCCCGCCATCGCCGGCATCGCACTCGCTGAAGTCTACGACGCGGAAGCGCTGACGACGGGCGTCCGCCTCGTGAACGTATCCACCAGCGGCTTCGTCGGCACCGGCGACCAGGCGCTCGTGCCCGGTTTCTTCATCGGCGGCGACGCGCCGAAGCAACTGCTGATTCGCGCCGTGGGTCCGGGCCTCACCCCGTTTGGCGTCAGTGGTGTGCTGGCCGACCCGCAGCTCACGCTGGTGCCGCTCGGTCAGGAGTTCACGGTGGCTGCGAATGACAACTGGGGCGGCGGCGCCGCGTTGCAGGCCGCGTTTGCCCAAGCCGGCGCGTTTGCGCTGCCGGACGGGAGCCGCGATGCCGCCGTCGTGGTCCGTCTTCCGCCAGGCGGGTACACGGTGATCGTCGCGGGAGTCGGCGCCACGACCGGCACGGCGCTGGTGGAGATCTACGATCTGGATCCGTGATGGGAGTGGGCCGCCTTGGGAGGCGACTTACCTGGGAGAGGGACTTCTCTGGACCGCGACCGCCCTCGGTCGCCTGAGGCCGGAAGCGACCGAGGGCGGTCGCGGTCCCAGTCCCAGTCCCAGTCCCAGTCAAACCATCACCGTCACACGATCAGCGCGAACTGCGCGCCCGGGCCGTGCACGCCTTCGATGAGGATGCCTTCCACGTCGGCGGTCTTCGACGGGCCGGTGCACCAGATCACATTGCGATCAGTGCCGAGCGACGCGACGGCTTCGGTCAAATCGGAAAAGATGCCGGCGCGCTCCACGACGGCGATGTGCACCCACGGGGCCAGCGCGGCGAGGCGGCGCGAGGTGGTGGCATCGTTCAACACAATCGTGCCCGACTCCGCGATCGCCGCGGCCGCGCGCGTGATGCCGAACGCGTAGTCGTCGACGCGCGTCCGATCGAACTCGGTTTCCACGGTGAAGCCCGCACCGAAATGCGGTGCCAGCGCGGGCCAGAGCACGGGATCGCAATAGCCCCGCACCCAGCCGCCCGCGCGCAGATGCGCCACGAGCGCCGCCGGATCAGTGAACGCGAGACCGCCCACGCCCTTGATGCGCTCGGCAAACAGCTCCGCGCGATCGCGCCCGGCGAGGAGTTTTTGCATCACGGCAATGTCGGCGTCGTACGACGGCAGCGGCGCGCGATCACGCAACGGCGCCAGCGCGCCCCGCACCCGGGAAAAAATGGCTTCACGATCGTCGGTCATAAGAGTGGAAATCAGGCCTCGTTCGAACGATTGAAAACCCCGCAGCGCTGCCCACGGAACACACGGAACCGACCAATTCTTCCGTGTATTCCGTGTGTTCCGTGGGCAACGGCCTGGGAGCATTGCGGGTTGATAGTCCTCATGTCCGTTTCGGCGTCAGGAGTTTCTCGCGCGCGACGAGATACAGGTAGATCACGATCGCCGTGAACGGAATCAACGCGAGCGCGTCGGCGTGGGGGCCTTCGAAGAAGGGATTGTTCGCCGCGGACCATTTCGTGACGGCGGCGTCGAAGTCGCCCAGCAGGCCGGCGAGGAACGCGATCACGATGCCGGCGATGGCGCCGCCCGCGATGTAGCCCGACGCCAGCAGCACGCCCGGACTCTTGTCGCTCTCCGCGACGAACTGTTCCTCGCTCATCGTCGCATACGCCGGCTCCCGGCGCGTGTGCCGATCGACCAGCCAGCGCACGAGGCCGCCGATGAAGATCGGCATCGACGCCGCCAGCGGCAGGTAAACGCCCACGGCAAACGCGAGCGCGGGCACAAACGACAGTTGCAGCGTCACCGCGATCATCACGCCGAGCAGCACGAGGGCCCACGGCAGTTTCTGATCGAGGATGCCCTTGATGATATAGGAAACGAGCGTCGCCTTCGGCGCGTCGAATTTGCGCACTTCGGTGCCGTCGGGCCGCTTGGTGTGGGAGCCGTTGATGCCGGGATCCACCAGCCAGACGGCTTCGCCGCGATCGTTGACGAAATACTTCCCGGCCGGTCCGCCGGCCTCGTCGGTCTTGTGCCACACGCGATAACGGCCGGCATCGTCGCGCGCCTGCGGCCCGACCAGTGCCTGCGTGCCCACCTCGAGCTTGGTCACGTCGGTCTTCAAGCCCGGCGCGACCTGCGCCGCGGGCACGTACACGATCGCGGATTCGTTCAGCTTGAGGAGAATGGGCCCGAGCACGACCGCCGAGGCGAACGCGCCGATCAGGATCGCGTACTGTTGAAGCTTGGGCGTGCCGCCGAGCAGAAAGCCGGTCTTGAGATCCTGCGACGTCGTGCCGCCGTTTGACGACGCGATGCAGACGATCGCGCCGACCGACAACGCCGTCACGTAGTACGTGCCGCCCTTCCAGCCCACGAGCAGGAAGATCAGGCACGTGAACAAAAGCGTGGCCACCGTCATGCCGGAAATCGGATTCGAGGTGGATCCGATCTCGCCGGTGAGCCGCGACGATACCGTCACGAACAGAAAACCGAACGCGATGATCAGCAGCGCGCCGAGGAAGTTCATGTGCAGCGTCGGCGCCACCATTATGATCGCGATCAGCACGATGATGCCGATGCCAACGACCTTCATCGACAGATCGCGGTCGGTGCGCGGGACGTCGGCGCCGTTGCCATTGCCACCGCGGCCGAGGCCCAGATCCGCCAGGCCGCCGCGCAGCCCGTGCCAGATCGTCGGCAGCGCCTGGATCAGGCTGATGATGCCGCCCGCGGCCACCGCGCCCGCGCCGATGTACAGAATGTAGGAACCGCGGATCGCATTGGGCCCCATCTCGGAAATCAACGCCGTGCCGGGCGCGAGGGGCGTCGTCAGACCCTCGCCGAAAAATTTGATCAGGGGAATCAGCAGCAGATACGACAACACGCCGCCGGCGCACATGATCGAGGCGATACGCGGACCGATGATGTAACCGACGCCCACGAGCTCGGGCGAAATCTCGGCGCCGACGGAGCCGGCTTTGAGCGGCGGACCGAAGACTTTTTCCGGCACGTCCTTCCAGCCCTTGAAGGCGATGTTGAGCGTTTTGTAGATCAGCCCGATCGCGAAACCAGTGAACACCACCTTCGCTCCCGGCGAGGCGCCGAGGCCGGCCGCGGCGGCCGCCTGCATTTCCGCCTTCGCGGCCGGTGACGCCAGCGCCCGCGACTCCGCGTTGGCGCCGGCCTTGAGCACCGCCGCGCACGCGGTGCCCTCGGGATACTTGAGGATGCCGTGCTCCTTCACGATGAGCGCGCGCCGGAGCGGGATCATCATCAGGATGCCGAGCAGGCCGCCGAGCAGCGCGACGAGCAGCACGCGCGTCAGTTCGAGATCGAAGCCGAGAATCAGGATCGCCGGCATCGTCACGCCGACGCCAAACGCGATCGACTCACCCGCGGAGCCCGCCGTCTGCGTGATGTTGTTTTCCAGAATCGTCGAGTCGCGGCCGCCGGCCTTGGCCCAGCCGCGGAACATCGCGAGCGAGATGACCGCGACGGGAATCGACGCACTCACGGTCAGCCCGACCTTGAGCACGAGATAAAGTGACGACGCGCCGAACACGATGCCGAGAATCGTCCCCGTGATCACCGCGCGCAGCGTGAACTCGCGCATCGAGACAGCCGCCGGGATGAACGGCTCGAAGGCTTTGCCAGAACTCATGGAGGGCAGTTTTTTGACAGAATGAACAGAATGGAGCGAATCACCGCGAGGGTCACTTCATCGCCTGCGAATTCCGACCATTCTGTTCATTCTGTCAGAATCCTCCGCGTCAGTGCTTCGCGCGCGTCTTCAGCCACTTCCTGAACTGCCCGCCGCGCCATTCCGGCAGATCGCGCGTGGCGGCCCACGCCTGCAACGCGGGCACCGGAATGAGTTTCGTGGGCACGTAGTTCATCAGCTTGCCGCCGGCCAGCGCGGCGCGCCAGGCGGTCGGTTGCGAGGCCAGCAGCGCCCACGCACCCATCGGCGGCGTGCCGGGCGACGGCACGTTTTCCTCCTTCGCACGATTGCGCAGTCGGAGCAGCAGATCGGGAATCGGGATGTTGACCGGGCACACTTCGTGGCACGCGCCACAGAGCGACGAGGCCTTCGGCAGATCGGCCTTGAGCGGAAATTTTTCGCCCATCAGCAGCGGTGACAGCACCGCGCCGACCGGGCCCGGATACACGCTGCGGTACGCGTGACCGCTCGCCTGGCGGTACACCGGACACACGTTCAGGCACGCGCCACAGCGGATGCAGCGGAGAATCTCGCGACACTCGCTCGCCAGCACCTCGGTGCGGCCGTTGTCGACGAAGATGACGTGCATCTCCTCGGGGCCGTCGGGTTGCGCGGCGGACTTGGGCCCGCCGATGAATTCGGTGTAGACCGTGACTTCCTGCGCCGTGCCGGAGCGGCCAAGGAGATTGAGCAGCAGCGCGAGATCGCGATCGCGCGGCACGATCTTCTCGATGCCGACGAGCGCGATGTGACACTTGGTCGCGGCAAGGCAGAAGCGCGAGTTGCCCTCGTTGGTCACGAGCACGATCCGGCCGCTCTCGGCGGAAACGAAGTTCGCGCCCGTGAGCCCGACGTCGGCCTGGAGATATTTATGCCGCAGAAACTGCCGGGCCCGGCGCGTGATCGTCATCGGGTCGTCGTTGTACGCGCCCAGGCCCTCGCGCTCGAAACTCTGCGCGATCTCGCGCCGGTTCTTGTGAATGATCGGTCGGACGATGTGGCTCGGGTGATCGTCATCGATCTGGATGATGAACTCACCGAGATCCGTCTCGAGCGCCTCCATGCCGTGCTGCTCGAGGAAGTGCGCGAGCTCGATCTCCTCGCTCACCATGGTCTTCGCCTTGACCATCTTCGTGGCCCCGCGCGCCTGCATGATCTTGAGCACGGTCTCGCACGCGCTCTGCGCGGTGGACGCCCAGTGCACCTTCGTGCCGTTGGCCTGCATGCGCGCCTCCACCTGCGGCAGCAGCGTATCCAGGTTCTCGATCGCGTGCTGCTTGATCTCGCCGGCGAGTTCGCGCAGCCGGTTCGGATCGGCGAACTGATCGAACAGCAGCTTCGTGCGTTTCTCGTGCGTGATCTTGGTGCTCTTGTACACGGACGCGCGCGTGTCCGCGTTCAGTCCGGCCGAGTATTGATCGATGGGTTGGAAACGCATGGTTCTAACGGGGGCCGCCCTTTAACGCGTCGCGCAGGACCTGGGCGATGTGCCGCGTCTTGATCGGCTTGCCCTCCTTCGACGCGAGCCCGCCGAGGTGCATCATGCAGCTCATGTCGCCGGAGACGAAGACGTCCGGATGCGCCGCGCGCACGTGATCGAGTTTCAAATTGCCCATGCCCGACGAGATGTTCGGGAACGACACGGAAAACGTCCCGCCGAAGCCGCAGCACTGTTCCCCCTCGCCGAAGGGCACCACCTTCAGGCCGGGCACGCCATTCAACAACGTGAGCGAGGCGTCGCCGCTGGCCGTCCCGCGGGAGTGACACGAGCGGTGAAACGCCACGGTCGCCTCGTAGCGGCCCTCCCACGTTTTCACGCCGAGACCGTTCACGATGTAGTCGGCCAGTTCCCAGGTGCGGCGGCCGAGCGCCTCGACTTCGCCGAGATCCTTTTCCTTTTCAAATTCGAGCACCGCGCCGTGAAACAGCATCGCCGCGCACGAGCCGCTCGGCACCACGACCGGTTCCTCGCCGGCGAAGGTGCGTACTGTGTGACGCACGACCTTGCGTGACGCCGTCCAGTCGCCGCCATTGAAGGCCGGCTGCCCGCAACACGTCTGGCCCTCGGGAAACACCACCTCGACGCCGAGATGTTCGAGCACCTCCACGGTCGCGGCGGCCACGTCGTCATAGAAGGCGTCGCACAGGCAGGTCGCCATGAGCTGGACGCGTTTACCGGTCAGGGGACTGCGCTCGGTGTTGAGCATGGAATGAAATTGAAACGCTGCGGCGGTCGCCCGGACTGGCAACCGAAATTCCCGCGACGAAATGCGGGCACCAGACATTCACGCCGCATCAATCCGGGAGTGCCGGCCTCCGGCGGGTATCAGCTCGAAGCAGGCGGGACGTCTGCGCTCCCGGGCGCGAGCCGGCGACCAGGCCCGCGTGAATTTTTCCGTGACCGCGCGGCTTGCGTCGCATTCGCTGCCCTCCCGCCTGCCGCGACCTGTTTCCCGCTTTTCCACCATGTCCCGCCCGATCTACTCCGCCGCCCTCGATTTTGGTGCCACCAGTGGCCGCGTCATTCTCGGCCAATGGTCCCGAAACCGGCTCACGCTCACGGAAGTGCACCGCTTCCCGAATGCGTTCCGCACGTTGAACGGCCACGACTACTGGGAAATCGGTACGCTGTGGCAGGAAGCGCTGCTCGGCCTGCGCAAGGCCGCGGCCAGCCTGCCGCGCGGTGCAGTGCTGACGTCGGTGGGCGTCGATTGCTGGGGTGTCGACTACGCGCTGGTCAACGACGCGGGCCGGCTGATGTTTCCCGTCCACGCGTATCGCGATCCGCGCACGCAGCCCGGACTGAAGCGGCTGGCGAACACCCGCGCGGCGCTCGATCGCCTTTACGCGGCGACGGGCATTCCGAATGTCTTCTACAATTCGTCGCTGCAGCTCGCGGAGACGGTCGCGTCCTGCCCGGCGATCGAGGATCTCGCGACGCGCTGTCTGTTCCTGCCGGACTACTTCAATTTCCTGCTCTCGGGCCGGATGGAAAACGAGTTCTCGATCGCGAGCACCTCGCAGCTGATCGACGTGCACAGCCGCGACTGGTCGCGCGTCGCGCTCGATTACTTCCGGATCCCGGCGCAGTGGTTCACGCCGCCGGTGATGGCGGGCGCGGCGCTCGGGCGGATCCGCAAGGACGTTGCCGGCGGGGCCGCGGCGCTGGCGAAGACCCGCGTCATCGCCGTGCCCGGCCACGACACCGCCTGCGCGTACGATGCGATGCCGGCCTCGCCGGACGGCACGGATCTGTTTCTCAGCTCCGGCACCTGGTCGCTCGTGGGTTTCGAGAGCGATCGGCCGGTGCTCGGCGCGGAGGCGATGGCGGCGCGGATTTCCAACGAGCGCATTGGCGACGGCCGGTACCGGCCGCTGACGAATGTCATCGGGCTCTGGCTGCTCGAGGGCACGTTGAAGGATTTTGCGACGCGCCCGAACACCGATCGCGAGTGGGCCGCGCTGATCACGGCGGCGGAGAAACTGCCGGCGCCCGCCGCGCTGCTCGACGTGACCGATCCGGCGTTCGTGAATCCCACCTCGATGAAGGCCGCGATCGACGCGCAGGTGAAGCGGCGCAAACTGCGCGCGCCGGGCACGCTGGCCGGCTACACGCGCCTGATCTGTGATTCACTGGGCCGCGGCCATGCCGACGCCATGCGGGCGTTCGAGCGGATGACCGGGAAGCAGTTCAAACGCATTCTCATCGTCGGCGGCGGCTCGAAGAACCGCCTGCTGTGCCAGGCCACGGCCAACGCTGCGGCGCTGCCGGTGGTGAGCTTCGCGCTCGAAGGCACGGCGGTCGGCAATCTCGCCAGCCAGCTCGTCGCGATCGGGGCCGTGAAGGATCTGGCGACGTTCCGGCGTCACCTCGCCGCGGACCTCAAGGGCACGGTGTATCAGCCGAGGTAGGACGGGGGAATCGCCTGAAGTTGAGGGGTGAGAGCTGAGAGTTGAGAGAAAATCAGACCGGGTGTCGGGCCCGGCTGAGCCGAAGACAACCCGTTCGGCGGGATCGAGCTCTCAACTCTCAGCTCTCACCTCTCAACCCTCCGTCCCTACCGCAGCCCTCCGTCCACGCTCGCGATCGCCTGGCCGGCTTTCGGCAGGCGGTAGACTTTCATGCGGGCGTTGGAGAACAGCCGCGCCTCCTGCGGCAGCGTGACCCTGGCGTTGTCCGCGAGGCTCCGGTCAATGAGCACATACGTCGGATCGTCGCTGACGGTTTCCGACAGGAGCGGCTGTCCGCGGTAGAAAAAATCCGACGCCAGGCCCGCGCGCTGACGCGCGCGCGTTGTATCCAGAATATAATTCGGGCCTTCGAACCACAGTCGCCGCTCGGAGAGCGCCGAGTAATAGAAATGGACGCCGGTGAGCGTCCGATCGAGCGCGCCCCAGTGATCCTTCTTCATGTTTTCCGGCGTGCAGGCGTTCGCGACCAGCACGGCGTTGGGCTCGGTGTTCCTTCGCACCCACAGCAACGCCTCGCGCAAATCCTCCATCGAGCGATCCGGCTTGAGATCGACGGGCGTGCGGAGGAATTCGCGCAGCCCGGAACTGTTGCGCGACCACCACGCCGTCGTCTGCACGGTCCCGGTCACCGCCACCGCCGTGAGCGCGCCCGCCAGCAGGAAGCGGCGCAGCTTGAAACTCATGCCCGGCGGCAGTCGCGACGGCCCCTGCGGCAACACGAGCTGGGCCGCCGGCTCGCGCCACCACGTGAGACAGCGCCGGTACGCGGCGAGCACAAAGCCCGCGGTCAGCACGGCCATGGGCAGACGCATCATGAGAATCAAATAGAGCTCACCATAGCTGTTCAGCTCCATCAGCATGCCCATGCCGGCGCTCGCCACAAAGAACGCTCCGATCCAGCCGACGAGCGCCGCGTCGCGCCGGCGGCGATCGCCCCAGAACAGGTAGGGCAACGCGAGCAACCGCACGCCACAGGTGCCGGCAAACACCACGAGGGCGCAGAGCACGCTGGCCAGCGGTGTCGCCACGTTCGCCGGCAGCCACTGGGCGAGACCCTGCTGCCAGACCGGCAGGACCGTTTTCCAGAACGAGGTCAGCTGAAACACATGGAACGGGTTGAACGCCGCGTCACCCTTGCCCCACGCCGACATCATCGGCACGTAGACCACGAGGAAGGCGGTCGCCAGGCAGCCGCCAATCAGGACGGGGCGCAGGGTGAACCGACGCTCCCGGCTCCACCGCCACAGCGTCCACAGGCCCAGCGCACAACCGAGGACCGGCAGCACCGTGCCTTTCGCCCCCGTCCCGGCGGCGCCCAGCAGCAGGAGCCACCCATAATGACGCGCGTCGCAGCGCGCGAGCCGCGTGCACTGGTGGACCGCAATCAAGAGCGCGCCGCAGAAGACCACCCCAAAGAAAAACGTCGGGCTGACAAACAGCCACCGGAGAAAGAGCCCGAGAAACATCGGCTCACTGTAGCTGCGGGAGAATGAAGCCTCGCTCACGATCACGGTCAGCAGCGCCGCGATCACCCCGCCCCACGGACTGCGCGACACCGCGCGCCCGAGCACATAGGCCTGCGCGACGAGCGCGGCACCCAGCGGCAGATAAAGCAGCCTCAGCATCACCGCGGAAAGTTCCACGCCGGTCGTCCACGACGCGGCGGCCGCATGCACCATCATGAAGTAGTGATACTGCAACGGCGTGCCCGCGAGGCTCGGGTCGTCGAGCGGCCAGTTGTTCTTGATGACCCCGGCCCGGCTCACGAGGTACATCCAGTCGTGGAAGATCGCGCGGGTCGGAAGCCCGTTCGCCAGCGGTGCCTCGGCGAACATCTGGCTCGCGGCAATCAACACGGTCCCGAAAAACGCCGCGCACAGGGCCAGCCAGATGCCGGCGTGATGGGCGGACACCCGCACCCGCACGGGCCATTCGCCGCGCCGCAGCCGGATGCCGAGCGCGAGCGCCACCCAGACCACGGGGATCCAGATGTAAACCTCTTTTGCCTCGAGGGCCGACAGCCCGAGGTACGTGAAGATCTCGACCGCGAAACCCGTGGGCAGACCCAGCGCCAGCGCGGGCGCGAGCGAGATCGGTCCGCGGTTCACCGCATACATCACGACGGCGCCGGGCAACGCCACATACAGCGCGAAGTAGCCGAAGTAACCGACCACTGGCCCCAGCTCGTAGCTGAACGCCCGGGCGACAATGAACGCGCTCAACGCGAGCGCCGCCCACGCGGCACGCCACAGCGTTGCAGCCTCAATCGCAAACGATGGAGTTGGGAAAATGAGTCGCCGAAACGACGTCACGGGTCAGTCAGGTTGGGGAGTTGGAAGCAGTCGCGATTGCGTGGAGCCCGCAACCGAAGCCTCGCGCGCGAATGTTCGCAGCACCGCGCACGAGACAACCCCAAGCAATTTCACGGGCACACAAACGCAACCTCGATCTCCCCGCGCCGTCGGCGGACGGTACGATTTTTCCCGCAGGCGTTCCGCGCGCCTGGCCGTTTCCTCCTCCAAGTCGGTTGCATACTATAGATAACAATTGCCCGACCCATGCAATCGGGCTCACTGGCAGCGCGGTGCGGACAATCCAGTCGCGCGTCCCGCTCCCCACCACCCCATGCCCCTGCCCTGTCCGTCTGCGACGGCATCCTGCTGCCGCCTTGCCGTCCTCAGCGCCTTGCTGGCGCTTGCCCCGCGTCTGCGCGCCCAAACGATCCCGCCACCCGCGACTGCCACGACCCGGAGCGAAACCGTCCTGCTGAATCCGTTCGAGGTGAACACCAGCAAGGACACGGGCTACGCCGCGGGAAGTTCACTCGCCGGCGGTCGCGCCGACACTCCGCTCCGCCTCACCCCGGCGTCGATTTCGGTCATGACGAAGGAGTTCATGGACGATCTGAACATCACGAGCCTGGAGTCGGCCTCGAACTGGGCCACAAGCGTGATGCCCGGCAACGAACGGCAGAACGAGTCGCCCTTCGGCACCTTCCAGTTCAACTTCCGCAACACCGGCGGCTCGGGCAACTATCCGACGCGAAACTATTTTTTGTTCTACGCGAATTCGGACGCCTACAACACGGAGCGTTTCGAGTTCGCCCGCGGCCCAAATTCACTGCTCTTCGGTGACGCCGCGCTCGGCGGCGTGTCGACGAACTTCACGAAGCAGGCGCGCTTCAATCTCAAGCGGAGCGAACTGCGGCTCCAGGCCGACACCGACGGCGGGTGGCGGAGCAGCCTCGACACGCAGTGGGGCACCGATCGTTTCGGCATTCGCGCGAATGGTCTCGTCCAGCGCAACCAAGGCTGGCGCGACGGCACCTATGAGGACCGCGAGGGCGTCCATCTCGCCGCCTCGTACAAAGTCGCGGCCAACACCCAGGTCCGCGCCGAGGTCGAATCGCTCCGGACGCGGGCATTGATTTACCAGACGACCTACTCGGACAACGCCTCCTATTGGAACGGCACGACGGTCAACAACGACAACACCACCATCGCCAGTCCGAACAACGTCGGCCTCGAGCAGTTCGGCGGCAACGCGTACCTGATTTATTCGTTCACCTCACCCGCCGCCGGCGTGCTCGACTGGCGCACGTCATATCGCACCCGCGGCACGGGCTTCGCCATCAAGCCGGAAGGCCGCAGTGACATCGCCAACTCCCCGCGGCTGCCGTCGCGGGAGTTCAATCTCGGTCCCATCGACTCGAACCAGGTCCGCCAGCTCAACAACAACGTCCTCTACGTCGATCACCGCATCAACGACGCCTGGTTCGCGCAGCTCGCCTACTTCCGCATGGACCACGACGCCGAGGCGAAGAACACCGAGAGCCGCGCCACCGACTACCGCGTCGACGTCAACCGGCTCCTGCCCAACGGCCAGCTGAATCCCAAGTTCGGAAAGGTCTTCGCCGACATCGACCAGCAGATCCAGTATCAGGACAACCGCGTCGAGGACGTGCGTTTCCTCACGACCTACAAGTTCGACTGGAAAAAGGCCTTCGACCTCAAGCAGCGCCTGAGCTTCATCGGCGGCTTTCGGCCCGAGCGCTTCGAGATGTGGCAGCGCCGCATGCGCCGGGTGAACAACGCGGCGGTGCCGCTCGTGACCGACGCCCGCAACATCGTCCGTTACCGCGTCTATTGGGACGAGCCGTTCACTTACGCCGTCGGCAACCAGCCGCCCTCGATTCCCGGTGCCGAATTCAAGTACGCCGACATCGGCTTCGGCAGCAAGGAGCACAAGGACCTCACCTATATGCAGGTCGTTTCCGCGAGCACCTTTTTCAACGAGCGGCTGTCGCTCCTCGCCGGCATCCGCCGCGACACGCTCAAGCGGCGGATCATTCAGCAGTACACCAACGATCCGATCACCGGTTACTCCATTTACGGCGGCTTCGATCCGTCCATCAAGGCCAACCGCCCCGGCTACGAGCAGAACGAGAAGATCAACGTCACCAGCAGCAATCTCGGCGCCGTGTTCTACGTCCTGCCCTGGCTCGGCCTGCAGGCCAACTATTCGGAAAACTTCGGCCTGCCCACGTCGGGCGTGAACAAGTACGACGGATCCGGCTTCACCCCGCCGAAGGGCAAGGGCTCCGATCTCGGCGTGAAATTCTCCCTCGCGCAGAACAAACTCTACGCCGTCATCAGTCGCTACGAGTCGTCGCAAGTCGACCGCATCCTGGGCGGCGGCAATCTCACGGAGATCCGGCGCATCTGGACCAACATGGGCGCGACGGAGGATGCGAAGATCAACTTCAACTACCGCGACACCGAGGACATCGAGGCGAAGGGCTGGGAGGCGGAGATCGTCGCCAACCCCTTGCCGAACGTCCGTCTCTCCGCCAACTACGCCCGCCCCGAGGCGACCATCATCCAGCAGCGGCCGGGGCAGCAGGCCTACGTCGCAGCGAACCTGGCCGCATGGACGGCGGCCGGTGCGCTGTCCGCGCCCAGCGGTTCGGTCATCAATCCCGCGCAGATTCGCGCCGACATCCTCACGATCAACAATGCCCTCGAGGGCATCGCGAAAGGCGCCACGACCAACAGCACCTACCGCGACAGCACGAACTTCTACGGCACGTACACGTTCACGGGCGGCGCGGTGAAGGGGCTCAACGTCGGCGCCGGCGGCAATCACCGCGGCACGCGCAAGATTGGCAATCGGGACGCGCGGCTGAAGTTCAACACGAACTCGCCCACGGCGACGCAGATTCGCGAAGCCGCTTTCGACTACCTGTACGCGCCCAGCACGTTCGAGGCGACGATGCACGCGAGCTATGACTACCGCTTCAGTCAGAAGATCCGCGCGCGCTTCCAGCTCAACGTCACGAATCTCCTCAACACGAAGGACCTCGTGATCACGAGCTATGGCACGTACAATGAAGGCGGCCTGGGGGCCAATCCGATCCGGCAAACGGACAACGCGTTCTACTACATCAATCCGCGGAAGTTCACGTTCAGCACGACGTTCAACTTCTAACCGGACCCGTCGCGCGGCCCCCGCGCTCGCCCATCGATCCAGCCCGCGATTCACCTCGCGGGCTTTTCAGGCCGGCTCCCCCCGCCTCCACCCCCGGCTTGCCGCCACCGGCGAATTGGCCCACAACCACCGCGCGGCCCACGGCAGCCTGCGTTGTCATCGTCCGTTCCGCTTCCATCCCACCCTTCAATGCTCGAAAAACGCCGCGCCATCTGGGCCTGGGCCTTGATCGATTGGGCCAACTCCGCGTTCGCGATCGTGGTGATGACGGCGTTCTTCCCGATCTTCTTCAAGAAGTACTGGAGCGCCGTCCCAGGCGTGACCGCTGAGCAGAGCACCGCCTATCTCGGCATCGCCAACAGCGTGGCCAGTCTCGCGATTGCGCTGCTGGCGCCGCTGCTCGGCTCCATCGCGGACCAGGGCAACGGCAAACGGAAGTTCCTGCTCACGTTCACCCTGCTCGGGTGCGCGGCGACGGCGGCGCTGCCGCTCGCGGCCCAGGGCCAGTATTTTCTCGCCGCGGCCCTTTATACCGCCGCGGCCATTGGGTTCTCGGGCAACAATATGTTCTCCGACGCCCTGCTGACCGACGTCGCCGAGCCTCGAAACTACGATCGCGTGTCCGCGCTCGGCTACGCCCTGGGCTACATTGGCAGCGGCGGGCTGTTCGTGGGGTGCGCGCTGGCCGTGAAATCCCCGGCCAAGTTCGGCCTGGCTGATTCGGTCGCCGCCATGAATCTCGCGTTCTGGGTCACCGCCGGCTGGTGGCTCCTCTTCACGATTCCCGCGCTGGTGTGGGTGAAGGAAACCGACGCCACTCCGGCCGCCAGCCCGGGCAACGTCGTCACCCGCGGCTTTCACCAGCTGGTCGCCACCTTCAAGGAGATCAGGAAGGACCGGCGGCTGCTGCTGTTTCTCGCGGCCTACGTGCTCTACATCGACGGCGTGAACACCATCATCAAGATGGCGACCGACTTCGGCCTCGCGATCGGGCTGAACGACGGCGACATGCTGATGGCGTTGATCGTGACGCAATTCGTCGGTTTCCCCTCGGCGATCGCCTTTGGCCGGATCGGTGAAAAAATCGGCGCCAAACGCGGCATCCTGATCGGCGTCGGTGTGTATGCCGGCGTGTGCGTGTATGCGACCCGGATGGACACCTCGACCGAGTTTTTCGTCATGGCCGTGGTCATCGGTCTCGTGCAGGGCGGCGTCCAGTCGCTCAGCCGCTCCTATTTCGCGGCCTTGATTCCAGCGGAGAAAGGCGGGGAGTATTTCGGCTTCTACAACATGGTCGGCAAATTCTCCGCCATTCTGGGTCCGACGCTCATGGGACTTGCCGCCCTGCTGCTGGACTCGCGCTCATCGATCCTTTCGCTGCTGCTGCTCTTCGGCTTCGGCGGCTGGCTGCTCAGCCGGGTGAGCGATCGCGTCGCACCTCCGCCGGCCAAGACCGGAAACTGAATCATGGATGTTCTGCCCTGGCTTGTCGTCCCTGCCGCCTACCTGCTCGGCGGCCTTTCCGCCGGCTACTGGCTCGTGCGCCTGCGCACTGGCACCGATGTGCGCACGGTGGGCAGCGGCGCGACCGGCGCAACGAATGCGGCCCGGGCACTGGGGCGCGGCGGGTTTGCGCTCGTGCTGCTGCTCGACGCCATCAAGGGCGCGCTCGCGGTGCTGACGGCCCGCGTCGCCGGTCTGCACGGCGGCTGGGAGTTCACGGCGGCGGTGGCCGTGGTGGCCGGGCACATCTGGCCGGTGCAACTTGGCTTTCGCGGCGGCCGTGGCCTCGGTCCGCTGCTGGGCGCCTGGCTCGCGCTGGCGCCGCTGGCCATCGGCGTGTGTCTGCTGGTGGCGGGCGTGACGTGGGCCATCACGCGCCGGCGGGTGCCGTCGGGACTGTTTGGCGCCTTCCTCCTGCCGTTCACCACCTGGTGGCAGACCCAGAGCGTGCCGGCCACGGCGTGCACCGCCGTCACGTTTTGCCTTGTCGCCTTCGCGCATCGCAACCACTTGCATCCCGGTGCGACGCAGGCTCGACCGGCCGCGCGGACCACGTAATTTCCGATTCCAGCCATGAAACCCCCGAAACCGGACCTCCAGATCAAGGTCGCCACTGAAGCGTGGGAATTTGAGCAGATTCACCAGCTCAACTACCGC
Source organism: Terrisphaera buseokensis (assembly GCF_047521145.2). Lineage (GTDB taxonomy): Bacteria > Verrucomicrobiota > Verrucomicrobiia > Opitutales > Opitutaceae > ER46. The sequence continues at coordinate 503,107 of NZ_CM134186.1, read as the reverse complement.
ACGTTTGTAGAAGAGATTCCGCAACACGCGCCCAATCCCGACGGCCGCCTGGTGGATCGGTTTCATGCCGAGAACCGGTACATGATCGTCCTCCACGACCGCACCTTGGTCGGGATGCTCGCGATGCGCCACCAGCGCCCGTTCTCCCTCGACAGCAAGGTGCCGAATCTCGACGCGCATCTGCCGGCCGGACGCAAGTCGATCGAAGTCCGGCTCCTCGCCGTCGTGCCCGAGTTCCGCAAGACCGCGGTCTTTGTCGCCCTGTTCGAACACGCCGTCCGCCAGTGCCTCGAGGACGGCTTCGACATCGCGGTCATATCCGGGACGACCCGGCAGCAAAAACTCTACCGCCACCTCGGCTTCGTGCCGTTCGGTCCGCTGGTGGGCGCGGCGGACGCCCAGTACCAGCCGATGTACCTAACGTGCGAGGCGTTTGGCCGCACGTCCGAGAAGAGCAGCGTGTTCCGCGATGTCTTCACCGACGAAAAAGCCGCGCTCAAGCCGCTGAACCTCCTGCCCGGGCCGGTGCTGACCGCACCCGAAGTCGACGCCGCGTTTGCGGCACCGGCGATTTCGCACCGCAGCCCGGCCTTCCTCGATCAGCTCACCAGCGTGCGCAGTGCGTTGTGTGAACTGACGGGCGCGCGCGATGTGCAGGTCCTGACGGGGTCCGGATCGCTCGGCACGGCGGTGGTCGCCGCGCAGCTCGCGCTCCACGACACCACCGGCCTCGTGCTGTCCAACGGCGAGTTCGGCGAACGGCTCGCCACGGAGGCGCGGCGCGCGGGGTTGCGTTTCGACTGGCTGCGGCTGCGTTGGGGCGATGCGTTCGACCTCGAGCAGGTGAAGACCTTCATGGCGCGGCTGCCGCGCGGCGGCTGGCTCTGGTGCGTGCACCACGAGACGTCCACCAGCATGCTCAACCCGCTCGAGGATCTGAAACGCCTCGCGGGCGAGCACGGGCTGCACGTCTGCGTCGATTGCATCAGCTCCATCGGCGCCATCCCGGTCGACCTTCGCGGCGTGCACCTCGCGACCGGCACCAGCGGCAAGGGCCTCGGCGCGTACCCGGGGCTGTCGCTCGTGTTTCACGATTACAGCCCGACGCCCCAGCCCGATCGGCTGCCCGGCTACATCGATCTCGGCCACTGGGCCGCACACGCCAGCTCGCCGCACACGCATTCCTCCAATCTCGTGGCCGCGCTAGCGAAGGCCGTGACGCGTGTCACGCCCGACCGCATGCACCGCATCCGCGACAACGCCCGGTGGCTGCGCGAGGTCCTGCAATCGCGCGACCTCGCGATGGTCGTGCCGGAATCCGTCGCCTGCGACGCCGGCATCACGTTCGCGCCGGGCGACGCCACGAACGCAGCGCAGTTGGGCGAGGAGCTGGAGCAGCGCGGCTTCCTGCTGAATTTCCGCAGCAGCCACCTGCGCACGCGCAACTGGATCCAGCTCTCGCTCCTCGGCGACCCGGCACGCGTCGACCTGCAACGCTTCCTCCACGCCCTGAAAGTCGTGCACGGCCAGGCCCAGGGCAGCGCCGCGGTTTCAAATCCGAAGCGGTAGCGGGCCAGTCCCGGGGCCTGCCACCCCCTGGGACCGCGGGCGCCCCCGCCCGCCTCCGACGCAGCCAGCAAGCGAGACGCCTGCGATCCCAGCTCCGTCCGCACCGGTCTGGAGGCGGCGGGCCGGCGATCCCGGAGCTTTCTGCGCCTGTGAGATTGCACCGGAGCGCGGCTGCGTTTTGTTACCCGCTCCCATGCGTCCCACCCGCCTCCTCCTCGGTGTCGCGATCTTTACCCCGGTCGCCCTCACCTTTGGTCAAACTCCGCGTCTCACCGGACGCGTCAACGAAACGTACACGCAGCTCTGCGCGAACTGCCACGGCAAGAACCTCGAGGGCGGCCAGGCCCAGTCGCTGCTCGACGACATCTGGCTCGGAGGCGGCGACGACGAAAGCCTGGCGAAGAGCATCCGCAACGGCTACCCGGACAAGGGCATGCCCGCATGGGGCGCCGCGATTCCGGAAAAGGAAATCCGCGCGATGGTCATCTATCTGCGCGAACAGCGCGACCTGAACCGCCGGGCCAAGGCCGACGCCGTCAAGCCGCCGGCGTCGTTCACCGCCAAGACCCAGCTGCATACGTTCAAACTGGATACGTGGATCGACGCGGTGAAGGAACCGTACTCGCTCGCGTTTCTACCCGGCGGGCGGGCGCTCATGACGGAGAAGACCGGCAAGGTCTTCGTGATCGAGAACGGCAAGATCGCCGCGGAGCCGCTCAAGGGCATGCCCGAGATCGACACCGCGGGCCAGGCCGGCCTCTACGACATCGTGCCGCACCCGCGTTTCGCGCAGAACGACTGGCTCTACCTCGCCTACAGCGATCCGCAGACCAACGCCGAGGGCGCGAAGGTGAGCCTCACGCGCATCATCCGCGCGAAGCTGCGCGACGGGGCGCTCGTCGACCAGCAGACGCTCTTCCAGGGCAAACTCGAACACTACATCAAGGCGGGCGGCGTGCATTTCGGCGGCCGCATCGCGTTCGATCGCGAGGGCTATTTGTATTTCACCATCGGCGAACGCGGCCAGCGCGACCACGCCCAGGATACGGGCCGGCCCAACGGCAAGGTGCACCGCATTCACGACGACGGCCGCATTCCCAAGGACAATCCCTTCGTCAACGACCCGAAGGCGCTGCCGACGATCTGGAGCTACGGCCACCGCAATCCGCAGGGCCTCGCGATGAATCCGGCCACCGGCCAGATGTTCGCCGTCGAGCACGGTCCGCGCGGCGGCGATGAATTCAATCTCATCACCAAGGGCAAAAACTACGGCTGGCCGGTAATCACATACGGCATGGAATACGACGGCCGTGCCATCACCGACATCACCCACCGCGAGGGCATGGAGCAGCCGCTCACCTATTGGGTGCCGTCCATCGCCCCGTGCGGCTTGAATTTCTACACCGGCAGCGCGTTTCCGAAATGGCAGAACCACGCCTTCGTCGCTTCGCTCGCCGGCCAGCAGCTCGTCCGCCTCGAAATCAAGGACAGCAAGGTGGTCGCGCAGGAAACGATCTTCCGCGACATCGGCCGCATCCGCCACGTCGTCAGCGGCCCCGACGGCGCGCTCTACGTGATGCTGCCCGCGCGCATCGCCCGTCTCACGCCGGCGGAGTAACGCCAACCTCCCCGGTCATCACGTCACAGGTGACGGTGATCGGTGCCGCGCTCACGCGACCGAAGATCGTCGTGAGCGCCGCGCTGGTGGCGTCGCGCCCGCGCGACATCACGACGATGCGATCGGGCGCGATATCGTCGGTGGGATCAAACAGCCGCCAGTCGCCGCCAAGGTAAGCTTCGAAGCAGGCGTGAAAATCCATCGGCTGCAGCCCGACCGCGTACGCGCCGACATAACGCGCCGGAATGCTCAGCGCCCGGCAGAACGCGATCGCGAGATGCGTGTAGTCGCGGCACACGCCCTGGCGCGAAATCCACACGTCCCAGGCCGACGTGCGTGAGTCGGACGCACCGGGGGCGTAAGCCAGTTTCTGATCCACCCAGCGGCAGATGGCGCGCACCTGTTCGGCCCGGTCTTCCGTTTTCCCAAACAGCTCCCACGCGATCTGGCTGAAACGATCGCTTTCACAGTACCGACTCGGCAGCGTGTACGTGAGGATGCTGAGCGGCAGCCGGCCCGGATTGTCCGCCCTGACCAAGGCCGGCAGGGGCGGCCGCTCCAACTCGACGATGGCGCTGTAGCGGAGTTCAAACGCCCCCGCCGGCGCCTCGCAACGCAAGGCGCGACCGGCTTTCGCGTGCTCCACGATTTCCCACGGCACCGCCGGCGTGCACGTGATCGTCTCGCTCACCAGCCGCTGCTGCGCGTCCGTATTGGCCAGCACGTTGAACGTGAACGCCGCCTGGGGCGTGGCGATCTGATAACCGAGCGTGCAACCGACGGAGAGCTTCATGGAAGGCCCGCAGTGTGGCGACGCCACCGGGCCCGACAACCCCGAAGCTTCCGGCCCGAAGCGCAGCCGCCCCGCCTGCCTTGTCGGAACAGCAGGCCGGAAGCCTGCAGTCCCGGAGATGCGCCGACTTGCGACGACTGCACCTTTCAACACGCTCCATTCATGCACGCTTCGCCGCGGTTTGCCGCGCCCTTGGTTCTGGTGGTGTTCTCGATCGTCTGCGCGCTCGCTCCGGCGCACGCCCAGCGCCCCGCGGTCGAGGCACCCCGCGGCCTCGTGACCTCCGCGCACGTGCTCGCGTCGCAGGCCGGCGTGGAGATGCTGCAGCGCGGCGGCAACGCCATCGACGCCGCCGTGGCCACCGGACTCGCGCTCACCGTCGTGTATCCGGTTGCCGGTAACATCGGCGGCGGCGGCTTCATGGTCGTCCACCTCGCCGGCGCCGCCGGCAGTCCCGGTCGCGATGTCGTGATCGACTATCGCGAGACCGCGCCCGCCGCGGCGACCCGCAACATGTACGTCGGCGCCGACGGCCAAGTGCTCAGCGGCCCGGGCTCCTCCACCGTCGGCTGGCGCGCGAGCGGCGTGCCGGGCTCGGTCGCCGGGTTCGCGCTCGCCCTGGAAAAATACGGCTCCGGCAAACTCACCTGGGCGGACGTCTGCGAACCGGCGCGACGCCTCGCGGCCGACGGCCACGTCCTGACGCAAGGCGGCGCCGCTCAGCTGCGCACTGTCGCCGCTCACTTGGAGAAGTTCGAGGAGTCGAAACGAATCTATCTCAAGGGCGGCGAACTTTGGAAAGCCGGTGAACTCTGGCGTCAGCCCGATCTCGCCGCGACGTTCGCCCGGTTGCAGCAGCACGGCCCGCGCGAATTCTACGAAGGTGAGACGGCGCGCCGCATCGCCGAAGCGATGGCAAAGCACAACGGCACGATCACCCTCGCCGATCTCAAAGCCTACCGGCCCGCCGAACGCGCCCCGCTGCGCGGCACGTATCGCGGCTACGAGATCGTCACGATGCCGCCGCCCAGCTCCGGCGGGCTCGTGCTGCTGCAGATGCTCGCGATGCTCGAGCCCTACGATGTCCGCGCCCTGCAGCAAAACTCGGCGGCCAAGATTCACCTCTTCGCCGAGGTCATGCGCCGCGCGTTTCGCGATCGCGCGGAATACCTCGGCGATCCCGACTTCGTCAAAATTCCCGTCAGCGAACTGCTCGATCGCTCCTATTTGCAGCGGCGCATGCGCGATTTCTCTCCGGAGCGAGCCACGCCCTCGTCGGCCGTCGAACCCGGCCTCGGACCGACAACCATCACGCACCATTCCGCCGGGAGCGATCCGTTCGCGCACGAAGCCACCGAGACGACGCACTTCAGCGTGGTCGACGCCGCCGGCAACGCCGTGGCGAACACCTACACGTTGAATGGCAACTTCGGCAGCGGCGTGACGATTCCCGGCACGGGCATCGCGATGAACAATGAAATGGATGACTTCACCGCGAAGGTGGGCGTGAAGAACATGTTTGGCCTGCTGCAGGGCCCGGCCAACGCCATCGCGCCCGGCAAGCGGCCGCTCTCGGCCATGACACCGACGCTGGTGTTCAAGGAGGGGAAGCTGGTGCTCGTCACCGGCAGTCCGGGCGGTCCCACGATTATCAACACGGTGCTGCAGGTGCTCACCAACGTCATCGACTTCGAACAGCCCGTGGCGCAGGCCGTCGAGGCGCCGCGGGTGCATCACCAGTGGATGCCCGATCAGTTGACGTTCGAGCGCTACGGGATGTCTGCCGACACCCTCGCGATCCTGACGGCGAAGGGCCACACGCTGCGGGAGCGTCAGTCCTACGAAGGCGGATACCAGGGCGACGCGGAGACGATCGCGATCGATCCGAAGACGAACCTGCGCCTCGGCGCGGCCGATCCCCGGAAACCGGATACGCGTGCGGTGGGGCAATAACCGCAGAGCTCTGAGCTGAGGTTGAACCACAAAGGCACAGAGACACAAAGGACAAGCCACGCGACAGGCCCCCAGTCTCGTTAGGCCAGAGACGCGCTTTGTGCCTCTGTGCCTTTGTGGTTCAATCCCACCGGTATTTTCGGACACAAAAAAGGATGCGGCGCATGCGCCGCATCCTTTGGTAGCGAATTGTTTACTGTAGGCGGGCTACGCCGGCTTAGAACTTGTACGTGACGGACGCCTTCCAGTCGCGCGGCGTGCCAACGGTGACGGCACCACGGCTGCCGGCGGCGAGGATGTATTCCTTGTCGAGCGCGTTCATGATCATCAGCGAGGCCGACCAGTCCTTCTGGCGGTACGAGAGGCCGACGTTGGCGAGCGTGCGGCCCTCGACGAGGAACGACGGCTGCACGGCGACGTACGGCGTGTTGCCCGGCAGCGGCCGGTTGGTCGTGAAGCCCGAGGCGTTTTCGCCGGCGACGTCACCCTTGTAATCGACGCCCACGTTCACGCCGAAACCGGCGAGCTTGCCCTCGGTGAAGCGATAGTCGGCGTAGAAACCGTACGAGCGATCCGGCACGCCGCGAAGACGGACGTTGGTGATCGGCTGGCGGATCTTCACGGAGCTGAAGTTGCCGATCAGCGTCAGGTTCTTGGCCAGCGAATACGTGCCTTCGAATTCCCAGCCCTTCGAGTTGAGATCGAACAGCAGGAACTGCGGGAGCAGCGCCGCCTCGGCGAAGAGCCCGAGCGACTGCAGGCGGAAGAATTCGCTGTTGGTGACCGAGGTGTTCTTCTGCGCGATGTCGAAGTAGGCGAACGAGCCGGTGAGGCGGCCGTTGAGCAGCGACGTCTTGATGCCGTATTCCTTCTGGCCGCCCTGCGCGAACTTCGCGTTCGGATCGGTGACGCCGGCGTTGAGCGAGCCGGGCATCGTGCTGCCGGTGGTGTTACGGCTGAAGAACAGCGAGATTTCCTTGATCGGCTTCACGACCACGCCGAACGACGTCGCGTTGTTGGTCAGGTTGTACGCGGGCGCGTTCGGAAACGCGGCGGAAACCGCCGTGCCGGTGTTGTCCGTGCGGGCGAGCGTGCCGAAGAAGCGCGAGACACCGCCGGAGAGCTGGATGCGATCCTGCCAGACGCCGAGCGTCTCGTACGCGAAGAACTGGAGATCGTCCTGCTTGCCGGTGCGATCGGTGCCGAGGCCCGCGGTGTTGAGACCGGGCAGGATCGGGGGAAACACATAGCCCGGATACGTGATCGAGCCGAGATTGTTGGCGGGCACCGGCGGGCGGGAGGCCGCGGCCGGCGTGCGCCAGCGGACCTTCGAGGTGTTGGCCGCGAAGCCGGCGATCGTCGTCGACTTGAAGAACTCGGAGTCGAAACGGTACGCGTAGTCGTTCTTCACGTGCGCCTCGGTGTACTCGAGGTCGTTCTTGCCGTTGTTGCGGACGTAAATCCAGGTCGATGGATCCGTGACGGGCACCGGGGTGCCGACGAGCGTGACGCCCGGGTTGGCGTTGTAGGCGGCCGTGTTCCAGTTCACCCCGGGCTCGTAGAGACCCGTGAACGGATTGCGGCTGCCGCCGCCCGCATTCGTCAGCCCCGCGCTGGTGCCACCGATGTCATAGCGGCGAATGTGGTCGGCCATGAAGTAGAGGCGGGATGACACGCGCTCGCCAAGCGTCGAGAGCAGTTCCGCACTGGCGCGCTCCGTCGAACGGTGGCGGGTGTCGGTGTCATTGCCAAACTGCCAGTCGCGGGGCAGACCGCGCGGGATTTTCGCGTAGCTGGTGCCGCCGACGCTCGGATCGATCGGCAGACCGCCGAGGTTCGTCTCGCGGTTCTGCACGAAGTCCGCCTTGAGCGTCAGCTTGTGGGCGGGCGAAAGCTGGTAGGAGAACGACGGCGCGATCTCATAGCCGTTCCGGTACTGGCCCTTGATGTAATAGTCGACGCGCCAGAGCGAGTAGACGAGGCGGGCGGCCATCTTGCCGTCCTTGCTGAGCACGCGGTTCACGTCGAGATCGAGCGTGTGGCCCGAGTAGTGCGAGGTGCCGAGCGTGACCGAACTCGCGTTGCGGTTCATCGGCGACTTCGTGATCGGGTTCATCACGCCGCCGGGGCTGCCGCCGGGGACGAGGATCGCGTTCGGGCCCTTGATGATCTCAAGGCGCTCCATGTTCGCCGTCGATTGCGACATGCTGTAGCCGTCGGCACCGGAGATCATCGTACCGTCGATGAACTCGGCCGACACCTGGAAACCGCGGATCGTGTAACGATCGCCGCCGAACGGCAGCGTGTTCTCGACGATCGGCGTGACGTACTTGGCGGCGTCGAGCATGCGGGCCGCGCCGGAGTCCACGATGAACTCCTTCGGCACCACGGAAATCGTCTGCGGAATGTCCTGAATCGCCATCGCCACGCGGGAGGCGGACAACGCCTGCTGCGACTGGTAGGGATTGAGGCTGGTCTCGGTGATGACGAATTGCGCGAGCTGCACGGCCTCGTCCTTTGGTTTTGCCGGCGTGGCTTGGCCGAAGAGAAGCGACGCGGGGCTCAGAGCCAGGGCCGCGACGGTAAGAAGCGCGCCGAAAGCGCGATGGGTTTGGGTTATCATACGGGTAGGTGAAAAGGGGTTTAGGGCGCCGCGCAGAAATTGCGACACGCCGCAGCGGTACGGGTTGCCAGACTGTGGGGCGTAATCATCCACAAAGCGCATTGCCCGGCAGAGTCTACGTGCTGAAATGCCGGATTGTTCGGCATGGAACCCCGCCCCCCGTCCATCAACACCCTCGCCCGCGCCCTCGGCATGTCGCGCACGACCGTGTCCGACGCCCTGCGCGGCAAGGGTCGGGTGAGTCCCGCCACCATCCGCCGGGTGCAAAGCGCCGCGAAGGCCGCCGGCTACAAACCCAATCCGCTCGTCGCGCACGTGCTCGGATCCATCAACCGCTCCCGGGGCAACGCCTTTCACGGCACCCTGGCTGTCGTCGACCTCTTCGAACCCGATCACCCGCACGGCCCCTTTCCGCGTGAACTGGTCGCAGGCGCAAGGACCCGCGCCGCCGAGATGGGGTTTTCCATTGCCGAGTTCGTCGTCGGTCCCAACCGGCTGCCTTGGACCCGTCTGGACTCAATCCTCCAGTCGCGCGGCGCGCACGGCATCATCGTGCTGCCGGCCTGGTTCGCCGCGGATCTGTCAGGCCTCGACTGGTCCCGCTACGCCGGAATCTACACCGACTACGTGACGACGGGACCGCAGCTGCACTCGGTCAGTCCCGACCACTACGGCTCGATGCTCTCGCTCCTGCAGATCCTGGAACGCCGCGGTTACCGGCGTCCGGGCCTCCTGCTGCAACGCCAGCGCGATGAACGCATCGGGCACCGGCAGAGCTCGGCGTTCAGCGCGTTTCAAACCAAGCAGGGCCGGGACGCTCTGATCCCACCGCTCATCACGGACGAGTATCCGCAGTTGGAGCGCGAGTTTGCCCCGTGGTTTCGGCGGCACCGCCCCGACGTCGTGCTGAGCCATTTCCCGGAAACACGCGACTGGATCCGCGCCTGCACGCCGGCGATCCCGCCCGGCTTCGTGCTGCTCAACACCCTCGACCGCACCTATCCGTGCGCCGCGCTCGATCTCCAGCCGCGCGTGATCGGTGCGCGCGCGGTGGAAATGGTCGTCGGCCAGATCCTGCGCAACGAACTCGGCGTGCCCGCGTGGCCGTCGCGCACGATCGTCGAGGCCCGCTGGGTCGAAGGCCCGACCGTGCGCGCCGCGGCGCACGCCGCCGCCGGCGGCGAGTTGAGAGTTTAGGGCTGAGAGTTGAGAGAATAAGTGGGTGCTCTTCGGAGTTCCTGAACGCACCCACTACCGTCCGGCCTTTCAGCTCTCAACTCTCAGCCGGACTCATGCAGTAGTCGCCAAAGAGGGCACCGTTAGGCGTCGTTGATGGTGTGAAACATAAGACGACGTTAACGCCCCAGACGGAGGCGAACCAAACGGTGCGGCTGGATTTGGGCACCAAAAGTGGCGTGCAGTCGATGCGGATCGGCTTCACCGACCAGCGCCTAACGGCGCACGGGGGGCTGGCGGTGTGGACGAGTTTTGTGGAGGAAAGCGGGCTGCGGGAGAAACTCGCCACGGTGCTGCCGCATGCGCCGACGAGCCCCAACGCCTACGATCCGGTGGACACGGCGCTGGGTTTTATCGGCGGGATTCTCTGCGGGGCGGACAAGCTGGCGCGGGTGGCGCATCTGGCGCACGACCCGGCCGTGGCGGAGGTGCTGGGCATCGAAGCGGTGCCCAGTCAGTCGACCCTCTCGCGATTCTTCGCGGCCTGCGGTCGAGCCGCCTGCGAAGAGCTCGGCGGATTGCACGCCTGGGTGTTGGGCGCTCTGCCCGCCCGCGCCGAAGGCTACACGTTGGATTTGGACTCCTTTGCGCTGGTGCACGAAGACGGGCGCCAGGAAGGAGTGCGCGTCGGCTACACCCGCAAGGGGCTCAAGCCCTGTCACCGCCCCATCGTGGCCGCGATCGCCGAGGTGCCCCTCGTCGCCAACTTCTGGTTACGCCCGGGCAACACCGCTTGCGTCAGTGCCGCGGACGTGTTTCTGGGCGACACCCTCGCGCGCTTGCCCGCGGGCGTGCGGATCGGCCTGGTGCGCGCGGACAGCGGTTTTTGCACCGAGAAGATGATTACTAAGCTGGAAGCGGAAAAACTCTCTTATGTGCTGGCGGCCGCCCTGCGTTCCCCAGTCCAGGCGCTGTGCCGCCACGACGAAGCGGCCTGGACGGCGACCGACGTGCGGGGTCTGGCCGTGCAGGAAGTGGCCGACGCGCGCGGCGGGCGTCTGATCGTCGTGCGCCAACGCAGTGCCGAGCGGCCGCACGCCGGCGGCAAGCAACTCATCGAGGTGCCCGGCTACAAGTTCCAGGCGCTGCGCACCAACCTGCCCGCCACCGTGTCACCCCTCGAAGTATGGCGCCGCTACAACGGCCGCGCCGACATCGAAAACCGCATCAAGGAACTTGGCGCGCAGTTCGGCTTGAAGGGTCTGTGTTGCCGCTCGTTTTGGGCGACGGAAGCGGCCTGTCACCTCGCCATCACCGCCTATAATCTCTGCGTCCGGCTGCAACAACGGCTCGGCCAGCCGCACCGCGCTGAACTCGGCACGCTCCGCCGGCAGCTCTTCACTTGCGCCGCCGTCTTCAGCCGCGCCGCCGGCAAGCCCACCCTCAAACTCGCCGTCGCCGGCGACAAGGCCCGCGCTTGGTGGCTCGCACTCCTGCGCCGCATCGCCGACCCAACCCACTGCGATGCAGTTGCCGCCCTCGGGGCCCGCGCCAGAAAACGCTCCATCCTCCATCCCTCAACTGCATGAGTCCGGCTCAGCCCTAAACTCTCAACGCAAGTCTCACCGCTCCCGATCCTCGATGTCGACCGAGAGCGGCGCGAAGACGCCGTGTTTGACTTCAGGATACGGCACGTTCCAGCCGCGCACTTGGTGCCACACGATCCGGTTCAGCCGCTCCGTCGGCGCGGCGTCCGGCACGTCGAAGCGCATCGTCAGCGACTCCTCGGCCGCCTTGCGCGCCTCACCGCGCAGCGCCTTCGCCGGCGGGTTGAGTTCGTCCAACGACTGCGCCGGCTCGACCGCGACGTAGGGCGTAAAGTCCGGCTGGTCCTGAAAACTCGCCCGCATGTCGTTCGCGATGAGATCGAACAGCGACATCGTCGGCAGGCCGAGGATCAGCTGGATGGTTTTCGCCATGCTGGGATTTGCGTAGAAGGTCGAATCGACGTAATTGCGCCGCGCATACGGGCTGATCGCGAGCGCGACCGTGCGATGCCCGTCCACATGATCGACACCGTTCTGGGCGTCGTCCTCGACCACGAAAATGGCCATCTTCTTCCAGAACGACGAATGCGACAGCGCCTCGACGACCTGCCCGAGCGCGAGATCGTTGTCCGCCACCATGGCGCTCGGCGTGTGCGAACCGGGCGACGTGCCGTTGGTGTGATCGCTCGGCAACTGCAGGAAAACGAGGTTCGGCATGCGGCCGGCCGCCTCCCATTTCTTCACCTCGCCGGCGAAAATCCGTGCGCGCACGACGTCCGGAATCTGCGTCGAATAGCCGGGAAAATTCCGCGCGAGCACGCCGTCGAGCGGCGGAATCGGTGAACGGGTCTGCCAGAGCGTGTCGAACGTCCGGCCCGCCCGCCACTGCGCGAGCAGCTCGGGCCGCGTCGGCTCGCCCGGCTGCCGCGACACCCGCGGCGCAAACTCACCGAAGACCTGCACGGTCTTCTTCGCCCGCAATGCATAGTCCCACATGAATCCACCGGACGCATACGCCACCGGATCGGTGCCATCGAACGGATAGCTGCGCCCGGCCCAGCCGGGCCACATCGCGTAGTCGGTTTCGTTGGACTGCGTGATCCACTGGTGGCCGTCACCACTGTTGCCACCCGAAGCGTAAAAGTTGTCGAGCAGCACGTAGCGATCCGCGAGCCGGTGCTGGTTGGGCGTCACCTTCGAGCCGAACATCACGAGCGACGGATCGCCGTTACCCTTCTTCATGTCGCCGAAGACCTGATCGTACGTGCGGTTCTCCTTCACGACATAGACCACGTGCTCGATCAGCGACGGTTCACCGGCGCGCACCGGAATCGCGGTCGCGGCCGGCCGCGCCGTGCGGATCGCGCTCGCCGCGGCGGCCGCCCCGCGAATCGGCATGTGATTGTTCTCCGCGACGGCCGTCGTGTAGCTCGCGAGCTGCGCCGCATCCGGCACCGGCACGACGCTGATCGAGCCGCGATACGCATGCACGAAACGTTTCTCCTTCCCCTCCTTCGAGCCCGAGCCGATCCCCAGCAGCGTCGACACGGCCAGATGCGTGCCGTCCGCGCTCAACGCGAGTCCGTTCGGATACCACGCCGTCGGAATCAAACCCTTCATCGTGCCGCGCGCGGCGTCCAACACGGCGACGGCATTGATGCCGCCGCAGGCGACGTAGAGCGTCGATCCATCAGCCGACACCGCGAGCGCGGTCGGCGCCACACCCGGCGTGACCTCGGAAAACGGCCGCAACGCGAACGCCGGCTGCACGGTGTCCGTCCGGGTGTCGACGACCGACACCGAGTCGCTGTTGCCATTGGCGACATAAAGCCGGTGCCGCGGCTCATCCCACGCCAGCGCCGTCGGGTGCAGTTCGGTGCGTAGCGTGGCGACCGCGCGCAGCGTGCGGAGATCAATCTTGGTGAGCGTACCCGTGGAGGCGATACCGCGCTCGTCGATCACGACCTGGTCCGCGCCTTTCGCGAGTCCGGTCGGCGCGGTGCGGTCGCCAGCTTCGGCGACTCGGCCGGCCCAGTTGCTGACGTAGGCGATCGTGCCGTCGGCGTTGATCGCCGCGCCCACGGGAGCGATGCCGGTGGGCACCGACGCCAGCAGCCGGCCGGTTTCGACGTCGATGACGGCGGCGACGTTCTTCGCGATGATCGGAATCACGGCGAGACGCTGGCCCGCGGCGTTCTTGCGCGCCGCGAGGGCGATGGTGCCCGTGACTTGCGCGCCGAGTTTGCCCGCGACCGTGCGAATCGCGCCCTGCTCGACCGTGAGCAGTCGGACTTCGCCCGTGGTCGCCGCGGTGAGATACGGGCGGCCGCTGGCGTCGACCACGAGTCCCTGAATGCCCGGCTTGCCGTTGAACGCGACCGACGCGTTAATCTCGGGATCGTCGCTGCGGACCGTGGCCCGGCGCGTGCCGGCGGTCGCGATGGGCAGCGACGTCGCGACGCGATTCGCCCGCCAGTCGAGCGCCACGAGCTGGGTCGCGCTGAGCGCCCAGACTTCAGACGACGACGGGCCGAAGGCGACGCCGTAGACGCGGCCGTCGAAGATGCTCTGCACGCCAGCGGGCGTGATGTTCTGCCGCGTTACAACCACCCCGGGGTCGCTGACCGCGCGGACCGGATCAAATTTTTCCTGGGCAGACAGCGCCAGCGCAGTGAGCGCGAAGACGACGAAGGCGGGGGTTTTCATGCGCATGGGGTGTAGAGATTGAAATTGATTTCGCCGCACTCCGCCGGTGGCCGCGAGCGCCAGCGAATGGATCGCCCACGGATCATTCCCTACTCCGCTCCGCCGCCACCAATGCAATACAGGTGGCCACCGGTGCGCAGGTAGATCCGGCCGGAGGAAATCGCCGGCGTCGTGTAACAGAATTCGCCGAGGCGGTTGCTTGCGAGCGGCCGGTACGCGGCCGGATCGGCCGCGAAGACGGTGGTTACACCGCTTTCGCTCGTGGCATAGATCCGGCCGGCCGCGAGCACGAGCGAGGAGCGCACGCGCCCCGTGCCGAGCCGGTGATCCCATTTGGCCTCGCCGGTCTTCGCGTCGAAGCACGCCAGCGTGCCCGCATCATCGATGGAGTAGAGATGGCCGGCGTGAAACACCGGTGACGGCACATACGGCACCTGTTTGCGCAACGACCACGCCACGTGGCTCTCCGACACGTCGCCGCGTCCGTCGACGCGCACCGCCAGCCGCGTCTTCACAGGAAAACCCGAGGCGGCAAAAATCATCCCGTCGCCGTAGGCGAGTCCGGCCACCCCGACGTTGCTCGGCCCCTTGCACCACCAGTTGGCCGCGCCGGTCGTCGGATTGAAGCTGCGGATTTCATTGCTCCCGCAGACCACGACCTGGACGTCGGGCCCGCTGCCGATGAGGAGCGGCGGCGCGTGCGAGATGCGTTTCATCGCCGGCTCCGCGCGCCACAGCACCTTCCCCGTCCGCTTGTCGAGGGCCACCACCGCCGCCTCCCCTTCCTGCCGGCAGTCGAAGATCAAACGATCGCCGTGCAGGACCGGCGTGTAGCTGTAGCCGTGCTCGCCGTTGAACGCCAGCGGCTGCACGGCCCACACTTCGTTGCCCTCAAAATCGAAGCAGCGCCAATCGACGCGATCCCCGGCTTGGAACGACGTGAACACATGCGTGCCGTCGGTCACGGGTGTCGACGACGCCAGACTGTTCTCGCGATGCATCGTCTCCACCGGCGCCGTCACCACCGTCTTCTGCCAGACGATCGCGCCGGTCCTCGCATCGAGTCGCAGCAGGATGCGCCGGCCGGATTCCTTCTCCGCGCTCGTGAGAAAAATCGCCCCGCCCCACACGATGGGCGAGGAGTGACCTTCGCCCGCAATCGCCGTTTTCCAGACCACGTTTTCCGTGGCGCTCCAGGTCAAGGGAGCGGGCTGGCCGTCGCCGACGCCGTCGCCGCGCGGGCCGCGAAACTGCGGCCAGTTTTCCGTCGCGCCGCCGGCGCACGCGAACATCGCTCCGCCCACGAACACCGCCGTCCATCGGATGAATCGCTTCATGTGCGGGTGGACGTACCGGAGGGACCAAGGTCTTGCGAGCGCGATTGCCTCGACCCGCGCCAACCGGGCCGCCTGTGGTTCGCCCCGGCGTTCATCGCTTCGTCGCCGGACGGGTCGGCGGCGTGACCCGCGCCGTGCCATCGAGCCAGTCGAACACGAGCCGCTGGATTTCCGGCGTGAAACGGTTGAATTCCTCCGGCGTCGCGAGTTCGACCTGTTTGAACGGCTGCACCAGCCGCTGGAGCGCGGCGAGATCCGCGTGACGATCGTGGGTCGGCGCGACGACCAGCGTGCGGCGCGGGCCGATCGCGCGCAGCACGTCGTCGTAGTCGAGCGGGAGCTCCGCCGGGGTGTCGGCATAGAAACCGAAGCGCGGCACGAGGCCGTGCAGATGGGAATAGGCGCGGATGCCCTCGGTGTCGCGCGACGTGCGCAGCGGCGTGAACCCCGCCACGGAAATCACGCCCGCCGGCCGATCGTCCAGCGCCGCGGTCCACAACGCCACTTTGCCGCCGAGCGCGTAGCCGAGCAGGTAAATGCGCGATGCGTCGATCTCCTTCAGCCCCGCCGCCGCCGTGATCGCCGAACGCGTATCCGCAACCATCTTACCGAGGAGCGACCAGTGCGGATAGCGTTGGTAAAAATCCTTCGCGTGCTCGATCCGCGTCCCGAAGCCGATCTGGTCGAAGGACAGCACGGCGTAGCCGCGCCGGATGAGTTCGACGAACGGCGCCTTCGCCTTCCACGCATAGCCGTTGGCGTGGGCGAACGGGTGGAGCCAGATGACGAGCGGTCGCGGGGCCGTGCCTTCCGCGGGCAGGTAGAGATCCGCCTTGAGATCGACGCCCAGCGCGACGGGCACGATCTTCATCGAGCGATCCACCGGCAGCGGCGCAATCTGCCGGATCCAGCCGCCATCGCCGGCGAGGACCGGGCCGGGATTCGTGGGCGTCTGCAGCGAGATCAGCGCCGGCTCCTCGCCGAGCGCCCAGCGCACGCGGTTCACCGTGGGCACGGCGCCCTTCGTTTCGCGCGAGATTTTTTTCCACTCTTCAAAGGTGTAGCCGAGGATGAACGTCTGCGGCACCGGGCGCGCGCTGCGGCCGAACACGCGATCGAAAAAATCCACGTAGCCTTCGATGTCGCCCGAGCTGGTGCCGTGCAGGCCCTGGCGCAGATGAAGCGACAGGTGGTGCGCCGGCGCGCCGAGAAAATCGTAGACGCGCCGCACCGAACGGTAGTTCTGCTCGAAGCCAAGCGCGCTGTTGGCGGACTCGGTGTAGGCCGAGGCCATCATCGCGCCGCGCGGCGCGACCAGCGCAAACATCGAGTTCTGATCGACCGGCAGCTTGTCCTCGCGACCGATGAAGAAGCGCAGCCGCAGCGAAAACCAGTGCGGGTTCACCTCGATGATCCGTTCCATCGTTTCGTTCGCGAAGGGATCGCTAGTGTAACGCCAGGGGTTCGACTCGCCGGTGTTGCCGCCCGACGCCACCACCGCGCCGATCCGCTCGTCGTACGCCGCGGCCGTGAGCGCAGCCTTGCCGTTGCGCGAGTGGCCCGTGATGCCGATCTTCGCGGCATCGACCTCGGGGAGCGTCACGAGGTAATCGATCGCGCGACTCGCCGCCCAGGCCCAGCGCGCAAGACAGGAGAAGTCATAATCCGGATACAGCTCGATGAACTTGTCGGAGTCGTCCTCCTCGCCGTAATACGGATCGCTCGCGCGGTAGATGCACCCGATGTAGCCGCGCGCCACCGCCGTGGCCGCCCAGGGCCGCGAGCGGTTGTGATTCGTGAGGAACACCGGGAACGGCCCCTTTCCCGGCGGAATGATCACCTGCACGTGGAGAATGCCGCGATGTTCCGGCCCGAACTCCAGCCGCACGTCGCGCACGAGCGCACCGCCGTCGCGCCGCTCGCCCGTCACCACCGCGCGCACATTGCCCGGTGCCGGCGGCATGTGACCGGTGATCCACTGTTGGAGATCGCGCTTCAGCTCGGCGCGGCGCGCCGGCCAGTCTGCGGGCGTGCGCACGCCTTCCAGCGGATCGGGCAGGAACGGCTGCGATCGCATCGCGGCAAAATCCGGCGGCAGCGCGCCCGTGCGCTTCTGCCACGCCTCCCACGTGGCATCGAGGGCGTTGATGCGACCGCGCGGCTCCTTGGTCGGACTGAGAATCCGCATCAGCTCGAGATCCCGGCGTTGCTGCTCCTGCGCTTCACCCCGCCAGGCCAGCAGAAAACATCCGAGGCCGATCGCACCGCGCCACGTCGTGGTCCATTTCATGTCCGCCGATTCAACGAAACTCTGCGCGGGCGGCGAGCGCATCCAGCGCACTTTTCGGCGGGTCGCCCGCTTAACGCCTGGACGCCGGAGATTGACCCCGCGCGCCGCGGCCTGAACATCTGCGACGCCGTCGGCGTGGCTTCCAACGCTGGTTGCGCCGCGTCAGGTTCGTCCCCGGTTACCCCTCACCCTCCCACTCCCGATGTCTTCGCAGTTCCCGCTCGCCCCGTCCGCCCTGCTGTTGCTCGCGTTGCTCGCGCCTACCGTCAACGCCGCGCCGCGGGTCCTCGCGTCCGGCGTGCTGCCGGATGACGTTCGCCTGCAGGCGCCGAAGGATCTCAACGGTTACTTTCCGTTCACGCCCGCCGCGTCGAAGGCCGCGTGGGCGCCGCGCGCCGATTACGTGCGCCGGCAGATTCTCGTTTCACAGGGCCTGTGGCCGATGCCAACGAAGACGCCGCTCAACGTCGTCAGCCACGGCCGGATCGATCGGCCGGACTACAGCGTCGAAAAAGTCTATTTCGAGAGCGCGCCCGGCTTCTTCGTCACCGGCAATCTCTACCGCCCCAAGAACATCACCGGCAAAGTCCCCGGCGTGCTGTTCGCGCACGGCCACTGGAAGGACGCACGCCTCTCGGAGGAAACCGAAGCGAAGCTGCGGCAGGAAATCGCGACCGGCCAGGAGCGGTTTGAACAGGGCGGCCGCAGCCGCTTTCAATCGATGTGTGTCCAGCTCGCGCGGATGGGCTGCGTGGTGTGGCAATGGGACATGCTGAGCGACTCGGATTCGCTGCAATTCACCGAGGCCGTCGTCCACCGGTTCGCGAAGCAGCGGCCCGAGATGAACACGACGACGGCGTGGGGCCTCTACAGCCCGCAGGCCGAGGCGAATCTGCAGAGCATCATGGGACTGCAAACGTGGAACGCGGTCCGTTCGCTGGATTTTCTGCTCAGCCTGCCCGAGGTGGATCCGGACCGCACCGCGATCACCGGCGCGAGTGGTGGCGGCACGCAGACGATGCTGCTGGCCGCGATCGATCCGCGCGTGCAGCTGTCGTTTCCCGCCGTGATGGTCAGCACCGCGATGCAGGGCGGCTGCACGTGCGAGAACGCGTCATTGCTGCGCGTGAACACGGGCAACGTGGAGTTTGCCGCGCTGTTTGCGCCGAAGCCGCAGGGCATGACGACGGCGAACGACTGGACGAAGGAAATGGCCACGAAGGGGTTTCCCGAGCTGAAACAGCATTACACCGCCCTCGGCGCGCCGAACGCCGTCATGCTGCACCGCGGCGAACATTTTCCGCACAACTACAACGCGGTTTCCCGCTCGGCCTTCTACACGTGGCTGAACCGGCATTTCAAACTGGGTTTCACCGAGCCGGTGATCGAACGCGACTTCGAGCCGCTGTCGCGCGCGCAACTGAGCGTCTGGGACGCGCGCCATCCCGCGCCGACCGCGACCGGGCCCGCCTTTGAGCGCAGCCTGCTCCAGTGGTTCACGACCGACGCCGAGAGTCAGCTGCGCGCCAGCGCGGCGTCGCCGGAGCGTTTTCGTCAGACTGCCGGCAGCGGCGTGGAGGTCCTGATCGGACGCACCTACGCCGAGGCAGGCGACGTCACGTGGCAGCTCAAGGACAAACAGGATCGCGGCGGCTATCTCGAACTCACGGGCACTCTGCGCAACACCACCCACCGCGAGGAGCTGCCGGTGATCTGGCTGTATCCGAAAAAGCCCAACGGCCGCGCGATCGTCTGGCTCGACGACGCCGGCAAGGCCGCGCTGTACACCGCGGACGGCGCGTTGCGGCCCGCGGTGCGCAGCCTGGTCGACGCCGGCGTCACGGTGCTCGGCGCGGACCTGTTGTTCCAGGGCGAGTTTCTGGCGAACGGCCAGCTGCTCACGCACACGCGACTGGTCGCCAACCCGCGCGAGTTCGCCGGCTACACGTTCGGCTACAACCACGCGCTCTTCGCGCAACGCACGCACGACGTGCTCACCCTCGTGGCTTTCCTGCGGAATGCGCGCGTGCCGTCGCACCCGAACCCGACCTCGGTCGCCGTCGCCGGCTACGGCCGCACCGGTCCCATCGTGGCCGCCACCCGCGCGGTGGCCGGCGCGGCCATCGATCGCGCGGTGGTCACGACCGGTGGTTTCCGTTTCGGCCAGCTGCTCGACTATCGCGATCCGAGCTTCCTGCCGGGCGGCGCCAAGTACCTCGATGTCCCGGGCCTGCTCGCGTTGAGCGCACCCCATCCGTTGTGGGTCGCGGGCGAGGGCAAGGAACCCGCGCTCGTCTCCGACCTCTACCGCACCGCGGGCAAGGCGAATCAGCTGGCGGTGTACAACGGAGCAGCTGCCGAACTCGAGACCGCGTCAATCACCTGGCTCATGCAGGAGTGACGGCGGCCGATCGATTTCCTGGGACCGCGACCGCCCTCGGTCGCAATGGACCGGAAGCCAAAACGTCGGGGATCCAGCGACACACCCGTCTTTCATCTCCAATCCAGCTGAGTAGTTCCACTAGGCCCGAATAGGTTTGCCCGGGTACACCGATCCGCTGTCCTTGCGCGGTGAAAAATTTCGGCACTCGGGCCCGGCACTTCAAACGCGCGCTGGGTCTGCCCATCGCCCTATTTCTCGCCGGCCTGCCGTGCGCGCACGCGCAGACTCGTTACACGATCACCAATCTCGGCAGCCTCGGCGGCTCGACCACCCAGGCCAACGCCATCAACGCCGCGGGAACGGTGGTGGGATTCGACGCCACGTCGTTTCAAACGGCCCGCGCCTTCATCTATTCCGGCAGCACCCTGACGGCGCTGCCCGCTCTCAACAACGCGCGCAATGAAGCCCTGGGCATCAACGCCTCGGGCGTCGTCGTCGGCACGAACACGACGTTTCCGAATGCGGACTTCCGCGGGTTCATCGTCGCCAATGGTTCGCTGACGGATCTCGGCGTCAACACGACGGCCGTCGGGATCAACGACGCCGGCACCGTCGTCGGAAACCAATTTCCGCGCGCCTTTATCCGCTCCGCCGCGGGCGTCGTGACACCGATCGGGCCAGCCACGGGCTCGACGACCATTGCGACCGCGATCAACGCCTCGGGTGTCGTCGTCGGCTACGCCGAGGGCGCCAACCGGCGCGCGTTCAGTTACACCAACGGGACGCTTACCGACCTCGGTGCGCTGCCCGGCGGATCGAACAGCTACGCGTTTGCCATCAACGCGGCCGGTGTCGTCGTCGGCCAGTCGAACGAGTCGACCAACCGCCAGCTCCACGCCGTCATCTTCACCGGCGGCAACGTCATCGACATCGATCCGAACGGTGCCGGCACCTTCGGCAGCTCGGCCACCGGCATCAACTCCGCCGGCGTGATCGTGGGCCAGAACGCCGTGGGCCGCGCCTTCGTTTATACGGCGGCGACCGGCCTGGTCGACCTCAACACGCTCGTCACGAATCTCGCCGCCACGGGTTTCGACCGCCTCATCTCCGCGACCGCGATCAACGATGCCGGTCAGATCGTCGGGTTCGGCGCCCTCGCCGGCGGCGGCACCCGCTTCGGCGCGTTCCGCCTCGACATCAGTACGATTCCCGCCCCTCCGACCATTGTCGCGGGTCCGCAGCCGCACACGGTCGCTCCCGGCAGCAGCGTCGTCTTCGCAGTCACCGCCACGAGCACCGGCCTGAGCTACGAGTGGCGTTTCAACAACACGCCGATCCCTGGGGCCACGGCCGCAACGTACGCCATCGCCGCCGCCACGCCGGCCAACGCCGGCAGCTACTCGGTTCGCGTCTTCAATGAGGGCGGCACGGTCACGAGCGCACCCGCCACGCTCACGGTCAGCCCGGGCGCGGCCGGCCGGCTGATCAACCTTTCGATTCTCACCTCGCTCGCGGGTGCCGCCGACTCGTTCACCATGGGTTACGTGGTGGGCGGAGCCGGCACCGCGGGCTCCAAGCCGCTGGTGATCCGCGCCGCCGGTCCGTCCCTCGTCCCTCTCGGCGTATCCGCGGCCCTCTCCGATCCGAAGCTCGAACTCTACGCCGGCCCGGCCAAGACCGGTGAAAACGACAACTGGGGCGGCGGCGCGGACATCGCCAACGCCATGAGCGCGGTGGGGGCGTTTGCGTTCACCGGCCCGACGTCTCGCGACGCCGCCGTCGCCACCGCCATCGCCGCGGGCAACAACTCCGTCATCGTGTCCCCGGTCGGCAATCTCAGCGGCTCCGTCCTCGCGGAACTCTACGAAGCCACGCCGCCCGCGGCCTTCACCGCCGCCACCGCCCGCCTCGTGAATGTGTCCGTCCTGAAGAATATCGGCACCGGCCTCACCGCGGGTTTCGTCGTGGGCGGCACCGCTTCGAAGACCGTGCTTGTCCGCGCCATCGGCCCGACGCTCGGCGCCGCGCCGTTCAACGTCCCGGGCGTGGTCGCCGATCCGCAGCTGACGCTCTTCTCCGGCCAGACGCGGATCGGCGAGAACAACGATTGGGGCGGCACGGCTGCGCTGACGGCGGCGTTCAACCAGGTCGGCGCGTTTCAATTGCCCGCCGCCTCACGCGATGCCGCCGTGCTCGTGACGCTCGCGCCGGGCAGTTACACCGTCCAGGTCAGCGGCGTCGGCAACACCACCGGCACCGCGCTGGTGGAAGTGTACGAAGTCCCGTAAACGATCCCACGCTTCCGCTCCGCCGCGGCTCGCGCCCGCCGTTCCGGCTGGAGTGCCGACGCGACAGGCGGGTGCGCCGTTGCACGCCCGCGTTGCCATCCGGCGGTGCGTGGTTTTTCTCGGCCCGTGTTCGCGCTGATCGCCATGGCACCCTTCTTCCTCGTCTTCGAGGTGTGGCAGCTCGTGTTAAGCGAACGCTATCTCGGCATCAAACAGATCGAGCGCGGCGCGGATCCACGTCAGCTCGGACTCGGCGAGCTCACGGCCTTTTTCTGGAGCGTGCTGCTGATGGGCTACTGGTGCTGGATGCTGCTGCTGCTCGCGGTGCCGGCCGGGCGAATCAACGCCGCCGGTCTGCTCCTGATCTCGATGATCGGTTTCTCGCTGCGCCGCGGCGCGCGTTTCAAGTGGGTCCTGGTCATCCTCACCTTCGAAGGCGCGATGCGCGTCGGCCTGCTGCTCTCGCTCTGCTCGGTCGTGTGGCGGCGGTGGGTGTGAGCGGCGGCGCGGGCGCGCAGAAGTTGAGAGTTGAGGGCTGAGAGTTGAGAGCAGGACCAAGGCACCTCAGCACGTGTCATGAGACCGCATTGAGAAATAACGGTCCGCTGGCTCGATCGCTCAACTCTCAGCCCTCAACTCTCAACTCATGTCGTGCGGCAGCCACTTCCGAATCACGTCCACCGCCTCACCCCTGAAACCGCCGGGTCTCGGCCTTCGGCGCGGGCTCGGCGAATGATCTTTCGAAAAACTCCTGCGCGGCGGTGATGTACTTCGAATACTTCGTGTAGTCGCCGGCCCACGAATTCGGAACCTGGATGCGTTTGATCACGCCCCGGCCCATCTTGTCGGGCGCCGTGCCATCCGGCGTGAGCTCCAAAGTGAACGTGGGGGCATGCGTGCGCACCACAAAGTGGCGGGATCCGTCGGAGCCTTCGCGCTCAACGCGCAGGAATTCGGAGAAGTTCATCGCGCATCCGGAGTCTGTCGCGATCCACCCGCGCGCACAACCACCGAATCACGCGCGCCGGCTCGCGCCGCGGCCACGCCGCCTTTTGCCCTTGAGCCTCACCGCCGCGCGGCGCACAAACTGAGCGCCGCCGGCCTGTCGCGCCCCGTCGCTCCAGCGATGACGCGCCCGACCGGCCACCACGGTGGTGGACGCCCCATGAATTCATCCGATCAGTACTCAAAGCTGCCAGCATGGATCTTCATCGCGACCGACCTCGCGTTTATCGGCGCGGCCCTCGCCATCGCCACGCTGAGCCCGCAGCCGCTCTCCGGCAACGCGATCATCTGGATCGTGATCTGCATCGCGCTCGGCGCCCTCGTTGGCCTCGTGCCGATCGTGGCGTTCTACGAGCGCCGGAAAAACGAGACGCTCGATGAACGCCAGCGCGCCCTCGAAGCCCTGGCCCGCACGGTCCATTCGTCCGCCGAACAAATCAGCATCGCCGCCAACGGCCTGCACGAAATCGCCGAACTCGCGTTGAAGAACCTGCGGATGGCCGAGCATCTGCCCCACAAGCTGCAGGACAAGATCGCGGAGTTTCAGGCGCAGCTGGCCGCCGCCACCGACGCCGACAAGGAGGAACTCGAGCGCGAACTGCTCGCCCTCCGCACCACCGAAAGCGAGCGCCTCGAATCCGTGGCCCAACGCATCGCCAAGTCCTCCGCCGAGTGGACCAAGCTCGAGGCCGCCACCCACCAGCATCTCACGGCCGCCAACGAGGCCGTCGGCAAACTCGCCCTCGGCACGGCCAGCGCCATCACCAACGCCACCGTCGCCGCCGAACAGGCGCTGACGCAGGCCCGCGTCGAAGCGGCCCGCACGCTCGGCGACGCCAGCGGCAAGGCCACCCGCGCCATCGAGACCGCCCGGACCGCGGCGCTCGCCGACTTCGACGCCCGCATCGCGGCCGCGTCGAGCGTGATCGTCGACCGCGTGCTGCACGCCGTCAGCGCCCGGCTCGGATCGATCCCCAGCGCACCGCCGCCGCCCGCGGCCGTTCTCCCGCCCGCCGTCGCCGTCGAGGCAGAACCTCCCGCCGTGACGCCTGCAGCGCCCGTCGACGCGCCGGCGGCAACCGATGCCGAACCCGCGGCTGCCGCGGCTGAAACCGCGCCCGCCCTTCCGAGACGTCCGCGCAAGCCCCGCCGCGAAGAGAACGTCGCTCACGCCCAGGCACCCGACTACGTGGTGGCAACGCCACCGCCGCCATCGCCGTCACCCGAAGCGCCGGCAGCTCCGACGACTCCGGCCGATGCCCCGATGGCACCCGCACCTTCACCTGTCGTCGTGGACGAACCGGCGCCCGTACCCGTGACGGAAATTCCCGAGATCACGCCGGTGGCGCCCGAGACCGCCGAGCCGTTCACCGGTCACATTGCCTCCCGATCCGCTCCCACCTTGCCACGGCCGCCGGCCGAAGCGCCCGCCGACGCACCGGACTTCGCGAAGGTCGCGCGCAAGCGGCCGGCGAAGCGGATCGAGGACGATGAGCCGGGCTTGGGTTTGGATCTCGGCGACGCCAACGGCTCCGACTCAGGGCGGTCCGCGGAGCGCGTGCTCACTTCGGACGGCGCCACGCGCTTGATTGCAACGGCGTACATTGGCATCGGCAACCGGCTCTTCATCCGCGGCGACGGCCCGGGCCTGAGCTGGGAAAAAGGCGTGCCGCTGCAGTTCGTCTCGATCGGCAAGTGGCGCTGGGAAACGAACGACGCCACCGGCGCCGTGCAGTTCAAGCTCTACAAGAATGACGAGGTCGAGTGCGCCGCCCTCGGCACGCAGTCCCTGGATCCTGGATACCAGCAGGAAGTGACCGCGGGATTCTGAATTTTCGCCGGCAAGCGCTTTGCCGGCTGACGCATTGCTGCAACGTCGCTACGAAGGCGACCGACGAAGCCCGCAACCCAGGCTTTCGCTCTTTCGAAAGTCGGTGAGGATTGGATCTGATACCAATCGCTCCTTGCTTTTGGACTTCGGGATTGATCGTGGCTACGAGCGCCAGCGAGTGGCCGAACGACCACTCGCTGGCGCTCGTAGCCACGGCTAAAGTCCAAAGGCAAAGAGCGGTTGGGATGAAATCTCAGATTTCAGATCGGCCCGCCACGTTCTCGCCAACCACACGGAACCCGCGTGCCTCAATAATGCGGCGGACGTTCGTCCTCCGCACCGGCGCCCGAATCCGAGTCCGACGCCTGCTGGCCGGAACTCCGCGCGCGCAGCGCCTTCATCTCGCGCCGCAGCACGGCGATTTCCTCGCCCAGCTCGAACATCGCCTTGTCCTGCTCCGTCACGTGCCGCTCGAGGTAGGCGATCTTCTCCTCGAGCTGTCTAATGCTGTCGTTCAACGGAGGGAGTGGGCTTGGCCGCAGCGGCCTTGAGTTGCTGGATCTCCGGCAGGACGACGCTCTGGTAGCAATCCGGGCAGATCGAGTGACTGAAATCACTGCCGGTGCGCTCGCCGATGTAACCCTCGATCTGCTGCCAGTAGTTCTGGTCGTCGCGGATTTTTTTGCAGTACGAGCAGATCGGCAGCATCTCCTCGAGCTGCCGGACCTGCGTCGTGTAACGCAGGATACGCTCGGCCACCCGCAGTCGCGTCCACAACTCGGACAGATCGAGCGGCTTGGTCAGGAAATCGTCCACGCCGGCATCCGCCGCGCTCTTCTGGTTGTCCTCCGACGCGTCGCGCGCGGTGAGCAGAATGAAATACGTGTACTCGGCGCCGACCCGGCCGCGAATTTTCCGGCAGAGCTGCAGGCCGTCACTGTTCGGCATCATCCAGTCGCTGACGACGACCCGTACACCCTCGTTGGCCTGCAACAGCTCCCACGCCGCCTCACCATCCTTGGCCTCGAGGGCTTCATGGCCGAGACGCCGCAAGGCCTGGCGCAGCATGGCACGGGCAACGGCATCGTCTTCGACAGTCAGGATTTTCACAGCGGATCAGTGGTGGAGTGCAGTGCGCCGGACCGCCCGGACGGACCGGTGGGCAAGGCGCGCTTTCAGTGGACCTTCACTTGGGCGGGCAAGCGCGTCCGCCACAATGCGAAAATCAGCGCAGGATCGCCCGCAAGGCCTCAGGGGTCGACACCGGAGCCTGACAGGAAAACTCCTCGCACACGTAGGCAGTGGCCCGCCCTCCGACCGGGTCCATGCCGGCGAGCCACGGTGCCCGCTCCGCCAGCCACGCCTGACCCGCACCTCCGTCCGCCGCGAGCAGGCTGCGTCGATAACCGATCGACTCGTGCAGGACCGCCGCCAGCGCGCGAAAATCCGCCGCCGCCGGATCACCCGCAATCACCACATGGCGCGGCGGTTCGAGTGCGAGCTCCAGCGCACACACCAGTTGCGGCATCGCCTGCGGCAACCGGCTCCACTGCGCGCGGAACGCTTCGATGGTTCTCCGGCCGCGCTCTCGCCAGGTCGCGTCGTGCCAGAGCCCGCCCAGCCGCAGCAGGTTCAGCGCCGCCACGCTGCTCGGCGCCGGCTCCGCCCCGTCGTAGTCTTCCTTCAGGCGCAACACGATGCTGGGATCGTTCGCGGGCGAGTTGAAATAGCCGCCACGCGCCTCGTCCCAGAAACGCTCGTCCATCTTCGCCTGCAACCGCACGGCCCATTGCAGCCAGCGAATCGCAAACGAAGCCTCGTACAAATCGAGCAGGGCCTGGATGAGGAACGCGTAGTCCTCGGCGAAGCCCTCGGTCGCGCCGCGGCCCTGACGCCAGCTGCGGTAAAGCACACCCGAAGCCGCGTCATGCAATTCGCGCTCGATGAACTCCGCCGCGCGCGTGGCCGCGGCCAGACAGCGCGCGGCGTCCGCCGCATCGCCCGCGGCCCCGAACACCTGCGCCGCCTTCGCGAGCGCGGAAATCATGAGGCCGTTGTTCGCCGTGAGAATCTTGTCGTCGAGCAGCGGTCGCGGCCGTCGGGCCCGCACCGCGCGCAACCGCGTCATGGCCGCGATCAGCCGGTCGTTCGCCTCGTCCGGCGACAACGCAGCCGCGCGCGCCGACTCGGCCAGCGACCGCCGCTGCACGAGAATGTTCTTCCCGCGCAACTCGCCGTGCGGATCGTACTGGGCCGGGACATTGCCCGCGGCCTCGACGCCGAAATGCGCCTCGAAAAACACCGCAAGATCGCTCGCGGCCGCACGCGCCGCTGCCGCGTCTCCGGATTCCGGATGCAGCGCGGCGCGCAACTCCGCCTGCGTCCACACATAAAACGCGCCCTCGGCCTGCGCGTGCGCGCCCGCGGCGTGAGCCGCCGCCGCCTCGCCGAAGACCGGGCTGTCCGCATCCTCCGCGGTGTAGAAGCCGCCTTCCGGGCTCGTGAGATCGCGCGCGACGTAGTCGAAGATGTCGCGTGCCATCCACGCGAAACGCTCGTCACCGGTCGCCTGCCGCGCCTCGAGACAGTTGATCGCGATCTGCGCCTGATCGTAGAGCATTTTCTCGAAGTGCGGCACGAGCCACGACTCGTCGACGGAGTAACGGTGATAGCCGCCGCCGATGTGATCGTGGATGCCGCCGCGCGCCATCGCGCGCAGCGTCGCACTCGCGAGCCGCACCGCCTCGGCGCCCATCTCGCTCGTCACGCCCTGCAGCGCCGCAACGCGAAACAGGAAGTTCAGATTCGCCGCGCGCGGAAACTTCGGCGCGCCGCCAAAGCCGCCGTGCTCGGGATCGAAACTCTCGTAGAAATGCTCGAAGCCCTTCTCGAACGCCGTCCCCGCCGCCTCGACCAGCGTCTTCTCTCCTTTGCTGCCTGGCGTCGCGTCGCCTTCCGACCCGCGGTTGCCGGCGTAATAATCCGTAAGCGCACCGAGCGCGCGCTCGCCTTCGGCCACGAGTTTCTCCCGCTCGTCGCGCCAGCCACGGGCGATCGCCTGCAGGATGGCCGGAAAGCCGGCGCGACCCTGCCGATCGTCCGGCGGAAAGTACGTGCCGCCGTAAAACGGTTTCAGATCGGGCGTCAGCCACGCGCTCAACGGCCAGCCGCCGTGGCCGGTCATCGCCTGCACGTAGGCCATGTAGACCTTGTCGACGTCGGGCCGCTCCTCGCGGTCCACTTTGATTGCGACGAAGTGCTCGTTGAGGATCGCGGCGATGGCGTCGTTTTCGAACGACTCGTGCGCCATCACATGACACCAGTGGCAGGTCGAATAGCCGACGCTGAGGAAGATCGGCTTCTGCTCCGCCCGGGCGCGGGCGAACGCCGCGTCGCCCCACGGCAGCCAGTGCACCGGATTGTCGGCGTGCTGGAGCAGGTAGGGCGATTTTTCGGACGCGAGCGCGTTGGGCATGGCGGATGAGAAAACACGAAACGCAGGAAACACACGAAGACAAAGCGCGGCGCCGTTTGGCCGCCGCGCGTCGCGTTCCCCGACAATCCGGCCCCGCCTTACTTTCCGAGCACCCAGTTGAAGATCAACGGCGCCACGATCGTCGCGTCGCTCTCGACGATGAACTTCGGCGTGGAGCCCGCGAGCTTGCCCCAGGTGATCTTCTCGTTCGGGACGGCGCCGGAGTAGCTGCCGTAGCTCGTGGTGGAGTCGCTGATCTGCGCGAAGTAACCCCAGAGCGGCACGCCGGTGCGCTGCAAATCCTGGTGCAGCATCGGCACGACGCAGATCGGAAAATCACCCGCGATGCCGCCGCCAATCTGGAAGAAGCCGATCGAGCCCTCGCCGTTGCGGAGCTTCTTCGCGGACTTCGTGTACCACTCGGCGAGCGTCATCATGTACTCGATGCCGGTGCGCACGGTGTGGACGTTCATCACGTCGCCGCTGATCACGTGGCCCGCGTACATGTTGCCCAGCGTCGCGTCCTCCCAGCCCGGCACGATCATCGGCAGGTTCTTCTCGCACGCCGCGAGCATCCACGAGTTCTTCGGATCGATCTGGTAGCTCTTCTTCAGCTTACCGCCGCGCAGAATCTTGTACATGAACTCGTGCGGGAAATAGCGCTCGCCGGCTTGGTCGGCCTTCACCCACTCCTCGAGCACAACGGATTCGATGCGGCGCATCGCTTCCATCTCGGGAATGCAGGTGTCGGTCACACGATTCATGTGCCGGTCGAGGAGCTTCACCTCGTCCTCGGCGGTGAGGTGGCGGTACTGCGGCACGCGCTCGTAGTAATCGTGCGCGACGAGATTGAAGATGTCCTCCTCGAGATTGGCGCCGGTGCAGACGATGGCGTGGACTTTGTCCTGACGAATCATCTCGGCCAGCGAGATGCCGAGTTCCGCGGTGGACATCGCGCCCGCGAGCGTG
Source organism: Terrisphaera buseokensis (assembly GCF_047521145.2). Classification (GTDB taxonomy): domain Bacteria; phylum Verrucomicrobiota; class Verrucomicrobiia; order Opitutales; family Opitutaceae; genus ER46. Next base: position 473,544 of record NZ_CM134186.1, on the reverse strand, counting down.
ACGAGCATTTTTCCGCCGTAGCCGAGGTGGGTTTCGTAACCCTTGGCCGCATCGAGCAGCGCGGCCGCATTGAAGTGGCGGTAGTTTGTGGCAATGAACTTCGAGATCGGCCCCTTCTTGGCGGCGAGCGCGGCGTTGATGTCCTCGGGGCGTTTCGTCTGACGTTTCGCTTTCATGTGTAGGCGCTGAAATAGAGCGCGGCTGAAACGCAACGCCACAAAAAACCTTCGCGTGATCTGCGCGCGCGTTCGAGCCTGCGTGGCCGTGTTCGCCTCGTTTCTCGCCGCCTGCTTCTTCGCCCTCAACGCCACCTGCGCCAGCCACAGCGTGCGCGACTTCGGGCCGCTGCGCGCGAACCTCGGGCGGCTGATCGTCGCCGCCGTCCTGCTCGGGCTCTTCGCGCACACGCTCGGCCACGGCTTCACCAGCGCGAGCGTGGGCTGGTTCCTCGCGAGCGGCGTCATCGGCATGGGCCTCGGCGATCTCGGCGTCTACGCCGCGCTGCCGCTGCTGGGATCGCGATTGACGGTGCTCATGACGCAATGTCTCGCCGCGCCGCTGGCCGCGTTGGGCGAATGGCTCTGGCTCGGCACGCGGCTGACCGCGGTGCAGATGGCGTGGGGCGCGCTCATCCTCGCGGGCGTGGCGATCGCGATCACGCCGAGCAAATCAAGTCCGCCGCGGGTCAAGGTGCAGCCGCTGGGCTTTCTCTTTGGCGTGATCGCCGCGTGCGGTCAGGGCTTCGGCGCCCTCGTCAGCCGCAAGGGCGTGAATGTCGCGACCGCGGCCGGCGAAGTGGCCAACACCGCCACCTTCGGCCTGACGGCGGCCTACCAACGCATTCTCGCCGGGCTCGCCTTCGTGATCGTGTGGTTCGTGGTGCTGCGCCTGGTCAGCCGGAGTGCCGCGGGCCTGCCGGCGGAATCGTCGCTCAAGGCGGCCAACGACGACGCCACGATCGTACCGCGAAGCCGGACGCGCGCCTGGGGCTGGATGCTGGCCAACGGCCTCGCCGGCCCGGTGCTGGGCGTGGGCTGTTATCAGTGGGCGCTCGCCACAACGCCCAGCGGGCTCGTCCTGCCCATCGCCGCGACCGCCCCGCTTCTCTCCATTCCGATCGCTTTCTGGCTCGAGGGCGACCGCCCGCCGCGCCGGGCCATTCTCGGCGGCATCCTCGCCGTCGGCGGCTGCATCGCCCTGACAGCCGCCCGATAAGGGAAGTCGGCGAGGGCTGACCGACTCACGCCTCGAATTACAACTTCACTTGCTTACCAGTCTCCTGTTTCCGGTCTCCGGTCTCCGGTTTTGATTCTCCGGTTTCCGGTTTCCGGTTTTGGATCTCCGGTTTCGAACCTCCGTTCTCCGCTTTTGAACGTCGGCCGTCGCCAAAGCAAATAAACCGCGAGATTGACGATCTCCCCCGCTCCCGGTCTGTTGTCCGGTTCCGATGCTCACGATCGCCGACGTTTCCAAGTCCTACGGTACCCGCGAACTGTTTTCCGACGTTTCGATCTTCATCGCGCGCACGGATCGCCTCGGGCTCGTCGGCCCGAACGGCGCGGGCAAGTCGACGCTGTTCAATCTGATTCTCGGCGAGGAGAAGCCGGACACCGGTACGATCGAATGGGAGCGCGGCGCGGACTTCGGCTTCCTCCCGCAGGAAAGCGCGCCTGCGGGCGACGAGACGATCCTGCACATCGCCACGAGCGGCAAGAAGCTCGAGCCGACCGACGACGACTACGACATCGACTACACGCTCGAGCCGCGCGCAAAAAAGATTCTCGCGGGCCTCGGGTTCAAGGAAGGCGACGCCGTGAAGCTGGCGAAGACGTTTTCCGGCGGCTGGGTGATGCGGGCGCATCTCGCGCGCCTGCTCGTGGCCGAACCGGCGCTGCTGCTCCTCGACGAGCCCACCAACCACCTCGATCTCGAGGCGCTGCTCTGGTTTCAGGACTATCTCACGCGCTATCCCGGCGGCCTCGTCGTCATCTCGCACGATCGCGCCTTTCTCAACGCCCTCTGCACCGGCATGCTCGAGCTCCGCGCCGGCACGCTCCATTACTACCACGGCAACTACGACAATTTCCTGAACGAAAAGGAAGCCCGCAAAGCCCAGCAGGCAGCGGCATTCAAGAACCAGCAGCGCGAAATCGCCCATCTGCAGAAATTCGTCGATCGCTTCGGCGCCAAGGCCTCGATGGCCTCGCGCGCGAAATCGAAGGAGAAGCAAATCGAACGCCTCGAAGCCGTCGCCGTCGAGGAACCCACCGAGGAACTGAAGCGGATCAATTTCAAGTTCCCGCAGCCGCCCCGTTCCGCGCTGAAGGTAATCGAGCTCGAGCACGTGCGCCAGGCCTACGGCGAGCACGTCGTGTACAAGGATCTCAACTTCACCGCCGAGCGCGGCCAGCGAATCGTGCTCGTCGGCCCGAACGGCGCCGGCAAGTCGACGCTCCTCAAAATCCTCGCCGGCGTGCTTCCGATCCAGGGCGGCTCGGTGGAGCTCGGCACCAATGTGGTACCCGGTTACTTCGCGCAGAACCGACTCGATAATCTCCACGCCGACGCGACGGTATTCGAGAACGTGATGGAGCTGCGCACGAACGAGAACCAGCTCACCGAGCAGCAGGCCCGCGCGATTCTGGGCGCGTTTCTCTTCCGCAAGGACGACGTGCACAAGCCGGTCGGCGTGCTGTCGGGCGGCGAGAAATCGCGTCTCGCACTCGCCCGCATCCTCGTGAAGCCGCCGAATCTCCTCCTGATGGACGAGCCGACGACCCATCTGGACATCCAGTCGATCGACTCGCTGATCGGCGCGCTCAAGGCCTACGAGGGCACGCTGATCTTCATCAGCCATGACGTGCATTTCATCCGCGCACTCGATGCGACGGTGTTGCACGTGCACAGCGGCCGACTCACGCCGTACGCCGGCAACTACGACTACTACCTCGAGAAGTCGAAGGCCAGCGACGCGCGCGCCGCGCTCACCGCCGGATTCACCGACGCCCGGCCGGTGCAGGCACCGGCCAATCTCAAATCTCAGATTTCAAATCTCAAATCGCCGTCGAAGACGGCGAAGCCCAGCCCGAATGAAATTCGGAAATTCCGCGAACACGTCGGGCAGCTTGAAAAAAAGGTCGTGGAATTGGAAACCAAGCAGGCCGAGATCACCGCGGACCTCGAGGCTCCCGAGACCTACGCCGACAAGGGGAAATTCCATCATCTCAACCGCGAGCTGAGCACGATCGTCGATCAGATCAACACGGCCACCGCCGAGTGGGAAGACGCCGCGACGAAGCTGACGGAGATGGAGAAGCCGTAAGGCGAAACGCCGACTCCGTTCCGGCCCTGGCGCCGTGGCTACGAGCGCCAGCGAGTGGACCGACGTCCCCTCGAACACACTGCCCCTCGGTCATATTCGATCCTGCACGGATGACTCCGCGGCCGAAGTTGGACCGACCGCAGTCCGCTCGTTACGGCGCAAACTGCACCGGCGTGCTGACCATGGCGTCACGCTCGTCGACGACACTCACGTACCACGTGTTCGCAGCGGCCGGCGGTTTCGGCGCGGTGATGACTTTTCCGGCGATCGTCGCCGGCACCGACGTCCACTTCCGTTGGGAACGGAGCCCGGTGTCGGTGGTGAAGTGAAGCTGCGCCGATTTCAGCGTGGTCGCCGCCTCACACGTGACCACGACCGATTCACCGCGGATCGCCGGCAGGCCCGGCACTGGGAGCGGCGGCGTGCCGAGACACTTGGAGTCGATGAAGAGCCCAATCTCCTTCGGTGCCCAGCCGGCGGGATGACCGTGCGGCATCTTCACCTCGATGCGCAGCTGCTTTTCGCCGGGCACCACCGCAAAACTCTTCATGTAGCTGTCGAGGACGTAGTGAATGTCGTTCGTGCCATTGACGAAAAAGATCGGCACGCGACAGCGCGGCAGAAGGCTGCCGGGATCGTACGCCTTCACCCAGGCGGCGCTCCGCTCGCCAAGCTTGTCGATGCTGGGCTTCTGCACCGATTCGCCCTCGTGCAGGAAACCACAGCCATACACCGGCACCGCCGCTTTGAAGCGATCGTCCAGCGAAGCCACGAGGCAGGTCGTGTAACCGCCCCAGCTGATCCCGGTCACCGCGGTGCGGTCCGCATCCACCTCCGGGAAACTGCGGAGCAACGTGTGCGCGCGAATCACGCTCGCCGCGGCGTGAAACGGCCAGTCATCGCTGGTGTCACCCCCAATCGAATCGAATTTTTCCGGGTGCCCCTGATTCGGCCCGCCGTTGGGCAGACGCGTGCGCGTGCCGGCCTTGTGCGCATTGCCCTTTGCGTTACCGCTGGCATCGAATTCGGGATCGACGGGCCGAGACCCGCTCAAGTCCATCGCGATGGCGGCGTATCCGCGTTTCGCCCACAAGTGCACCCAGTCCGCAAACGCGGTCCCACCGCCGCCGTGAATCAGGACAATGCCGGGAAATTTCGTGCCGGGTTTGGCCGTACCCAGCGTGACCGGCGAGGCATAGAACGCGAACACTTCGGTCGGCCGCCCCTGGTACACTTCGCCCGCGTACGTCAGCGCCTGGATCGGCTGATCCCGCTGCAGCCACGTCACCGCGGGCACGTTGGCCTTGAGCGCCGTGAGATCCCACGGCCCGACCTGTTCAGCAGACAGCGCACTGCAGAGGAGCAAGGAAACGACGGTGAAGACAACTTTCATGGGGCAGCGTAGATTGGGCTTGGATGAAACTGGGACCGCGACCGCCCCCGGTCGCTCCGTAACCTAGGCGACCGGGGGCGGTCGCGGTCCCAGGGGAAGTACGGTCCCACGGGCAGTACAAGGAAACATCAAGCGCGCTCACCGCGTGCCCCCCTGCGGCTCGTTCAGCCGCAGTTCGACCCAGACAATCTGCTGCGCGCCGGCGCCCGCTCCCGCGCGCACGGCGATCGTGTTGTAACCCGCCCGCACGTCGGCCGGTGATCCGGTGAACGTGAGCACGCGCGCGGAACCGCCGAAGGACTTGGGCTGCGGGAGATCGGCACCGGCCTGCAGCGGGCGATCATTCAATGTGACTGCGATCGTCGCCGCTGCCACGCCCGTTCGCTCCGCCAGGCCAATGGCCACGCCGACCGCGCCCGGGGCGTCATGAGATCCTGCATACACGCGAAACGTCGCGTCACGGCCGAGCTCGACCGGCAATTGGGTACCGTCCGGGAATCCCGGGGGCACCGTGTCGCGGTACGTGACGGGATAACGCTGGAAACGTCCAGCCACGGCCGCCGGTTTAAGGCCGGTTCGGAGCAGTTCAGCGTAATCCTCGGCCGACACGGGCCGCGTCTGGCTGTCCATCCAGTTGAAGAGATAGAGGCTCTCGGCACCGCGGTGCTGCGCCCCCGCCGCGAATCCGCGCAGCGTCGCGAGATCATTGGGTCCGGTCACGCCGCTCAGCCACGCGCGCAGATTGTGTTCGAAGCCGGGAACGACTGCGACCGTCGCGGCGGCCGGCCCGAGGCGTTCGCGCCATACCTCGAGGGGAATGTCGAAGTCCGACGTGCGCCAGAAGGGACATGGAACGATGAGATCGATCCAGCCCTCGCGCGCCCAACGCACCGCATCGAGACCGAGTCCGGCCGCGGCGTCGGGATGTGCCGTGACGCGCACGCCGAGGCGAATCGGATGACCGCGCCGGCGGCCCCACTCATCGGCAAGCCGGCGCGCGTCGCGCACGAAGGCGTCAAGCAACGGCGCCTCCTCGCGTTCGCGGCCGGGCGTGAGGTGGAGCGGAAACCGCATCCAATCGAGCTCGATGCCGTCGGGGTCGTAACGTTCGAACAGTTCCTGCAGGAACGCGGCGTGATGCGCCCGCACGGCGGCGTGCGCGTAGTTGAGCGCGTGATTCGTCCACGGCTGAATCGGGCCGCCCGGCACGCGCCGCAGCTCCGGATGCGACCGCCAGAACTCGGAGTGCATGAAGCTGTCGGGTGCATCGACGGAGTGCACGTCGTTCATCCGCATCGAGAGCCAGGGCGACAGCCCGCGCTCCCGCGCGCGCGCGATCCACACGGCGTACGGATCGAGGCCGGCGTCGTGCAGCCGCTTCGCGTTCTCCGGCCACAATCCCTTCGGCGCGACGCCGCTCACCGGATCCCAGATCGCCTCGCGCGTCCGGCTGCGGAAGCTCGCGCGCATGGAATTGGGACTGAGGAAGAGATGCGTGACCGCGGTGCCCGCGTACTGATCCATCCACGCGATCAACTGGGCGCGCGTCATCTCCTCCGCCGGACGCGAGCCGAAGAAGTGGCTGTTGTCCTCATTGACGATCAACGCGCCGGCTGGAATGACGCGCCCGGCGGACGCGGCCAACGCAGCAACGACCGGCAAGACGAGGCAAAGCGCAAAGGCCCGAAGGAAACGTAGCGGCGGAAGCATGCAGAGGTAAGTGGACTGCGGATACCGGGCCTGACCGACGGGTCAAGCCGTCCGCCCGCCCACTCCGCCGCAACACCGCCGCGAGCGCAACCGTGTCTTGTCTTGGCCGCGTTCCTGTCCGGTGATCGCCCCCGCCACCCCATGCGACCTCCCCTTATTTCCCTCGCGTTGGCCGTCCTTGCCTGCGGCCTGTTCCTCGCCGGCTGCGCCACGGCGCCCTCCCATCGGCTCACCCGCCAGACCGGCGAGTCGATGGTGTTCATCGGCGACGAACCCTCCACCCTGGCATTTCCGCCTGCCATCGGCGGGCCCTTGCACCTCCGCAGCACGTATGCACCCGGGCCTGCCACCATCGTGTACGAAGAGGGCCGCGACTATCGCTTCGACGCCGCGCGCGGCACGCTCACCCGGCTGCCAGGATCGCGCCTGCCGGACTTCCGCACCAATGTCCTGCACGGCCAGAGCGATTTCGACCACACGAAGTTTCCCGGCTACGGCAACAAGGCGTTCTTCGCCTTCGCCGACTACCCGCTGGAGAGTGCGGTCACCTGGCCCGTGCAACCCACGCAGGTCCACCGGCTGCAGGCCACTCGCGCCCGACTGGCCGCGGGCGGAGCGCTCACGATCGTTGCGTTCGGTGACAGCATCACGAACGGCGGCGAGGCCTCGACGCCCGATCTCATCTTCTGGCAGCGCTGGACCGACGATCTCAAGGCGAAGTATCCGTCGGCGCGCCTCAACGCGATCAACGGCGCCACGGGCGGCGACACCACGGTGCGCGGCCTGCAGCGCCTGCAGGCCAAGGTCCTCGACGCCAAACCCGACCTCGTGCTGATCGGTTTCGGGATGAACGATCACAACCGGCGCGGCGTCCCGCTCCCCGACTTCGAGCGCAACCTGCGAGATCTGGTCGCGCGTATCCGGGCATCAACGACGGCTGAGATCGTGCTGTTCTCCACCTTTCCGCCCAACCCCAAATGGACGCATGGAACTCAGCGCATGGCCGAGTACGCCGCCGCCACCGGGCGCGTCGCAAACGACACCGGCTGCGCCTATGCCGACGTGTTCAACCACTGGCAGTCGATGGCCGCGCGCAAGCGCCCCGAGGATCTCCTCGCGAACAACATCAATCATCCGAACGATTTTGGGCACTGGATCTACTACCGCGTTTTCAGCGCGCTCGGACTCTGATGCCGGCGGGCCGACGGCGACCCGGACCTGACGCGTTCAGCGCGGACCTGGCCGGTTGATGCGATCCGCCTGCCGATCCGCGCCTGCCGGCGTGCGATGGTAGGTGGTGTTGCGGACCGCCGTCAGCCGCTCGCCCGTTTTGCGATCGAATCCATCGCGTGACGGATCGGCGGGCACGCTATCACCGGTTTCCTCCCGCCACTGCGTCATCAAGCCGCGCAGCCGCTGCAGTGTCTCCGCGTGGCGCGGATCGCCCGCGAGATTGTTCAACTGCTCAGGATCGTCGGCCACGAGATACAGTTCCTCGGTGGGCCGCGGGGCGAGAAAGACGTCCTGCTGCGGAACCGTCAGCCGCTGCGCCGATGCTGCCGCCTGCAGGCTCGCGTGCGACGGCGAACGAACCGAGTCGGCCGGCCCCTGCCACGCTTCGGCGGGCTGGAGGTTGAGCAGGTAGAGAAAACGACCGTCGCGGACCGAGCGGGCGTTCGCCGCATAGTCATGCCAGTTGTGCTCGGAAAACGCATACCGCCTCACCTCGGCCTCCGGCCGGTTGAACAGCGGTCGCAGGCTCACGCCCTGGAACGTCGCCGGGATCGGCACGCCGGCCACGTCGAGAAACGTCGGGGCGAGGTCGAGGCTGCTCACGAGGCCGGCCCGCGCCGTACCCGGTTTCTGGATGCCATCGGGCCAGTGCGCGACCAGCGGCGCCCGCATGCCGCTGTCGTGCAGCCGGGTCTTCGCCCGCGGAAACGGCCGGCCGTTGTCCGCCGTCACGACGATCAGGGTGTTGCCCAGCACGCCCTGACGCTCGAGCTCGGCGACGACCCGGCCGACGAAGTGATCGAGCCGCGTGACTTCATTGGCGTGCGACGCGAGATCGCGCCGCGTGGCGGCGTCATCGACAAGAAACGGCGGCACGCGCACCGCCGCCGGGTCGTGTTTCGGTCCGTAGGCGGCAGCATCCCATTCATTGTCGCCGTCCCAGGCCCGGTGGGCGTCCAGGGACGCAAACCAGAAAAAGAATGGCCGGTCCCGCGGCCGGTTGCGCAGGTGCTCCTCCCAGCGCCCGTGGCCCCCGTGATTACCCGGGACCTGGCCGTCGTCGATAACATCGAACCGCACCGGTGGAGGTGTCTCGCCCGCAGGCGTCTTGTCCTGGGGCATGTGATCCTTGCCCGACAACGCGGTGTGATAACCGGCGGTGCGGAGAAAGCCCGAGAACCGCGGGAGGTGCCACGCGATGGGACGGTGCAGTTCCGAGGCGGCGCCGTTGTTGTGCGGATAGCGTCCGGTCGCGATGCTGCACCGGCTCGGGCTGCAGCTGCTCGCGGTGAGATAGGCCTGGGTGAAACGAGCGCCGTTGCGGGCGAGCTGATCGATGTGCGGCGTGCGGGCGGCGGGATTGCCGTAGCAACCGATGTCATCCCAGCTGATGTCGTCGCCGATGATGAACACCACATTCGGCCGGTCAGCCGCGAGACTCGCAGCCCGCAGCGCGGCGAAAGCGAGCAGGCAGGCCATGAGACGAAACGATCGCGCACGAAAAGTCACCGGGGGCATGGCGCTTTATTCGATGCGACCGCGCCGCGGGCAAGGGTGGAATCCGGGCTCGGAGTCGAAGCGCGGCGTGAAGCGGCCCGACATCACAAACGCCTGGGCCGCGCCGGCGACGCCCGCCTTCGCGCGGGCCACGCGGCTACTCGAGTTTCTCCGCCGCCTGCTGCCGGGCCCAGCGTTCGGCCTGCAAGTCGAACCAGGCCTGTTCGAACAACGCGAGGTCATCGGCCGTCAGTGCGGCACGCACCGCCGCCGGCCAGGCAGGCGCAGCGCGCGGGCCCTCGTAAAGCCACCAGCGATTCTGGATTCGCACCGCCACGACGCCCTCCGGGGTGTCACGCAGCTCCGTGCGGCGGGCCAGAAATTCGGTGCGTTGGTCGCCCGTGAGCCGGAGCCCGTCATGATCAAAGTCCACCGGCTGCGCCCCGTACTTGTTCACCAGGCCGCTGCGACCTGCGGCAATCAGCTCCATGATTTCCTTCTTCGCCTGATCGCGCGTCAGCGTCGGTGGCGTCGGATCGAGCGCACCGCGCGAGGCGGCGGGAATCTTTCCCCCGAGCTGACGAATCCGGGCTTCCGCCGCGGCAATCTGCGTTTCGAGGGTCTTGAGTCGGCCGGCCTGTCGCACGCGAAATTCGGCGAGGTAGGCGGCTGACTTCGCGTCATCGGGCTTGGTCACCAACAGGCCGTTCGCCTGCGCCACCTCCAGCAATTCGGTCCCTTCCTTCCGCAGTCGCACCAGCCGCGCCTCGTGTCCCAGGATCAACACCGCGCGCAGCGTTTTCCCCCGGATCCGTTCGCACACGGCGCCGTCCGCCGCCGGCTCGTCGCGCCCCACGGAACTGGCGAGCCGCAGTTCACGCAGCATCTCCGCCAACTCGGGCCACGCCGGCCCGGGCGCACGCAGTTCGGCGCGCTTTCGCCACGAGGCCAGCGCCTCGGGATTCTCCGCCTCGACGCGGGCCGCCAGCGGATCGCCCGGGCCGCAGCCGCTGATCACGAACGCCCACGCCAGCCCCAAGATCCAACCGACCATCTGGCCGCACCGCGGTTTCATTTTCGTTGTGACGGTCTTTCCCTCTGCGGGATCCTCAGACGAGCACTTCGTGAATGAGCGGCGTCGCGGCCGGCGCGGTGTCGCCCACGCGAATCGCTTTTTCCAGCATGGCCCGTGCTTCCGCCAGGGCCGGCTCGTTGCTCGCGTGGATCACGCACAGCGGTTCGCCGGACGTCACCTTCTCGCCGATTTTCTTCAGGGCGCTGACGCCCACGCCTGGATCGATCGTGTCGTCGGCCTTGGCGCGCCCGGCGCCCAGCCGCAGTGCGGCGAGCGCCACGCCCATCGCATCGACATCGACGACCACGCCGCCCCGCGGCGCCGGCAGCGGACGTTGGAGCGTGGCCTGCGGGAGCCGGGTCGGATCATCGATGCTGCGGACATCACCGCCCTGCGCCGCGACAATCTCGCGAAACTTCGTGAGGGCCGCGCCGTTGGACACCACGCGCTCCAGTTGCGCGCGGGCCGAGGCCTCGTCCTTCGACACGCCGGCGAGCACCAGCATGTGCGCTCCGAGAGCGTACGTGACTTCCATTGTATCCGCCGGTCCATGACCGCGCAGGCAGTCGATGGACTCGGCGACTTCGAGGGCGTTGCCGACTGTGCGTCCGAGCGGCTGATCCATCGCGGTGAGGAGCGCGCGCACCTTTTTCCCGCCGGCCTGGCCGACCCGCACGAGCGCCTCGGCGAGACGACGCGCCTCTTCCTTTGTTTTCATGAAGGCGCCGCGACCAACCTTCACATCGAGCACCAAAGCGTCGATGCCCTCAGCCAGCTTCTTCGACAGGATGGATCCGCAAATCAGCGGAATGCACTCCACCGTCGCAGTCACGTCGCGTAGCGCGTAGAGTTTCTTGTCGGACGGTGCCAGATCCTTCGTCTGGCCAATGAGCGCACAGCCGATGCGCGCGACTTGCGCGCGATAGACGTCGAGCGAAAGATCAGTGCGGAACCCCGGGATCGACTCGAGTTTGTCGAGCGTGCCGCCCGAGTGGCCGAGACCGCGCCCGCTGATCATCGGCACGGGCACGCCGCAGGCCACGACCATGGGGGCGAGCGGAATGGAGATCTTGTCGCCGACGCCGCCGGTGGAGTGCTTGTCGACCTTGATGCCAGGGACGTTCGACAAGTCCGCCACGACGCCCGAGCGCATCATCGCGTCGGTGTAGTCCGCCGTTTCCTCCGGCGTCATGCCACGCAGGAAGATCGCCATCAACAGGGCCGTGAGCTGGTAGTCCGCCCACGAACCGTCCGTGGCGCCGCGGACGAACGCCGCGATCTCTTCGCGGCTCAGGACGTGGCCGTCGCGCTTCCGGGCGATGATGTGCTGGGGGAACATGGCCGTAGTGTCTCAGGTTGCCGGCTCGCGGGCAAACCCGTACGCGCGTTCGACGCGGGCGACGCGCACTTCGTAGGCGTCGTACCAAGCCTCACGCCCGCCACGCTGCGCCTTTTCGTGCTCGGTGTCGCGCTTCCACGCGAGGATCGACGCTTCGTCGCGCCAGTAGCTGACGGTGATGCCCACGCCGTCGGACCCACGAGCGCTTTCGATCCCGAGAAACCCTGCGTAACGGGAGCCGAGGTCGACCATGCGCTGCGCGACGACGCCATACGTGCGCTCGTCCACCGGGCTGCGCTTCGAGGTGAAAATCACCGCATGGTACGGTGGCTCCGGCGTGCGGGCGAGTCCGGGAGAAGCGCTCATGATCCGGCCCTCCGCAACACGAGCATGGAGTGTGCGCCCGCGAAGAATTCGTAATCGAGCGCCCGCACCTCGCTCGCGATGCCGGCCTCCTTCAACTCCCGCCGTAGCCGCGCGAGCGCGGGATACGGTTTGGCGTCCGCTCCGCACAACGGGTGGATCCGCACTTCCTGCGCGCTCACCCGCACCAACTCGCGGCAGGCGGCGAGGTGCCAGTCGTAATCAAACCGCCGCGCGTAGGTGAAGAGGAGATGCGCGCACAGCACGAGGTCGAAGGTACCGTCGAAGAACGGCAGCTGCGGCAGCGACCCGGCGACGTACCGATTGTGGATGTAGTGCGTCTCGTAATCGGCGAGGAAGCGCTGTGCCGCGCCCCGCCGGTCGAGTTCGGCCGCGTCCAGTGACGGGAAGGCCTTGAAGCGAAACAGCCGGGGCTTTGCCCGCATCTGCGCAAACATCTGCGCGTAATCCCGCTCGACCTGGGCGCCGAGTTCGGCGGCGGTGCTGCCGTACAGTGGATCAACCGCGACCGCGTTGATCTTTCGCGCGCACGCCTCGGCGGTGAAGGACGACGGGCCGGCCGCGACATCGAGGACGTCCCGGCCTTTCAGCGCGACGGGATCGAGCGCGAAGAAACGGGTGTATTCGGCGAGCGACCGACCGAAAAAGGAGACCGAGGGCAGATCGATCTCCGCGACAGGCCCCCTCGGGACGAGTGGGGCGGGAGCGGGAGCTAGGGCGGGCATGGGAGGAAAAGGGACAGAGCGAGGGAAGCGGTGAGGAGGTGGAGCATGAATTCGTTGAAAAACAAAAAGCCCGACTCGGTTGAGTCGGGCTTGGCGGTGGTGAAGTGCGGTCTGTGTCAGCCGCGGTGCGCAGATTCAGCGCAGAACCATCGTCGCCAAGCCGACCCGTGCCAGCGTGCGCGTTTAACCGACGTCATGGCGACGGCGGAGGCGGCACAGCGGTTGGATGCGAGGTTCATCGGGCCGATGAGATGTAAGCTGGCCGCGCGCGGAGCAAGCCGATTTTTCCGGGCCGTTTGGCCCAGGGGGATTTCCCGGGTGGATGGTATCCACTCTTTGCGTCGCGCGCAGCCGGGGTTCAACGGGCTGGCGTCTCCATGCCGGCACTACACAACGAAAAGCGGCGGTCTTGCGACCGCCGCTTCCGTTCCCCAAAAGCGCTGCCCCTCGCAGCGCAAGTGTCAGCCGGACTTGCGTCCGCCAAAGACTGATCGCGCCATGTCGAACGGCGCGCGCGTGAACCGTGAAACCGCCGAGCCGCCCGGAGCGGGCGGCGGCACCACCGCCGGACCGGCGGCCGTTACGAAGAGGGCTTCGCGTTCCGCCAGGCGGGCCTCGCGTTCGGCAATCTCCTCTTCACGGCGTTTCAGCATCAGCTCGTGCTCGCGCATGGTGATGCGATCGTCGCGCAGATTCTTCTGCTCGGCCTCGAGGATTTCGCGGGCACGGTGCAGCTTCTCCCACGCCGTCTGCAACGCGGGATCTTCCGAAAACGGAGTCCGGCTCGACGGACGTTGGAAGAGGGCCGGCGTGGATCGGGTGGTCAAAGTGGTGAGGGGCGACTGCGTGCCCGTGCTCATCGGCATCGGCGCCGGGGCCTGCGCCTGCACTCGGCCAGCCTCAATCTCAGCCTGGAGTGAACGCAAACGGGACTCGTATTCGCGGAGATTGTCCTCCCGTTCCCGCAATGCCTCCTGATCCTCCTGCAAACGGAGCCGTTCCTCCGCCAGCGTGGCGGCCCACTTCTCGGAGGACGGACGTGCGATCTTCAACGAAGGCTCGGGCACGGGAAAGGTGACGGGTGAGTCCATGATGGTGGTGAGTTGCGGTACAACACCACCATAGTCGGATCTTTTCCTCCGCGCTATAGGGGCCCGGGCAATTTACCCCGGCTTTACCCCCAGGAGGGACGGATTCTCCCGGTTTGGTGAAGATTTTACGTGCGAAAGATGACGTCCTCGCGATTGAACATCCGCACCGCCAGCGCGAGCGCGGCGGCCGCATAGACGCACGACGATCCGAAGATCAGCGCAAGGTACGGCCACTGCCATACTCCGGACACGAGTTCCTTGCTCACCAGTGAAACGTTGAGAATGGGCACGAGCGCCAGCTGGGCGTTCAACTCCACTCCGGGCAGGATCCCCACCACGGCGGGGAGAATGATGAGAACGATCAGCGGCGAGACGTAGCTCTGCGCCTCCTTGAAGCTTTTCGCGAAGAGCGAAATCGTGAGCAATACGGCCGAGAACAACACCGCCATCGGCAGCACCATGCCGAGCACGGCCACGACGCCCCAGGGGTTAACCGACGGCAGCTCCGCGAGCGCGCGGCTCGCACCGCCGCCACCGAGCATCTTCGCCAGCACCGATCCGCCCACCGTGAAGGTGACCGCCATCGAAATCAGCGCGCATACGACGGTGCCCAACGAGGCTGTCAGCACCATGAAGAATTTTCCCAGCACCAGATCGAGGCGCGACACCGGGCTGCACAGGATCGTCTCCATCGTGCCGCGCTCCTTTTCCCCCGCGGTGAGATCCATCGCCGGATACATGGCGCCCGTGAAACAGAGGAGCAGCACCAGGTAGGGCACGACGCCCCCGATGACATTGCCGCCGACCTTTTCAGGCGGCGCGACGTTCTCCGTGCGCACGTCAAACGGCTTCACCAACGTCGCCGGCAGTCCGTGTCCCTGCAGCCGCGCGGTGATGACGCGATCGCGGTACTCGGTGAAAAAACGGCGCACTTCGCTCACCGCAAAACCCGACCGCATCTCGCCCTCGTAGTTGTAGATTCGAACCGTCGCAGCCTCGCCGCGCTCAAGCGCAGCATCGAAGCCCGGCGGAATTTCCACCGCCGCGCGAACCACCTTGTCGGAGATGCGCTGACGCCAGTCGTCCGTCGCCGGCTGCGTCTTGATTCGCTGCTCGGCGGCCAGCGCCGCCAGCGCGCGCGGCGAATCGACGCCGCCCACCACCATCACCGTCGGCACCGTGGCCCGTGCCTGCCGCACCACGCGGAATGAAATGAAGCCGACGACCGCGGTGATCAGCGGGATCACCAGCGTCGGCACGACGATCATCGAAATAATCGTCCGCCGATCGCGCAGCAGATCGCGCAGTTCCTTGCGATAGATGGTGAGAACGTTGGCGCGGCTCATGGCGGTTTTACAGCGGCGCCGCGGGTCCGCCCACGGCCTGCACGAAGATTTCCTCGAGGTCGTGCTCCCGATAGCGGCTGCGCAGATTCTCGAGCGTGCCCTCGGCGAGCAAACGGCCGCCGTGAATGATGCCGATCACGTCGCAGAGTTTTTCCACCTCGCTCATGATGTGGGTGGAATAGATGACGGTCTTCCCGCGCTCGCGGCACTCGCGCACGAATTTCACGATCGTCCGCGCGGCCATGATATCGAGGCCGAGCGTCGGTTCATCGAAGATCATTACCGCCGGATCATGGATCAGCGTCCGCGCAATGGACGTCTTCTGCTTCATGCCGGTGGAAAACGTGTCGCAGCGCCGGTCGAGAAACTCATGCATGCCCAACTGGTCCGCGAGCCGCGCGGTGCGCTCCGCAATCTCCGGTTCGCCGATTCCGTTCAGCCGGCCGAAATAAGCCAGCGTCTCGCGCGCCGTCAGCCGGCCGTAGAGCGCGGTGCTCGTCGCCAGGAAACCGACATTGGCGCGCACCTGCTGCGAGTGCGTCACGACATCGAAGCCGGCCACCGTGGCACCGCCACCCGTGGGTTGGAGCAGCGTCGCCAGCAGGCGGAGCGTCGTCGTCTTGCCTGCACCATTCGCTCCCAGCAGCCCGTATATCTGTCCCGGTGCGACCGAAAACGAAACGTCGTCCACGGCCACGATCACCCCGCGCTTCCGGTCGCGAAAGGTCTTCGAAAGCTGGCGGGCTTCAATCATCGCATGATGGGGCGACAGCGTATCAGAGCCGGCCTTACGGCAGCTCTGCGATGCTGAGGATCAACGCCGCGGCCAGTTCAAAATCCTTCACGGCCTGAATCTTCTCGACGTCGACCCACTCGTCCAGCGAGTGCCCGCGCCCGCCCTTGCCGCCCGAACTGCGCCCGATGGCAAACGCCGGAATGCCGAGGCTGATCGGCAGGTTGGCGTCGGTGCTGCTCACCTCCCAGACCGGCACCTTGTCATACACGCCCATCGTCGCGGCGATCTGCTTCAACTCCAGCGTATCCGGCGAAGTCGTACCCGAGGGCCGGTCGCCGATCAGCTTGATGTCGGCGGTGATCCGGCCGTTCGCGGTGGAACGCGCGGCGTTCTCCGCCGAGACCGCTTCGGCCACGATTGCCTTGAACTGGGCGTCGACATCCTTGAGCGCCGTCGGCGACACCGCGCGCATGTCGATCTCCATCGTCGTTTCGAACGGGATCGAGTTCACCGACGTTCCACCCGAGATCACGCCGACGTTGTAGGACACCTTCGGACTCTTCGGCACCTGCAGACGACCGAGCCGCGCGATCGCGTCGCCCATCGCAAAGGCCGGACTCACCGCACCGAACGCACCCCAGCTGTGGCCGCCCGGCCCCTTGAACGTCACCCGGTAACGCAGACTCCCGAGGCCCGAGTTGGCCACCAGATCGAGATTGCCGCCGTCGACCGTGATGAAGCGTTTGATCCGATCTTTCCACGGACCCTTCGTGAACAGGTAACGCACGCCGCGCAGGTCGCCCGGCCCCTCCTCGCCCACGTTGCCGACGAAGAGGATGTCGGAGGCCGTCTCGACCTTTGCCTCGTTCAGCGCACGAATCAGCGCCAGCAGGAACGCGAGGCCGCGCGTGTCATCACCGATGCCAGGCGCCATGAGCCGCGTGCCCGAGCGCTTCACGGTCACATTCGTCCCGGCCGGAAACACCGTGTCGAGATGCGCCGCCACCGCGAGCAGCGGCGCGGTCGTACCCGACTTTCCACGCCGCAGGCCCATGACATTCCCCTCGGCGTCCATCTCGACGTTCTCGAGCCCGGCCTCCTTGAGCATCGCCTGATACGCCAGCCCGCGCGGGCCCTCGCCAAACGGCGGCGCGGGAATCTCGGTGAGCTTGACGAGCTCGTTGACGAAGCGATCGAAGTCGCGGTCGAACACGCCGACCGCGGCCTTGAAGCGCGGATTCGACACCAGTTGACGCGCGAGCGCGTTGCTCGCCGGCGGTGTGACCTGAGCGTCGACGACTGAAGCGAGGCCCCAGCCGAAAGCTACGACGAGGGTCAGGATCCGGCCAATGCCAACCGGAGAACGAAGAAAGGAAGGAAGCATCAAGAGTGAGAATGAAGGGCGAAAGCGGTGTGAATTCAGAAGCCAGGAAGCCACGAAAGAATCCTGGCCCGCCCCGGCCGTTTTCCTGGTTTTCTGGCTGCTGAATTCATCCTCCGGAACCGCAAGCAGCCATCGGGCGTAACCGGATCATGATTACGCACCAATCGGATGCCAAGTGGTCTTGAACTCGAGGAAGTCGCGGATCGCGTACACACTCTGCGCCGTCTCGGCGAACCAGTCGCCCTCGCCTGCCGCCTCGGCAAAGCGCACGCGCTTGATGCTCTCGGCCGCACCCAGCCGGAGGGCCTTGCGGTCGTCCGCGTTCGCCGCAGCGCTAATCGCGCGCAGGTGCGTGTGCGTCGCAAACGTCGGCACGAGTTCCTTGCGGTAGCCGGTGAGCAGATTCACCACCCCACCCGGCAGATCACTCGTCGCGAGCATCTCACCGAGCAGGATGGCGGGATACGGCGCAGCCTCGGCCGCGAGCGCGACCACGGTGTTGCCGCTTACGATCACCGGGGCGAAGAGCGAGACGAGACCCAGCAGCGCCGGCGCATCGGGCGCAATGACGCCCACCACCCCCATCGGTTCGGTGACGGTGAAATTGAAGTGCGGCGACGCGACGGGATTCACGTTGCCCAGCACCTGCTCGTATTTGTCCGCCCAGCCCGCGTAGTAGATTATCCTGTCCGTGGTGGCATCCACTTCGCGCAGGGCCGACGCCTTGGTCAGCGGGCGAACGCGACCGCCGTCGGTCGGCTTCTGCGATCCCGCGCCCAACCGCAGTGCCTCCGCCATCTCCTGCCGGCGGGCTTCCAGCATCTCGCCGAGGCGGTAAAGGATCTGCCCGCGATTGTACGCCGTGCGCTTCGCCCAACCCGGCCCCGCCTTGGCGGCGGCCTCGACGGCATTGCGCAGATCCTTGCGCGTGCACTGTGGCATGTTGGCCAGGAATTTTCCCGCCGCGTCCTGCAGCGGAAACGTGCGACCGCTCTCCGAACGGATGAACGCGCCGCCCACATAGGGCTTCGGCGTCTTGGTGATGGGCAGTCGTGGCATCGAAAGGGGGAGGTTTAGACAGAATGAACCGAATGGAAGGAATGCAGGCCGCGAACGCGGAGAGACGAATTCAAAAGCCAATAAGCCATGAAACGAGCGTGCCCGAGTCCGGTGGTTTTTCCTGGTTTCCTGGCTTCTGAATTCTTCCGAATCCGAACTTTGTGCATTTTGTTCATTCTGTCCGATCTCAGGTGAGCTTCGCATAATCCAGGAGACCCTGGCGGCCGCCTTCGCGGCCGAAACCGGACTCCTTGTACCCACCAAACGGAGACGTGGGGTCGAACTTGTTGTAGGTGTTTGCCCAGACAACGCCGGCCTTGAGCTCCACGCTCATCTTCAGGATGCGCGATCCCTTGTCGGTCCACACGCCGGCGCTGAGCCCGTACGCGGTGTTGTTCGCCTTCTCGATCGCCTCGTCGACGGTGCGGAAGGTCAGGATGCTCAGCACCGGGCCGAAGATTTCCTCGCGCGCAATGCGGTGGCTCATCGAGACGCCGCTGAAGATCGTCGGCGGGAAATAAAATCCCTTCGCCGGCAGCCGGCACGCCGGCTGAAACATCTCCGCACCCTCCTTCGTTCCGCTTTTCACCAGCTCCTGGATCCGCTGCAGCTGCGCCTGCGAGTTGATCGCGCCGATGTCCGTGTTCTTGTCCATCGGATCGCCGACGCGCAGAACCTTGATGCGGTTCTTCAGCTTCGCGAGGACCGCAGCCGCCACCGGCTCGTGCACGAGCAGCCGCGAACCGGCACAGCACACGTGGCCTTGGTTGAAAAAGATCCCGTTCACGATGCCCTCGACCGCCTGATCGAGCGGAGCGTCATCAAACACGATGTTCGCCGCCTTGCCGCCCAGCTCGAGCGTCATCTTCTTCTCCGTCCCCGCGAGGGAACGCATGATGATCTTCCCGACCTCGGTCGATCCGGTGAACGCAATCTTCGCCGGCACCGGGTGATTGAGCACGGCGGCACCCGTCTCGCCCGCGCCCGTGACAAAGTTCACCACGCCGGGAGGCAGTCCGGCGTCCTGGAGAATCTCGGCAAACTTGAGGCACGTGATGCTCGTGGTCTCGGCCGGCTTGAGAACCACCGTGTTGCCCATGGCCAGCGCGGGAGCGAGTTTCCACGCAAGCATCAGCAGCGGGAAATTCCACGGGATCACCTGGCCGACGACGCCGAGCGGCGCGACGCGACGACCCGGGGCGACGTACTCGAGTTTGTCGGCCCAGCCGGCGTGATAGAAAAAATGCGCCGCGCACATCGGCACGTCGAAGTCGCGCGACTCCTTCACCGGTTTGCCGCCGTCGAGCGTCTCCGCGACGGCAAACTCGCGCGCGCGATCCTGCAGCAGGCGGGCAATCCGATAGAGATACTTCGCGCGCTCGCGGCCCGGCATTCGGCCCCACGTCGTGTCGAACGCCCGCTGCGCCGCGGCGTACGCCGCATCGACGTCCTCGCGGCCCGCCAGCGCGATCTCCGCGAGCTTCTGCTCGTTGGCGGGATTGATGGAGTCGAAATATTTCCCTGACTTGGGCGCGACGAAGGCGCCGTTGATGAAAAGATCGTAGCGCCGCTTGAGCTTGGGATCCGCCGTTTCCGGCGACGGGTCGAACTCCCACAGGTCGCCGAAGATCAACTCCGGCGCCGGACGGCCGGAGCGGGCGGGGACACGCGGGGATTTTTTGGCGGCTGAAACAGGCATGGGTTCGGGCCCGCGAATCACGCGAAAATGCGCGAATTCTGACAGGGCTTAGATTCGGCGAAGGTCTGAAAAATTCGCATGGATTCGCGTGATTCGCGGGCGGGTCCGGCTCAGTAGCTTTCCGCCGCCTCGCTGAAGTAATACGGGGCCTGATACGCCCCGGTCTTCTCCTTTTCGAGCTGGCGGAGCAGATCGTTGAGCAGGGAACTCGCGCCAAACCGGTAACGCGCGTTGGTGAGCCAGGCGTCGCCCAGGGTTTCCTTCACCGCGATCAGAAACGTCAGCGCCTGCTTCGCCGTGCGGATCCCGCCGGCGGGTTTCATGCCGATCGCGACGCCCGTATCGAGGTAGAAGTCGCGGATGGCGTCGATCATGACCTGATTGTTGCCGAGCGTGGCGTTGAGCGAGGTCTTGCCGGTGCTGGTCTTGATGAAATCGCCCTCGCGGATCACGCGCATCGCGAGAAAGGACGCGGCCCGGATGTTGTCGAAGGTCTCGAGTTCGCTGACCTCGAGAATAACCTTCAGCGTGGCGTCGCCGCACGCCGCCACGACCGCCGCGATCTCGTCCTGCATCTCGCCAAACTCACCGGAAAGAAACGCCCCGCGATTGATCACCATGTCAATCTCGTCCGCGCCGTCCGCCACCGCCGTCCGCACTTCCGCGAGGCGCGTTTTCAACGGTGCCTGGCCGCTGGGAAACGCCGTCGCCACGGAAGCGATACGCACCACGGCCGCGTTGCCCAGCGCCCGGCGCGCATGCCGGACCATCGACGGATACACGCACACCGCCGCCACGGGCGGAAAGGCCGGGTCGTCGTGGGGATGCAACGCCTTCTGGCAGAGCGACGCCACCTTGCCGGGCGTGTCCTTTCCCTCGAGCGTCGTGAGATCGACCATCGTGACCGCGCGCGTGAGGCCCCAGACCTTGGAGGCCTTCTTGATCGAGCGGGTGCCGTACTTCGCCACGCGCTCCTCCACGCCGACGGCGTCCACCGTGCCGACTTCATCGAACAGCCGCCGGAAGGCGGCTTGCGGAGACTGGGCAAGCATGCGGCCGACTATCGTGGGCGGAACGGCGAAAACAAACGAAAACACGAGCAACCTATCCGCAAGGCCCGGGTCCCATCGCAGCCGAACCGTCCATGACCATCAAATCGCTGCTTCTCCATGTCTGGCGCGAGTGGGTTCGCCCGCTCGCTGTTCCGCTCCTGATCATCGGCGCCGCGAAGTCGGCGCTGGCCGACATCAACTACGTGCCGTCCGGTTCGATGAAGCCGACGATCCTCGAGGGCGACGTGCTGTTCGTGAACAAACTCGCCTACGATCTGCGCGTGCCGTTCACGTTCACCCGCGTGGCGCAATGGTCGCATCCGGCCAGTGGCGACATCGTTGTCTGCTTTTCTCCGGCCGACGGCATGCGGCTCGTGAAACGCGTCGTCGGGGTACCCGGTGACACGATCGAGCTCCGCGCCGGTGCGCTCTATCGCAACGGCCAGCGCCAGAACTACGCGCCGCTCTCCGCCCACGTCTCCCGCGATCTCAGCGCGAACGAGCGGCAGCAGGCGCGGTTCGCCCGTGAGTCCGACGGCACGCGGGGTCACGCCGTCATGGCGCTGCCCGGTGACCACGCGCAGCGCAACTTCGGCCCGGTCACCGTCCCCGAGGCCAGCTACTTCGTGATGGGCGACAACCGCGACAACAGCCTCGATTCGCGTTTCTTCGGCTTTGTCCCGCGCGCCACGATCATCGGCGAAGCCACGGCCGTCGTTGTGTCGGGCAATCTCGACCACGCGCTGCGGCCGCGCTTCGGCCGTTTCTTCACGGCACTTGAATAGTTGTTCGTTCCACCGATTCTGCAACGGATGCCTCGCGCCCACGTCCTCGCATGTTTGCCGTTGAAGTCGATCGTCCCGGGACGCCGCGCGCGCGTCGTGGCGCGCAGCCTCGCCCTGGCGCTAGCGATCTTCGCCGGCGGTTCCAATGCTTCCAGCGCGCCGGCCCCGGCCTATTCCGGACCGTTCGCCGCCGGCAATCTCGAGGCCCCGCCGCGCCAGGAGACCAGCGGTCTGGCGGTGTCGCGGCGCGCGAGTGATCTGCTTTGGACGCACGACGACAGCGGCGGTGAACCCGTGCTCTACGCCATCGACACCGCCGGCAGGAAGCGCGGCGCGTTGCGCGTCACCGGCGTCGAGAATCGCGATTGGGAGGACGTCGCGTCGTTCGAACGCGGCGGCAAGTCCTGGCTCCTGATTGCGGATACGGGCGACAACGATGCGAAGCACGACACCGTGCGCATCCATGTAATCGAGGAACCGGATCCCGCGAAACTGAATCCCGCCGCGGAACTGCGCGCGGCGCCGGTCTACACGCTGCGTATTAAATACGAGGACGGCCCCCGCGATTGCGAAGGCGTCGCGGTCGATGCCGTCGAAGGCGCGATCTACCTGCTCACGAAGCGCGACGCGCCACCGCGTTTCTACCGCGTCCCGCTCGGCGCCACCCAGGCCAAGACCGTCACGGCGCGGCTCGTGACGCCCGTGCCGAACGTCGTCGGCAAATCGGACCTGGACACGTTGGTGAAGCGTCTCGTCGGCAAACGCTTCTCCTGGCCCACCGGCATGGACATGACGCCGGACGGTCGCAGCGTGGCGATCCTGACCTACGGCGAGGTGATCGTGTTCAATCGTGAAGCGAAGGAGACGTGGACCGACGCCTTCAAGCGTGCGCCGGCGCGACTGGTGTTTCACGGCCTGCCGCAGGCGGAGGCGGTGTGCTTCTCGCGCGACGGCCGCTCGATCTATGTCGCTTCGGAGACCACGGCGGCATTTGTCCGCTACGATCGCGACCCGCGTTGAGCGCCTGCGGCGCGCGATTGCGCTTCACCGCGACCGCGCGCTTGCGGCGGCGCCGCGGGCGGCTTGATCTCTCTGCCAGCTTCCACGGCGCCCCATGAAATTGACTTTCCTCGGACTCGCTTGCGTCTGCGCCGCGCTCAGCACCGCGGCACAAACGGCCGCGCCACCGGACTTGCGTTCCGACGTCGCCACCGCGGTCGCGCGTGTCCTCGTTCCGGATACGCCCGCGATGCCGGCATCCACGCCCTCCGCCACCGGCGCGAGTTCCGTCCGGCTGCTCGGCGTCGACATCAACGGCAACCGCCTCTCGCTCGATTTCAGTCGTGAACTCCTCGGTCTCGCCCCGGGCAGCCTCGCCTTCGAACAGTTTTCCCGGCGCATACACATCGCCGTCGGCGACCTGCTCCGCAGGGCGTTTGACGACTTTGAAGTCGTCAGCCGCATTGAAGGCGTGCCGCTCGATCGCCTTTTCGCCCCGCTGCCGGAGCCGCGGCCGGCAGTCGCGCGGCAACTCGCGCCGCCTTCGCCCGACGCACCGTTGTCCGCGCACGCGCTCAGTTCGCGCCGCATCGCGATCAGCCCGGGCCACGGCTACTATCTCAACGGCACCAGCTGGGTGCTCCAACGCGGCTTCTGGCAGGGCATCGTCGAGGACTTCGTGAATCACGATTTCATCACGCTGCTGAACACGTCGCTCGCCGCCGCCGGTGCCGACGTGCGCCCCACGCGCAATCTGGATCGCACCGCCGGCATCGGCGAAAGCGGCTTCGCGAAATGGCAGGAGGCCGCGCGCTATCACGTGAAGGCCCTCGGCGCCGACGCCTCCGTGTGGAATGAAGCCGGCTTCACGCATCTCGAGCAGGACATCCGGAGTCGGCCGCGTTACGCGAATGCCGTGAACGCCGACATCCTCGTCAGTCTCCACAACAACGGCGGCGCCGGCACGGGCACCGAAACGCTCTACGACAACGCCAACACCGCGGCCACCGAGAGCAAACGCCTCGCCGACATCCTCCACGCGCGCGTGATCACCGCGATCCGCCGTGAGTACAATCCCGCGTGGGTCGATCGCCGCGTGCAGGGCTTCAACGGCAGCTACGGCGAGAACCGGCTCGCCACGCGGCCCGCGATCCTAATGGAGGTCGCGTTCATGGATCGGCCGGTGCCGGACAACGCCGCGCTCCAGGACGACGCCTTCAAGCGCATCGTCACCGACGCCCTGCACGACGGCATCCAGGAATATTTCGACGGACCCGCCGCCGTCATGCCGGTGGCACCGTCGACGTTGCTCGCCACGGCGGGCGGCCCAGCGATCACGCTCACCTGGACCGACGCCTCGACCAACGAAACCGGTTTCCGCGTCGAGCGAAAGGCCCCGGCCAGCGCCGCCTGGGAAAACCACGCCAGCCTCGGTGCGAATGTCAGCAGCTTCACCGACACCACCGTCGCGCCCGGTGCCACGTACCAGTATCGCGTCAGCGCCTTCAACGCCGCGGGCCGCTCGCGCCAATTTTCCAACGAAGCGACCGCCGCGCTCACCCCGCCCGATCCGGGACCCGCGAGCCCGCCGTCGGCCGAAGCGTGGCTGTCGAATTTGTCGTTGCGCACGACGCTTACGAGCGGCCGGACCGTGACGGTCGGCTTTGTCGTCGGCGCCGGATCGCGCAACGTGGTCGTGCGTGCCGCCGGTCCTGCTCTCGCCGCGTTTGGGCTGGTCACACCGATGGCCGATCCGCGGCTGGAGTTGTATCGCGCTGCGACCAAAATCCTCGAGAACAACGACTGGCCCGCGGCACTCGCGCCCATCGTGGCGGCGCTGGGCGGATTTCCCTTCGCACCGGCGAGCCGTGACGCCGCGTTGCTGCAGACCTTCGCCGGCGCGTACACCGTGCAAGCCACCGGCACGACCGCCGGCACCGTGCTCATCGAAGGCTACGATGCCGGCAGCGGCGGGAGCGGACGGCTCGTCAATCTCTCCGCGCGCAATCGGGTGGGTACCGGCACCGACATCCTGATCGCCGGCTTCTTCGTCGCGGGCACCGGCCAGAAGCGCGTCGTGATTCGCGCGGTCGGTCCGACACTCGCGACGCTGGGCGTCACCGGCGTGCTCGCCGATCCCAGGCTCGACGTCTTCGACCAAGCAGGCGCACGCCTCGCGGAAAACGACACTTGGGACCCCGCGCTCGCGCCTACGTTTGCCCAAGTCGGCGCGTTTGCACTCGACGCCGGCAGTCGCGACGCGGCGCTGGTGCTCACGCTGAACGCCGGCCGCAGCTATACCGCGCAGGTGTCCGGTGTCGCGAACGGCACAGGCGAGGCCCTGGTTGAGGTGTACGAACTGCCTTAGGCCTGCCGCGCCTTCACCTTATTGGCCGCGTGCGTGGCACTTCTACGCAAGCCTGGCGGCACCATCCTCCTTGGGTGTCGCCAGATTGGGTCGATGACGCTGTCCAACACCTCGCTTCATTGAGCTTTCCCGCCGCAGCGATCGCTGCCTTCACCCCTGTCAGCCAACCCGCACTGCGGATGGTGCGGAGGATAGTGATCGGAAACCTGCTGCTCCTTTCCGCGCCGGCAGCCGTAACCATCTGGTGGGGCGGAAACGGCGGCGACGTCAACCAATGGGACCTGAGTCAGAACTGGAGCGAAAAGGCGGCCCCAAGTTCGAGCGACACCGTCCAATTCGACAACACGGCGGATGCCAACAACCTCAAGCCCGGCATTGACGGATCCGATGCGGCGGTTGCCGCCATTCTCTTCGCGGAATCGACCAAGAACACCTACGAGGTCGGCGGCCGCGGCACGCTGCTGATCGGAGGTTCTTCGCGAATCACCCTCACGAACGCGGGCATCGCGGACCAGACCGTGCGCTTTGCGAACATCCAGCTGGCCGAGTCGCAAACCTGGACGGTCTCAGGCAGCGGCAATCTCACCATCACCAGTGACATCTCAGCCAAGGACTACTCGCTCACGCTCTCCGGCGAAAGTGCGGGGGCTGGAATCATCCGCGGGAGCATCAGTGGAGAGGGCGGAAAAATCGTGAAGACCGACCGAGGCACCTGGACCCTGGCGGGTGAGAACGACTTCAAAGGCTCGACCCTCATCGAAGCCGGGCGGCTGATCTTCAGCGGAAAGAACGCGAGCGTCGGCGACGTGGCGGTGGGCGTGGGCGGCACGCTGCAGATCGACGCATCGGACACGCTGCCACCCTCCACCCCGCTGCTGCTTGCTGGCGGCAGCCTCGCGCTCGGCGGGCGCTACAGCCAGACGTTCACGGTGCCGCTGGCCATGACCGTGGACAGCACCATCGATTTCGGCCGCGGTCACGGAGGGAGCCTGATTGCGTTTGGCAATTCAAACGCGCAAGCGTGGGAACGATCCGTGCTCACCATCTTCAACTATGAGATGGGGAGCGATCAGCTCCGGTTCGGCGAAGCGCGCGACGGGCTCACCTCGAGCCAGCTCCGGCAGATCACCTTCTCCGGGTTTCCGGCGGGGGCGTTCATCGACGCCAGCGGCTTCGTCACCCCGATTCCAGAACCTTCACCGTTTCTCCTGCTGCTGGGCGGAATCGCGCTGACGGCCGGACTGCACCGCCTCCGTCAGGGCCGTCGGGCCGGCACCATCAGAACGTACCCTTGATGCCGAGATTCCAGAGCGAACCGTAGACGTCGAACAGCTGCAGACGGCCGGGCTCGTTGGAGTACTGCTCAGCGGGCGCGTTGAAGATGTTGCGCACACTCAGCATCAGTTCGACGCGCCGGGTGAGTTTGTAGCCGCCACTGAGATCGACGAGCGTGCGCTCCTTGGCCCAGACGAGGCCGTTGACCGCGTTGGTGCTGATCGAGATCAGGCGCGCGGCCTGCCACGTGCTGCGAAGCTGGGCGTTGAACCGGCCGTAGCGGAAGCGAAAACCGCCGTTGGCCGACTTCGGCGCGAGACGGAGCTGCTGCCGGTCCGCAATCGTGCGTGTCACGGATCCGAATACACTGAGACCGCTCAACATGCCGGGGAGAAACGTCAGCTGCTGGCTGTACTCCGCGCTCACACCATTTGTGTGCTGGTTGCCGTCGCCGTTGAGATACGAGCGGAACGAGTAACTCGCGTACTCCGGGTCGTCCGCAAATCCGGCCTGCTCCGCGCTGATCGTGCTGCGCGCGGACAACTGGTTCTTCACGTCAAGCCGGTAAGCGGAGATGCCGAGCATGCCCGCGGGCTCGAAGTAGTACTGGAGGCTCGCGAAGGTCTTGCGCGAGAGCTCGGGTTTGAGCCCGGGATTCGGCACGGTCACGATCTGGTTCACGTCGTCGATCGTCGTGATGCCGGCGAGATTGTCGTAGTTGGGCCGCAGGATCGATTCGCTCGACGCCAGTTGCGCGACGAGGTTCCGGCTGAAGGAATACTTGGCGCCGCCGCTGAGGAACAGGTTGTCGTAGTCCCCGTGACGGGTGGAACGCTCGCCGTTGCGGTATTTGTAGAGCACGAACGGCACGGTGCCGGCCGTGTAGCCGGCCGCGCGCACCACCGCGTCCGGGAGTGGATCCCAGATTCGGCCGACCGTGCGGGAACGTTCGAAACGCAGGCCGCCATTGAGGCGCAGCTGGCCAGAGCGGGTGTTGCCCTCGACGTAGGCGGCATCGATCTGCTCCTTCACCGAACGCGCCCCGATGAGCGTGTTGGTGAAATTCGTGATCGTGTTCGGCAGGAAATATTCCGGGTGTTCCTGGAACAGCCGGTACATCCCGTAGGTGTCGTCGGCACGCCAGTTCTGGTCGATCACGTTGCCACCCATCCGGGGATCGAAGCGGTAGTTCTTCGTCGCGAGCACCGGTGCATTCAGTTGGCCAGCCGCCACCCCCGCCGGGCCGACGTACGTCCATTGCTGATCGCCCTGCGTCAACGCATGGGTCGTCAACCGCGCGGCGAGGCCGCTCTTGATTTCAACCGGCAGCTCCAGGATGCGCGTCGTCTTCCTGGCGTTGAGAAACGCGGCAAAGTTCTGCGCCTTCCCCTTGTTCGCATTGCTCAGGATGTTGTTCGCAAACGTGTCGTCGCGGCCCCAGCTGTCGGCCTGCGACCAGTCCCGCCCCGAGAGCTGGCGCAGCGTCCAGGCCGTCTGATCGGTGCCGCTGCGCTCCGCCTGCCAGCTCATCCGCGTGATGCGGTTGTTCGTGTTGCGGAAGAAGCCGTCGTCGCGGTCCTTGTTGGCCGTGAGCGAGCGCGAGTAGCTGCCGCCCAGCGCCACGGTCAGCGAGTCGCGCTTGAACTCGAACTTCGGCCCGATCGTGTACGTATCCTGGTAATTGTGACGGTGCGAATACTCGGTGCCCAGACGGGTGTTCGCGTTCGCGGTGGCAAGGGCGGTGACGCGGTTGAGCGTGGAGTCAGGCGTGATCTGGGCGACCGCGGCGCGCAGCCAGGTGTACTGGTTGAAGAACTCGACGTCGTAGTGCGAATAGCTGCTGCGCAGCGAAAACACGATCTCGGGCGACACCTTGTAATCGAGGCTGAACGTCCCGGCGATGCGCGTCGCGACCTTCGGGCCGGGCCGCCACATCAGGCCGGTGATCACCGGGCGCGCGGGATTCGTGTAGTTGTACTCGAGCTGGTGCCGATCCTGAAAGATGAACGATTTGTTGAAGCTCGCGTTGGCCTCGATGCCGAGCGTGCCGCCGAGAAACACGTCCGCGTAGCCGAGCTGGCCGGCGGGGAAGACCTTGAAGTGCCTGCGGTCGTCCGGGAGATACTGGCGGCTGAGCGTGAGGGCGTCGGTTGTGCCCATCGCATACGACTGGAACACCACCTGCCGGCCCTTGCGGTCGAAGGCATTTTTGCTCCGGAGGTTGATGTTTCCGGCGGCGGAGTCGGCGTCCATGCTCGCGGTGAGCGTGTTGTTCACCTCGATCGATTCGATGCCGGTGATCGACATCTGCTCGAAGGTATTGCCGCGGCTGTTGCCGTCGAAGCTCGGATTGCCGGCGGCCATGCGATTGCCGTCCTGCGTGAACGTCGCGTACTTCGGATCGAGCCCGCCGATGCGCACGGCGTTGGTGTCGACCTCGAGATAGTCGAGCGCGACGCCCGGCAGGTATTTCATGAACTCGCCGACGTCGCCCATCGTGAGATCACCGTAGTTGTCGGTGGCGACCACGCTCTTCGCATTCAGCGAAGCACGCTGATCCATGATCGCCTTGGCGTTGCCCTCGCGCTCGCTCGACACCACGAACGCGTTGAGCGTGAGCACCTGGTCCTTCGCCGGCGCGTTGATCACGGCGCTCTGCAATTCGAAGTCGCGCGTGGCAGTCTGGCCGGCGGTGACGTTCACCGTTGCCGTCGCCGTCTGAGTGCCGGTGTAGGCCACGGAAATCGTGACCGCACCCGCGGGCACACCGGCCAGCCGGTAGAAACCCGCGTCCTCCGTGTAGGCCGCAATTCCGGCACCCTCCACGCGGACCTCCGCATTGCGCACGTAGCCGCTCGTGGCGGCGTTGAGGACCCGGCCGGTGATGGCGCCCGTCGTCTGCGCCCGGAGCAATTCCGGCAGCGCGCCAAGGGCCAGACAGAGGAAAAGGACGCGCGCCCACAGGGACGTGCACCGGGCGAGACCGCACTGACAGGGGAACGAGGAGCTCAGGGTTTGCATAAGCGGGCGAAATCGTCTGAATAAGCATTCAGCATTACAATTCACGACTTAGCGAGGCCGCCGACGGGTTGTCAAGAATCCGCCCGGTTACGTTTGGGCGTCGCGCCCCCGGCGGGCAGCGCGGCCGACAGCAGCGGAATTTCGATCGGCCGCCACGGTCCCCGGCGGACTGCGCGCGCACCGGCGGCACCCGTGCGCGTCCCTCGCCGCTTGACACCCTGCGCCGGGAGCGGCTCACTCCATAAAAATGCCGAATGATTATTCAGACGATCGCCTGCGTCTGGTCGCCCGTCTCTACTACCTGGACGGTCTTGGCCAGAGTGAGGTCGCGAAGTTCGCCAAGGTTTCGCAGGCCAAGGTCTCCCGCCTCCTGGCCCTCGCGAAGGAACGCGGCATCGTCCGCATCACGGTGGCCGACTACGATCCGCGCCGGCGCGAACTCGAGGATCAGCTGCGCACCCGGCTCGGGCTCGGGCTGGTGGTCGTCATCAAATCGGGTGACGCGGTCGACGGCGCGGATCTCCGGCGGGCGGTCGGGCACTTCGGCGCCGCGGTGGTCGATGAGCTAATTGAACCACGCGACACAGTCGCCCTCGCCGGCGGCCGGACGATTCACGATCTGGTGCATCACCTGCCCGCCACGCGGACGAAGGCGCTTACCGTCGTGCAGGCGATGGGCACGGTGGATTCGTCGGTCAATGCCTTCGACGCGCAGGAGGTCGGCCGCGTGATGGCGCAGCGGCTCGGCGGAAATTTTCTCTCGCTCAACACGCCGGCGTTCATTCCCGACAAGCGCACGCGGGACGCCCTGCTCGATCTGCAGCAGGTGCGCAGCGTGCACGAATGCCTGGATCGGGCCCGCGTCGCGCTGGTCGGGCTCGGCACGCTGGCGAACTCGGTGTTCGTCGAGCGCGGCACGCTCGACGCCACCATGGTGCGCGAGCTCGAACGCGCCGGCGCGGTCGGCGAAGTGTGCGGCCGGTTCATCGACGCCAGCGGCAAGGAGTGCGCCACCGCCTGGCGGGATCGCGTGATCAGCGTCCAGATCGATCAGCTCCGCAAGATTCCGTTGGTGGTCGGCGTCGTTTCCGGCAGCGACCGCTCCGCCGCCATCCTCGCCGCCGTGCGCGGCAACATCATCAAGGCCCTGGTCATCGACGAGGTCGGTGCCAGCGCGCTGCTCGCCGCACCGCCGCTCGCCGCCCTCAAAACCCCCAAAAAGAAAGCCCGCCAATGAACCGTCGCCGCCTTTTCGCCACCACCTGCCTCGTGACCCTCGCCTCGCTCCTGCCCCTCGGCAGCGCCGGCGCTCCGGCCGAGTGGAACATCACGCAGCACATTCCGCTGGAAAAGATCATCATCCAGGGTCACCGCGGCGTGGGCGATCTGGCCGAGGAGAACACCGTGGAGGCGTTCGAGCTCGCTTGGAAGCTGGGCATCTATCCGGAGTGCGATCTGCGCATGACGAAGGACGGCGTGATCGTGCCGTTTCACGACAATGACTTCAGCCGCGTCGTGAAGGACGCGCCGCCGGAGTTGAAGAAGAAGGGCGTGAAGGATCTGACCTACGCCGAACTGTCGAAACTCGATGTGGGCTCATGGAAGGGCGAGCAGTTCAAGGGCCGGCGCGTCGTGCCGATGGCCACGATTTTCAAACTCATGCAGGGACGCCCCGAGCGCCACCTCTACATGGACATCAAGAGCATCGAGTTTCCCCGCCTTGCCGTTGAGGTCAGGAAGTACGGCATCGAGAAACAGATCGTGCTGGCGTCGCGCAAAATCGCCGAGATTCGCGCGTGGAAGGCGATCGTGCCGGAGTCCGAAACCCTCCTGTGGATGCATGGCAACGAGGCGGAACTGAGCCGCGATCTGGCGGCGTTGAAACAGACGAAATTCGCCGGCGTCACGCAGGTGCAGATTCACGTCTACCCGAAGGTGACGTCCGACACGTGGGCGCCGCCCGCGGATGCGAGCCCGGCGGACAACCCGTTTCGCCTGCGCAGTGACTTCCTGCGCAACGTGGGTCACGACCTGCGCGCCCACGGCGTCGTGTTTCAGACGTTTCCCTACACCAAGGATCCGGCCGTCTACGGCCAGCTCCTCGACCTCGGCGTGATGTCGTTCGCGACCGACTACCCGGACGTCACGCTGCGCGAGATCAAGGCCTACTACGCCGCCCGCAAAAAATGACCTCCGCCTCCACCGTGAGCCTCGGCACGCCCCGTCTGACGCTGGACGAAGCGTTGACCTCCGCGCGCGAAACGCGGGCGCTGCTGGTCGGGGCGGGCGTCCTGCGTGAGACTGCGCGGATTTTCCAACAGCACTTTCCCGGGCAGAGCGCCGTGATCGTCGCCGATGAAATCACCTGGCGCGTGGCTGGTCGGACAGTGGCCGAGGCCTTCGCCAGTGCCGGTATCGCCACGCTCACTCCCTTCATCTTCCGCGATCCGACACTGTATGCGGAATTCCGATTCGTCGAACAGCTCGAGGCGTCGTTGCGCACCCACGATGCGGTGCCCGTCGCCGTGGGTTCGGGCACGATCAACGATCTCGTCAAACTCGCCGCCCACCGCACCGGACGCGCGTCCTACCTGTGCGTTGCAACGGCGGCCTCCATGGATGGCTACACGGCGTTCGGCGCGTCGATCACGTATCAGGGCGCGAAGCAGACCTTCAACTGTCCCGCGCCGCGCGCGGTCGTGGCCGACATCGACGTGATTCGCCAGGCGCCCGCGGAGATGACGGCGTCGGGCTACGCCGATCTCTCCGCCAAGATCACGGCCGGTGCCGACTGGATCCTCGCCGACGCGCTCGCCGTCGAGCCGATCGATCCGCGGGCCTGGGCCATTGTGCAGGGCGGACTGCGCGATTCGCTCGCGGATCCCGCAGGCGCCCGCGCGGGCGCCTCCACGGCCATCGCGCCGCTCGTCGAAGGCCTGATGCTCGGAGGCTTCGCCATGCAGTGGTCGAAGACGAGCCGACCCGCCTCGGGCGCGGAACACCAGTTCAGCCACCTGTGGGACATGGAGCATCACGTGCACCACGGCGAAGCGCCGTCGCACGGTTTCAAGGTGGGCGTCGCCACGCTGGCCGTCACGCGCTTCTACGAGCAGCTCCTCGCCCACGACTTTTCCCAGCTGGATCCCGATCGCTGCGCGGCCGACTGGCCGGAACCAACGGTCATCGAGGCCCACGTGCGCCGGAAATTTGCAGGCACGGATTTCGTCGAGACGGCGGTTACGGAGACGCGGGCCAAGCACGTGTCGGCCGACGCCCTGCGCCTTCAGCTCGCGCAACTCAAGTCCGGCTGGCCGGCGATTGCCGCCCGGCTCCGAGCACAACTGCTGCCTTCCGCGGAGATGAAACGCCGGCTCGATGCCGTCGGCGCCCCCACGGAGCCCGAACAGATCGGTCTCACGCGGGCCCGGCTGCGCGACGGCTTCTCCCGCGCGTACCATATCCGCCGCCGGTTCACCGTGCTCGATGTGGCGGTCCGTACTGGAACTTTGGACACACTGCTCGACGGCCTTTTCGGCCCGGGCGGCGTGTGGACCGTCGCCAACCCACCCCACGCCTTTCGCGCCACCCCCGCATGAGTCTGCCGATTTCCACCTCCTCAGCCTACGTTGCACCCGATGCCGCCGTCGCCGCGCGGTTTCGCTACTGGCAGTACCGCACGCTCATCGCGACGATGTTCGGCTACGCGGCCTTTTACTTTGTCCGCAAAAACCTGAGCTTCGCGATGCCCGCGATGCAGACCGACCTCGGCATCACCAAGGCGGACCTCGGGCTCTTTCTCACGCTGCACGGACTGCTGTATGGTGTTTCCCGCTTTGTGAATGGCATGTGGGCGGACCGCGCCAACGCCCGCTACTTCATGGTCGCGGGGCTCATGCTATCCGTCTGCGCGAATGTCTTCTTCGGCTTCAGCTCCACCGTGCTGCTGCTCGGCGTGGCGTGGATGATCAACGGCTGGGTGCAGGGCATGGGCTTTCCACCGTGCTGCCGGCTCATGACTCACTGGTTCGCGCCGCATGAGCTCGCGACCAAGATGTCGATCTGGAATACCTCGCACTCCATCGGTGCGGCGGTCGCCAGCGTGTTCTGCGGCTACATCGTCATGTATGGCTGGCGCTGGTGCTTCTTCGGTCCGGCAATCCTCTGCACGGTGGCGGGACTGATTCTGTTCCTGCTGTTGCGCGACACCCCGACCTCGGTCGGCCTGCCCGAGATCAAGGTCGAAGGCGCGAAGGCCGGCGATCACGAGGATCGCTCCTCGGCCGGCTACAAGGAATTCGTGAAGCACCAGGTCTTCCTGAATCCGTACATCTGGTGGATCTCGCTCGCCAACTTCTTCGTCTACGTCCTGCGCTTCGCCATCCTCGACTGGGGTCCGACGCTGCTGAAGGAAATGAAACACTTTCCGGTCCATCAGGGCGGCTGGATGGTCGGGGCCTTTGAAGTCTCCGGCATCGTCGGCATGCTGCTCGCGGGCTGGGCGACCGACAAAGTGTTCAAGGGCCGTGGCGCGCGGATGTGCGTCTTCTGCATGATCGGCGCCTGCACCGCGATGTTCCTGTTCTGGAAATTCGGCTCCACGCCGACGAGTGCCACCGTGCTGCTCGCGGTCGCCGGGTTCTTCATTTACGGCCCGCAGGCCCTCATCGGCATCACCGCGGCGAATCTCGCAACCAAGCGCGCCGCCGCCACCGCGGCCGGCTTCACCGGCCTCTTCGGCTACGCCAGCACGCTGGTGTCCGGCTGGGGCCTCGGCCTCCTCGTGCAACGCCAGGGCTGGGAGGTCGCGTTCGGCGCGCTCCTCGCGATCGGCGCGATCGGGCTCCTCATGTTCATCCTCGCCTGGCCGGCCAAGGCCCACGGCTACCAGCAAGCTTCCTCGTAATGGCTCCGAACCGCAAAGCTCCCTCCGCTCCCCGTTCCCAACGCGATCGCCTGCGCGACATCGCGCACGTCGCCCTCGACATGGACGGCACCATCTACAAAGGCGGCACGCTCTTCCCGTGCACGCTGCCGTTCATCGCGCAGATGCGCGACCTCCGCATCGGCTGCACCTTCCTGACGAACAACCCGTCCAAAAGCTCGGCCGACTACCTTGCCCACCTGCGCAAGATGGGGCTCACCGCCACCGCGGACGAACTCTACACGTCCGCGCAGGCCACGATCGACTGCCTGCGCCGGCGCTTTCCCGAGGTGAAGCGTATCTTCGCCCTGGGTACGCCCAGCATGCTGCAGGAATTCAGCGGCGCGGGTTTCATCCTGACGGCGGACGATCCCGCCGATGTGCCTGATGCCGTCGTGGTGGGCTTCGATCTCACGCTCGTCTATTCGCGCCTCTGCCGCGCTGCGTGGTGGGTGCAGCAGGGCAAGCTCTTCGTGGCGACCAATCCGGATCGCGTCTGCCCGACGGATCAACCCACGGTGCTCGTCGACTGCGGCGCGATTTGCGCGCTGCTGGAAGAGGCCACGGGCCGCGCCCCCGACATCGTGCTCGGCAAACCCGATCCCACGATGCTGAGCGGCATTCTCGATCGGCATGGCCTGCAGCCCTCGCAGATCGCGATGGTGGGCGACCGGATTTACACCGACATTCTGATGGCCCACCGCGCCGACGCCCTGGGCGTCCTGGTGCTCACGGGCGAAGCGACCGTGCACGATGCCGAACAGGCGAATCCCCGTCCGCATCTGGTCGTGCCCAGCCTCGCCGAGTTTGGCGTGCTGCTCGCTGCGTCGCGCCAGGAAACCGCTGTCCGAACATGAAGCCCAACGCCAATCCGAATTCGAAACGCAATGAGGCGCTCACGCGCCTGATGAGCGATCCGCTCGACCTCCTCGTGGTCGGGGGCGGCATCGTCGGCAGCGGCGTCGCCCGCGACGCCGCCATGCGTGGTCTGAAAGTCGGCCTGGTCGACCAGCAGGATTTCGCCGCCGGCACCAGCAGCCGCTCGAGCCGACTTTTGCACGGAGGTCTCCGCTACCTCGAGCAGGGTCGCGTCGGCCTCGTCCACGAAGCGAGCGTGGAGAAGAAAACGATCCACCGGATCGCGCCGCACCTCGCGGAACCGCTCGGTTTTGTGTTTCCGTCGTATCGCGGCGAAGGCCGGCCGGTGTGGCAGCTGCGCATCGGCGTGAAGATCTATGATCTGCTGTGCGGCGGACGAAACTTCCAACCGTCCCGCGGGTTCACGCGCGCCGAGACGCAGGCCATGCTGCCCGAACTGGACGCGACGGATCTCGCGGGTTCGGTGCGTTACTTCGACGCCCTGACCAATGACGCGCGGCTCGTGGTCGACACGCTGCGCTCCGCCGAACGCAACGGCGCCACCGTCGTGAACTACACGCGTTTCCAGGATGCCCGCCGCCAGCCGGACGGCTGGATCTGCCAGATCGAGGACCAGCTCACCGGCCGGACCGGCAACGTGCGCGCCAAAACCATCGTCAACGCCACCGGCCCGTGGGCCGATCACGTTCCGCACAGCGCGGTGAAACTGCGCCTCAGCAAGGGCATTCACATCGTGATCGATCGCGCGCGACTGACCCTGCCGTCGGCCGTCGTCATCACCGAGGGCAAACGGATCCTGTTCGTGCTGCCGTGGGGCTCGCGGGTGATCATTGGCACGACCGACACGGACTACCGGGGCAAACCCGAGGCGGTCGCCGTTGACGAGTCCGATGTCGTCTACGTGCTGCGCACAGTGAATGAATTCTTCCCGAAGATCGCGCTGACCGGCAGCGACATCATCAGCTCCTGGGCCGGCATCCGGCCGCTGATCGCGAATCCCGACGGATCGCCGTCGGACATCTCGCGCGCCCACCAGATCAAATCACCGGAAGCCGGCTGGTGGGACATTGCCGGCGGCAAACTCACCACGTACCGGCTCATGTCGGAGCAGGCCGTCGATCAGATCGCGCGTCACTTGGGCGGCAACGCCCAGCCGTGTCGCACGGCCACCGAGCCGCTGCTGCCCGCCGAGGAAATGTCGGCGTACAGCGCCATCCTGCCGGCGCCCTTCACGCGTGAAGCCGTCGCGCACTATGTGCGCCACGAATGGTCGCGGCACCTCGATGATGTCCTGCTGCGTCGCAGCGGCTGGCACTATTATGAGCGCCTGTCCGCCGATACGATTGCGCAGACCGCGACGTGGATGGGCGAACTCCTCGACTGGTCGCCGCCGCAACGCCAGTCCGAGATCGAGGCGTTCGCCGTCAACGCTCACTACGCGCCGGCGGCGTAGTGCAGGGCGGGATGAAAAAAGGGCCGCCGAAAATGGCGGCCCTTTGGTCCTCCTGCTTCGCTTGCGTCGATCGGCGTGATTCGCAGGCAGCTGAATCGTTCCCGCTCAGAGCTTCTTCGTGATCTGCAGCGAATACGTGCGGCCGCGGGCCATCACGTTGTAGAGCGACGGCTCGTATCCGCGCGAGTCGGCCGACAGCGGCGGCGTGGCGTCGAAGAGATTGTTCACGCCGACCCGAATGCTCGTCTGACTCAGCCAGCGATTCTGCGACGTGAGCCGATAGGACGCGAAGAGGTTGTAGCTCTTCGAATCATGCACGACGTACCGGTAGGAATACGCGCCGTTGTTGAAGATCGGCTGGATGTAGGTCGGATTGCCGAGCGAGTCCCACACGGTCTGCGTCGTGGTCGCGTTCAGATCCGTGAATCGGCCGATGTAATACATCCCGAATCCGCCGCTCCACTGCTTTTTGCGCCAGGTGAGCGTCGTGCCGCCGCGCCAGATGGGAGTCGCGCCACCGACATTCGCGCTGTTGCCATTGCGATACTCCGTGCGGGTTGAGCCCGCTGCCGTGTAGGCGTGGAAATCATTCAGGTAGGTCCAGTTCGTGTTCAGCGTGAACTGCCCCACGGCAAACTGCGGGAAGCGGTAGTTCACATCGAAGTCGAAGCCGTTCACGAACTGCTGCGACTTGTTGAAATAACTCGTCCGCAGGATGTCGATGCCACCGACGACCGCCCGCTGGTTGCCCGGCGCGCGCGTGGCGTTGTACGCGTTGAAGAAGTCCCGATCGGCCTGCGTCGGCGCGAGCCGCACGACGGACGGATCGCCCTTGTAGGCGCCGGTGCCACTGCCGAGATCGATCGAGCCGATCGCCTGGCCCGCCGCGAGAGCCGACTGCGTCGCCGCGAGCAGCGCTGCCGTGTCGTCGGCGATGCCGCCGCCGGACGAGATGAGGTTCTTCTGGCGAATTTCCCAGTAGTCGACCGACACCGAGAGGCCCTTGACGCCCGGCACCTCGATCACGATGCCGGCGGACTTGCCAGTCGAGGTCTCGGGCTGGAGCTGACGGTTGCCGGAAGCGACGCTGCGCCGGTTCGACGGGCCGTCGGTGATGAGGCCGGTAACCGTGCTGCGGTAGGTGTCGGTGCTGCCCGTGACCGTGCGGATGAGCGTGCCGGTGAAAAGCTGCGCAAGGTTGGGCGCGTGAAAACCCTGGTTGTACGATCCGCGCACCATCACCCAGCCGGCCGGTTTCCAATTCACGCCGTACTTCGGTTTCGTGGTGTCGCCGAAATCGGTGTAGCTCTCATAGCGTCCCGACGCCGTGAGTTCGAGCGAGTGCACGAGCGGGAAACGGGTGTCGCGGCCAACGAGCGGCACGACGGCCTCGGCGTAGAGCGCGGCGACATGGCGGTTGCCGTGCGTGTCGGAATTCGGCGAGAAGCCGAGGAAATCGTTCGCGGTCAGATCGAGGCCCGAACCGGGCGGGTTCAAGCCGGCGTACGGCGGACGGAAATCATCGTAGGCCTCGTAGCGGAATTCGCCGCCGAAGGCGCCGCCGATCTTGTTGCCGCCCCAGAGCGGAAAGACGTCGCCGCTCGCGCGGAAGTCGCCGCTGCCGAGCTTGGTGATGCCGCTGCGGATGAAGCTCGAGCGAAACGTCGACGTGACACTGTCGGGGTTCTTAAACGGTCCGGTGCTGACGAGCGCGCCGTTCTGCACGGCGAACGCCCGCGTGAACGGATTGAACGCCCGTGCCGGATCCGTCTGATTGATCGCGGTGATCAACTGACTCTTCCGACTCGGCCCTTCCTCGTTCTCGATCACCCGGGCGGCCGAATACAACAGCGCGGCTTCCCAGGTCCAGGAGTCGAGCAACTTGCCGCGAATGCCGGCGACGCCGCGATACACCGCCGTATCCACATAGTCAGTACGCGTGGCGATATCGGTCAGGCGCTTGTTCGTGATCGAGACCGCGGACGGCGTGCCCGTGAGGCGGGGAGTGCCGTCGGTGTTCGGCGCGCCGGTCGGCGACCAGAAGCGGGTGCCGAACGGATTGTAGGGATTCGTCGCCGGCACGATGATGAAGCCGTCGGTGCTCTGCGTGATGCCGTCGGGCTCGCGATAGGTGACGGAGTTCGCGCGGTAGAGGCTGGCATCGGTGAACACCGTCAGATTCCTGCTCACGTCGAACTCGGCGCTGGCAAACACATTGGTGCGCGCGGTCTCGGGCTGGATGACGCGATACGCGTTGTTGTTCCAATAGTAGTCGCGCGTGACGCCCGCGCGGCTCGGCGTGGCCGTGCCGAACGCCGCGCCACCGGAGCCATTCGGCTGGAGGACGAAGAGTCCGGACGCCGCCGCGAGCGTCGCCGGCACACCGGCCGGACGCGCGCCCGTAAAGCCGGTGACGGCGCCGAACTCATTCGTCGCGGTCACGGTGCCGAGCAGGTAGTTGCCGTATTCGGTCGTGGCGGAGCGGGCGTTGAACGTCGTGACGGTCGGCACATTCCACGGCGCGGGCGCCAGATTGCTGTGGTCGGCATCGGCGGAAAATTCCCGGTCGCGCGCGTACATCGCCTCACGTTGATAGAAGTCGGCGGTGACCATCGCGCGGCCCCGGCCCTTCGCGAAATCGAAACCGTGCGTGAGCGTCGCGCGATATTCCTGACCGTCGTTGTAGTCGGTCTGGCCGTACCGCAATGCCAGTTCGGTGCCGCGGAAATTCCGGGCCATCGCATAGTTCACCACGCCGGCGACCGCGTCGGTGCCATATACGGACGACGCGCCGTCGCGGAGCAGTTCAACGCGATCGATGCCGCGGTTGGGCAGCTGGTTGACGTTGGTCGAGAGCGTCGGCACGCCGGCCTCGCCCTGGCTGATCGGATGCGGCACGAGCCGGCGGCCGTTCAGGAGAATGAGCGTATTGCTCGACGGGATACCGCGGAGCGAAATGCTGGCGTTGTCGCCGCGCGCCGTCGCGCCGAGCGTCGCGGTCTCGTTGCCCGGCAGTCCGGTGACCTGCGGCAGCGCCGTGAGGAGGTCGGACGGCTGGGCGGCATCGCGCACCTCGATGGCGGCGGTGTCGAAGACCGTGACGGGGAGAACCTTTTCCACGTCGAGCCGCCGGATGTTGGACCCGACGACCGTGAAGGCCTCGAGTTTGACGGCCTCTTCGCGGGGCGCGGCCGGAGCCACCTGCGCAAAAGCGGCCGGAAGAATCGGGAGCGCCAGGATCGCTATCAAGGCGGCCCGAAGACGCGGAAACGGTTTGGTTTTCATCAGGGTGTGGGAGGTCAGGACCGGTCATTCTGGGCCAATATTCGCCCGCGCGCAAGCTGCTGAACCGCACGCTCAATTTCCACCGATCAACCACCCGGGTGCGCCCTAATCCGCCGGCTCCACGTGCACCGTCACATCACTGATCCGATGGCGCGCCGACGCGATCAACGCATCCTTCACCGCGTGGGCGATGTCGTGGCCCGCGCGGACGGTCAGCGAGCCATTCACCCGGATCTGAATATCGACGAGGTAACTGAGACCGCTCTTTCGCATGCGCATTTTATCCAGCGCAATGACTCCGGGCACCGTCAGTGCCAGCGAGCGCACTTCGTTTTCGAAAGTCTGCGCCACGGCCGCGTCCATGACGTCACCCATGGCCTTCATGACCATCCCGCCGCCGTTGAAGGCGATGACGACGCACGCGAACAGGGCGGCCCAGTCGTCCGCCGCCTCCCAGCCTTTGCCGCCCACGAGCGCAATCGTGATGCCGACGAACGCGGCGGCCGACGTCAGGGCGTCCGACCAGTGATGCAGCGCCTCGACGCCCAGCGCCGTGCTGCCCGCCTCCTCGCTCGCCGCCGCCATCTGGCGCGACAGGACGATTTTGATTACGACGACGCCCGCCAGCACCAGCAGCGTCCACCAGGCCGGCCCGCGATGGGGCGTGATGATTTCGTGGACGGCGTGGTAGCCGACCCAGCCCGCCATGGCGAAGATGAACCCCGCGACGGCCAGCGCCGCCACCGCCTCTGCCTTGCCGTGGCCGTAAGGGTGATTGGCGTCCGGCGGCCGGGCCGCGACTTGAAACCCGGCCCAGACCAGCGACGACGAAAAGATGTCGAGCAGCGACTCCGCGCCATCCGCGATCAACGCGTAGGTGTTGCCGAAGATGCCGCCGGCGAATTTGACGGCGGCCAGCAGCGCGTTGATTGCCACGCCGCGCAACACGAGCCGGGCCCCCGCCTCGGCGCGCAACTGCGTGGCGAGGTGGGGTTGCGGCGGGCGAAGTGACATTGGGGGGGCGTCACCGTGGAGGTTTCACCGGCCAAGCTCAACCCTTACGCGGGTGCCCACGCGACACCGCCGTTGACCCCGTCCCACCGGCCCGCCACTTGTTTCCGCCATGTCAGCGCAAATCTCGACGTCCTCCAGCGACCCCGTGAAGCAGTTCTCCGTGTTTGCCGAGAACCGACTCGGCCGGCTCTACGATCTGACCACGCTGCTCAAGACGAGCAACGTTCACATCATGGGCATCACGGTGCTCGACACGACCGACAGCGCCATCGTGCGTCTGATCGTCGACGATCCCGAGAAGGCCCGCGAGCTGATGATCAACAATGATTTTCCGTACGTGGAGTGCGACGTGCTCGCGGTGGAGCTCACCGACGAATCGCAACTGCAGGAAGTGCTCGCCGCGCTGTTCGAGGCCGAGATCAACATCCACTACATCTACAGCTTCATCAAACGCCCCGAAGGCCGGTCGGCGCTCGCGATCAATGCGGAAGACGACGACGTCGCCGCGCAGGCGCTCGGCAACAAGGGCTTTCGCATTCTGACCCAGCGCGACATCGCCCGCTAGCGCCGGCGCCGGCGGAGCCGGCGCGGTTGAAAGGTGAAGGGTGAAAGTTGAAAGACCGGACAACGGCGCAAACCAATCGTCGCGAGTTGCGGCATCCCCGGGATGCCCGCGTCAAGCGGACCTGAAGCTAGCTGAAGCTGCGAAGGCGCACGGCTCGCCGCTTTCAACCTTCACCTTTCAACTGCACCGCGTCGGCAAAGCCGGCGCCGCGGTGCTCGTACCAATCGCTCCTTGCTTTTGGGCTTCTGGATCGATCGTGGCTAAAGTCCAAAGGCAAAGGGTGATTGGTATCAGCCCTGCACTTCGCCCATCTTCTCGCCGTCGAGTTCGTAGAGGCCGGTCATGTAGCCGTTCTCGAACATCGCGCCGACCTTGAGCTCGCCGTAGAAGGCCACGGGCACGTCCATCATCGGCTGCACGCCCTTCTTCATCTTCACCACGACCCACTCGTTCATATTCGGCACGGTGCCGAAGCAGCAGGCCATCGTGTTGCGCATCAGCAGAAATTCGGTGACGAGGCCCTTGTCCATTTTCACCGGGACCATGTAGCCGGTGATGACGGCCTTCTTGCCGTTCCAGCCTTTGACCGCTGCGGGAATCTGTTCCTCGCCGGTCGGCGGCTTGGCCTTCGGATCGGCCGTCGGGTCAAACGGGGGCGGGTTGAAGGTGTAGGAAGCGAGCTGCTCGAAGCCGAGCTTGAGGTAACCGTTCTCCACCTGCGGCGGAGCAGCGGGCACCGGTGCCGCCTCGGGCTTGGCGGCCGCATCCGCAGACCAGCCGCCCACCGGCAGAGCAAGACACGCAACGACGAGGGCCCACGAAAGCTTGCGCGACGGTTTCATAGTGGCCCCACCGTACGCACGGACTGCGTTCCGTCAAAAAGAGTTTTTGCCCTGCATGCGTTTGATTCGGGCCCGCTCCGCTCCCTCCAGTCGGACTGTCTGGCAATCTTCGCTCCCACGACGCCGGGCTTTGCCTTTGACCCTGCCCCGGGCGGGCGACACCGAACGTGCGTTACCCATGACCCAGACGTACCGCGCAGTCCTCGTTGGCACGGGGAGCGTCGCTGATTCCCACGCCCGCGCCATCGAGGAAACCCGTGGCCGCGTGCAACTCGTTTCCGCCGTCGACGTCGAACGCGATCGGGTGAACGCCTTCTGCGCGCGGCACAAGATTGCGATCGCCCGCACCGACTACGAGCAGGCGCTGCGCGAGGATCGGCCGGACATCGTCCTGGTCGCCGCGCCACCGTCGCTCCACGCCGCGATGAGCATCGCCGCCATGGAGTCCGGCGCGTGGGTGCTGTGCGAAAAACCCCTGTGCGCCTCCCTCGCGGAACTCGACCGCATCGCGGAGGCCGAGGTCCGCACGGGCCGGTACACGGCGTGCGTTTTCCAGCAGCGGTTCGCGTCGTCCACCGCCCACCTGCGCCGGCTCGCCGCCGAGGGCCTGCTCGGCCGGCCGCTCGTCGCCGTGTGCCACACGCTCTGGTATCGGGATTCCAGTTACTACGCGATTCCGTGGCGCGGCAAGTGGACGACGGAACTCGGCGGCCCGACGATGGGCCTCGGCATCCACGCGATGGATCACCTGCTCCATATTCTGGGTGACTGGGCGGAAGTCCGCGCGCACGCCGCCACGCTCGACCGCGCGATCGAGGTGGAGGACGTGTCGATGGCGCTGGTGCGTTTCGCGAACGGCGCGCTCGCCTCGGTCGTGAACAGCGCCCTCAGCCCGCGCCAGGAGACCAGCATCCGGCTCGACTACCAGCGCGCCACCGTCGAGCTGACGCATCTCTACGGCTACACGCGCGACAACTGGAAACTCACGCTCGCGCCCACCGCCGCCGAGGAGGGCAACTCGCTCGTGCAGGCGTGGCAGCATTTCCCGCCCGACTTCGGCTCAACGCACGCCGCGCAGCTGGCGGAGTTCGTGGCGGATCGCGACGCCGGCCGGCGTCCCTCGACGAGCGGCGACGACGCGCGCCGCACCTTGGAGCTGATGACGGCCCTCTACAAAAGCGCGTTCACCGGCAAACCGGTCCTGCGCGGCACGATTCTGCCCGGCGATCCCTTCTACACCGCCCTGCATGGCGGCATGGCCGCCGGTCACGTGGGCCGGCCGCGACCGGAACCGGTTGCCGGTTAGCGCCGGGAGAAACGGCGGTGGAGTCGCCCGCGAATCACGCGAAGCGACGCGAATGAGCGGAGGCGCTGCCACCCGGGAGCGCAGGCGGACTGGACTGCCTCACGAAACCGGCGCGAGCGTCTCGGCGACGGGCGTGCGATACGCCTTGAGTGCGGGTACGATGCCGCCGAGGGCACACAGCGCGATCATGCCGAGCGGACAAATCCACAGCACCGGGTGTTTCGCGGTGAGATCGAGCACCACGCCG
This sequence comes from Terrisphaera buseokensis, assembly GCF_047521145.2. Classification (GTDB taxonomy): domain Bacteria; phylum Verrucomicrobiota; class Verrucomicrobiia; order Opitutales; family Opitutaceae; genus ER46. The sequence continues at coordinate 429,539 of NZ_CM134186.1, read as the reverse complement.
GTCTGGGCGCGGATGATGTTGGCCACGCCGGCAAAGAGTCCGAAATACACCGCATAACCCGCCACGGCGCCGATCGCGCCGATGGCTGCCGCCTCCGCGAGCACCGCGCCGAAGATAGTGCGTCGCCGGGCGCCGAGCGCGCGCAGGATCGCGAGGTCACGCTGCCGGGCGCTCATGGAATTATAAATGCTCGCCAGGACTGAACCGCCGGCCACGAGCGCGACCAGATACGCCACCAGCGTGAGCACCTGATCGAACCACGCGATTTTCCCGAAAAGTTCGGCGATGATCGCGCCGACGGGAAAAGCAAAGGTCATTTTGTTGCCCTGCTTGTTGATCATCGTGTCGAGCATGAACCCGGCCGTCGGCGCGCGCAGTTGCAGGAGCACGGCGCTGATATCGGTCGCCGCCTTCGGATCGTGGCCGCTCATCGTCTGCAGGCCGCGCAACGGAATCCACACCACGCGATCCGCGGGCGTGTTCGTCGGCTCAAGGATGCCCGTGACGGTGAAGTTATCCTCGTGTTCGTTCTTCGGATCGAACGCCAGGCCGTGGAACGGCCGGAAGGTGTCGCCCACCTTCAACCCGAGGCGCTGCGCGGCGAAACTGCCGGCGACGGCTTCCTTGGCGTCGGCGTTGAAGACCTTGCCGCCCGCGCGAAACGCGAACTTCTTGCCGGGCGCGTACTCCACACTCGTGAATAAATCGGGCAGCGTGCCGACGAGGCGGTAACCGCGCAGGTTGTCGCCCACCGCAATCGGCACCGCCGTCTTGATCATCGGATGGCGGCGAATCGCCTCGTAGTCGCTGTACGGCAGATTTCCCGCCGACGCCTCGAGGTGGAAGATCGCGTTGAGCACGAGCTGGAGTTTCGAACCGCGCGCGCCGAGCACGGCATCGAAGCCGGTCGTCGTCTGCGTGAACGCCGACTGCGACTGCGTCTTCACCATCCACACGCAGAGCAGCAGGCCGCACGCGAGCGCGATGCCGGCCGCGGTGACCACGGTCGACAACGCGTGCTGCCGCAGCGAGCGATAGATGATCAGCGGGAGGGTCATGCCTTGGCGGCGGCGTTGATGCCGCCGAAATCCTGCACGCGATCGAAGTCGGCGAGCGTCTGTTCATCGTGGCTGACGAGCAGCAGCGCCGCGCCCTGCTCCCGGCTCACTTCGCGAATCAGCGCCAGCGCCTCGCGGGCGTGCTTGCGATCGAGATTGCCCGTCGGTTCGTCGGCCAGCACGAGCTTCGGCCGGTTGGCCAGCGCCCGCGCGACGGCGACGCGCTGCTGCTGGCCGGTCGAAAGCTGCCGCGGGAAATGATTCAGCCGGTGCCCGAGACCGACGCGCTCGAGCATCTGCCGCGCGTGCGCCCGGTCGGCGCCGTGCGGCCCGAACGACATGCCGAGCACGACGTTCTCCAGCACGGTGTAGCCCTGCAGCAGATTGAAGGTCTGGAAAATGTACCCGATCTTCTCGGCGCGCAGTCGGTCGCGTTTCGCTTCCGGCAATCCGGTCATTTCGGTGCCGTCGATTGCCACCCGGCCGCTGTCCGCCGCCAGGATGCCCGCGATCAGATGAAGAAAGGTCGTCTTCCCCGAGCCGCTCTCGCCGCGCAATGCCCGCTGCTCGCCCGCCGCGAGGTCAAACGCCGGCACGTTCACGATCGCCACGCGCTGCCCCTCGGGCGACTCAAACGATTTCTGCAGATTGGCTACGGCAAGCATCGAACAACGGTGAAGGCAAAGAGACACAGATCACCGAAACCAGAAACACTTTTTTCAAGAAACGAAGGAGAAAAGGCGGGGAACGGGAGTGGGCGTGGGGGTGGAACTAAGACGGGGACTAATTCAGAAGCCAGAAAGCCATGAGACCAAGGCGGAGGTTGAGCAGGAAACCAGGAAGCGATGAATCGGACTTTGGCATCGGTCGTCGCACTGCGATGAAGGCATCATCCACCGAGATTCAACCAGCAAGTTTAAGCAGGCAGCCATGAAGCCAGGAACCGGACGTTGGCATCGATCATCGTACAGGGCGTCAAAAAAGGTAGGGCGCGTTGTCCCCAACGCGCCGCTTGCCGGAGTTCATCACGGTGAGCGCGGCGGCTTGGGGACAAGCCGCCATACCTTTGCTCAGAATTTTTTGGTCCCGCCCACGGATCGCCTTTCCGGGTTTCAGGGTTTCCTGCTCAATCCCTGCCGTAGCCTCCTGGCTTTCTGGCTTTAGAATTCTTTCCCTATTTCGCGCTTAACCCATTCAGCTTCCACACGCGTAGTCCCGCCCACGGATCGCTCTTCCGGGTTTCAGGGTTTCCTGCTCAATCCCTGCCGTAGCCTCCTGGCTTTCTGGCTTTAGAATTCGTTCCACGTTTCACGCGTCACCGCGGCCATGGGTTTTCTCGACTCGTTGCGCGGATCTCCTCACGTTCGCGCGCGTGAGCAATTCCGTGACTCCCGGCAACCGGTTCCGCGCCGCCCTCGCCGCTGAACGGCCGCTCCAAATCGCCGGCACGATCAACGCCTACAGCGCCCTGCTCGCCCAACGCGCGGGATTCCGCGCCCTCTACCTTTCCGGCGCCGGCGTCGCGAATCACTCGTACGGCATTCCCGATGTCGGCGACACCTCGCTCGCTGACGTCCTGATCGACGCCCGCCGGATCACGCACCGCGTCGACCTGCCGCTCCTGGTCGACATCGACACCGGCTGGGACGATCCCGCCACCGCCGTACGCGAACTGGCCGCGGCCGGCGTCGCCGCCGTTCACCTCGAAGACCAGGTTCCGACCAAGAAATGCGGCCACCTGCCCGGCAAACAGATCGTCCCCACCGCCGAGATGGTCGAGCGCGTGCGTGCCGCCGTCTCCGGCAAACCCGAAGCCAGTTTCGTCGTGATGGCCCGCACCGATGCCGCCGCCAACGAAGGCGTGCCCGCCGCCATCGCGCGCGCGCAGGCCTACGTGGCCGCCGGAGCCGACATGATTTTCGCGGAGGCGCTGCGGACGCTGGAGGACTTCACGCGTTTCACCGCCGCCGTGAACGTCCCCGTCCTCGCGAATCTCACCGAGTTCGGCCAGACGCCGTATTTCACCTGCGAGGAATTGCGCAGCACGGGAATCGCGATGGTGCTTTACCCGCTCGGCGCCTCGCGCGCCGCCGCCGCCGCCTCACTCGAGGTGTTCACCGCCATTCGACGCGACGGCACCCAACGCAACGTCATTGGCAAAATGCAAACCCGCGCCGAGCTGTACGACATCCTTGGCTACAAGAACAACTGAACCACGAAGACACAAAGACACGAAGCGATCGGAAAGTGCCATTCTCCGTGCCTCCGTGTCTCTGTGGTAAAAAACCCACCGCCCATGAGCGACTCCGCTCCCCTTTCCGCGCCCAAGATCAAAAAATCCGTCGCCCTCTCGGGCGTGGTCGCCGGCAACACCGCCATCTCCACCGTCGGGCAGACGGGCAACGATCTCCACTACCGCGGCTACGACATCGCCGATCTCGCCACCCACGCCTCGTACGAGGAGGTGGCGTATTTGCTGATCTACGAACGGCTGCCCACCAAGACCGAGCTCGAGGCCTACCGCCGCCGGCTGATCAGTCTGCGCGGCATTCCGGCGCCGGTGCGCGCCATCCTCGAACAACTCCCTGCCTCGGCCCACACCATGGGCGTCATGCGCACCGCGTGTTCGGCCCTCGGTGCGCTCGAACCCGAGCGCGCGCCTGCCGGCAGCGCGGGCCCGACGGATCTCACCGTGGCGCGCGATATTGCCGACCGGCTGATCGCAAGTTTCCCCTCGATGCTGCTGTACTGGCATCACTTCGCGACGAAGCACAAACGGATCGACGTTGAAACGGACGAGCCGTCGCTCGCGGCACATTTTCTCCGGCTGCTGCACCAGCGCACGCCGTCGTTGCTCCACACGCGCGCGCTCGATCGCTCGCTCATCCTTTACGCCGAGCACGAGTTCAACGCCTCGACCTTCACCGCGCGTGTGATCGCGGGCACCGGGTCTGGCATGTACTCGTGTGTCACCGGTGCCATTGGTGCGTTGCGCGGGCCGAAGCACGGGGGCGCGAACGAGATTTCGCATGAGATTCAGCAGCGCTACGCCACGGCCGACGACGCCGAGGCCGACATCCGGGCGCGCGTGGCCCGCAAGGAAATCATCATCGGCTTCGGCCATCCGGTGTACACCACCGGCGATCCGCGCAATCCGATCATCAAGGAGATCGCCCGCGAACTCTGCCTCGACGCCGGCCGCCCGGAGGTCTTCGCCATCTGCGCGCGCATCGAAGCCGTCATGGCGGAGCTGAAGAAGATGTTTCCCAACCTCGATTGGTACAGCGCGCCCGCGTACGACATGATGGGCGTGCCCACGTCGTTCTTCACTCCGCTCTTCGTCATGGCCCGCACCGCCGGCTGGTGCGCGCATGTGATCGAGCAGCGCCAGGACGGAAAAATCATCCGACCCAGCGCCCACTACACCGGCCCCGACGATCGGCCCTACGTGCCCATCGAAAAGCGCTGACTCACCACGAAGGCACGGAGAAAGCCCTTCTCTTCGTGCCTTGGTGTCTCTGTGGTTTCAATTGATCCATGTCCGCTCCCATCTCCAACGTCCGCCCGCCTCCTGATCCGCTCCTCACGTCGCTCGCCGACTACGCGCTGAGCTCGCAGCCGCCGAGCGACGAGGCGCTCGACACCGCCCGCTGGTGCCTCGCCGACACGCTCGCTTGCGGCATCATGGCCCTGGCTTATCCGGCCTGCGCGAAACTCCTCGGCCCCATCGTGCCCGGCACCACGATTGCCCGCGGCGCCCGCGTGCCCGGCACCGCGTATGAACTCGATCCGGTGCAGGCGGCCTTCGACATCGGCACGATCGTGCGATGGCTCGATTTCAACGACACCTGGCTCGCCGCCGAATGGGGCCACCCGTCCGACAATCTCGGCGCCATCCTCGCCGTCACCGACTGGATCAGTCGTAACCAAACGGCGGCGCAGCCGCTCGCCGCCTTTCAATCTCAGATTTCAAATCTGAAATCTCAAATGACCATGCGCGACGTCCTCGTCGCGATGGTCAAGGCCCACGAAATCCAGGGCGTGCTCGCGCTCGAAAACTCCTTCAACCGCGTCGGACTCGATCATGTGTTACTTGTGCGCATTGCCTCCACTGCCGTCGCAACCGCTCTCCTCGGCGGGACGCGCGAGCAAATCATCAACGCGCTCTCGCACGCGTGGCTCGACGGCTCCGCGCTGCGCACGTACCGACACGCCCCCAACACCGGCTCGCGAAAATCCTGGGCGGCAGGCGACGCCACGAGCCGCGCGGTCCGGCTCGCGCTCATCGCGCTGACCGGCGAAATGGGTTACCCGTCCGTCCTCACCGCGAAAACCTGGGGCTTTCAGGACGTCTCGTTCCGTGGCAAAACGATCCTCCTGGGCCGCCCGCTCGGCAGCTACGTGATGGAACAGATCCTGTTCAAGATTTCCTTCCCCGCCGAATTCCACGCGCAGACGGCCGTCGAATGCGCGATGAAACTCCACCCGTTCGTCCGCGATCGCCTCGACGCCATCACGCGGATCGAGCTCACGACGCACGAGTCCGCCATCCGCATCATCGACAAGACCGGCCCGCTCCACAATCCGGCCGACCGCGATCACTGCCTGCAGTACATGACCGCCATCGGCCTGATCTTCGGCGAACTCACGGCGGAACACTACGAGGACTCCATCGCCGCCGACCCACGGATCGACTCCCTGCGCGCCACCATGGTGGTCAGCGAGGACAAACAGTACTCGCGCGATTACCTCGACCCCGACAAGCGCTCGATCGCCAACGCCGTGCAGATCTTTTTCCGCAACGGCACATCAACGGAGAAAGTCGTCGTCGAATATCCGATCGGCCACCGCCGGCGCCGCAGCGAAGGCATTCCCGTGCTGCAGAAGAAAGCCGCCGCCGCCTTCGCCGCCCACTACGGCCAGCCCAGGGCCGCGGAGCTCGCTGCGCTCTTCAGCGACCGCGCCCAACTGGAAGCGATGCCGGTGCACGCCTTCATGAGCCGGTTTGCGACCTAGACGGACGGTAAACAGCGCCCTCTGTTTTCGCTTTTTCGGACCTTGTCCGGGCCCTCCGCCGCTCGTCGAGTGCGGCCATGTCCCGCCGAACCAAGCCCCGCGCCCCCGTTGCTGTAACCGATTCAGTCATCCGCATCGTGCGCGGCGAGCGCGTGATCCTCGACGCGGATCTGGCGCGGATCTACGGCGTTGAAACCAAGGCCCTGAATCGCGCCCTGAAGCGCAATGCGAGGAAGTTTCCCTCTGACTTTCTCTTTCGACTCACCCCGGCTGAAGAGAAAATCTTGAGGTGCCAAATTGGCACCTCAAGTGGCAGTCACGGCGGCCGCCGCTACCGACCGTTCGCATTCACCGAGCATGGCGCCATCATGGCCGCCAATATCCTCAACAGTCCCCAAGCAGTGCAGATGAGTGTCTTCGTCGTCCGCGCCTTCATCAAAATGCGCGCCGCACTCACCGACACCCGCGAACTCGCCCAAAAGCTGACCGCACTGGAACAAGAGCTTACCGGGCGACTCGACACCCACGAATCCGCCATCGTGGATGTCCTCCAACGCATCATGGCCCTGCTCGACCCTCCGCCAGCACCACTCGACGAGCCACCAACGAAAAAGGAAATGGGCTTCCATGCGGCCATGAAGTCCGCGGGCAGAAAGACGTAGTCTGTGTTTTGATACGCGCATGCACCCGCGGCCCGCAGGCCCGGGCTCAACGCCACACACCCTCGATGAAAACGTGGACGCCGTCACGGCGCTCCCAACGCGGCTCGACCCACACCGCGCGGGGCCGCGGCGGACGATCCCAATGACCCGGGATCCACACGTACACTCGTCCGTCGTGGCGCCAGTGTCCCGCGATCCACACGTGTGCCGGCGAAGGCCGATCCCGTTCGACGATCACTTCCCGGCGCGGGGGCGGAGGTGATTCGCGAACAATGATCACCTTTTCAACCACCCGCGGCGGCTCCGCCACGACGACGGTCGGCGGAGGCGCACTCACCACGGCCACGGGCCGGTGACGCCGTTCGGCCACCACGCAGCCGGACAGAAAGGACAGGGCGGCGCCGAGACCGGCGAGTTGCCCCAACGCGATCCACGCGCGGCGCGAACCCGCGGACCAGACCACATGACGGGAGAGAAGTTTGGGGTTCATGGTGGGTGAGACGCTCAAAGCTGGCGGGAAATTCTCCTTCGGCTCCTCAAACCCAGAATTAAGCCCGTAACCGCGCGACTCCCTGCAATGTCGCGCCCGCATCGTACGTGTGACTACGTAGAAGGGAGGAATCCCGATCAGCGGTGGCGATCCCCGCGCCAGCCCCCGCCCCGCCTCACACTTCATTCCCCGCCCTTTCTTCTGGCGGGAACAACGAACTTAATAGCTGTGCGACGATAGCACACGGACGTTCGCCTTCCGCCGCAAAGCGCGTTGACTCCGCGCGCATGGCTTCCGCTCTCGCCCAAGTCGTCCTCGACGTCGTCTCCGTTTCCAAGAGCTACGGTGCGCGGCGCGTGCTCGACGATGTGTCGTTTCAGGTCTCGGCCGGGCAGCGCGTCGCCCTCACCGGGCCCTCCGGCAGCGGCAAGACCACCCTGCTCAACTGCCTCGGCGGCATCGACCGGCCTGACACCGGCAGTCTCACGCTCAACGGCCAGCGCATCGATCAGCTCGATAGCGACGACCTCGCCCGCCTGCGCCGCGAACGGGTCGGCACGGTGTTTCAATTCTTCCACCTGCTGCCGACGCTCTCGGCGGCGGAGAACGTCGAGCTGCCGCTGCAACTCCTCGGCGTGCCCGCCGCCGAACGCAGCGAGCGCGTATCCGCGTTACTGGCACGCGTCGGACTCACGGCGCGCGCCGCGGCCTTTCCCGGCCAGCTCTCCGGCGGCGAACAGCAACGCATCGCGATCGCCCGCGCGCTCGTGCACCAGCCCGCGCTCATCCTCGCGGACGAACCCACCGGCAACCTCGATTCCGTCAGCGGCGAAAACATCCTGCGCCTGCTGCGCGAGCTGACCGACGAAACGCACACGGCGCTCGTGCTGGTCACGCACAGCGAGGAGGCCGCGGCGATCTGCCACGAGCGCGTGCATCTGCGCGACGGCCGGATCACGCCATGAGGCCGGCATCCGCGGTCTCCCTGCTCCTCACGCGCTTCGCGCTGCGCCACGCCCGCCAGGCTCCGCGCCAGACCGCGTTGCTCGCCGGCATTCTCGCGCTGGGCGTGGCGGTGTTTGTCGCCGTGCGGCTCGCCAACCAGGCGGCGGTCGCGAGTTTCACCCACTTCACCGACACCCTCACCGGCCAGAGCGACTGGATCATCCAGCCCGCCGCCGGCACGCTGCCGGAAAATGTACTCGCTGAACTCCGCACGGAGCTCGGCGCGCAGCCGGTCCACTTGTTTCCCGTGGTCGAAACCACCGCGTCGCGCCCACGCCGCCCGGGCGAACCGGCGACCGGGCGCACGACGTTTACCTTGCTGGGCGTAGATCTGATCGCCCTGGCCAATCTCGCGCGGCAGCAGGGCACCGGGGAAAACCTGTTTGCCCGCCGCACCGAGGGCGCCGCGGCCACCGGGCGTGCGCCCGATCCGAATCGCGGGTTCTGGACGGATTTCCGCAGTGGGCCGCGCCTTTGGATCAGTCACGCGCTTGCCACGGAGCTCGGCGCGGCGACGTCGCTCGATCTCGTGGTCAACGAGACGCCGCACGCGCTCCCGATCGCCGGCGAGATTCCCACGGCGAAGGACGCACCCCGCGCGCCGCCCTCGCTTGTGCTGCTGGACTTGCCGCAACTGCAGGTGCTCGCGGGCAGACCCGGTCGCATCGATCGCGTCGAATTCATCGTCGAACCCGGACCGCGGCTCGACGAACGCCGCGAGGCGTTGCGCGCGCGGCTCACGGAACTTGGCCGCAATGGCGAACGGTGGATCGTGACCTCACCGGGTGCCAAGCGCGACACCGCCGAAACCATGACGCGCGCGTTCCGGTTGAATCTCACCGTCCTCTCGTTGATCGCGCTGCTCGTCGGACTGTATCTGATTTTCCAAGCGCTCGACGGCGCGGTGGTCCGCCGCCGCAACGAAATCGCCATCCTGCGCTCGCTCGGCGTGGAAGAGCGCGCGATTCGCCGCGCGTGGCTCGCGGAGGCCGCGCTGCTCGGCGCGATCGGCGGCGCGCTGGGCGTGCTGCTCGGCTGGGCGGGCGCGCAATTTTCCGTGCGCGCCGTCGGCCAGACCGTCAACGCGCTCTACTACGCCACGACCGTCGCCTCCGCCACGCCGAGCCTGCTTGAGGCCCTACTCGGCGTGGTGCTCGGCATCGGCGCGAGTCTGGTCGCAGGCTGGTGGCCGGCGCGCGAAGCGGCCCGCACGCCGCCCGCGCAAGTGCTGGTCCGCCACGCCGCGCCGGCGCCGGGTTCGGCCGTGATGCGACACGCGTGGCTGGGCACGGCCCTCGTGGCGCTGGGCGTCGCGTGCGCACTCTTGCCGCCGCTGCGCTTCGCCGGCGGCAGTCGCTTTCCGCTCGCGGGCTATGCGGCGGCATTCCTGTGGATCTTCGGCGGCGGCATGTTGTGCGGTTTTCTGCTGCCGTGGCTCGCCCGCGCCGGGCGCACGTTTCGCAATCGTTCCGCCGTCGCGCGGGTCGCGTTGAGCCATCTGACGAATCCGTCGGGCCGACACCGGCTCGCGGTCGCCGCGTTGCTCTGCGCGATCGGCATGACCGCCGGCATGGCCATTCTCGTGGCGAGTTTCGAGCACACCGTGCAAGGCTGGGTCCGGCGCTCACTGCAGTCGGATCTCTATCTTTCGAGCAACGCCGCGCAGAGCGCCTCGTCGCAGAATCGCATCTCGCCCGCCACCTGGCGCGCCATCGCCGCGCATCCCGCGGTCGAGGCCGCGAGCGTGCTGGCGGCGTTCACGCTGCAGCTCGACGGCACGCCCACGATGCTCACCGGCACCGACCTGCAGCTGGTCCGCACGCGATCGGATCTGCCGTGGGTTGAGGCGCCGCGCGACGAAGCGGTCTTCGATCCCGCGCGCAACGCCGGTCTCGCGCTCGCCAGCGAAAGCTTCTCCGCGCGCTTCCGTAAGGGCCGCGGCGATACGCTGCAACTGCCCACGCCTGCGGGCACGAAGACGCTCACGCTCGCCGGGATCTACGCCGACTACGGCAACGAACGCGGCTCGCTGCTGATCGATCGTGCGCACGTGGTGGCGTGGTTCGGCGACGACCAGGCGGCCAACCTGTCGCTCTTCCTGCGACCGGGCACCGACGCCGACGCCCTGCGCGCCGAACTGCTCGCGCGCCACCCGGGCCTCGTCATCTACACCAACGCCACGCTGCGCGCAGAGATCCTGCGCATCTTCCGGCAGACGTTTTCCATCACCTACGCGCTCGAAGTCATCGGTGTCGCCGTGGCCGTCATCGGACTCGCTCTCACCCTCGTCAGCGTGCTGCTCGATCGACGCGACGAACTCACGACGCTTCGCGCGCTGGGTTTTTCGCGCGGTGAGATTGCGCGCGCCACCGCCATCGAGGGATCGGTCGTCGCGGCGTGCGCCGTCGCGGGCGGTCTCCTGCTCAGCCTCGCGCTCGGGTGGCTGCTGATTCACGTCATCAACAAACAATCCTTCGGCTGGACGCTCGGCTTCGCTCTGCCGGTCGGCCAACTCACCGCCCTCGCGATCACGGTCGTCGTCACGGGCGGAATCGTGAGCTACGCCGTTGGTCGCTGGGGCGCACATTTGCCCGCGGATCGCGAAGAATGAAAGCGAGCCCACCCGTGATTATCGTGGATTACCCAGCGAGCCTCCGCACCCTCACCGCCGGCCAAGCGATTCTACCGCGGATTTCGCGGATGGCGCGAATGGTTTCAGGCCGCTGCGGCCTTGATCTGCGCGATCACCGCCATCCGCGGTCAATTTCTGTCCCTGCGGTGTTAACGCGGTTCGCAGCCGTGGCGCTCTCCGTTTTCCTCGCCTGCTGCGGCGTGATCGGCAGCGCTTACAGCGCAGTTCCCGCCACCACCGCCGACGGCTTCGCCGTCCCGCAACCCGGCCATCGTTTCACCTTTCCACGCGATCACGGCAGTCATCCGGAGTTCAAGATCGAGTGGTGGTATCTGACCGGCCATCTGTACGCGCAACCCGCCGGGGCCTCGGGCGACAAGGCGGTGGCGCGGCGTTTTGGTTTTCAGGCCACGTTTTTCCGGCAGGCCGGGCCGCGGGAAACGACGCCGGTGAAGGCAGAGTTCGGGACCGCGCATCTGTTTCTCGCGCACATGGCTCTCGTCGACGAGCGCACGGGAAAATTCATCCATCAGGAACGCCTGAACCGCGAAGGCTGGGACGCCGCCGCGGACACCGCGACGCTCGCGGTGCGCAACGGCAACTGGTCGTTGCGGCTCGCCGATCCGGCCGACGCCACTGCGACGCCCACGCTGCTGCTCGCCGGTGGCGTGCACGCTGAGGCGGCTTTCACGCTGACGCTGCGTCCGACCAAGCCGCTGGTGGTGTTCGGTGAAAACAGCGTGTCGCGCAAGGGCGCCGACGTCACGGCGGCCAGTTACTATCTCACGTTTCCACGCCTCGCCGTATCCGGCGATCTCACGCTGCAGACGGAGGCCGCGCCGGAAACGCTGAGCGTCACCGGAGAAGCCTGGATGGATCACGAAATCAGCAGCAGCCAGTTGAGCGGTGGCCAAGTCGGCTGGGATTGGCTGAGCGTGCAGTTCACGGACGGCCGCGAGCTGATGCTCTATCAACTTCGTCTGCGCAACGGCACGGCCGATCCGGCCTCGACGCTGACGTGGATCGATCCCGCGGGCCGCACGCAGCGCGCGCCGTTCACATTTGAAGTCATCGATCGGTGGACGAGTCCGGCCACGGGAGCGACGTATCCGTCGCGCGTGCGCGTGACGACGACCGATCCCGCCACGCAGGCGACGACGGCGTTCACGGTGGAGCCGTTGGTCCGCGCGCAGGAACTGCCGGGCACGCTCGGCGGCGTGCCGTATTGGGAGGGCGCGTGCCGCGTGCGCGATGCGTCCGGACGTGAAGTCGGTTCGGCGTACCTCGAGCTCACGGGGTATGCGAAGGAATTGAAGCTGTGAGGTGGACGGTCACTGGGAAGTAGCTTTGGACCGCGACCGCCCCCGGTCGCCTTCCGAACCATGCGACCGGGGGCGGTCGCGGTCCCAGGATCGGTCGCAGGAAAGGCATTCCCGTTTTCCTCATTTGCCACTGACGCCCCACTGCGCTTCGTTGAGCTCCACACCGCCATGTCCCGCACTCTCGTCAAAGATGCCCTGAACGCCACCGCTGCGATGGATGCCGTCCTGCTCCAAGGCTGGGTTCGCACCCGCCGCGACGCGAAGGCGTTTTCGTTCATCGAGCTCAACGACGGCTCCTGCCTGAAGGGCATTCAGGTCATCGCCAACGCGACGCTCGCGAACTACACGACCGAGATCGCGAAGGCGCACACCGGCGCCTCGATCGAAGTACGCGGCAAACTCGTCCCCTCGCAGGGCCAGGGCCAAAAATGGGAGGTCATCGCGGAAACGTTCACCGTCGTCGGTGAAGCCGACGCCACGTATCCGCTCCAGAAGAAAGGCCACACCCTAGAGTTCCTGCGCGAGATTGCGCACCTGCGGCCGCGCTCGAATCTCTTCGGCGCCGTCTTCCGCGTGCGCAGCCGGCTCGCCTACGCCGTCCACCAGTTTTTCCAGCAAAAGGGCTTCGTGTACGTGCACGCGCCGATCATCACGGCGAGCGACTGCGAGGGCGCCGGTGAACTGTTCCGCGTGACCACGCTCGATCCGTCGCACCCGCCGATGACCGAGGAGGGCGACGTGGACTTCAAAAAGGATTTCTTCGCGAAGAAGGCGTACCTCACCGTCAGCGGGCAGCTCGAGGCCGAGACCTTCGCGTGCGCGCTCTCCAACGTTTACACGTTTGGCCCGACCTTCCGCGCGGAAAACTCCAACACGTCGCGACACGCCGCCGAGTTCTGGATGATCGAACCCGAGATGGCGTTCTGCGATCTGCAGGGCGACATGGACCTCGCGGAGGAGTTTGTGAAGCACCTGATTCGCGACGCGAAGGAACACTGCGCCGCCGACCTCGAGTTCTTCAGCAAGTTCGTCGACAAGGACCTGCTCACGCGCCTCGACTTCGTCCTCGAGCGTCCGTTCCAGCGCTGCAGCTACACCGAGGCGATCGCGATCATCGCGGCGTCGGGCAAGACGTGGGAACATCCCGTGCAGTGGGGCGACAATCTGCAGAGCGAGCACGAACGCTTCCTCGCCGAGGAACACTTCAAGTGTCCGGTCACCGTCTACAATTACCCGCGCACGCTGAAGCCGTTTTACATGCGCGTGAACGAGGACGGAAAAACCGTCCGTGCGATGGATCTGCTCGTACCCGGCATCGGCGAGATCATCGGTGGCAGCCAGCGCGAGGAGCGCCTCGACGTGCTGCGCGAAAACATGGCGCAGCACAAACTGTCGGAGAAGGAGTACTGGTGGTACCTCGATCTGCGCCGTTACGGCACCGTGCCGCACGCGGGCTTCGGCCTCGGCTTCGAGCGCATGCTCATGTTCGTGACCGGCGTCGGCAACATTCGGGACGTGATCCCGTTCGCGCGCACCCCGGGCACGGCGGAATTCTGAGCCGTGAACACCGTGGGCCTGGGTGGCTACGAGCGCCAGCGAGTGGCCTTTGGGCCGCCGTCCACTCGCTGGCGCTCGTAGCCACCCAGCCGCAATCCTGCACCCGAATTGATTTCGCCCGGCGCAGGTTTGCCATTTTGGCCAGCAACCTGCAATGGTGCGGGCCGTGTCGTTTCGCCTGAACCGCCCACTCCTCGCCGTCCTGGCGCTCGTAGCAGCCTGCTCCCTTTCCGCCTGCAAGAAGCGCGAAACGGACGTCACCCGCGGCGACCAAGCCGGCATCCTGCACGTCGGCAACGGCGCGGAGATTCAGTCGCTCGATCCCCATCTCGCCGGCGGCGCGGTCGATCACAATGTCCTCTGCGCGTTGTTCGAGGGCCTGATCACGCTCGACGAGACGACGTTCCAGCCGCGGCCCGGGGTGGCGGAGCGCTGGGAGATTTCGCCGGACGGCCTGACCTATACGTTCTATCTCCGGCCGGGCGCGCGCTGGTCCAATGGCGATCCGCTCACTGCTAACGATTTTCTCTACAGCTTCCGGCGCGCGCTGACGCCGTCACTGGGTTCCGAATACAAGGACGCGCTGTATCCGGTCCGCAATGCCGAGGCGTTCGCACGCGGGCAGCTGGAGAACTTTGCGCTGGTCGGCTTTCGCGCGCACGATGACACCACCTTCGAGATCACGCTGGCGCGGCCCACGCCGCACTTCATCACGGTGCTGCGGACGAACGTCGCGTTCCCGGTGCACGCGGCTTCGGTCGAGCGCGGTGGCGCGAAGTCCGACGATCGCACGGCGCAGTGGACGCGCGCCACGCCGTTCGTGAGCAACGGTCCGTTCCGCTTCCGCGAGTGGAAGGAACACCAGCACGTCGCCTTGGAAAAGAATCCGAACTACTGGGACGCCGCCAAGGTCCGGCTGAACGCGATCTATTTCCATCCTGGAGAGTCGACCCAGGCCCAGGAGCTCGCGTTTCGCGCCGGCCAGCTGCACACCACGTGGGATCTGCCTTTGTCCAAGGTGGACGCTTACAGGAAGGACTCACCCGGGCTGCTGCGGATCGAGCCGTATTTCGAGAGCTACTTTCTTCGCTTCAACACCAAGCACCGGCTCTTTTCGGACGCGCGCCTCCGCATCGCGCTTTCGCTCGCCATCGATCGCGAGGCGATCGTGAAGAACATTCTCCGCGGCGGACAAACGGCGGCCACCGGGTTGGTGCCACCCGGCTTGGGCGGCTACGTCGCGCCCGGCATCGTCAAATACGACGTCGCCACCGCGAAGAAAATGCTGGCCGACGCCGGCTATCCCGGCGGCAAGGGCCTGCCGCCGGTGGAGCTCGTCACGATCTCATCGGAGATCAACAAAAGCATCGCCGAGGCGATCCAGCAGATGTGGCGGCGCGATCTTGGCGTGAAAACGCAGATCACGCAGAAGGAGTTCAAGGTGCTGCTCGATGCCTTCGACACGCTCGACTACACGATCGCGCGCGGTCGGTGGATTGCCGAGTACCCGGACCCGCTCACGTACCTGTCGATCTTCACCACCGGTAATGGCGTCAACGGCACCGGCTTCGCCGATTCGCGCTACGACACGCTGCTCGCGTTTGCCAACTCCGAGCGCGCTCCGGCGGCCCGCCTCTCGGCCCTGCGCGAAGTCGAGCAGTACCTGCTCAGTCAGATGCCCATTGCGCCGATCTACTGGGGCTCACGCACCACGCTCGTCGCCGCCTCGGTCAAGGGCTGGAAGAATTCGCCGCTGGGATTTCACAACTACAAGGACGTGTGGCTGGAGCCGTGAGGGGGCGGGACGGAGTTGGGAGTTGAGGGCTGAGAGTTGAGAGATTGGACTCGAGCCGGTGCATTCGGGACATCGTATCCGGGGACCAATGGGGCTTTGAGGCTACGAGCGCCAGCGAGTGGGGCGACGTTGCGGTCCCCATTCCACTCGCTGGCGCTTTTAGCCACCACTCCGCGGCGAACTCTCGTCACTTCACCCGAAAATCAGTCGGCACGGCCCATTGGATGCGCGCGGCGTAGACGCTGTTGTCGGCGCCACGCGGATTGTCCACGGGGATGATGATATTCGGACTGAAGGTCTGCATCCACTCCGCGACGGTCACCCAGGTCTCGTCCGGGCTCACCTCGGTCACGCCGAAATTTCCCAACCGCGCGCCGCGATCCGGGACAAGGATGCGCTCGGTCGAGCGTCGCACGGCGAGTTTTTCCACATCCACCTGCCCGATGAACAACGGGGCGCGGTGGCGGATGACGTGGTCGTTGCTGGCGCCCTTGCGCGTGTAGACGAGAAAGAGGCCGTCGCGGTGCGTCACCCAGTGCGCCTGCGTGTTGTACGAACCGAGCTCGGAACCGTCGTCCCAACGCCAGATCCGCGGCGCATCGAAGTGCAGGCCGTCGGTGCTGGTGGCGACGTACGCGTTGAGATCGTTGCGCAGCGTGAGGAAATAGCGGCCGCCGAAGGTCGCGAGCGAGGGTTCGACGAAGCCGCGCGCGCCTTTCACGGTGAGTTCGTTGCCCGCCTCGACGAGACTCAGCGTGGTGCCATCGAAACGGCAGCGCAGCACGCGGGAGCTGTAGTCGACGTCGGTCTGCTTCTTGCCGTAGACCGGCAGCAGAATGTCGCCGTCGGGCAGGTCGACGCGCTGTACCGAGCCGGCACCGGAGTTGAACGCGAGGGCGTCGTCCGGCAGCGCGAGCGTCTTCCACGCCGCCCACGTCCGCTTCTCCGGATCGTACACGGAGTAGGCCGTCTGGCGGGACAACTTGAGATCCACCTTGTTGGTGGAATAGCGCACCGTGTGACCGATCCCGAGCAGCTTGCCGCTCTTCGCGTGCCACTTCGGCCAGTAGTCGCTCACGGCGACGATCACGCCGTTCGGCTCCTCGCGGCGACCGAGCGTCTCGGTGTGTTCGTATGGCCCCATCCACGCCCGCCCAAGATCGTTCGAGCGCATTTCATTCAGAGCGAAGAACACGTCGCTGCCTTTCAGCCAGAGCTTCTGCATCGTGAGCACGACGGCGGGCGAACGATTCTCGCCCCGCGGTACAATTCCCGCGCGCGGGTGCACCCAGCAGTAACTGCCATCGTAACCTTTCGTCAGCGTATCGAGCACGATCTTGTACTGCACCACGCCGGCTTCGGCGGGCGCCCGGTCAGCGGCGAAAGCGAGTGCGCCGTAAGTCAGGCCGAGAACGAGCAGGAGGAGATGGATTTTGGGCCGGGGGATCATATTTTTTCGCGGACTGGACTAGAAGTCACCCTTCATGCCCAGCGTGAATAGAGATCCCGTGTACTGGAAGTAATCAAGCTGCGCGTAGTCCGGCACCCCCGGGCCCCGCGTTCCGGTCCGCTTCACGGAGTGCGTGAGATTGCGGCTGCTGCCGTAGACGGAAAACCACTTGGTGAACCGGTACTCGGCGGACAGATCGATGCGCGTCTGCGGCGCCGTATAGGTGTAGCTGCCGGCGGGGACGGTGGCGCTGGCCACCACGGGACTGCCGCGGATCCACTTGGACTGAATCACGTTGATCTTGCCGATGAAACGAGGCCGCGCGTAGCTCGCTCCCCAGCTGATGTCGCGCGGGGAGAAGTTCGCGAAGTCATCCGCGTTCTGCCCGCCGAGAGCGAGACTCGTCACGTTGGCGTAAATCTGCAGCCCCTTGCCCCAAGCGGGCAGGAAGGCCGCCAGTGACTGCCGGTAACCAACTTCCACGCCCTCGATCGAGGCCTGCCCGAAGTTGCGCTTGGTCAGCACATCGTACGCGAGGTAGTCGTCGCTCAGGCCGAACTCCGCGAGCAGCGCCGGCGTGGCTGACGTGCGGACGGTGCCGAAAAAATTGGCGATGTCCTTCCGGAACAAGCTCACCGAAGCGGTCGCACCCTTGAGCTCATAGAGTTCAAGCGTGAGATCGTAGTTGTTCGCGGTCCACGGGCTGAGGCCTGAGTTGATGGCGGTGATCGTGCGGGTGGCGGAGGGAGAATCGGGATCCGTGACACTGATGCCCGGAATGATCTCCGTCAGCGTCGGCCGGCCGATCGTCTTGGCATACGCGGCGCGCGCAACGAGATGGGGGGTAATTTCAAAGCTCGAGTTGAAGCTGGGAAAATATCCGTCGTAGACGCGTTTCGCCCGCGAGCCCCGCTCGGTCAACTGCAGCCGGGCCCGGGCGAGAGCGTCCGTCGTAATCGGAACAAGCCGGCCCGCGGCATCGCGCCGAAACGCGCCACTGGCATCGCGCTGGTAGGTCGCGCCGATGTCGTTGAGCGGACCGAGTCCCTCGTCGCGCGTTTGTTCGAAGCGCACCCCGCCCACGAACCACAGGCGGTTGCTGAAGAACCGGACATCGCCCCGCACATAGGCTGCTGGGATCGTCTCCTGCAGCCGCTTCGACGTGTTCACCTGGCTGGTGTACTGCGCCGCCTGTTGCGCGGTGCCCAGGACGAAGTATTCCGGGTGCGACACCGACAGGCTGTGCAGTTTGTGCGGGCTGAGCCATTTCACGTTCACGGTGTGACCGGCGGCGTCGGTGAAATTCGAACGCGCGGAATAGCCATCGGCGATGAGATCAAAGTTTCGGGCCACCTGAGCGGCAGCGCCACCGGGCGGGCTGAAGAGCACGCTGAACGCGCCGCCCCGGCTGTCCTTGGTCTGCTGATTGACGACCGCTCCGAACTTGAGTGCCACGGGAACCAGCAGGCTGAAGTCGCGACGCACATTGAACCCGGCCCGCTTGATCTGATCTTCGACCCGCAGCGGGCTGGCAGACGCGGCGGTGACGGAGTAGTTGTTGCCGTCGAAGACATCGACCGGCCTGCCCGCGCTGTTGGTCGCGCTGATAATGGCCGAGCGCTGCTGGCCGATCGCGTCGATGCCCTCGTAGCGCACCACGAGGCCGGTCAGACTGGTGGTGATGTTGTTGAAGAAGCCATCCTCGGTGTCCTTGCGCCGCAGGCCGCCCAGCGAATAGGCGGCGTTCGCATCGATCTTCCACGTCGCTCCTTCAAAACGGTAATTCAGCGTGAAATGTCGCAGCGTCTTGTACTGGCCGGTCCAGGTGTTGAAAACCTGGCTCACGTTGCCGACAGCCGCCGGTGAGCCCTGGCTGAAGGTGGGGCCGCCGGTCGCGTTGGCTCCCACGGTGGACGTCAGGTGAAACTGGCGCGTGAAAACCGTCTGGTTGGAGCCCTGGAAGCCCGCTTGCACGAGGTGCCGATCGGCGGGTTTCCAATCGATCGAAACGGCGGCCAGGTCCCGCTCTTCCGTCAGGATCAAGTTGCCCGGCCGATTTTGGGTTTCGATTCCGCGCACGCGATCCCAGACGGAAAAGAGATATTGAAAATCCGAATACCGCGGCGCCCGCGACAGGGCGAAGGTGAACGCGAGCTGCTTGTTCAGCGGAAGGAGGTAGGACAGATTGAAGGCCGGCTGCGAATAAGGCACGCTGGTCTTGGGGTCCGGCCCCGCCTGCTGGCGCAGACTCGGGTTGATGTCGCCCAGGCCGTTGAGGGCGTTGTTGGTGAGAAACGCGTTGTAGGACAGGAGCGGCTTGGACCGGCTGAAGCCGGACTTGCTGATGATGTTGATCGTCCCGCCGATCGCATTGGCCGGCATCTCCGGCGTGGGCACCTTCGAAACCTCGACCCGCTCGACATTGCCACTCGCACTCAAGCCGAGGTCGAACGTGCGCGTGCCATCCTGCGATGAGGCCATTTCGGAACCGTTCGCCATCACGATGGTGCCGGTGGCGGGCATGCCGCGGATGCCGGCCGACTGCGGCGTCTGGGGGTTGTAGGACATGCTGACCCCCGGAACGAACTTCAGAAACTCGCCGACGTTTCCCTCGCCCATGTCACCGAATTCCTCGAGGGAGATGACATTCTTGATGTTGGGTGCGCTGCGTCTTTCCTGCAGCGCGATCGCCTGCCCGCTCAGTTCGCGCTCGACCACCGTGTAAGCTTCGAGTTGCACGACCCGGCCCTCGGCCGTCGGCCGGCCGGAGAGCACAGCGAAAAATCGCGCCGCACGGTCTGGTCCGCCACCACCCGCGCGGGCTCCACCTGCGGCTCCATGCCGAGAAACGTCACCGCCACCTGCACCTCGCCCACGGGCACGCCGGGGAGCCGGTATTCGCCAACCTCATTCGTCGTGGTCTCAATGGTGGTACCACGCACCGCGACGCGCGCGTGGTGCAGGAAGTTGCCGCTGGTGAGATTCACCACCCGGCCGGCAACGACTCCGGTGGCAGGCTCCGCCGCAGCCATCCAGGGAGCAAGCAACAGCCCGAGGCACGACAGGAAGAGGCGTCGCCACCCGGGACCAAGGCGCCCGACGTGATCCGAACCCTGCGCTCGTAAGGCCGGGCGGGACAGCCGGAAACAGGGAGCACTGCACGAATGCGACGGTGTCGTCTGAGACCTCATGACCGAAGCCGTTTGCGGCGGGCAAGGCGCGGACGTGGAAGATGCGGGAGGGAAGGCGTGGTCCACTCTCCCAAGCTGTAGCAGTTGACTGAGCCCGACAACGCCACCGGACTTGTATTTTCTTAATACACCGAACTCGAAATCGCGCATCGCACACAGGCCCTTGCCGGCCGGAAAATGCGCGCCCCGAAAATCCTCACCGTCCCCGCCATGCAGACGATTCCGAAGCGCTTGACCCTCGTTCATCAGGTGGAGGGAATCCTGCGCGACGGCATTCGCAGCGGGCAGTGGTCCCAGTACCTGCCTGGCGAGCACGAACTTTGCCGGCGGCTGCAGGTGAGCCGCACCACGCTCCGGGCTGCTCTGGCGACGCTGACGAGGGAGCGGTGGCTGCGATCGGCCCGGGGCTATTCGCGCCAAATCGTGAAGAATCGCGGGCTGCGTCAGGATTCGCGCCGAACCGGCCGGGTCGTGCTCATCACCGGCGCACCCGTTGATCTGATGGGCGGCATGCCCATGATCCTGCTCGACGATCTGCGTCAGCAACTCGCGAACGCCGGTTTTGAACTCGAGGTCCACGCGGGACGGGCGTGGCTGGCGCAACGTCCGGAGAGCGCCCTCGAGCGCCTCACCCGGTCGAGAAGCCCCGTGGCCTCGGTGCTCTTCAGCGCGACCGCTTCAATCCAACGGTGGTTCATGGCGAGAGGACTGCCCTGTGTCGTGGTGGGCTCCTGCCACGCTGGCGTCACGCTGCCGACGATTGAGGCGGATTTTTTTGCGCTGGGCCAACACGCCGCCCGACAGTTTCTGAGCCGGGGGCATCGGCGGATTGCGTTGATCCTGCCCGCGCTGGGCATGGCCGGAGAAGCCAAGATGGCGAGCGGCGTTCTTGCGGTCACCGGCGGAATCAAGGACGTCGATGTTCGAATCATGGAGCACGATGGAACGGCCCCGGTCTTGCGGCGGCGCCTCGAGCATCTGCTGCAGGCCGGGCGCCCGACCACGTTGCTGGTGGCAGGCGCGCCTTACGTCATGACCGTGCTGTCCGTGCTGAACCGCGCGGGAATTCGCGTCCCCGAGGGCATCTCCGTCGTCTCGCGCGATCACGAGCCCTACCTCGATTACATCGTACCCCCACTGACCCAATACGCGGTCCAGCCCGCCCGGCTTGCCCGCCGGCTCTCCCGCACCGTGGTCGCACTGGCGCAGGGTGGCAGCGCTCCGATCCGAAGCCAGCTGCTGGTGCCGCAGTTCATTCCGGGTGAAACCCTCGGCTATATGTCTGATAAAAGTACAAGGTGAGGAGGATTGCCCGGCACCGGCACCGTCGCCTCGTTGATTCACGTGCGATTCCTGCGCTTTCCGCTCCCCCTCACGACCCGCCGCGTCCGTCTCGCTCTCGGGCTGCTCGCCTTCGGCGGCGCCGGTGGACTGCGCGCTGAGCCGTTGATTCTGCCGCTGTGGGAGGGAAGTCCGCCCGGCCTCGTCGCCAACGCCGGGCCGGAAGTGACGGACGCCGCCGGCACCGTCGGCAACATCAGCGTCCCGGTCATCGCCGTACACCTGCCGCCCCGCGCCCAAGCGACCGGCGCTGCGTTCATCGTCTGTCCCGGCGGTTCCTACAGCCGCGTCGGTTTGTTCACTTCCGGCATGGGGACCGTCGATCACTTTCTTCCGCAAGGCGTCGCCATCATCGTGCTCAAGTACCGCACGCGCCCGCCGTCGACCGACGTCGTCACCGACTCCCTGGCGGACGCACGGCGCGCGGTCCGGCTCGCACGCCTGCACGCCGCCGCCTGGAACATCGACCCTGCGCGCATCGGCCTGATCGGTTCGTCCGCGGGATCGCATCTGGTGTTGAACCTCGCCACGCACTGGGATCGCGGTGATCCCAATGCGACGGCGCCCGTGGATCGGCAGAGTTGTCGACCGGATTTCATCGGCTTGCTCTGCCCCTGGCCGAACCGGCAGTCCGTCGCGGATTTTCCCGTCACCCGGGAAACGCCCCCCGCCTTCGTCTGCTCGGCCCGCGATGATCAGGTGGCGCCCGCCGCCTTCGCCGAGAGCATCGCCGCCGCCTATGCCACCGCCGGTGTGAATTGCAGGCTGTGGCTCATCGCCAAGGGCGGTCACACCGCATTCAAGCTGGGGACCAACCGCGGCGAGGGTTCACACTGGCCTGAGCACTTCTCCGCCTGGCTGAAGCTGACGCTGCCTTCACCGTGAGCGATTGATTCGGCCCACCACTACCGCGACTGCTTCAGAAATTTCGCCACAGCCTGGGACCGGGAATGCACCTGGAGTTTCTCGTAGATGCGACGGATGTAGGTGTTCACGCTCGGCACGCTCACGCCGAGATCCTCGGAAAATTCCTTGTGGAGATATCCCTTGGTCGGCAGCGCGAGGACTGATTGCTCGCGCGGCGAAAGTCCCTCGAGATTGGTCCGGGCCGTGACGAAATGGCCGGCCGGCCCAACGTGCTCGGCGTCGACTCCGTTGTCGTCCAGTTCCCCGACACGCCGCATGTCTTCTGGCTGTTTCATCCGTGGTTCGATCGGAGCCTCGAGGAGACCGATCGGTTCCTGCAGCGGCATCTGGTTCGTTGACGCCACGCGCGGTGCGTCGAAGTTTTTCACTATGACCCGAACCTGGCTGCACCTCCCGGCCCTCGCGTGGGCCTTCCTGATCGCAATCTCGACGCTCCGCGCGGCCTCCGCGCCCGATGTGATCGTCGCGGCCGATGGCTCCGGCAAGTACACCTCGCTGCAGGACGCGATCAGCGCGGCGCCGATGCGCACGGGGCGCAACGATCCGCGCTGGGTCATCTTCGTGAAGCGCGGCACGTATCGGGAACGCATCTACGTCCAGCGGGAGCGCGGCAACATCCTGGTCCGCGGCGAGGACGCGGCCACGACGATCATCACGTACGATCAGCACGCGAACCTGCCCGGCCCCGACGGCAAACCGATCGCGACGTATCGCACGCCAACCGTGCACATCGACGGCGACGGCATGATCTGGGAAAACATCACGCTGGCCAACAGCGCCGGTCCCGTGGCGCAAGCGCTCGCGGTGCGCGCCGACGGCGACCGCCTCGTGTTTCGCCGCTGCCGCTTCCTTGGCTGGCAGGACACGATCCTCGTCAACCGCGGCCGCCACTACTTCGAGGACTGTTATATCGAGGGCCACGTCGACTTCATCTTCGGCGGCGCGACGGCTTACTTCTCCCGTTGTCACCTGCACTGCCTGAAGGACGGCTACATCACCGCTGCCTCCACGCCCGACGGCACGCAGCACGGTTATGTTTTCGCTGATTGCCGGATCACCGGCGCGGAAGGCGTGAAGGCGTACCTCGGCCGCCCGTGGCGCAATTTTGCGCGCACGATTTTCCTGCGCACCGAGATGTCCTCCGTGATTCCGCCCGCCGGCTGGGACAACTGGGGCAAGTCCGACGCCGAGCGGACGACATTCTACGCCGAGTTCGGCAGCACGGGCCCGGGCGCGAATCCGGCCGCGCGCGTGCCGTGGACGAAACCGCTGTCGGCCGCCGACGTCGCCGCACTCACGCCGCAACGCGTGCTCGGCGGCGCGGATCGCTGGGATCCGGCGAAGCCGTGAGGCACGCGCCGCGCTGCTCGAAAGTACACTCGCTCAAGGCTGGCCGGACTCAGGCAGTTGAAGGTTGAAAGGTGAAAGTTGAAAGAACCGGAAGCAGACCGGTGCATTCAGGACATCGTCGATTGGGTTCGAATTCAGTCACGCACCCGTCGGTGGAAACCTGCCCGCACTCCAGGACCATTGGCTGCTGCTGGGGTGATGGGGGCTTTCGACCTTCAACTTTCATCTTTCAACTAAATGGTTCCGGCGAAACCGGTTTACCATCCGGCGAGTGGCACGATGGGACTGGCGGGGCCGGTGGCCCGCGACGGCACGAGTTGAACGACCAGCCGCTGCGTTGCTCCGGCTGGCACCTGCACTTCGAAGCCAATGAGGCGCGTGCCCTCGTTGCGGGCGTCGATCGGCGTCGGCGGCGGATCGGTCTGGTAAATTGCAATCCGCGCGCCGGCAGGTTCGAGCACGCGAAACGCCAGCTTCTTTCCGGCCTGCGTGAGCGTGGCCTCGCCGGGGCCGTCGACCTTGACGTCCGCACGCGTGACCATCGCCCAGCGCACGGTTGTCGCCTTGGACGTCGCGGTGAACTCGTCCTGCACCCGCACACTCCGATCGGCCTGCAGGTCGACGCCGCGACGCGACGTGGCGAGCTGACCTTTGTACACGGCGCTTGTATCCACAATGGTCCGACCCGTCTTCGCGACGACAATGCGGGCGTCGCCCGCGACCCGCTGCTGCTGGCCGTCGACCATGAGGACGTTGTGACTCGAGGTGCCGAGACGGAAGATTTTCCAGCGGTCGCCGTCCTGATCCTTCGACCAGAGTTTCACGCCCTTCGATTCGAGCGAATTGTAATCCTGCATGCCGAGATCATCCGCCCAGCGCAGGCCGTCGGCATCCATCACGAACGCGCCGACATCCATGTGCGCGTGGCTTGTGCCCGGCGATCCGCCCTTGATGGCGACGTAGCTGGCATCGGGCGTCCAGGCACTGCGGTGAAACGCGACAGGCGTCGGTCCGCCTCCACTCCACGAAAGCGCGGCCGGTGGCGAAGGCCTAGACAGCGTCGGTGGCATCCACAGCAGAATCATGGGCGCGGTGCGTTCGCGGCCAATCCGAGCGGCACGGCGATCCGTCGCGGGCTCGAGCTTCGCCAGTTCCGACCAGAGCAGGTACGGCTCCTGGCGTTGTGCCGCGAACCAGAACATCGCCGGGGCCACGCCGTCGCCGCCGCGACCGCAGTCCGCATAGTTGAAGTACAAGCCCGACGGTCCCGTCACGTGCAGGTAGTAATCGGCGGTGGCGAGGAAGCCCGGTTGCCGGGCCAGGCCAAAGTCGGTGCCGAGCGTGGACTGCAGCGCCGAGATCAGGAGCACGTTGTACGTCGTGCCGTAGCCCCAGTAACCCGGACCTTCCGGATAGGCGCCGTCGGGCACGTACTCATGCATCGAGACCGGCACGGTGTTGACCGCGCGCGCGATGATCTGCGCGGCGAGCGCCGGTTCACTCTCGGCCACGGCGAGCGCGCCGACGGTCATGCCGCCGTTGCAGACCTGATTCCAGTTGTTGGTGGAACGCGTCCACGAACTCGCCTTGAGACTAGCCTTGAGGCCCTTGTTCACGATGGCGTCGCGGAGCAGCTGGCGGGTGGCGTCGTCCAATTGCGGATACAGCCAGTCGTAGCCCACGCCGACGGCCGCGGTCATCTCGGCGACGTCGAGGAAGTGACTCGGATTCCAGTCGGGGAAGGACGCCACCGCCACGAGTTCCGCGCGCGCGCGTTCGAAGTATTTCTTCTCGCCGGTGAGCCGCCACGCGAGGCCGAGGTGCAACACGCGGGAGAGCGCGGTGCGCGACTTGTCGAGCAGTCGACGCCCGATGAGCACGCGCTCCACCGGCTTGCTGGCCAGTTCGCGATCCGCCTCGCGCAGGAGCTCCGCGTTGATCCGCGTCAGCAAAGGATCGGCCGTGATGCGTTGCCGCAGTCCCGCTTCGGCATCGCGCGCCAGCAAAAGACGCGGATGCGCGGCCGGCATCGCCTGCAGCCGCTTCGTCACCTCCGCCACCGGCAGTTCCGCCGGTGCAGCCCAGGCCGCCACCAGCGAAAACGCAGCCATCATCACCAGTCCACCGCAGCGTAGGGTTTTCATGGAAAACGCCGGTGACGTCCAACGTGGCGCGCCGGCTACGTCCGCCACGGCAGCACCGCGCCGGCGCAACAGCCAGCAGATTTGCCACTCCGCCCCGCCAGCGCGGCTGATAGTAACACCCCACGACAATCAGCCAAAAAACTCCCCGAACGCTCCCCGGGGTTTGTCATCTTATGGATGACGAACCGGGTTGGCGGTTTTTCAGGAGGAACGTCAGGTCGTAGCGATCGATGCGGTGCGGAGCGCGTGTTCGCCGCAACGAGGCGAGTCCCACGCGCGGGAGCGCCGGCCTCTGGCCGGCCATTCCGTTCCGCAGTCTCTCGTTCTTCCCTGCTGGAATCTCAGGCAGGCGGGCTGCCTGCGCTCCCGGGGAGCGCTAAATCTGCTCCGGCCACACGCCGTGGCAGTGATATTTCGCCCAGAGTGGCGCGGTCTTTTCGTTCCGACGAAACGCGATCGCGGCGATGCCGACGACCACGCCGGCGGCTCGTTCGATGAGCTCGACCGCGGCTTTCGCGGTGGCGCCGGTTTCGATCCACTCGTCCACCAGCAACACCCGCGTGCCGGCCGGCCAGGGCGTGGCGCGGAGTTCGAGGGATTTTTCGTTGCCCGTATAATCGGTGAACGAGGCGCGCTCGTTTTTCACCGGGAGTTTGCCGCCTTTGCGCAAGGGCACGAAGCCGACGCCCAGCCGCAACGCGAGCGCGGTGCCCACGATGAACCCGAGCGCATCGGTGCCCGCCACGCGTTGGACGCCCGCTTCGCGAAACGGCGCGATCATGTCGTCGACGAGCGTCGCAAACGCCGCCGGCTCCGCGAAGATCGGCGTCACATCGCTTCGCTTGTAGTGCAGCTTGCTCCGATCGATGAGGCTCAGATAGTCCACGCCTTCCGTTCAGCCGCCCGACCCGACCCAACGCAACCGCCAACTTCTCCCGCCCTCGTCTCCTGTCTCCTGTCTCCCGTCTCCCGTCTCCCGTCCTCATGCCCGCCCGCCGCAAAGTCATCATCGATCAGGATACGCTCGGTCCGGCGGGAACGAATTTGCAGTCGGTCGCGCTGTTGGTGAACGCGCCCGGCGTCGACGTCCTAGGCGTGGGCGTCGTCACCGGCGATCACTGGCGCGATCAGCAAGTGCGGCACGCGTTGCGCCTGCTGGAGATCATGGAGCGTACGGACATTCCCGTGTTCGCCGGCGCCGAGATGCCGCTGGTGAACACGCCCGCGGCGACGGCCCGTTGGGAAAGCCAGTATGGCAAACTCATCTACAATGGCGCGTGGGACCTGGCCCGTCCGGGCAAATGGGCCGATCCACGCCGCGTCGACGATCTGCCCGAAGGCAATCCATCGACTGCACCCGCCGCGGAGGCCGCCGCAGCGGCCTACGTGCGCCTCGCGCGCGCGCATCCCGGTGAGATTTTCCTCTGGACCGCGGGGCCGTTCACCACCGTGGCGCTCGCCTGCCAGCTCGATCCTGAATTTCCGCGGCTCGTGCGCGAATTGCATTTCATGGGCGGGGCGTTCGCGCCGCAGACGGAGGCGCGCGAGTTCAAGCTCACGCCGCGACGCGAGTTCAACGTGCGTTTCGACCCCGAGGCGGCGCGGGTGGTGTTTCGCGCGCCGTGGCCGCGCGTGACGTGTTCGCCGATCGATGTGTCGAACCACACGCGCGCGACGCCGGATCTGTTTGCCGCGATCGCCCGCGCCGGCACGCCGCTCGCGCGTTACCTCGATCAGTTCGGGCACCGCAATCGGCCGATGTGGGACGAAGTCGCCGCCGCCACGTGGATCGATGCCTCGCTCGTCACCCAGCATGACGACTGCTTCATCGATGTGTGCCTGGAACCCGACGCGACCTACGGCGACATGGCGAGCTGGTCGCCGGGAAGTGAGCCGGGCCAAGGCCAGTGCCGCGCGCGCGTCCAGCAGCGACTCGATGACGCGCGCTTTTATGCGCAGTTCGTCGAACTCTGTGCCCGCTGAAGGAGAAACCCTGCAGAAGAGCTCCCGCAAATCACGCGAATAGACGCAAATTTCACCGACAAAATTGAGTGCAGCGACGCGGCTTGGATGTTCTCCCGCTGCTGAGAGCGTATTTCGCTTTCTTCTCATTCGCGGCCTTTCGCGCCATTCGCGGGAGAAACCCGACACTTTCTAAGCTTGGCGGTGACGGGTGATGAACCCATCACGAGCCCACCTCGGCTTCACCATGCGCTTCCACGACGTTTTCTCGTTTCTCCTGCGACTGTCAGCGGCGACTGCGGCGGCGGTCACGTCGTGCGGCCGGGCGGCTGAGTCCGCCGATCTGATCGTGACCAACGGCTACGTCCTCACGATGAACGATCGGAAGGACATCCACGAGAACGGCGCCGTGATCATCAAGGACGCCCGCATCATCGCCATCGGACCGGCGTCGCTCGCCGCGCAGTTCACCGCGCCGAAGACCATCGACGCCCGCGGCGCAATCGTGATGCCGGGCATGATCAACACGCACACGCACGCGTCGATGACGGTCTTCCGCGGGCTGGGCGACGACGTGCCGGATCGGCTGCGCGCGTTGATCTTTCCCCTCGAGAAGGCGCTCGTGAACCGCGAGCTCGTCTATTGGGGCGGATTGCACGGCATGATCGAGATGGTGCAGGGCGGCGTCACCGCGATCGCCAACATGTACTACTTCGAGGACGAAGTGGCCCGCGCCGCGAAACAGCTCGGGCTGCGCGGCGTGTTCGGGCAGACGGTGATCAATTTCCCCGCGCCCGATGCACCGGAGCCGTACGGCGGCATCGCGCTCGCGAAGAAATTCGCGGCCGAGTACCGCGGCGATCCGCTCATCACGCCTGCGATCGCGCCGCACGCGCCTTACACGCTCGACGCCGCACACCTGCGCATCATCGCGCGCGAATCCGAGACGCTGAATCTCCCCGTGCTCATGCACGTCGCGGAGATGACCGATGAAGTCGCGACGATCCGCAAGGAACACAACCAGACGCCGATCGAATACCTTGACGCGATTGGCCTGCTCAATCGCCGGCTGATCGCGGCCCATTGTATTTTCGTGAACGACTCCGACATCGCGCTGCTGAAGGCGCGCGACGTCGGGATCGCGCACAACATGGTGGCAAACATCAAGTCGGCCAAGGGCGTCGCGCCGGCGCTGAAAATGTTCAACGCCGGGCTGCGCGTCGGACTCGGCACCGACGGCCCGATGAGCGGCAACACCCTCGATATCATCGGCCAGCTCGGCTACGTCGCCAAGTTGCACAAGCTCGACAACCATGATCGCAACGTCATGCTGGCCGTCACCGTGGTCGAAATGGCCACGCGCGGCGGCGCACGCGCCCTGCATCTCGAAGACCGGATCGGCTCGCTGGAAACCGGCAAGCTCGCGGACGTCATCCTGATCGATCGCGACGCGACGCACATGATTCCGTTCTACGACGCGTATTCGACGCTCGTGTACGCGGCGGGGCCACGGGACGTGCGGACCACGATCATTCACGGGCGCGTGGTCATGGAAGATCGGAAGGTGCTGACGGTGGACGTGGCCGACGTCGCGGCCCACATGCGGACGATTGCCGCAGGCATCAGCGCGGCAGTGGCTAAGGGCATTCGGTAGGCTCGAGGTTTTGACTGGGACCGCGACCGCCCTCGGTCGCTTCAGACCCATTGCGACCGAGGGCGGTCGCGGTCCCGGGGATTCCAGACTCCCGGCACCCCACTCCACCGCGGTATTGCACCCGCGGGCGGCATCGGGCGTGCTGTCGACTGGCTACATTTCGTTCAACCGACATACCATACCATGCGACTGACACCTGCACTCACGCTCCTGACTCTTGCGTTACCAACGCTCGGTCTGGCTCAGACCACGCCTCCGCCCGCCGGCGGGGCCCCTCAGAAACTCGAGGCCTTCACGGTCACCGGCACCAATCTGCGCATGGGCGAGTCCGCCGGCGCCGCCAACCTGCGGGTGCTCACGCCCGCCGAGATCGAAGCCTCCGGTCAGAACAACCTGTCGAACCTGCTGCGCAAGATTCCTGAAATCGGCGCGCAGGGCTTTGCCGAAAACCGCGTCAACACGTCGTCGCCCGGTTCCGCCGCCATCTCGATGCGCGGCCTCGGCGTGAATTCCACGCTGGTGTTGATCAACGGCCGCCGCGTGACGCTCGCGCCGTTCGGCCAGGGTGGCAGCGCTGCGGGTCTCGGCACCGAGCAGTTCGTGGACCTGAACATGATTCCCGTCGCCGCCATCGCCCGGATCGAAGTGCTGAAGGACGGCGCGTCCGCCGTCTATGGCGCCGATGCCGTCGCCGGCGTGGTGAACATCATCCTGAAAAAGGATCTCACGCAGGGCACGCTGACGACCAGCTACGGTGATTTCACCGGCGGCATCAGCGCGCCGACGCTCCGCGGCTCGTTCTTCACCGGCACCAAGGAAGGCCGGACCTCGCTCTCGATCATGGCCGACTGGATGAAGCGCGACGAGTTCCGCTTCGGCGAACTCCCGCAGCCGGTCAAACGCCAGCTGCTCCTCGCGAGCAACACGCCGGGTTCGTTCGTGGTGCCGGTCGGTGCCACCGATCCGATCACCGGCCAAGTCATTCCCGCGGGCGCCGCGGCCGCCGCGCGCACGTTCACGAGCGATGTCGCCGCGCCGGGACCGAACGCGACGTTCACGCGCCAGCTGCAGACGCAGAACACCTTTGACGCGAACGCCGCCATCCGCCCGCAGTCCGAGGCGGACCGTCGCGGCATCGTCGCCACCGCGCGGCATGAGTTTTCCGAAAAGCTCGGCGGCTTCGTCGAGCTCGGCTGGCAGAAAAATCGCAACGTCGAGGGCCTCTCGCCCGCGCCGATCTCGAACCTCAACACGATCACGCTGCCGGCGAACAATCCGTTCAACCCGTTTGGCGTGCCGGTGGTGTCGAACACGACGCAGACGATGTTCTTCCGTTTCCTGGAAATGGGTGACCGCTTCACCACGACCCGGAACAAGATGGAGCGCGTGGTCGCCGGTCTCGACGGCCAGCTCGCGCAGGGCTGGACCTGGGATGCCGCCGTCACGTGGAACCGCGAGACCTCGCACCTCGATCTGAAAAACTTCCCCGGCCAGGACAAGGTCAACGCCGCGCTCGCCGACACGAATCGCGCGACCGCGCTCAACCTCTTCGCCAACGGCCGGACCATTCGCAACAATCCCGCGACGCTCGCCGGCCTCGAAGGCGGCGTCACGCGCGATGCCGAGACGAAGCTCACGGCCATCGACGCCCGCACGACCGGCAATCTGTTCACGCTCCGCTCCGGCCCGATCTCGGTCGCGATCGGCGGCCAGTGGCGCGAGGAGAAGTTCTCCGACGCGCGCACCCAGGTGCAGCTCCTGAATCAGGGCGCGCCTGTCGCGCCGGCCAACGGCAGCCGTCGCGTGAGCGCCGCCTACGTCGAAGCCTCGATTCCGCTCGCGGCGCCGTCGCAGAAGATCACTGCCCTCCACGCCGTCGAGCTGAACGTCGCCGGCCGCCTCGAGTCGTTCTCGGACGATGGCGTCGGTCACACCACGGTGCCGCGCGTCGGTCTGCGCTGGCAGCCGCTGCCGGAGCAAATCACGTTCCGCGCCTCGTGGGGCAAGGGCTTCCGCGCCCCGGCGCTGGCCGAGCTCTACCTGCCGCAGTCGGTCGCGGTGAGCTTCAACATTCCCGATCCGCTGCGTTTCGGTAAGCCGGGTGCGGTCGCCAACGACAGCGGCACCGGCCAGCGGCTCGTGCGCTCGGGTGGCAATCCGCTGCTCGCGCCGGAGAAGTCCGAGTCGACGAACTTCGGCGTGCAATTCGCGCCCGCGATGCTGAAGGGCTTGTCGCTGAGTGTGGATTTCTACGCCGTCGAGGTGAAGAACCGGATCGGCCAGCCCGCGACGCCCGCGATCATCCTCGCGAACCCGCTGCTCTTTCCCGATGCCGCCGTGCGCGCCGCTCCGACCGCGAGCGACACCGCGAACAACCTGCCCGGCGAGTTGCGCGAAATCCGCACCGTGCTCGGCAACTACGGCAGCACGAAAGCCAAGGGCGTCGACTTCGCCGCCGAATACCGCTTCAGCGCCGGTCGCGTGGGACGTTTCACCACCCGGGCCGTGGCCAGCCTGATCAACTCGCAGACGCTGCGCACGCGCCCCGACCTCGCCCAGGTGCAGACGGTCGGTCTTTATGAGATCCCGCGCTGGCGCGGCGATGCGTCCGTCCTCTGGAACCGCGAGAAGGCGTCGGCGTCCCTGAACTTCAACTACATCGGCGGCTTCCAGGACACGTCCCCGAGCCTGCTCTTCGTGAAGCAGCAGGTCACGACGGACGTGCAGTTCGGCTATGCGCTGCCGTGGGGCCTGCGCAGCACGATCGGGGTGAACAACCTCTTCGATCGCGCCCCGCCGGCGACGAGCTTCTCGACCGGCTATGCCGAGCGCGTGAACAACTTCCTGCCGCGCTGGGCGTACGTTTCGCTGTCGAAGACGTTCTAAGCCAGTCGATCGCAATCACGCCGTCCGCCGCGTCGTTCGGCGCGACCCTCTCGCCGCCCTTCGAGTTCACTCGGAGGGCGGCTTTTTTCGGCCACGAGTTGTGCGTCAAACCCGCCTTACCGCCAGCGGCCTTCGATGAAGATGTAGTTGCCGCCGCGACGTTCCCAGCGGGGCTCCTCCCAAGCGCGATGCCCGCGCGGAGGCTGCTCGTAATGACCGGCGATCCAGACGTGGCGGCCGCCACGCCAGGACCAATAGCCGTTGACCCAGACATAACCGGGACCCGGGCGCGCGTAGACCACTTCCCGGCGCGGCGGAGGCGGCGGGGAGACGATCACCACCTGCGGGCCCGGCGACGGGGCCGTCACCACCACTTGGGGCGGCGGCGACGCGGGCGTCACGACGACAGCCTCACGCCAATAGCCGTCCACGAACACATACCGGCCGCCGCGTTGCTCCCAACGCGGGCCGACCCAGACGACATTTGACCGCGGCGGGGTGGACCAACGCCCCGACACCCACACATGGCGACCGAGGTGCCACGACCAGTAGCCGCTGATCCACACGTGAACGGGCGAAGGCCGCTCGTAAACCACCTCGCGCTGCGGCGGCGGAGGCGGGGCCGCCACGATGATCTCCTGCGGAGCTGCGGCTTGCGCCACGGGCGCGCTTGCGACGCGAGTGGCCGCCACGGGCGTCTCGTCCCAAAAGCCGTCACGCAGCACGTAGCCGTTGCCCTGCTGCTGCCACTGCGGTTCGTGCCAGAAGAGATTCGGGGCCGGCGGCACTTCCCAGCGGCCCGACTCCCACACGTACGCGCCTTCGAACCAGCGCCAGTGGCCGGGCACCCAGGCGTGTTGGGGCGTCGGTTGCTCGCCGGGCGTATCGTTGGTCGCCGGCGTCAGCGGTTTGTCGAGCAACGGCGCGGGCGCGACCATCGGGGCGTTCGGCACCGCCGGCGGGGTGGCATCAGCGGCCGACAAGCGGCTCGCCACCAGAATGAGGGTCAACCCGGCCACCAAACGGACCGACGGCCGGCTTCGAGGCATAAAAAGCGTGCTCATACCGGAGCTCTGACGTCCACGGCCGGCGGATGTTTCGCCCCGGGAGCGCGGGCCTCCGGCCGGCCTGCCTTGGCTTTCCTCGGAAACAGGCGGGACGCCTGCGCTCCCGGGCGCGACCTGCGGCGAAGACCCGGATCTGACCGGAGCAACGAACCGAAACCGAGAGCTGGCGAATGCGGCCTGGGTTTTGCTAATGAGGCTCCGTCCTCCTTCAACCCGCCAGCCAGCCATGGCCATTCACGTCGCCCTCCACCACAAAACCGCCTATCGTTACGATCGTCTGGTCCGGCTTGGGCCGCAGGTCGTCCGCCTGCGTCCGGCCGCCCATTGCCGGACACCGGTCCTGAGCTACTCGCTCAAGATTGAACCGGCCTGCCACTTCCTTAACTGGCAGCAGGATCCGCAGGGTAACTACCTGGCGCGGATCGTCTTCCCGCAGCCGACGCGCAGCTTTTCCGTCGAAGTCGACCTGGTGGCCGAGATGGCCGTTTACAACCCGTTCGACTTCTTCCTGGAGCCCGGGGCGGAGAAATTTCCCTTCGCGTACGACCCCAAACTCGCGGTCGAACTCGCCCCTTATTTGCGGAAGGACGACCTGACGGCCACGCCGCTGTTCGCCGCCTTTGTCGGCACCATCGACCGCAAGGAACAGCGGACGATCGACTTCCTCGTCGGCCTCAACCGCCTGATCAACCAACGGGTGCGCTACATCATCCGGCTCGAACCGGGAGTGCAGGCCCCCGAGGAAACGCTCACCAAGGGCACCGGCTCCTGCCGCGACTCTGGCTGGCTGATGGTGCAGGCGCTCCGGCACTGCGGCTTGGCGGCGCGGTTTGTGTCGGGTTACCTGCTGCAGTTGCGGCCGGACCAGAAGTCGCTCGACGGCCCTTCCGGCGCGGAAAAGGACTTCACCGACCTGCACGCGTGGTGCGAAGTGTATCTGCCCGGCGCCGGTTGGGTCGGTTTCGATCCGACGTCCGGCCTCCTCGCCGGCGAAGGCCACCTGCCGCTCGCCTGTTCGCCGGAACCGTCCAGCGCCGCGCCGATCAGCGGCGGCGTCGACAAGTCCGAGGTCACTTTCGATTTCGCGATGACGGTCTCGCGGATCTTCGAATCACCGCGCGTCACGTTTCCCTACACCGACGCGCAGTGGGCCGCGATCGACGCGCTGGGCGAGAAAATCGACGCCCGGCTGCGCGACCGCGACGTCCGCCTCACGATGGGCGGTGAGCCGACCTTCATCTCCATCGACGACATGGACGGCGCCGAGTGGAACACCGCCGCGGTCGGCCCGCGCAAACGCCAGCTCGCCGAAACCCTGATCAAACGCCTCTGGGCGCACTACGGCCAAGGCGGCTTCATCCACTACGGCCAGGGCAAATGGTACCCGGGCGAGTCGCTACCGCGCTGGGCGTTCTCGGCGATCTGGCGGCGCGACGGTCAGCCGCTGTGGAAAAATCCCGCGCTCCTCGCGGACATCGCCCGGCCCGGCACCAGCGACGTCGACGAAGCCCGCCGCTTCACCACCGCCCTTGCACGGCGTCTCGGCGTCGGCGATGCCTGGATTCTGCCCGGCTACGAGGACGCCTTTTACTACCTGTGGAAGGAGCGCCGGCTCCCGGCCAACATCGATCCGCTCCGGCACGACTTGAAGGACGGCGAGGAACGCGCGCGGCTCGCCCGCATCTTCGAGCGCGGCCTCGATCGCATCACCGGTTTCGCGCTCCCGATCGAGCGGGCCGCGCCGTCCGGCTGGGTGTCCGGCCCGTGGTTCCTGCGGCCGGAACGCATGTTTCTCATTCCGGGCGATTCGCCGATGGGGCTGCGCCTCCCGCTCGATTCGCAGCCGTGGACGGCCCCGGCTGACGTGCGCCACCTCGCGCCGCCCGACCCGTTGCTGGCGTTGCCGCCGCTGCCCGATGCCGACGCGCTGGCGTTGCAGTATTCACTTCCGGCCTCGCCCCGCCCTGACGCACGCGGCCCGGTCGCGGCCCACGGCGGCACGAGCCCGCGCGGGCCGTTCGCCGGCGACCACGATTCGCGGCCGCAATCATTGCCGTCGCCGGATCGCGAGCCGGCGTTGCACGAAAGCGCCCCGTGGATCGTCCGCACCGCGCTCTGCGTCCAACCGCGCGAAGGCCATCTGTTCATCTTCATGCCGCCGGTGCGCACGACCGAGGACTACCTCGAGTTGCTGAGTGCCATCGAAGCCACCGCGGCCGATCTCGGCCTGCCCGTCGTGATCGAAGGCTACCTACCGCCGTACGATCCCCGGCTCAACAGCGTCAAGGTCACGCCCGATCCCGGCGTGATCGAGGTGAACATCCATCCGTCGTTGACGTGGCGGGAGCTCAGCGAGAAGACGGAGTTCCTCTATGAAGCCGCGCGCCAGACGCGGCTCGGCACCGACAAGTTCATGCTCGACGGCCGTCACACCGGCACCGGCGGCGGCAACCATCTCATCCTCGGCGGTGAACGTCCCTCCGATAGCCCGCTGCTGCGCCGCCCGCACCTGCTGCAAAGCCTGCTCTCGTACTGGCACAATCATCCGTCGCTGAGTTATCTGTTCTCGGGCCTGTTCATCGGCCCGACGAGCCAGGCGCCGCGCGTCGACGAAGCGCGCAACGATTCGTTGTACGAACTCGAGATCGCGTTTCGCGAACTCTCCCGTGCCGGCACGAAGTTTCCCTCCACGCCGCCCTGGCTCGTCGATCGCATTTTTCGCAATCTCCTGACCGACGTCTCCGGCAACACGCATCGCGCCGAGTTCTGCATCGACAAACTCTACTCGCCCGACAGCGCCACCGGCCGGCTCGGCCTGCTCGAGCTGCGCGCCTTCGAAATGCCGCCGCACGCGCGCATGAGCCTCGCGCAACAACTCCTGCTGCGCGGCCTCGTCGCGCGATTCTGGGATCACCCGTATCAACCCCCGCGCCTGGTGCGCTGGGGCACCGATCTGCACGATCGTTTCCTGCTGCCGCACTACTGCCGGCAGGACTTCGCCGACGTCATCGCCGATCTGCACCAGTGGGATCTCGCGTTCGACGAAGGCTGGTTCGGTCCGCACTTCGAATTCCGTTTCCCGCTCAACGGCAAGGTCCACTACCGCGGCATGGAGCTCGAGCTCCGGCACGCGCTCGAACCGTGGCACGTGATGGGCGAGGAAGGCGCGCCCGGCGGCACCGTGCGTTTCGTCGATTCCTCCGTCGAGCGCCTGCAGGTGAAGCTCACCGGCTTCATTCCGGAACGCTACTTCGTGACCTGCAACGGCACGCGCGTGCCGCTCCAGCCCACCGGCGTGAACGGCGAATGGGTCGCCGGCGTCCGGTATCGCGCCTGGCAACCGCCCTCGTGCCTGCACCCGACGATCGGCGTGGATGCGCCGCTGGTGTTCGATCTCGTCGACGCGTGGAACAACAAAGCCCTCGGCGGCTGCACGTATCACGTCGCGCACCCAGGCGGCCGCAACTACGCGACGTTTCCCGTCAATTCGTACGAGGCCGAGAGCCGCCGGCTCGCCCGCTTCGTGCCGCACGGTCACACGCCGGGCCAGCCGCTGCCGTTTCCCGTGCGCGAAGTCGCGCCGGAACACCCGCACACGCTGGACTTGCGTGATCCGCTCAAGGTTTCCCGCGGATGACCGACGTTGCCCATTGAGCGTCTTACGGGCCGCCCGCCGCGACCCAGCCGACGCTTGCTCCACCGCCACCGCTCACCGAGGCTCGCCGTCATGTCCGCCGTCCCCACGTCCGCCGCCGCTCCGGCCGCAGCCGATCCGTTTCCCGGATACCGGCCGGGCACCGGGCGTTACGACGAGTGTCGGGCACCGGACGGCACGCTGCGGCCGCACTGGGCCGAGTTTTTCCGCCTGCTCGGCTCGAATCCTCATGCCACGCTGCGCCACGCGCAGGCCGCGTGCCTGCGGGCGATCGTCGAGCAGGATGTAAGCATGAACGTCTACGCCGGCGAGCGCTCCGACGCCCAGCCGTGGCCGCTCGACGCTGTGCCGCTGCTGCTCGCCGCCGACGACTGGAGCGCGCTGACCTCCGGCATCCGCCAGCGCGCGCGCCTGCTGAACGAAATCCTGCGCGATCTCTACGGCCCGCAGAACCTGCTCCGCAACGCCGCGCTGCCCGCCGCACTCGCGATGCGCAATCCGCATTACCTGCGGTCGTGCGTCGGACTCGGCCGGCCGGACGACATCATGCTCCACACCTACGCGGTGGACATCGCGCGCTCGCCCGACGGCCAGTGGTGGGTGCTGCGCGACCGGCTCGATGCGCCCTCCGGCCTGGGCTACTCGCTGCAGAACCGCATCCTCACGCGTCAGGTGCTGCCGCAGGTGTTTCAGAGCGCGCCGGTGGAGCGGCTGTACGAGTTCTTCCGCGGCTTCCGCAATTCGCTCGAACGCCTCTCGCCTCCGCGGCACGGCGAGGAGTCGCGCGTCGTCTTCCTCACGCCCGGTCCGGCGAACGAGGCGTACTTCGAGCAGGCCTACCTCGCACGCTACCTCGGCTACCCGCTCGTCGAGGGCGCCGATCTCACCACGCGCGACCGCCAGGTTTTCCTCCGCACCGTCGGCGGCCTGCGCCGCGTTGATACGATTCTCCGCCGGGTCGACTCGTCGTTCTGCGATCCCCTCGAATTGCACGGCCATTCGTTGCTGGGCGTGCCCGGCCTCGTCCACGCCGCCCACGGCAACCGGGTCGCGCTGGCCAACCAGCTGGGCGTCGGCGCGCTCGAGACCACCGCGCTGCTCGCGTTTCTCGGTCCGCTCTGCCGCGAGGTGCTGGGCGAACCGCTCCAGCTGCCGAGCGTGGCGACCTGGTGGTGCGGCCACGAGGAGGCACGCGAAACTGTGCTCAAGAATCTGGATACGCTGGTCGTGAAGCCCGCGTTTCGCGAACCCGGGCTTTCCACCGCGCGCTTTGGCACGCTGCTCAGCGAGGCGGAACGCGCGACGCTCGCCGCCGAGATTCGCGCGAAGCCGTGGGCCTTCTGCGGCCAGGAGCGCATTCACCTCGGCACCACGCCAGCATGGATCGACAACGCGCTGCGGCCGGCGCCGTTCATCCTGCGCCTGTTCGTCGCGTGGGAGGACGGCGACTACCGCGTCATGCCGGGCGGCCTCACGCGCTTTCATCCGACCGGCGACGACGCGATCGTCACGCTGCAGCACGGCGGCATCACCAAGGACACGTGGGTGCTGCATCCCGGCAATCCCACGCCGCCGCCGCCGGTCAACGCGCTGGCCGACATCGTGCACCGGCCGAACGACACTCCGAGCCGGCTCGCCGACAATCTGTTCTGGCTCGGCCGCTACCTCGAGCGCACCACGCGGCTCGCCCGCCTGCTCGAAAAACTCGATCCGCTGCTGCGCGACGAAATCGCCGCGCTCGATCCCTCGGTCGCCCACTCCGCCGTGCGGCTGCTGCTCGACACCGAGGGCGCGCGCATCCCGCCGGCGGCGTCGCTCGAGCAGCTCGACGCCCTGCTCGCCGACGCCGTCAAGGATCCGGCCCTACCCGCGAGTCTCGTCAGCAATGTCGGCAGCCTCGTGCGCAATCTTGATCAGGCGAAGGTGCGGCTGCCGCCCGAGGCCTGGCGGAGCCTGCGCCTGTTGCGCGCCGCGCTCGACGCGGACAAGCCGCCGCTGCCCGCGGATCTCGCGCCGCATCTCAGCGCCCTCGAGACCATCGCGAACGAAACCCTCGCGCACGACACGTCGTGGCGTTTCCTCATGCTCGGCCGGCACCTCGAGCGCAGCCAGAAGTTGATCTTCCTCGCGCGGCACCTGCTGGGTGCGGCCGCGCCGACGGAGTTCCGGCTGCAGACGCTGCTGCATTTCGCGGACAGTCTTTTCAGTTATCGCACGACCTTCCACGGCGCGTTCCAACCCGCCTCCGTGCTGGCATGGCTGTTTGCGGCGCCGGAAAATCCGCGCGGCCTGCGCTTCCTCGCCGATCATATCAACGAGCATCTGCTCGCGTTGCCCGAGGATCTTTCCCCGCGGGCGGTCGCCGCGTTGCGCGCCACGGCGTTCCGCCTGGTCAGCCGCGTGCGGCTGCTCGATGCCGCGAGCCTCGCCGGCGCGCCGGCCCAGACCGCGGCGTTCCTGCAGGAGGCGTTTTCCACGCTCGCTGAAATCAGCGACCGCGTCACGCAGGTGTACTTCATCCACACCGAGCCGCCGAAGTAGCCCCGCGTCATGCCCACTTATCGCGTCACGCATCACACGCGCTACCGCCACGCGTTCTCCGCCACCGCGGCGTGGCAGTCCCTGCACCTGCAGCCGCGTCACGAGGACACGCAGCACTGCGACGCCTTCGAACTCGAAATCCGGCCGCACCCGGGCGATCTCACGACGCGGCCCGACGTCTTCGGCAACAAGCACCACCTGTTCACGCTGCGCGAGCCGCACCACGAACTCGCGATCACGAGTCGCAGCGTCGTGCGCCGGCACGAGCCCGTGCTGCCGATGTCCGGCCTGACGCCGCCGCTGTCGGTCGCTCGGCAGCAAGTTGCCCGCGCCATCGCCAACGGCTCCGAGTTCGCGCTCGAACAGTTTCTCCACACCTCAGCCTACGTTCCACTCGTGCCGGCCGCGCGCGCGTGGGCGGAGGGACTCGACACCGATGATCCGCCGGCCCTCGACTGGCTCGCCGCGCTCGGCACGCGCTTCGGCCGGGAATTCAAGTTCGACTCCAAGGCCACGACGATCTCGACGCCACTCGTCGAAGTCCTGCGTCACCGTCGGGGCGTCTGCCAGGACTTCGCCCACCTCTTCATCAGCTGCGTGCGGCAGCACGGCCTGCCCGCGGCCTACGTGAGCGGCTACCTGCTCACCACGCCGCCGCCCGGCAAACCGCGCCTCCGCGGCGCGGACGCTTCGCACGCGTGGGTGTCGGTTTACATTCCGGGTACCGGCTGGATCGATTACGATCCGACCAACACTTGCTTCGTCGCGACCGGCCACATCGTGGTGGCGCGCGGCCGCGATTTTTCCGACGTGAGTCCGGTGAAAGGACTCTTCACCGGTGGCGGCGCGCACACGCTCACCACCGCGATCACGGTCGAGCCCGCGCCCGAGCCCGTCGTCGCTGCCGCCGCCCGGGTCTGAACGCGATCACCCAGGGCTTTTAGCCGCGGATGGCGCGGATCAGGCGGATGAGAAAAGTCTCCGCGCTCTGCGCAACTCACGCGCTCAAGAGAGCAGGACCGATCGGATTTCCCGCCGCTTGATTTGCACTCAACACTCAACTCTCAGCTCTCAACTCCGGGCTCCCCTCAGGACTTCACTTCGATCCGCTTTCCGCCCTGCGCGGCGGACGCGTAGATCGCCTCGATGATGAGCATGTCGCGGCGTCCCATTTCTCCCGATACGGACGACTCGCGGTTCTCGCGGATGCACCGGGCGAAATCGTCGATCTGGATCGCCTGCTGGCTCGGCGGCACGTCGAGCGCGAGCGGCCCCTTGCTCGTCGCGACCTTCAGATTGCCGTAGGGAAATGCCGGCGCGAACTCGATCCAGCCGCCGGCCGCCTCCGCGCGGAAACGATCGAGGCCCTGGTTGTAGCTGGTGGAAAAGGTCCCCTTCGCGCCGCCGGCGAACTCCATCGTCCATTCAATCGTCTCCTCGACGTCGCGGAAAAACTCCGGCCGCTTTTTCGGCAGTTCGCGCGCCGTGATCGCCACCGGCGCACCGCCGCCCGCCGCCATGCACGCGGCCTGCACGGCGTAGATCCCGAGATCCATCAAAGGCCCGCCGCCCGCGAGCTTCTTCTCCG
This sequence comes from Terrisphaera buseokensis, assembly GCF_047521145.2. Lineage (GTDB taxonomy): Bacteria > Verrucomicrobiota > Verrucomicrobiia > Opitutales > Opitutaceae > ER46. The sequence goes on along the minus strand of NZ_CM134186.1, from coordinate 388,246 downwards.
CGCGCCACTGCGGCCGGTTCATCGTGAACGACAGCCCGCCGCTCATCGTCGTGAAGGGACCGAAGTCGCGGTCGCGCGCGAGCCGCTTGAGTTCGTGGTAATGCGGCTCGAACTGCAGCCGGTAGCCGATCGAGAGCTTCACCTTGTTCGCGCGGCACGCAGCGATCATCGCGTTGCAGTCGGCCACGCTCGTCGCCATCGGCTTCTCGCTGATGACGTGCTTGCCCGCCCACGCCGCCGCAATCGTGTGCTCGGGATGCAGCGCGTTCGGCGTGACGACATAGACGATTTCGATGTCCGGGTTGTCGATCAGCCGCGACATCGTGTCGTAGCCGTAAATATTCTTTTCGGGAAAACCGAATTTCTGCGCCCACTGCTGCCCTTTCGTCCGCGAGCCCGTGATCACGCCACGCAATTCGACAAGCTGCGTCCGCTGCAACGCCGGCGCGAGCTGGCCGGTCGCGTAGCCGCCCAACCCGCACAGGGCGATTCCGAGCTTGCGACCCGGTGCAGAGCCGGCCGCCTGCGCGCGCCCCCGCGGAGTGAGCGCGAGCGCCGCGGCGCCCAACGAAAGCGTTTCCAGGAAAGAGCGACGCGAAGGCAGGCGGGGTGTTTTCATGCGCAGGCTGAGTTTCGCGCGATCGCCGCCCCGACGCAAGCCGCCGGGCCGATCGGCCGGCATTGCGCGCGTCACGACGCGAGCGCGCCGCCCCGGTCCGATCCCTTCCCTCTTGCCCGCCCGCGCGGCGCGTCTTTTCTCGCTCTCCAGCGTCGTGCCGTCGCACGCCCGCTCCACCCCATGAAGACCCTCCCCGTCTCGCTCCTTTCCCTCGCCCTCGGCTGCCTCGCCCTCCACGCGGCCCCGCGCGAGATCGGTTTTCAAAAACTCACGCTTACGGGCGAATACTGGTGCGACGGGGTCAATGCCGCCGACATCAACGGCGACGGCCACAGCGACATCATCGCGGGACCGTTCTGGTACGCCGGCCCGGATTTCAAGACGCGGCACACGTTCTACGATCCGGTGCCGCAGGTGCTGGAAAAGAATCCCACCAACTCGATGTTCACGTTCCCGTACGACTTCAACGGCGACGGCAAGGTCGACATCCTGGTGCTGGGCCGCGTGCTGTTTCACGAGGCATTCTGGTATGAGAATCCCGGCGCGGCTGAGGCGACGAAGCCGGACGCCCGCTGGAAAAAACACTTCGTGTCCAACCGCGTCTTCGGCGAGGCACCGCTGTTCGAGGACGTCGACGGCGACGGCAAACCCGAGATCGTTTCCATCTCCGGCCAGACCGCGAACGACAAGATCAAGCAATGGGGCTGGTACACGCCCGACTGGTCCGCACCGACCAAACCGTGGCGCTTTGTCGCCGTGACGGAGAAGGCCGACTTCAATCACTACTATCACGGCGAAGGCATCGGCGACATCAACGGCGATGGCCGCAACGATCTCGTGCTGAACGAAGGCTGGTGGGAGCAGCCGCCCAAGGGATCGCCCGCCGGCACGCTGTGGAAAAAACATCCCTTCACCTTCAGCAGCGATCGCGGCGGCGCGCAGATCCTCGTCACCGACGTCAACGGCGACGGCCGCAACGACATCGTGACCGCGATGAACGCGCACGGCTGGGGCGTCTCGTGGTTCGAACAGACGCGCGACGCCAGCGGCGCCATCGGTTTCACCGAGCACAAGCTGATGGGCACGCGCGAGGAGGAGGCGAAGTACGGCGTGGCATTTTCGCAGCCGCACGCGTTGACCCTGGCCGATCTCGACGGCGACGGGCTGCCGGATGTCGTCACGGGCAAGCGCCGCTGGGCGCACGGTCCGACCGGCGACGTCGAGCCGATGGCCACGCCCGTCAACTACGCGTTCCTGTTGCGGCGCGACCAGAGCGCACCCGGCGGAGCGAGGTTTCTGCCCAAGCTGATCGACGACGCCTCGGGCTTGGGCACGCAGGTGGTCGCGACCGACGTCAATGGCGACAAGGTGCCCGATGTGCTCACGGCGTCGAAGCTCGGCACGTTCGTCTTCATCACGAAACGGCAATGAATCTCCTGCGTGGTCCGCTTCTCGCCAGCTTCGCCCTCGCCTTCGCCGCGTGCGCGCGTGCGGAGGTTCAGATCGAGCGCATCGCGATGCCGTTCGACGCGGGCCCGAGCAGTTTCGCCATCGGCCTGCCCGGCGGCGTGAACTTCTGCTTCGATCCCGTGCGCGGCGGCGTCAGCTACGTGTGGACCGGCGGCTTTCTCGATCTCACGCCGGCGCGTCCCGGCCCGGGCAAGTTCATCGCGTCAGTGAAGCTGCTCGGACCCGTGGCGTATCAGGAAACCGGAGCCGCGCCGTTGCGCCGCGGCGATCCGACGCGCCCGCCGGTGGTCGAGTTCACCGGCTACACGCTGCGCGCGGACGCGGTGGAATTTCGCTACACCGTGGACGGCGTCGCCGTGCGTGAAGAGATTCGCGCCCGCGCGGACGGCGCGGCTCTAATCTGCCGGATCACGCTCGCCGGCGCCGGTGACGCGAAATGGTGGCACGTCGTGGAGGGCCGGCCGCCGGTGGAACTCAAACGCGAGAGCAACGACGTCCGCGTGATCGAACTTCCGCTGCGAAAGGAAAAACCATGAACGCTTTCCTCGGGAGCGCAGGCGTCGCGCCTGCTCATTCAAACCTGCAGGCGGGACGTCTGCGCTCCCGGTTGCGCACCGGACTGCTGGCCGTCGGCGCGACCTTGCTCGCTGCAACCACACCCGCGGCGAACGCCGGCTACGTCGTGGAGAACATTCCGCTGCCGCCGGCCATCCGCGGCGGCGTGTACGGTCTCGCGTTCTCCCCGGCGGGAGGCCTGGTGATCGCCACGCGTTTCGGTGAGGTCTGGATTCGCGATCAGGCGGGCGCGTGGCGGCTGTTCATGCGCGGGCTGGACGAACCGACCGGAATAGTAGTCGAGTCCGAGCGCGTGATGTACGTCGCGCACCGGCCTGAACTGCTCAAGGCGGAGGACACCGATGGCGACGGCCGGGCCGAGACGTTCACGTCGCTCGGCGGCAAGTGGGGCCTGGAAACGAACTATCACCAGTTTTTCTTCGGGCTGAAACGCGATGCCTCCGGCCATTTCTTCGGCGCGCCGTCGCTGGAGTCCCAGGGCGACAAGAACGCCCCGCCGATCCGGGCGACCCGCGGTCCGCGCGACACGTCCGATGTGCTCCAGGCATCAGGGCACCGGGCGGAAACGCCCTGGCGCGGCTGGGTCGTGCGCATCGGACCCGATGGATCGTTCGAACCGTTTGCGAACGGCTTTCGACAGCCAAACGGCATGGGGCTCAGTCCGGGCGGCGATCTGTTCGTCACCGACAACCAGGGGGACTACAAGCCGAGCACCGGATTGCTGCACGTGGCGCGCGGCGACTTTCACGGCCACGCCGCAAGCGTGAAATGGGAACCCGGATACAACGCCGCGACCGTCACGACGGAAGCGCTGTGGCGCCGGACGAAGACGCCGGCGGTGGTGTTTCCGCACGGGCCGATGGGCGTGTCGCCGGGCGAGCCGGTGTGGGACACCAGCAACGGAAAATTCGGGCCGTTCGCCGGCCAGGTGTTCACGGGCGACTACAGTCGCCTCGTCGTGCGCGCGACCCTCGAACGCGTCGCGGGCGCGTGGCAGGGCGCGTGTTTCGCGTTTCTCGGCCGCAACGAGTCCGCGCCGTTTGTCACCGGCGACAAACTCAAGTCCGGCTTCACACGCTCGGCGTTCGCCCCCGACGGCAGCCTTTACCTTGGATCGACCGCTGGTTGGGGCGCGGGCGAGGACGGGATCCAGCGCGTGACCTGGGACGGCAAGGACACGCCGGAGATGAAGGACATTGCGATCACGGAGCGCGGGCTGCGGATCACGTTCACGCAGCCGATGAGCGCGGAGACGATCGCGAGGGCCGAGGGTTTTGAGATCAACCGGTTTCGTTACTACTACCACTACAAGTACGGTTCCCCGTGGATCGACGAGGCGCGCGTCGGGGTGAAGGACGTGATCGCGGCGGCGGACGGACGCAGTGCCGAGCTCGTGCTGGCGGAGCTGAAGCCAGGCTTCGTTTACGAGGTATCCGTGCCCACCTTACGCAGCCGGGACGGCGCGCCGATCGCGAATCCGCTCGGTTACTACACCGCCAACCGGCTGTTGAATGGCGAGACGACCGTCGGCGGCACCACGCGCCTGCCGTTGCCGGAAGAGACGTCGCTGGGCGCCAAGGAAGCCACTGCCGCCTCGAGTTCGCCGGAAGCACTCCGGGCCGGCGGCGAGAAAATCTACCGGTTGTACTGCGTCGCATGCCACCAGCCCGACGGCCGCGGGATCGTTGGCGGCGCCGCCAATTTCGTGGACGACAAGACCCGGCTGGCAAAGACCGACGCGGAGCTCCTCGACATCATCGCGAAGGGCGTCGAATCGAAGGGCATGCCGCCGTTTGGCGCGATGATCACTCCCCTGCAGCGCAAGGCGGTGCTGACCTACCTGCGCGTCACGTTCGGCGAGAAGAAACCCTGAGCCAGAGATTGCCCACGGAACACACGGAATACACGGAAATCTGACCTCTTCCGTGTATTCCGTGTGTTCCGTGGGCCACCTGCTTGGTGCTCCGTTCGCCGATCAATCAAACCACTCGTCGCGCGGGTCGAAGGCGGGGATCGCGACGTTCACGATCCGGAATTTTCCCACAAGCCGGTGGCGGCAACCGGGCTTGATGAAGATCGACATCATCGGCTTCGCCGCGATCCGCTCGCCATCGAGCTCCATGAAGCCCTCGCCCTCGAGCACGAGGTAGATTTCGGTCATCTGCTTGTGATAATGCGTCTTCGCATCGATCGAGATGTCCACGAGGTGAATCGTCGCGAGCGCGTTGTCCGGCGTCGCAAACCCCCGGCGTGACTGGCCGCACGGGCACGGCACGGCGGGCACCGTGTCGAGCTGCGTGATCATGTAATTCTTCTTCGTCGCGGCGGGCGCGCCCGCCGGGCCCACAGCAGCAGAGCGTGGATTCATGGTGCTGTGGCTCTAAGTCGCCGACGAAACCGAGGCAATGCCGGTTCAGATCGAACTGGCGTCGGCCGGCGGAGAATCCGTTTCTTTCGCGCCTTCGCCGTCGGCCTTGCGCGAGCGGCCACGCTTCGGCTTGTCGTCCGTCGATTCGCCCTCGTCGCCGTCCTTGTCCGCCAATTTGGCCGGCTTGGCGTTGAGCCAGATCTCACCCTTGGCGTTCATGCTGAGCCAATGGACTTCGCCCGCGTGCTCAAGGTAGGCCGGCTTTTCGCGCGGCTTCTCGGGCAGCTTCAGTCCGGCGTCCACCAGGGAGGCCAGCAACGCGTCAGCCGGTTTCCCGGCCTCTTCGGCGAGGCGCTCGATCTTGCCGGCGTGAGCGCCGGTGCGGGTCTCCTTTAGGAAAGAGCGGACCGCGGCGAGCGCCGGGGGAAGGTTGGAATCAGACGCCGGCGTCGGGGCCGATTCAATCGGAGTGGAACTGCCCGCCACCAAATCGCCGGTGACCACCGGAACCGAATCAGCAGCCGCAGCCAGGCCTGGCGGGGTCGCTTCAACGACGTTAGCCGGCGCCGCATCGGTCGCGGGTGGCACCTCGGAGCCGGTCGCGCCGGGAACGGCCTCAGCCGGCGTTTCGACGGCCGCTTCGTTGGCCGACGCCACGGTTTCGCCGGACTTCTTTTCGCGTCCGTTGATCCAAAGACCACCGCGCGAATCCAGATTCAACCACCACAGATCATTGCTGATCTCGACGTACACCGGTTTCTCGGTGGCGGTCGTGGGGACGGTCAGACCGAGGGCGACAAAGGCGGCCTTCAAGGTCTCTTCGTTGGTGCGCAGCGCGCGGGAAAGGAAGGTGGTGCTGCCCGATCCGCCGGGGCCGCGACGATTGCGGCGCATGTGCGGCCGAATCTTGTCCAGCAGGGCCGGACCTTCGGGGAGCGGCGCACCTGACTGACGCGAGGACGAACCCTCTTTTCTGGGCGGACGGCCCTCGGACGGTTCGGCGGCCGGCTGTTCCGAGGCAGCGTCGCCGACCTGTTTCTCCTCGACCGATTTCGGCTCGGGAGCGTGGCGGGAATCTTCCTTCGGAGCGGGAGCCTCGATCTCGACCCGGGCGCCCTTCACCGGCCGGAACACCGGACGCGGCTTTTCCTTGGTGTTGATCCAGAGCTCGCCGCGGCGATTGATGTTCAGCCAGTAGAGATCGCCGTCGTATTCGAGGTATTCCGCCTTGGAGTCCTCGTCGACCGGCATGACAAACCCGCACTCTTCGAGCGCGCCCTTGAGGTCGTCCTCGTTCTGGTCCCACTTCTTGGCGAGGTAATCGACGCCCACCGACATGCCCGGACCGCGTTGATTGCGGCGCATGTGCGGCTTGATGGCATCGAAGAACGACGGGAGCTCTTCCTCTTCCGCCGCCGTGAGCTTGTCCCAGTCGTCCTTGTCGTCGTCGGCGACCTCGGGATCGTCGTCGCGCGAGGTGTCGACCGGCTTGCGGAAGCCGTCGTCGGGCGCGGACTTTTCCTCGAGGAAACTCGGGGCGCGTTCCTCGGTGCCACCGGCGGGCGCGTTGCTGGCCGCGGCCTTGAATTTGGCCTCGAACTCGACGCGCAGTTTGTCGGCCTCGGCCTTCGCGGCGGCCGCGGCGGCATCCTGGAGCGTCCAATCCCGCTGGGTCGAACGCCGCACCAAGCCGGTGAAGGCCAGGAAATTGTCCGGCGGAGTTTGAAAATGGATGATCTCCCACTCGTCGCGGCCGAGGTCGTTGAGAAATTTCTCCAGGAGGGCGGGCGTGGCGAATCCACCTTTCCCGCTCGTAATTACCTTATATTCCCAAAGTGACATAGGTTCTCCGCGCCGTGCGCGGAAGTCCACCCATCCCAAATGCCGGGACGATTGCCGAGCCTAATCTCGCGGGAATGTCGGCCGGTACCGCCGCACCGCTGGTCTTCGAGCGGACCGGTGCGCCACTCGCGCGAGGTTTTTTCCGTCGCGATCGCAAAACCACCCCTTGCCCCGCCCCCGCGCACCGCCAGCGTGAAGGTCTATGCGTCGCCTTCCCTCCGCCGCCACGCTCGCCGTTCTGACCACCCTCGCGCTCACGTCGGCATTGCAGGCCGCGGCCGGTCTGCCCGCGCCCGATCCGGATGACGGCGCGATCTCGCTCCCGCCCGGGTTTCGTGCGCTCGTCGTCGCTGACAATCTCGTGCTCGCCAAACGCGTCGGCAACTCCCCCGAGAAACTCCGCGGCCTGGCCGTGGCGCCCAACGGCGATCTCTACGCGAAGGGCAAGTTCGGCCTGATCTGGGCGCTGCGCGACACGAACGGCGACGGCCGCGCCGATCTCATCAAGGAATTCGGGCCGGGCGACGGCGGCACGCACGTGATGTTTCACGACGGCTGGCTGTATCATTCGAGCCGCACGGCGATCTATCGCTACAAATATATCCCCGGCGAACTCGTACCGTCGGGCGAGATGCAGATGGTGATCAAGGACCTGCCGGCCGAAAAGGATCACGATGCGAAGGCGTTCGCTTTCGACGAGCAGGGCCGGCTGCTGGTGGAAATCGGTTCGCCGTTCAACGTGTTCAGCGACGGCGATCGCCGCAAAGGCGCAAAGGGCAAGACCGACGCCGAAGTCGCCGCGTTTCAGAAAACCTACGGCGGCTTCTGGCGTTTTGACGCGACGAAGCTCAACCAGACGCAGGCCGACGGCATGCGTTTCTCAACCGGACACCGCCATTCGCTCGCGCTGCAGTTTCACCCGATCTCGAGGCATTTTTTCATGGCGCAGATGGGCCGCGACAATCTCAACGTCGTCGACCCGATCCACTACGACGAACTCGACAACGCCGAGCGCGTATCCGAGGTGATGCACCTGCTGCGCGAAGGTTCGAATCTCGGCTGGCCGTACAGCTACTGGGATCCGATCAAGAAGGCGCACATGGCCGCGCCGGAATATGGCGGCGACAACTTCAAGCGCATCGAGCCCGACCCGTACGACAAGCCCGTCGTCGCCTTCCCCGCCCACTGGGCGCCGATTCAGATGGCGCACTACGCCGGCACGCAGTTTCCCGAGAAATACCGCGGCGGCATGTTCATCGCGTTTCACGGCTCGTGGAATCGCGCCCCGCGATCGCAGGCCGGCTACAATGTGTGCTTCGTGCCTTTCGATGCCCAAGGCCTGCCGCGCGGCACCTACGAACGCTTCGCCGAGGGCTTCGCGGGCGTCGAGGAATTCACCAATACCCGCGACGCGCGGTTTCGCCCCGCCGGCGTCGCCGTTGGTCCCGACGGCTCGCTCTACATCGGCGAGACCGAAAAGGGCCGCATCTGGCGCGTCATCTACACCGGTGACATGACGCCCCGCGCCCGCTCTGCCGCCGTCCTCGCCACCGCGCAAGTCGCCGCTCCGATCGGCGCCGACACGCCCGGCGGAAAAATCTACCAACAGGTCTGCGCCGCGTGCCACATGCCGAACGGCAGCGGCGTCCCCGGCATGCAACCCGCGCTCGCCGGCAGCGCCGTGGTCGCGGGCGATCCGGCCCGCCTCATCGACGTCCTGCTCAAGGGCCCCGCCGCCGTGCTGCCCGCCGACCGCGAGAAATTCTCCAACGTCATGCCGCCTTTCGCGGTCCTGTCCGACGCTGACCTCGCGAGCGTAATCACGTATCTGCGCAAGAATTTCGCGCCGCGCACCTCCGACGTCACACCGGCCCAGATCGCCGCCCGCCGCGCGCCCTGACCGCATCGCTTCGATCCTCCCGTCCTCACCCGTGAACTTTTCCCGCCGCGCGCTGCCGCTGCTCCTTCTCGTCGCCACGAGAATAAACGAGGCGACCGCCCTCGCCCAACCTGCGACGCCGGCGGCGGCCGCCCTGGCGCCCGCGCAAAACCTCGACACCTACGTCGTCACGGCCGCGCGCACGCCGCAGTCGCCGGATCAGGTGGCGTTCTCCGTCAAATCCCTCGACGCCGAATTCCTGCGCGGCACGCCGGCCGTCACGCTCGACGGCGCGCTGCGTTCGGTGCCGGGCTTCAGTCTGTTTCGCCGCAGCGACAGCCTGACGGCCAATCCCACGGCGCAGGGCGTGTCGTTTCGCGGCCTCGGTCCCAGCGGGGCGAGCCGCTCGCTGATCGTCCTCGACGGCGTCCCGCTCAACGATCCCTTCGGCGGCTGGGTCGCGTGGACGAAAGTCCCGCGTGAAGGCCTCGCCCGCGCCGAGCTCGTGCCCGGCGGTGGGGCCACCGCGTGGGGCAATGCGGCGCTCGGCGGCGTGGCGCAGCTCTTCACGCTGCCGGTGGAAAATCCACGCGACGAACGCGAGCCCGTGACCGCGGCATCGGCACCGGCGACGTTTCTGCGCGGAAATCACGGTCGCGCGGCGGCCACGATCGGAGATTTTGGCACGCGCAGTTTCGAGTTCGTGACCACGCAGGCCGTGGGCAACGACTCGCTGCAGCTGCTCGGCCGCGCGTTCGGCAGGGATGGTTTTACCCTCGTCGCCCCAGAGCGCCGCGGCGCGATCGATGTGGCGGCGTGGAGCCGGCATCGCTGGCTCACGCTGCGGTGGCACCACCCGATCGGGCAGAGCCTCGCCCTCACCGCCACCGCCCGCGGCTCCGAGGAATTTCGCGGCAACGGCACGCCGTATCAGCGGAATGGATCGCGCGAGAAGTTCGGCTCGATCGCGCTCGCCGGCCAACCCGGCGAACACTTCGCGTGGAACGCGGTCGCGTACGCGCAGGATCAATCGTTCGCCAGCACGTTCAGCGGGGTCAACGCAACCCGCACGGCCGAGACACCCGCGAGCGATCAGTTCGCCGTACCCGCGACGGCCTTCGGTGCCGCGTGGACCGGCGTGTGGTCGCAGCGCGAGGGCGGCCGCACGAGCGTCGGCGGCGATGCGCGCACCGTGCGCGGCGAAACGCGCGAGCACTTCACGTTTGTCGCCGGCAACTTCACGCGGCTGCGCGTCGCCGGCGGCCGTCAGACCGTGGGCGGCGTGTTCGCATTGCACGAGCAGCCCGTCACCCGGGACGTGCACGTCACCGCCGGACTGCGGCTCGACGCGTGGAAGGACGCCGATGGTCACCGGCGCGAGACCGACCGCGCGACCGGCGCGAGCTTTCGCGATGATCGCTACGCGGACCGCGATGGCACCGAGCTGAGTCCGAGCGCGGGCCTCGTCTGGCACCCGGCGAAAACGACGCGCGTGCACGGCGCGGCGCAGCAGGCGTTTCGCCGACCGACGTTGAACGAACTCTACCGGCCATTCCGCCAAGGCGCGAATGTCACGGAGGCCAATCCGGCGCTGCGCACCGAGCGTGTGACGAGCGCGGAATTCGGCGCCGAGTGGTCGCCGTTCGCTCCGGCGATCGCGCCGGCCCACGCTCAGCACGGGGTTACGCCCGCCGACCGGTCCGGTCCGCTCATGCTCGGCGCGACCGTGTTCTGGAACGATCTTCACGACGCCGTCGGAAACGTCACGATCGCCCGCGGTCCCGGCACCTTTCCCATCGTGGGCACGCTCGCCGCCGGCGGCCTCGGCCGGCAGCGTCTCAATCTGGATCGCACGCGCACGCAGGGCCTCGAGTTCGCGGCGACGTGGCGCGCGCACGCGGATCTTTCGGTCAATGCCGCCGCGCTCTTCAACGACGCCACGGTGCGGCGCGCCGTGATTGCGCCCGGACTGATCGGCAACCGCGTGGCGCAGGTGCCGCGCCGCAGCGCCACCATCGCGGCCGTCTGGCGTGCGCCGGCCGGTCTCACGGTCACGCCGCGGGTGCGCTGGCTTGGCCAGCAGTTCGAGGACGACGAGAATCAGCTCCGGCTGGGCGAGGCCGTGGTCGCCGATCTCAGCGTCAGCTACGCGTTGTCAAAACGCCTCGATGTCTGGATCAGCGCCGAGAACCTCGGCAACGCCCGGATTGAAACCGGACGCAGCGCCGACGGTATCGTGAACACGGGTACGCCGCGGCTGGTGACGGGTGGCTTGCGCGGGACGTGGTGAGAGGATCGCCCGCGAATCACGCGGAGGGACGCGAATCTCAGAGGAAAAATCCTTCCAAGCCCATCAGGTTCACCGCGAGACGAGGGTGGATTTCGCCCTCGTTTCATTCGCGTCCCTCCGCGTGATTCGCGGGCCACCCGATCATACCGGTGCGGCCCTCAACCCTCAATTGCCCTCGACCCTCAGCGCTTCTCCTCGGGCGTGTAGTAGGGTCCGAGCAGCTCGATTACCTTGCGCTTGAGCACCTCGGGATCGACGGCGCCGTTGTGGCGGAAAACGACTTTGCCGCCGGGCGCGACCAGGATGGTATGCGGGAGCGGACCGGGCCACTCAGGATCGAGGGCCTGCACGAGCGCGTCGCTGCTCGCACCGGTATAAAGGTAGTTCAGCGCGCCGCGGCCCTCCGCTGCCAGCAGCTTCTTCAACCGCGCGGACGGCACCGCGTGCTGCTGTTCGAGGAAGCGTTTCACCTGCGGCTGCATCTTCGCGTCGTCCATGCTGATCGTGACCATCTCGAAGTCGCGGTTGCCGACGCGCCGGGAGAGGGACACCAGCTCGGGAAACTCCGCGACGCACGGCGCGCACCACGTCGCCCACACGTTGATCAAGCGAAGACGGTTCGAGGAATTCTTCGCCAGCGCGGCCACGCCAGCGGCGTCGATCAGATCGAGCGCGACAGGTTCGGCCTTCCACTTCTCATCGGCCTTGGCGACGTCGTCGCGCTTCGAATTCCACTTTGTCGAACAGCCCATGACGATCGTCTTCGCCGTGGTGACGGGTTTGCCGGCGAGCAGTTCGACGACGGCGTTGCGGGCATCGTGCGACGTGACGCTCTTCAGGTCCTCGAAACGCGAGTCATCAACGCGGCCGACGTAGCGCAACTTCCGTTCCTGATCGAAGAGGAACACGTGCGGAGTGGCGAGGCAGCCGTAGGCCTTGGCCGCGACCTGGTGGTCTCCATCGTACAGATACGGGAAGGTGAAGCCGGCGTCCTTCGCGTAGAGCTTCATCTCCTCGTAGCTGTCGTTGTACTTGCTGTAGCCAAGCTCATCGATGCGGATCCCGTCCGGGCTGTTGGGATTGATCGCCACGACCTCGAGCCCCTTGCTCTTGAACTCCTGCGCGAGCGGAATGAGCCGGGTTTCGGCGGCATGCGAATAGGGACAGTGATTCGAGAGGAACACCACCATGAGCAGCTTCGCCGCCTTGTAGTCGGCCAGCGTGTGCTGCCGGCCGTCGATGCCGAGCAGCTTGAACTCAGGTGCGGCATCGCCGAGCGCGAGACGCCGCGCATCCGGCGGCAGGCCGCCGGACACTTCGCCCTTCACCGGCGCGGGACCTTTTTTCTTGGGAGCGGGCGATTCGGCGGCGGTCAGACTGACGGCGCCGGCGAGCAGCGCCGCGGCGAGGACGTTGGACAGACGATTCATGGGGTGGAGGTGGGTTGAAGGATCCGGCCAACGTCCGCGGCTAACTTACTTGGCCATCGCCGCGAGCGCGCCGCGCACGAAGCCCACGGACTCGGCGAGGCCGATGGCCGGGTTGCCCGCGACCTTCTCGTACTCGAAGGTGACGGTGCCGTTGTACTTGATGTCGAGCAGCGCGCGGAGCATCGCGCGAATGTCGAGACGGCCGGCGCCGACTTCCACCGGCACATCGCGCTGTGCACCGACAACGGCGACGCTGTCCTTCATGTGCACGTCGTACACCCGCGCGGCGTATTTGCGAATCGCGGACGCGGCGTCGTCGCCGAACCGCTGCGTGTGCCCCACGTCGATGCAGAAGCCGATGCGGGCATCGAGTCCCTTCACGGCGTTCCAGATCACTTCGGGCGTCGGGTACACCTTGTCCTCGGGACCGTGGTTGTGAATCGCGAGCTTCTGATCGTATTCCTTCGCCAGCTTCTCGACGAGCGGCAGGGCGGCGAGCTCGGGTTTGCACACCATCGACTGCATGCCGGCGGCTTTCACGTTGTTGAACGCCTGACGGCACTTCGCCTCGTCATTCGGCAGATTGATCACGCCGGAACCGGTCAGCGAGAGGCCGGCGGCCTTGAGCTTGGCTCCGACGGTGCGGCATTCGTCAACGGATGCCGTCTCCCAGTTGCAGTGATTCTTGAAGAGCGCCATGTTTTTCAGGCGCAACGCCGTCACCGTGGCGATCGCGTCGTCGAGCGACATGTTGCGCAGCGAGTACGACGTGACGCCGAGACGGAGACCGTTTTCCCGGCCGTCGGGCGACGAGGGCGGGTACAGGGTTGGTGCCGGTGCCTTTTCGGCCTTGGGTGCCTTCGCGCCATCGGCGGCGAATACCGCGGAGCCCAGGAACGGCAGGGCGGCGGCGCCGAAGGCGGCGGTGCGGAGAGCTTCGCGACGAGTCAGGTGGTGGTGATTCATAGGGGAAAAACGGATACGCCAGCCGGGCCGGCGATGGAGACAGGGGCAGGTGCAGGGTGGCCGTCGGGCGGAATGAAACCCTCGACCGTTTGCGGCGCGACCGCAAGCACCGGGAGCGCAGGAGCGCAGGCGTCCCGCCTGCAGAAGGTTTTCGTCAATTCCGGTGCAGTCCGGAGGCCTGCGCTCCCGGCGCACACGGCGGTCACGCCTTGGTGACGGCAAACTTCCGGAGGTATTTCAACGCCACCTCGAACTCGTGCGGCAGCGGTGCGTGCAGGACGAAGGGCTCGCGCGTGACCGGATGCTTGATCGTGAGCTCACTCGCGTGGAGCGCCAGCCGGTCGATCAGCGGCTTCTCATCGTCGCGGCCCTTGTAGCCGCGTTTGAGGTCGGACAGCCGCAGCGTGATGTCGGGGTTGCCGTAAAACGGATCGTTGAGAATCGGGGCGCCGGCGGCGGCCAGATGCACGCGCAGCTGGTGGGTGCGACCGGTGAGCGGATGGCATTCGATGAAGACGAACCCTGCGGCAACCGCGATCGACGCACTGCCGCGCGGCGGTGGCCGGGTGGAACCGCGAAACCGCTCGAGGGTGCGAAACTCCGTCACGCATTCCTTGCCACCGCGGCCCTTGAAGACCCGCATGCGGCCCGGCTGGCGCTCGTCCTCGCCCAGCGCGACCTCAATTGTGAACGCATCGGGCAGCGTGCCGCTGGCGTCGCGCACCGGCGCGAGGACTTTCATCGCGTGCTCCGGCGGCAGCACGACCGCGAGCGCGTGGTATTTTTTTCCAACTGTCTTGGATTGAAACTGGCCGGTGAGGTAATCGAGCGCGGGCTTGTTTTTCGCGCAGAGCAGGAGGCCGCTGGTGTCGGCGTCGAGCCGATGGACATTCGCGACCGTGTGTCCAAACCGCGGATGCGTGTGGACGAGATCCATGAGGTTCTCGCGCTTCTTGTCCCAGCGATCCGGCGCCACGAGCAGGCCGCTCGGTTTGTCGAACGCGACGAGCGCATCGTCTTCAAAGAGAATCGGGGGAAGTGGCATGAAGGGTGGGAGCCGGCGATTCAGAGCGGAGCAGCCGTCCGGGCGCAAGCGAGCCGCGCGGCAGACGCACCGTTGGCTAACACCGCGTAACAAACCACGCCTACGTGTTTATTCGCTTGCCGCAGCGAACCACCCGAACTCGCTACTACACCTACTGCCGATGCCGGTCTGGCCCAAATGTTTCTCCACGTTTCGCGTCAGCCTCAAGACGGCGGCGACCGAATGGCATTTGCGCAAGAACCGGACCGCGCCCGTCGCCCAGCAAACTGCCCTGACGAAGCTTACATCACGCCTCGCCGGGGCCTCGTACTGGAAGGGCTTGGGCGTAGAGGCCCGGATGCCTTACGCCACGTTTCGCACCAAGGTGCCGGTTTCCACTTATGAGCAGTTGATTCCCGCGATTGATCGCATGGTCCGCGGCGAGTCCGACGTGCTCTGGCCCGGACGCTGTTCGCTGTTTGCGCTGTCCGCCGGCACCAGCAGCGGTCAACCGAAGCGGCTGCCGGTGACGGAAGAACTGCTGACGCACTTTCGCAGCGCGGGTCACGACGCCCTGCTCTATTATAATGTGCGCGTTCGCCACGCCGGCGCCTTCCGCGGTCGCCACCTGCTCTTCGGCAGCCCGACCCGGCTGGTACCGATCGGCACGCCCGGCGCCGAGCAGGCCTATGCGGGCGAGATGAGCGGAATTGCCGCGCTGAGTCTGCCGCGTTGGGCGGAAAAACACCTTTACGAACCCGGCACGGGCGTGGGCCAACTCGAGGACCTCGACGAGCGGATTGCAGCGATCGCCAAGCGGACGACCGGTGCCGACATCACCCTCATCGCAGGCCTGCCCAACTGGGTCACGATTCTCGCGCACGCGTTGCGCGAACACGCCTCGGCGTCGCGCCGGCGCATCACCCATTTGGCCGGTCTCTGGCCCAATCTGGAGTGCTACCTGTACAGCGGCACGCTCATCGGCCCCTACGCGAACGAACTGCGCGTGCTGCTCGGTCCGGCGCTCAACTTTCACGAAGTGTACGCCGCTTCGGAAGGTTTCTTCGCCGCCCAGGACGCGGACTCCAGTCGCGGCATGCGGCTCATGGTGGATCAGGGGGTGTTCTACGAGTTCATCCCTCTCGCCGATCTCGACGACACGCCCCCTGAACTCGTTGGCCGAAAGGCGCTGCCGCTGGAAGGCGTGAAGGCCGGGGTCGACTACGCCCTCGTGATCACCACGCCCGGCGGACTCGTGCGCTATCTGGTCGGTGACATCGTGCGCTTCACCTCCACGGCGCCCGCGCGGGTGATTTACATCGGCGGCCTCAAGCAACGCCTGAACGCCTTTGCGGAAAACATCAGCGAGCGCGAGGCGTGCGACGCCCTGGTAGCCGTGTGCCAGCGCCGCGGCTGGACGATCGTCAATTTCCACGTGGCGCCGCTGCACACGGGCGGCAGTTCGTTCACCCGTCAGCACCGCGGCCGGCACGAATGGTGGGTTGAACTCCGGCCCGGCACCGTTTCGACGCCGACGGGCCCGCAGATGGCCACCGACCTGGACACCGAGCTCCAGCGGGCCAACCCCCAGTACGCGGCCGCGCGCCAGGCCTCTACCATCGATCCGCCCTTCGTGCGACTCGTCATGCCGGGCGTATTTGAACACTGGCTTCGCTTCCGCAAACAATGGGGCGGCCAGTTCAAGGTGCCGCGCTGCCGTAGCGACCGGATGATCGCCGATCAGCTGTCACAGGTCACCCATTTTGCCCGGGACTAAAATCGGCCGGAGTTTCCCGCACGGCTGGCACGGGCATTGCTAAATTAAAACCATCCTGCCCAAGCAGGGTATTGGGTAGCGTGAAACCAGCCGAAAGGCTGGAAACAGAAAAAACTGGGGCCGGCGTTAAGGGGTTATCGCCGGCCCCTTCTGCTTTTCAGGACCGAGCGCGCGAAATCCGCGCCACCGCCTCGCCGGGTACGACTTCGACGTCCACCGCGCGTCCGCGGACAAAATTTTCCGGCCGAGGACGAATCGAAACCCGAACGGCCAACCGATCCTGCTCGGGTCTTTCAACCCTCACCGTTTACCTTTCACCTGTCCGCGCTGAGGCTTAGGCCTTCTCGCCCATCACCGCCGCGATCTTCTTCTCGTACTCGTCCTTTTCCTCGGCGCCGACCTTGCGGTCACGGATCTGGCCGGTGCGATCAATCAGGAATGTCGTCGGGATGCCCTCGACGCCGCCGAAAGCCGCGACGACGCGGTCATCACCCATCACCAACGGATAGTTGATTTTGTATTTCTCGCCGAAGGCCTTCACGACGTCCGGGCCCGCTTGATCGAGGGAAATGCCAATGATGACGAAGCCATCCTTGCCGTACTTCGCCTGCAATTCCGTGTAGCCGGGAATCTCGGCCCGGCACGGCGGACACCACGTGGCCCAGAAATCGACCACGACGACCTTGCCCTTGAACTGCTCGAAATTCACCGGCTTGCCCGCGAGATCAGGCAGGGTCCACGCCGGCGCCGCGCCCAATTTCGGCAAGACGGCCATGGCGGCGGTTGCAGCCGGGGACTTTGCCGGTGCCGAAGCGGAAGCCGCGGCCTTGGGTGCCGGACTCTCCTTGGGAGCACAACCGGCGACGACCAACATGAGCGCGGCAACTGAAACAGAGGAGACGAGGACAGAAGTATTCATGAAGTGAGAGTCGGCAGCAGCCAACGCTACCAATCAGAGCGTCCGCCGCAAATTTTCTTCCCCGATTCCGCGCGAGCGGATCAGGATTCGCGCATCTCGGGGAGATCGAGTCCGAGCGTTTCGATGAACTTCTTCATCGCCGGCGTAAGCACGCGCCCCTTGCGGTGCAGGATCGCCAGCGGCCGGGTGAACTCCTTGCCCTTGAAATGCAACACCGCGAGCGTGCCCTGCTTGTGCTCCTGGGCGACGGTCGCCTGCGGCACGATGGCGATGCCATGATCGATTTCGACGGCGCGTTTTACCGTCTCGATATTGTCGAACTCCATCACCGGCTCGATCTCGAGCTTGTGCTCGCGGAAGATGATATCGACGGCCTTGCGCGTCGGGATGTCAGGGTCGAACCCGATGAACTTCTGCCCCGCGAGGTCCTTGACCTCGATGTCCGTGCGCTTCGCCAGCGGATGCTGCGGATGCGTGATCAACACCAGGTGATCGTTGCGGAACGGCAGCACTTCGATCTGCCGCTGCTTCACCGGAAACGCCACCAGTCCGAAGTCGACGGAGTTGTGCAGGATGTCCTCGTACACGAGGTTCGAGCGCCGGTACTCGACCCGCACATTCACCGAGGGAAAATCGTGCAGGAATTTTTTGATGAACGGCGGCAGTTCGTGCAGGCCGATCGAGTAAATCGTGGAGATCCGGATCGTGCCACTGATTACCTTCTTCATCTCCTGCAACTCGGAGAGCAGCTTCTCGTAGGTGTGCAGGACTTCTTTCGCCGCATCGTAAACCCGCGTGCCTTCACGCGTGAGCTGAAACTGTTTCTGACTGCGATCAATGAGCAGGGTCTTGAAGTGCCGCTCCATCGCACGCGCCTGCTGGCTCACCGCCGATTGTGTGATACCGTTCAGCTTCGCTGATTTTGAAAAGCTCTTCGTTTCGACCAAATCGGCGAAGATTTTGAAGTTTTCGATCTGCATGATTAGCTGGCGTTGTTGGGGTCACACTAGAAACTGCGCTGTCGCCGTAAATGCTTAAGTAGATTTTCTAAACTAATGTTGATCGATTACGACGAGTTCTCCCGCCGCGCCGACGCCATCCGCGCCCAGATTGCCGATGCGTGTGCGCAAGCCGGTCGCGACCCCGCCAGCGTGGAGCTGCAGGCCGTGACAAAAACGCATCCGGCCGCCGCGGCCGACTATGCCGCCCGCTACGGCTTGCGCAGCGTCGGCGAGAACCGCGTGCAGGAAGGCGTGGAAAAACGCGCCCAGACGTCGGCGGCGTTTCCCGCCCTCCGCTGGGAACTCATCGGTCACCTGCAATCGAACAAGGCCAAGGTCGCGGTCCAGCACTTCGACCGCATCCAAAGCGTCGACAGCGAAAAACTGCTCATGCATCTCGACCGCGCCGGTTCCGAAGCCGGCAAAACGATGCCCATTCTGCTACAGATCAATGCCGGCAATGACCCCGCCAAATTCGGTGCCGAGCCGGCGGAGGCCGCCCGGCTGCTCGAATCAGCGCTCGCCAAAAAGAACCTGCAGGTCGACGGCTTCATGACCATTGCCCCGCTGGGTCCGACCCCGGAGGAAATCGCCCGCCACGCCGAACGCACCTTTTCCAACCTGCGCGCGCTGCGTGACGAACTGGCCGCGAAATTCGGCGTGCCGCTCCGCGAACTTTCCATGGGTATGTCCGGCGATCTCGCCATCGCCGTCGCGGCAGGCAGCACCATCGTGCGCGTCGGCACGGCCCTGTTTGGCGCCCGCGAAACGGCGGCCGTTTAGTCAGCGGCGGCACCTGCAAAAAGCGCCCGTTCGCCCACTGCCCCGACGCGGCGCGAAACGGGTGCGCGCAACAAAAATTTCGCGCCGGCGCGCACCTTTACCAGTTGCGCCGCCCGGGAAACGTTTTTCCTTTTCTGGCGTGGAAATCGAAATCCTCGGCGCGGGAGAACGTGAGGCGTTCCTGAGTCTGCTCGACGATCCGAGTCCGGCCGTGCGCCGGGCCTTGCTGGCCCGCTTTACCGCCCTCGGTCCCGCGTCCGCTCCGTTCCTGCAGGAAGTCTCCCGCGGCTCCAATCGCGTCCTCGCCCGTCACGCCACCTGGTTTCTCGACGAGCTGAAATTTTCCGATCCGGTGGCGGACTTCCGCGGCTTCATCCGCTCGCTCAACTACGAGCTCGAATCCGGCTCGCTGCTCCTCGCCCGCACCGTGTCACCGCGACTCGATGCCGGGGATTGCTGCACGCAGCTCGACACGATTGCCGCGCGCTGCCGCGAGTTGATCGTCGAGCCGTCGTCCGCGCGGGAAAAATGCCGCGTGCTGAACCGCGTGCTGTTTCACGAATGGGGCTTCCACGGCAACGTCGAGAACTACACTGATCCGCGCAACAGCTTCCTCGATCAGGTGCTCGAACGCCGGACCGGCATTCCGCTTTCGCTGAGCATCGTGTACCTGCTCGTGGCCGAACGCCTCAACCTCGACCTCGAACCCGTGGGCCTGCCCGGCCATTTCATCGTCGGCTGCTTCGTCGACGAACTGCCCTTCTTCATCGATCCCTTCGATCGCGGCGTGTTTCGCGATGCCGAGGAAATTTTCGATCTGCTGCGCGCGAACAACATCGTCCCGAAGCCGAGCGATCTCGCGCCGACCCCCGTGCGCGAAGTCCTCTGCCGCAGCTGCCGCAACCTCGTGAATCACTACACGACCGCCGGGGAGCCGGAGCGCGCGCGGCTGTTTGCCCGCTTCGTCGAGGAGTTCGAGGCGACCCACGAAAAGCACGCGACCTGACGTCGCGACTGCGGCGCACTTCGCCCTCGCCGCAGACGAAAGAGTCCCGGTATGTAAACGGGAACCATGGTTGAATCCGCCCCCGTCCTCGAGCTGCGCGATCTTGAAACGTGGTCGCGTCCCGGCACCGCCCTGGCCGTCCTCGGTCATCCGATCAAACACTCGATCAGCCCGGCGATGCACAACGCCGCGCTCGCCCGCCTCGCCCGCGAACACGCCCGCTTTGCCGACTGGAACTACGTGCGGTTCGACATTCACCCGGACACCCTGCCGCGCGCGCTCGAGCTGCTGTACGCCAGGAATTTTCGCGGTGTGAACCTCACGGTGCCGCACAAGATCATCGCCTTCGATCGCGTCGCGGAAGTCGATCCCGCCGCGCGGCCGGTCGGTGCGGTGAACACGCTGCGCTGGAGCGCGGGCGGCTGGCAGGGTTTCAACACCGACGGCTACGGTCTCGCGACCGCCGTGACCGAAACGCTCGGTCGCACGCTCCGCGGCAGCCACATCATTTTGCTGGGCGCGGGCGGCGCGGCCCGCGGTGCCGCCGTCGAATGCCTGCAGCAGGGCTGCGCTTCGCTCGCGATTGCCAATCGGACGCGTGAGAACCTGGACGCCCTGCTCGCCACGCTCGCCCCGGTCGCGAACGGTATTCCGGTGCGAGGCTTCGCGCCGGCGACGCCCCCGGCCGATCTGCCCGTCGGCGCGCTCGTGATCAACGCCACCAGCGCCGGCTTGCGCGACACCGATCCGAGTCCAATCGATCTCGCCGCGCTGCCGCGGCCGTCGGCGGTGTTCGACATGATCTATAACCCGCCGCAAACGCCGCTGCTGCGGCAGGCGACGGCGCTGGGCGTGCCGAATGCCAACGGCCTGAGCATGCTCGTGCACCAGGGCGCCAAGGCGCTCGAAATCTGGAGCGGCATCCCTGCGAGCCAAACCGCGCCGGCCATGAATCAGGCGGCGCGCGCGGCGTTCGGCCTGTAATAGTTCGTAAACCGCGAGCCCGACGCGGTTCACCGCGCACTTTCTTCGTGAGCTTTGGCGGGCGCGTGTTCAAATCGCGCCGGATGGCTTTCGACTACGCCGAATTTTCCGCCGCGTTTCCGTGGTTCTTCCCCGTGGCGGCGTTCTTCATCGGCGCCTGCGTCGGGAGCTTTCTCAACGTCGTCATTTATCGCCTGCCGAAAGAGGAATCGATCGTCACGCCCGGTTCACACTGCGCCTGCGGCCAGCCGGTCCAGTGGCGCGACAACATTCCGATTCTCTCGTGGATGATCCTGCGCGGTCGCGCGCGCTGCTGCGGCCGGGCGTTTTCGTTCCGTTATCCGTTTGTGGAACTGCTCACCGCCGCTCTCTTCGTCGCGTGCTGGCTGAAATTCACGCCGCTGGTCGCGGTGTGCGGCTGGATCTTCGTCAGCTGCCTGATCGCCGCGACCTTCATCGATCTCGATCACATGATCATTCCCGATGTCTTCACCATTGGGCTGGGTGTTTTCGGTGTCTTGCTCTCCTGCTTGGTCCCGGCGTTGCACGGACAGCAGGGTGACTTCTTCCTGGTGGACAGCCTGCGGGCCGGCGCCGCGTCGTTGCAGGGACTGCTGATCGGCTCCGGCGTGGTGCTCTGGATCGCGCTGATCGCCGAGGCCATCCTGCGCAAGGAAGCAATGGGCTTCGGCGACGTGAAGTTTGTCGGTGCCATCGGCGCCTTCTGCGGCTGGCAGGGCGCGGTCTTCACCGTCTTCGGTGGTGCCATCGTCGGCACCGTCTGGTTTGCGATCGCCTTCATCGTCGAGAAAGCGACGGGCCGCCGCGCCGCCGTCGCCCCGCCCTCGGAGACGCCCGAAGGTGAAGCGGCGCCGCTCGCCTTCGGTGCGCATGTGCCCTTCGGCCCGATGCTCGCCATCGCCGGTGCGCTTTACTTTCTGCTGCTCCGCGACGCGACGCTGCGCTGGTTCGCCGAAATTGCGGTGCTGTTCTGAGCCTTCTTGGCATGAGGCCAAGGAAAGCCCGCGAATCACGCGAACGGACTCGAATTTCGGAGGAATACGAAAGGCGGCCTGCGCTGTATCCCGGCCATCGTCACGCAAGAGCTGCTTCCTCTTGCCTCTCGTTCGCGCGACAAGCGGGCAACTGAATTATTCCGGTCAGAAGTGCGCCGCCATGATTCGGCGCAACACAGGCCGGACAAGCCGCGCCAGCGCCGGGTTCGCATAACCCATCCACGCCACCGGCGTCGTCGTATCGAGCGGCAAGCGCAACGTCCCGCCCGCCGGTGCCTCGATCACGCAGCCCGCCTCGCGCGCGATCAGCGCGGTGCAGATGTCGTACGGATGGCAGCACAGCGACGCCGCCGAGTATCCGAGTTTCGCGTACGCAGCCGGCCGCAGGTCACCCAGCATCCGATCGTGGCCCGCGATGAGTTCAAACAGCTGCCCGCCGGTGCAGATGTACTGGTCGTCAAACACCAACTGGCCGCCGTTCTTGCCGAGCAGACCCAACTCGCGCCACAGCGCCTCCTCCACCGCGCCGAGCAGCGCCTTGCCCTCGGGGAAAAAGCGCGCGAGCGACGCGAAGCCGTGTTCAAACCCGCGCGCGCGTGACGGACGCGGCGTCCAGCGCCGCTTGGTTCCCTTGGCCAGATCGTGCGTCACGGCGAGCACACCTTCGCCGCGGATCGCACTCAGCTGATCCGCGCGATCCTGTTTGCTCGTGGGCAACTCCGTCATGACCGCCACGACGATGTCGCCCAGATGGGTGCGCACGCCTCGCTGCGGCGCGAGTCCCGCGAGAATGAACGCGGACCGCTTGTCGTACATCACTCCCCGCGTGCCATCGATCGGATCGAGAATGCACTTCCACTGCGTGTGCTTCACCGGCGTCCCGCGCGGAAAGGTCACCGCGCCACCTTCGAGCCCTTCCATCACCAATTCCACCGGCGCCGTGCGCGGCCACTCCCGCTCGAACCAGTCGAGGATCGCGTGTTCGCTCACGCGATCGATGTGATAAATTGTGTCGGCTGCCGTCACGCCCGCCACGCGGGCAAACTTGCCGGACTGCCGCCGCCGCGCCGCGATGACAGTATCGCGAATGTGCGCCTGGAGTGCACAGAGCCGGACACGGAGCGACCACAGGAGCGGGTGGTGCATGGCGGCTCAGAGAATTTCCGCCCCGTCGGCGGTCTGCAAATGCAGGATGTCGGGGCTCGCCCCAAAGCGCCGCTCATACGCCGCGGCCACGGTGCGCGCCTGCGTGTCACCAAATTTCGGAGACGTCAGCGACATGACCGCTCCACCGAAACCACCGCCGGTAAGCCGGGCACCGTAGACGCCTGGCGCGTCAACGAGCTGATCCACGAGGAAATCGAGCTCGACGGTGCTGTTTTCGAAAAGCGTCTGGGAGCTGCGATGCGACGCGGTGAGCAACCGTCCCACGGCGGCCAAATCTCCCGCCCGCAGCGCGGTGACCGTCGCCCCCACCCGCGCAATTTCGTCGATGATGTGCCGCGCGCGTTTCGCCGCGACCGGCGGAATCCGATCGGCGCTGGCCGCCAGTGCGCCGGCGGGCGCGTCGACCAGCAACGCCACGTCCAGTGCGCGCGCGGCTTCCATACATTCACGGTGCCGCGCCGCATAGAGGCCGTCGACCAAGGCGTGCTTCGTATGCGTGTTGAAGATCCAGAAATGCGCGTCGCCGGGGAGCGGCACCGTTTCGAATCGCGGACCGCGGCAGTCGATGAAGACCAGGTGATCTTTGCGGCCGAAGCCCGAGACGCCCTGATCGAGGATCCCGCACGGCACGCCAACAAACGAGTTTTCTGCATCGCGCGCCGCCTTCACCAGCCGTTCGCGGTCGGGCTCCGCGCCCGCGGCCCGCGTGAACGCCAAGGCCGAAGCAAGTTCGATGGCCGCGCTGCTGCTGAGTCCCGCGCCGAGTGGAAGATCCGACAGCGCCAAGTAATCGAAACCGGTGGGCGCGTTGAGCCCGAAGGCCTGCAATGAACGCAGGACGCCGAGCGGATAATTCACCCAAGAGGCGTCGCCGCTCTGGCGGACGAACTCCGGGCCGCGCAGACGCACGACGCCATCTTTCTGGCCGCTCGCAAAATTCCACTGCGCGTCGTTTCGCGGCGCCAACGCGACCCACACCGACCGATCGATCGCCGCGCCCAGCACGGTGCCGCCGTTGTAGTCGGTATGATTGCCGATGAATTCGATCCGCCCGGGCGCTCGCGTCAGACAGGCGGGAGGGCGCCCGAACTCGGCGGAAAAGCGCGCGATGAGGGCGGACTTCATTGGAGCCGGCCCGTGACGGCGGATGCGGTCAGCGGCACGCCACGCACGCACCGGCGAAAAGGAGAGGGCCCACGCAGCATCACGCGGCGCGCGTTACCCAAGCGAGCGCAAATCCACGCCGGGTTTGAAGCGGATGGTGCGAATCGCGCGGATCTTCATCGGCTGCTTCGTGTGCGGATTGTAGCCGTTGCGCGCCGGGCGCACAGCCATGGCAAACGTGCCGAATCCGACGAGCGCAACTTCCTTGTCCCGGCGCAGCCCGCGCTTCACCGCAGCGAGCACCGCTTCCGTGGCGCGCTCGGCCGCCGCTTTCGAAGTGCCGTTGCTCAAAATTTTTTGCACTTCATCGACCAGGGCAGCCTTGTTCATCGGAGTAGAAAGACGAGCGGCGAGCGAAGAAACGGCCGCGACTGCGGTCAAACCCAATCTCGCCCGCAACGCAGATTCAAAACGTTGTCAGATTCGCGGCGGCGAAAACCCCGGCGGCACTTCGCCCGCGCGCCCCTTCACCACGACATCCAGCAATCCGCGCAACGCAGCTTCGCGCGAAATGCCACGCTCCACCGCGATCTGCTCTGCGCGTTTCAACAATTGCGCCGCCATGATTCCCGCCTGCGCGGCGGGAGCGCCGAGTCGCTCGCAGAGTTGCGTGAGTTGTTCGAGCTCGGTCATGGCGAATCCGTCAAACGAATCGCGGGCGTCCCACCCGGAGCCAAGGCCAAACCGGTTTCGAGCGCGACGTGCATCCGCGTGAGCATCGCCCATCCGATCCATCCGCCGGCGCCGTCGCCCACGGCCGAACGCAGCTCCCCAACCAAACGCGACTCCGCGTACAGCGGCGCGGGCCACGTCCTCGGTGCGTCCCCTGTACCCGCCACCCGCAGCAACCGACGCCGCACCTGGCCCATCGCCTTCAGCCGGGCCATCACCTCCTGGCCGAGATAGCAGCCCTTCGTGTAAGAGATCGCGTCCGCCTCGAGCCCCGCTTCGTTGGGCAGATCGGCCGGACCCACGTCCAACGGCACCGCGGGAATTCCCGCTTCGATCCGCAACCGCATCACTTCATCCGCGCCCAGGGTTCGCGCGTTCGCCACCACAGCGGCGAGTGATTCGGGCACACCGTCCGCGGTGCGAAACATCCATTCGCGCGCGGTGGCACGACTGCGCCGCCCCTTGAAACTGAAAACAGCTGGCGATTCCGGCAGTACAATATCTGCGGCATCACCACTGAGCGTGAGGCCGGACCACTCGCTCGTCACGTCGTCCACCGTGACGTCGTCGGCGATCACGTGACTTTCGATCCGTTCGCGAATGACACTCGCCGGAGAGAAATAACTTCCGATCCAAAACGCGTTCTCCTCGCTCCGGCGCAGCACAAAACTGTCCGCAAGTACCTTACCCTTTAACGTTAGCCAAAGGCCATAGACAGATCCCACCTCAGGCAGAACGCGGAGATCGTTAGTGAACTGCCCCTGCAGGAACCCCGCGGCATCATCTCCGGCAACCCGCAGCAAGGCCGCAGGTTGCCAGGGAAAAACGGTGGGCGAAGTAGTAATGGTGATAGGCATTAAACTGTTATTTCAGAAGTTTTTGACGAAGAAGTGGTAGATTTTGCAAACTAAACGATTGACCGAACCCGATCCCGGCGTATCACTCTTCTCATCAAGTTTAACACTTCTCCCGCCTAGCGGGAGTTTTGGGGTAACTAAGAAAGCAAAGGCCGGTCGCTTAGGGGTAAGCGACCGGCCACTTTTTTTGCCCAAATTCGACGAAGCGGCCGTCGCTCTGAAGCGAGGCTTGCGCGAGGCAACGCTGAAACCCCAAGCTGGCGGTTCATGCAGAAAACTTCGGACATCAACGTCGTCGAGACCCGCACCCTGCCCTCGCCAGCCGCACTGCTGGCGGAGCTGCCCAAGACCCAGGCGCAGGCCGATTTTGTGACCCAGGCCCGGCGCAACATCCACCAGCTGATGTTCACGGACGACAAACGCTTCCTCTTTATTGTCGGGCCGTGCTCGATTCACGACTTGAAGGCCGGCCGCGAGTATGCCGAGCGACTGGCAAAGCTGGCGAAGGAAGTCGCCGATCGGGTGATGATCGTCATGCGGGTGTATTTTGAGAAGCCACGCACCACGGTGGGATGGAAGGGCCTGATCATGGATCCTCATCTCGACGGCTCGCACGATATCGCGACTGGCCTGAGAACCGCGAGGACCTTCCTGCGCGAGGTGCTTGATCTCGGTTTGCCCACGGCGACCGAGCTGCTCGATCCGATTACGCCGCAGTATATCGCCGACTTGATCTGCTGGTCGGCCATTGGCGCCCGCACGGCCGAGTCCCAGACTCACCGCCAGATGGCGAGCGGGCTCTCGATGCCGCTGGGGTTCAAGAATGGGACCGACGGCTCGATCACGACGGCGATCAACGCCATCAAGGCCGCCGCGCAGCCGCACACGTTTCTCGGCATCAATCTCGACGGCGCCGCCTCGGCCATCGTCACGCGCGGCAACCCGGATTGTCACGTCGTGTTGCGCGGCGGAAACACCGGCCCGAATTACAGCCCCGCCCACATCGCGCAGACCGAACAGTTGCTGACCAAGGCCGGGTTGCCGAAAGCGATCCTCGTCGACTGTTCACACGACAATTCGTCGAAGCAGCCCGAGCGCCAGCCGGACGTCGCCCGCGAGCTCATGGGTCAGATCGCCGCCGGCAACACCTCGATCATGGGAGCCATGCTTGAAAGCAATCTCGTCGCCGGCAGCCAGCCGTTCCCGCAGCCCAAGGAGAAACTCCGCTACGGTGTCTCCATCACCGACGGCTGCATCGACTGGGCCACGACGGAAGCACTGGTCCGCGATCTCCACGCATCGCTCGCACCGCGCTTCAAATAATTCGCCCGGCGCTCAAAAACGTTCGTGTCTTTCCCCGTCTGCGTCGGCTAGAAAGTCTTTCGCCTATGAAATCTCCCATTCGCGTCGCCGTTACCGGAGCAGCCGGCCAGATCGGTTACTCTCTCCTTTTTCGCATCGCTTCGGGGGCGATGTTCGGTCCCGACCAGCCGGTCATTCTCCAGCTGATCGAAGCGCCGATCGAGAAGGCCATGAAGGCGCTCGAAGGCGTGGCCATGGAGCTCGACGATTGCGCGTTCCCGCTGCTCAAGGGCGCGGTCCTCACCGATGACGCGAAAGTCGGCTTCAAGGATGCGAACTGGTGCCTGCTCGTCGGCGCCAAACCGCGGGGTCCCGGCATGGAGCGCGCCGATCTCCTGAAGGACAACGGCAAGATCTTCATCGGCCAGGGTCAGATCATTGATGCCGTCGCCGCTGACAACGCCCGCGTCGCCGTCGTCGGCAACCCGGCGAACACGAATTGCATGATCGCCGCGTCGCAGGCCAAGCGCCTGACGCCTGATCGGTTCACCGCGATGGTGCGCCTCGATCAAAACCGCGCGCAAACGCAGCTCGCGAAGAAGGCCGGCGTGGATCTCACGCTCGTCAAAGACATCTTCATCTACGGCAATCACAGCCCGACGATGTTTCCGGCGTTCGCTCACGCCACAATCGACGGCAAGCCGGCCACCAGCGTCATCAACGACTCCGCGTGGCTCCAAGGGCCGTTCTGTGAGACGGTCGGCAAACGTGGCGCTGCCATCATCGCGGCCCGCGGCGCGTCCTCCGCGGCCTCCGCCGCGAACGCCCTCGTCGATCACGTGCGTTCGCTCGTCACTCCCGGCGCCATCCACTCGATCGCCGTGAAGTCGAACGGGCTCTACGGCTTCGACGCCAACGTCTGGGCGGGCATGCCGGTGCGGACGACTACGCCGGGCGCCTACGAAGTCATCACGACGTACGTGATGGACGACTTCGCCAAGTCCAAGATCGCCGCCACGAACAAGGAGCTCGTCGAAGAGCGCGCGTTCGTCGCCGACATGATCAAGTAAGGCCCACGGCCTGTTCATTCGCTTTCTCCAGGCGCCCTTCGGGGCGCCTTTTTTTGCGCAGGAAACCAGGAATCCATGGATCGCCCGCCATCGCAGGCCATCGCAGGCCGGGCTCCTCGTTATTCCTGAATCGCTGGATCCTGCTCAGCCGATGAGACCGCTTAAAACCTTGCTGATCTGAAACGCGTCCCGCACGGCGAGGAACGCATCGATCAATTCCGCCGGCGCCGCTCCGCGGGGAAACACCACTTCCATCGACGCCCCGGTGCAGCGCACCTCGGCGTCGACGCCTTCCACGCGGATCGCGCAGTCGTGATAGTCCGACGGATACACGACTCCGATTCCGCCCTCGCCGTCCAGCGCCTCGATTGCGTCAATGACGGCCTCGACCCGCACGCCTTTCTTCAACCCGAAGGAGATCTCGGTGAAACGTCCGGCGAAAATCCGCGAGAACGCTTCGCCCCGCGCCACGTCTAGGTCACGCAGTTCCTGCATCGTGGCGACGACCGTATAGCGCGTGGTGTCCGCTTCGTCCAAAGCATAGGTCAGCTCGACGGTGAAGTCCTTCGCGGTCAGGACGGCACTCGGACTCGTCACACTCAGCACGATGTCCTTGCGCTTGTAGCCCAACCCGCTCCGCGCCTCCTGGAAAAGCCGCTCGGCCTCGCTGGCGAGTTCCGTCTCACAGATCTTCCCGAGAAACGCGTTCGTCACCGCATTGGCCGCATCCGGCAGCGTGTGATGCCCTTTCTTGAAACCCGCCAACGTCTTCACCGTTCCGCCCGAGCGCCCTATGAAGGCGATGCTCGCTACCACGCGGGAGGGAAGTTCGTCGGCCATGCTCCAGCGAGCAAACCTGCACGCCTGAGCCCCGCCAGCCCGAAATCAGGGGTTCACGCCCCGCGACGGCCCGCTCAGCGCCTTCACCAGCGCGATCAGCCCCACGATCGCGAGCACCGGAATCCACAGCGGCGAGAGCACCGCGAGGATCATCACCGCCATGCCCAACACCGCGGCGAAAATCGAACCCACGGCCAGGAGAATTCCCACCAGCGCCGCCGCCAGGAAACTGCCGATCCCAATAATAATCGGAAGCAGCTTGAGCGCGACAATGACGCCGATCAGCAGCAGCACCACTTTCAGAAAGGTCTTCATGCTCGAAGAACCCCGTCGCCGGCGAAAAGTTGCAACCCAGCGCGCGCATCCACTCTGTTCTCTTCCCGTGAATCCGTCCCCTGCCGTGCCCGTGGTGTGCGCCGTCATCGCCGATGCCGCCGGCCGCCTCCTGCTCGCGCAGCGGCCACCGCACAAACACCTCGGCGCCAAGTGGGAGTTTCCCGGCGGCAAAGTCGAAGCCGGCGAGGACCCGCGCGACGCGCTCAGCCGCGAGATCCGGGAGGAACTCGGCTGCACGATCGCCATCGGCGCGCCATTCCCCGTGTTCACGCACGACTACGGGACGGTCCGCATCGAAATGCTGCCCTTCCGCTGCACGCTTGCGCCGGAGAGCACACCGCCGCATCCGCATGAGCACACCGCACTCGCCTGGGTCGCCGTAAACGACCTGCAGTCGTATGACCTCGCCCCCGCCGACTGGCCGATCGTCGCGGCGTTGCGCTAGGCCGTCCGCGCCGCAGCCGGCAAGCGCGGCGCACTCGACACGTTGCAGCGGCCGCGTTCACTTCCGGCATGGCGAACGCCCCGCTCCCCCTCGATTCCGTTTCGCGCCTGCCTGCTCCGGGCGACAACGTCGCGATCGCCATCCGCCGGCTCGACGTCGGTGAAGTGCTCGCGTTTGCCGACGAGCCGCGCGTGCTCGCTCACACCATTCTGGAAGGCCACCGGTTCGCCGCCCGCCCCATCGCCCCCGGTGAACTGCTCCTCTCGTGGGGACTCCCGTTCGGCCGCGCGCTTCGGCCGATCGCACCGGGCGACTACGTCAGCAATGCCGCGATGCTCGCCGGCCTCGCCGTGCGGCGCGTCGAGGGCCTGCACCTTCCCGCCCAAGCCAACTTCGAAGACGTTCTCGATCATTTCCAACTCGACGAACGCACCCTGCGTCCGGCCCCGCCCGTGCCGCCAGCGCCGTCGCCACGCACGTTCGCCGGTTTCCGCCGGCCCGGCCGCCGCGGCGTGGGTACGCGCAACACCGTCGTCATCCTCGGCACGACGTCGCGCACCGCGAGTTTTGCCCGCCAGCTCACCGCCCGTCTGCAAGCTCTCGCGCGCGTGCATCCCACCATCGACGGCATCGTGGCCATCGCTCACACCGAAGGCGGCGGCACCGGCGAGCCGAACAACACCGCGGAGATCCTGCGCGCGCTGGCCGGCTTCATCGTGCATCCGAACGTCGGTGCGGTGCTGGCGATCGACTACGGCGTCGAACCGATCACGAACGAACGGCTGCGCGCCTTCATGCACGCTAACGATTACGCGCTCGACGATGTGCCGCACCATTTCCTCACGCTGAGCCGTGGACTTGCGGCCGGACTGGCCGAGGGCGAACAGATCGTGCGCGCGTGGCTCCCGGCCGTCGCCGCCTGCACGCGCACCGACGAACCTCTGAGCGGACTGAAGATCGCCCTGCAATGCGGCGGCTCCGATGCGTTTTCGGGCGTATCCGGAAACCCACTCGCCGGCGCGCTCGTCCACGAAGCCATCCGGCACGGGGCCACGGGCGTGTTGACCGAGACGGACGAATCGATGGGCGCCGAGGGCTACATGCTGAAGAACGTCCGCGACGTCGCGACCGCCCGCGCCTTCATCGGCACACTCGATGCGTTCCGCGAAAAACTCGCGTGGCACGGCCTGACTCCCGAGAGCAATCCGTCTGCCGGCAACCGGTTTCGCGGCCTCTACAACATCGCGCTTAAATCGCTCGGTGCCGTGCACAAAAAGGATCCGCGCACGCGGCTCGATCACGTGATCGCCTACGCGCAGCCGCTCGTTGAACCCGGCTTCACGTTCATGAACGGCCCGGGCAACGATCTCGAGGGCATCGCCGGCCAGGTCGGCGCCGGCTGCAACCTGATCCTCTTCGTCACCGGCAACGGCTCGATCACGAACTTCCCATTCGCGCCGACGCT
This sequence comes from Terrisphaera buseokensis, assembly GCF_047521145.2. GTDB lineage: Bacteria > Verrucomicrobiota > Verrucomicrobiia > Opitutales > Opitutaceae > ER46. Next base: position 356,978 of record NZ_CM134186.1, on the reverse strand, counting down.
GAAGATCACGACAACGACCCGGCGGCACACGCTCTTGATTCGCGAAATGGACATCAACGCGGGCCGCTACCTCGACGGTGAGCCGATGGAGTCGGTCGCGGCCGACGCCTTCGAAGTCCTCGTCGCCACGGCTTCCGGCCGCAAGACCCGTGGCGAACACGCGGGCCACTCGCAGGTCTCGCTCTGGCGCAACTGGCGTCAGACCGACACCTCGCAACTCCCCGCCCTTCGCGCCCGCGTTGCGCCGGACGGCCAGCCGCTGCAACGCGCGGGTGCGGCCGAATCCACTTCGCCCGCGCTCACCCATTCGGCTCCGGCAACCCTGTCGTTGGTCGCCGCTTCGGGCGGACGATTTGCCACGGAACGCATCGGACTGGTGCTGCCCACCAGCCTGTGTGCGACCCAGATCGCCCGGTTGGCCGCGGAGCGGCTCAATGCGAAACAAGCGGGTGCCGCCCACGGGATTTCCCGCTTTGTCGCCTTCACTCACACCGAAGGCTGCGGTTTCGGCGGCGAAACCATGTACCAGCTGCTGCAACGGACGTACCGCGGGTATCTCACCCATCCCAACGTGGCCGCGGCCCTGCTGCTCGAGCACGGCTGCGAAAAGGTCCCGAACGATGTGATGCGCCAACAGCTTGATCTCGCGGGCATTCCCCTCACCCAATTCGGTTGGGCCAGCGTGCAACTCGACGGCGGCATCGACAAGGCGATCGCCAATATCGAGCGCTGGTTCGCAGAGAAACTGGGCCCGACGTCGCCGTTGCCGAGCGTCACCGTCGATCTCGGTGCGATCACCTTGGGCCTCATGACCGCCGCTCCGGTCACCGACGCCACCGCTGACGCCCTGGCCGCGCTCACGAAAGCGATCGTCCGCGCCGGCGGATCCGTGCTGCAGCCGGAGAGCGATCCGTTGCTGGCGAACCCGCGTTATGTCGGCGCGGTCTTCGGCACCACCCCGCTCCACGCCACGCTGGCCTACGGCGAACCGTTGCAACGCCCGGGCCTGCACCTCGTCGCCAGCGAAACGGATCACTGGGTCGAGAATCTCACTGGCCTTGGCGGTTGCGGCGCGCATCTCGCCCTCACGCTCGTGAGTGGCCATCCGCAACAAGGCCACCCGATGCTGCCGGTCATCCAGCTGGCCGAGACCCAGCAGCGCGGGAGACTGCCGGCGGACGACATCGATGGTTTTCTCAGCGGCGACGCCGCCACGGACTACGCGACGCTGGTGCGCACCGTCGCCGCGGTCGCGCAGCACGAGTGGATTCCCGTTTCCATGGCGCAGGGCTTTGTGGACTTTCAACTTACCCGTGGCCTGCTCGGCCTGACGACGTAATCGGTACCACCGCGACCGGCCACGGCGCTTGCTTTCCCAAGAAGTCGGCGCAATGTGATGGGTCCTGTTCTTTGATTGGTTTGCACACCAATCCGCGAGTGGTGAACAGCCGGGGAAAGCCCGGCCCTCGCCGCTCGCCACCTCTTTGGGGGTGTTCTGGATTCTACCCTTGGTTGGAGTGCGCCGCTGCCTGTCGAGAGTCGTGGGTCTCTCGTTAAATCCCCTGCGAAAAAATCAAACGGCAAAACTGAAGAAATGCCCCTGGCTGCCTAATTAGGCCGCCTCGTCGGTCTGGCGACACCTGCTAGCCAAAACTGACGTCGACAGCAGGCATAGCGCGTGGAGCGGTCCGCGGACCGCGCGTTGTATCTTCCATCCGGGGACTGGCGGGTGCCTAAGCGCGTGTGATGGCATAGCACCGGCGAGATCAAAGTTACACTAAACATGGTAGACGCGGTGCGCAAAGGTCAGGGGCACGCGGGTTCAACTCCCGCCACCTCCACCACTTCAATTCCGTCGTGAGTCCGGTGTAGTCTTCGCACTACGCTGGCTCGCGGCGGAATTTTTCATGCCCGCACGCCGGCGCGCGCCCGAGGCCGACGGGCCGCGGCCTGCCACGCAAAGCGGCTTGAGCTCACGCAGCTCCGCCCAAACGTGAGGTCATGGCCACGCTACTGGCGCGTAACGGAACCTGCCTGACCATCCGTCCGCTGACCTCCGCGGACTTCGGGGCGTTGATCGACTTCCATGCCGCGCTCTCCGTCTCCACCCGCAGCCTCTTCTGGCCCCACGCCTACGACGAGCCGACGCTCACGCGCTACGCGCAGCGTCACGCGGAGGGCCAGGACCGCATTCATCTGCTGTGCACCCCCGCAGCCGTAGTCGGCTATTTCTTCCTGTGGGAATTCGATCATCCCGTGCCGCTCCTCGGGCTGGGCCTGGCTGACGCCTGGCAGGGCCAGGGTTTGGGGGCGGCGATGCTCCAGCACTTGATCGCCGAGGCCCGCGCGGCCCGCCGCGACGGTATCGAACTGACGACCGTGACGACCAACACGCGCGCATTCCGGCTCTACACGCGCGCCGGCTTCGTTCGCATCGGCGACGTTGAAAATCTCGCTGGCGACGGCCGCATCGTGCGCGAACACCGGTTGTTTCTCGCGCTTGCGCCCGACGCGCGCCCACCCGTGCGCGACTTCAAGCCACCCGTTTGAGAAGAAGCCGCCGCGGCTCAGTCGTCGCGGCGCGCCGGCAAACTGGCGCCATCGACCCAGCGGCCTTCCACCAGCACGCGGCGGCAGGACGCGGGAATGCCGCGCTCGTTCTGTTGAATCATGCTGGCGAGCTGCGCCAGCGCGACGCGGCCCACCTCGACGGAGTTCTGATCGACGCCCGCTTCGAAGTGTCCGTCGAGCAGGCTCAGCGCCGCCACGCCCAAATCCTCGGGCACGTGCACGCCGGCCTTTTCCAACACGCGATGCAGATTACCCTGTGCGCTCACCAGGGCGTCGGGCTTGAACGTGCGCAGCCAGCGTTTGATGAGCCGGGCATCCGCGGAAACATTGTCGCCGCTCAACGCCAGCGGCGCGAGGTGCCGGCGCAGCGGGACGTGCGCATCCTGCGCGCTGAAATAACCGGCGCGGAAATTCCCGCCGGTATTCCGATCGAACCGGTGCGAGGTCACGTAGCCAATCCGCCGATACCCGCGCTCCCACGCGCAATCAAACGCCATCGCCCCGCCCTTGAACTGATCGCTCGTCACGATGTGGACATGCGGAACTCTCACCGAGCTGCCGAGCCGCACCACCGAAAAGTGACTCCAGTCGAAGTCCTGCAATTCCAGGCCGTGCGTGTGCGGCGGTATCAGAATTCCACGGACGTTACGGACCACGAGAATCTGCTGGAGGCGGCGGGCGGAGATGTCCCGGCCCACTGCGAACTCCTCAAGCTGATACCCCAGTCGCTCCGCATAAGCGCTCGCCCCGCGCCAGTAGGCGTCGAACTCCTGAAAGCGCCGCAGTTCGCTCGGAGTTCTCCACTGATTCAGCCAGGCGACCGTGGACCGGATCTCCACCGGCTGCTTCGACTGCCGATACGCGGCCAGCGACGAAAGCATCGGATCGGGCCGGTAACCCAGCCGTTGAGCGACCGCCACGATCTGCTCGCGGCGCGCCGCCGAAATACGCGGGTCGCCGCGTAGCGCGAGCGACACCGCCACGTGCGACACCCCGCACTCCACAGCGATGTCGCGCAACGACACGCGCGCCCGGGCACTTGATGCAATCACGTCGGCCATGGTCTTTCGCGGCCGAATCAACGGCCGCGTTTTACGCGTGTAAATACATTCCGCCCTACCGCAGCCGGGCCGCTGGAGATGAAAGGCGAAGCGCGAAAGCGAACACCCGAGCCCTTCCGTCTGGGGCCCGGGCGTTCAACTTACACGCTTCACCTTCCATCGGTTCCACGCCTCAGCCCGCACTGGCTTCGGCCGCGCCTTCGCGTCGCTCCGCCTTGTGCGCGGCGCGTTTCTCCCGGCGCACGCGCAGCCAGTGCGGTTCGGGCGCCTCGCCGGCCATGATGCAGCCCTGCGGCTGAATTTCGCCTACGACGCTGGCCAGGCCGAAGCGCGCAATCTGCGCCTTCACCTTCGTGGCGTCCTTGTAGCCGAGCGGCGACTCCGACAAGTCCGGCGCGCCGCCGTACCAGCGGATGTCGAGGCCGGCCGTCGTCTCCGCCAGGACGCGCTCCACCCGCGCCGGATCGAGTTCACCGTCCGCATCCTTGTAAGGCGCCAGCATCGCCGTGCGCGACAAATTGCGCCCGGCGCCATGCGGGCAGAACGAAAGGTAATCGTTCTGGTCGGAGCCGAGGACAATCAGGATTTCGCGCGCCATGTTCAGCGGAATGAGACCCAGCAGCGGACGTCCCGCCTCGTCACGCCACGCCGGCGTGGCCCCCTTGCCATGGAAGAACGCGTCGCCGCGCTTCCACACAAAGTTGTGCTCGTTGCCGATCTGCACCAGCGCGCGCTGGCCGAGCCGGCGCAGCACCGCGTCGTGGATGAGCGCGTGATTCTCCCGCGTCCAGCGACCGACATACTGCAACGCGTCCCAATACGCGCGGCCGTCCGGCGCATCGCCCGGCAGCCAGACCGCTGCATCCGGGATGTCCTTCGCATTCTCATCGCACCACGCGCGCGCGGCGATCTGCCCGCGTTTGTAGAGATCGGCACCGAGGCCGCGCGAACCATGGTGCGTCACGAGCACGTTGAACGCGCCGTCACGCCGGACGATCCACTCGGACAGCTCGGTGTAACCCGCCGACTCCAGCGCGGCCCGTTGCGTCTCCGTAAACTGGATGCGACCGAGGTAGGCGAAGTGATTGCCGTCACCCTGCGTCCCGAGGAAATCCTGCGCGCGGCTGCGCAGGCCGGACAGGAACGGATTGTCCCACACAGGCTCCTCCAGCACCGCCGACGTCATTTGCTGGCCGCGCGGACGTCCGCCCGCGCCGAAGTGCGTCGTCTTGTGGAGATGATCCATCATCTCGCCGACCGGATGATTGTCGGGAAAGAACGTCGCGAACATCGAGCAGCAGATATCCGCCGAATGCGCCCCGGGAATGATGGCGTTCTCCACCTCGATCGCGCCGCCCACGGGAATGGTGGCGCGGGCATGACCCGACGGACACGCATCGGGCATGATGACCCCGCGCTTCACCACCGGAACCTGCAACAGCTCGAGCATGCGGGCGCGCGCCAGGGCGACATTGCTGGCCTCCTGCGGCGTCTCGGCCTCGATCGCCTCGGCCAGCGGCGCCGGCTCGGCGCGCGGCAGCAGCAACGGCACCTGCTTGGGATGCTCGGCTTCGAGCGCGATGAGGACCGCGCTGCGCGCCAGTCCCGAGGCTTCCAAATCGCGGGCCCGGCGCAGCGCCGCCCCGAGGCGACGCCCTTCCTGCCAACCGGCCGCGACGAGATCGCGGGCTTTGATTTCCATGCTCATGATAAGTTCGTCTGTTCGGCACGACGGAGCGATGAATGCCGCCCGCCGACCGTAGTGGAGTTAAGTGAATAAGGGTTCAAGTGTGACTGCCCGAGCGTCGGGACCGCGAAGTCCTCGCGCCGGTTTTCCGGCCCGAATTACGGAGCCGGGTGAAAGGAACGAGGCCGTAAGGGCGTGGAGCCACGCACGGCCGGAGTGAGTTGTTTTTGCGAATGTGGAAAAGAAAACCGGAGCCGGTCCCAGCCCGGCTCCGGTCGTAGACGCACCGGCGTGACATCGCCATCGCGTCTTCCCGGCGGAGTCGTCACCCGGCGTGGGGCTCTCCCGCAGCCGGAAGTGACTCATTCCGCCAGCTCGACGGCTTCGACCTCGCGCACGAGCGCCTGCGGATCGCGGTCGAGTTTCTGCATGATCTCGAACACCCGGTCGCTCCAACCCGCAAGGCAGTAGACGCGCTCCTGCGGAAACTGGAGCGTGCCGTAGCCCTTGAGGTCGAAGCTGAAGATGCGCGGAGTCACGGCGTGGCGCAGCTTGTAGTCGGCGAACGACTGCACCGGCGCACCGCCCCCGACCCAACCCTGCATGTCCGACAGGATCACCATGCGGTCGTAGGCGCGGTTGGCGCGCTGGAAGATCGCATTGAAGTTGGTCCCACCGGCCATGAACGGAATCCCCTGCGCCGCCGTGAGCGTGCTGTCCTGGGGATTCAAGGTCACGTAGCGCGCGTCATCGCTGAACAGCATCAGATCCGCACCCGTCGCCTTGACCAGGGTCGCCGCGAACAACGAGCCGATCGCCTGCGGCCGTCCCGCCATCGAGCCCGACGAATCAAGCGCGACCAGCGTGTGGCCACCGAACCTCGGCACATTGACGAGCGCATGGTCGATTGCGTTGTTCAACGCCGCCATCACGCGAACGGCGCCGGGCAGGTTGCCCTGCTGCAGCACGTCGATCGCCGCGAGGAACTGGAACGGAAACACGAGCGAGCGGCGGACCGCCTGCGCGTCCTCCAGCTGCACGGCCAGCTCCTCGACCGACTCCGGCGAATGCGTCAGGATGTTGCGCACGTTGCGGAGCAACGCGAGGTACCCGAGCCTGCGCCCGCGCACCAGTTCGCCCCACGCCTGCGCCTTCGCCGCTCCGACCTCGTCGTCGGTCTCCACCTGGCCCGCCTGCGCGAGCTGCGTTTCCCACGTGAGCGCGGGAGCGAGCTCGCCGCGAACGAGCTTCGCCAGCGCGGGAGTTGACGGCGGACGGACGAGGTTGACCGCGTCAACCAGCTTGAACGCTCCGCGGCCGCGCCGGTACTTGGCGACCTGATACTCATCGAAACCCGCGAGGGCCGCGCCGAGTCCCTGTTTGAGGGAGTTCGGCACGGGACGTCCGTAGGTCGCGAGATAGTAGGCGAGCGTTTCCGTGACGTCGTCGGGCCGGCGCGCAACCCGGGCGTAAAAGCCCCGCGTCCATCGCTCGCCCTTGACGACCTTCGCGAGCTCGCCCGCGACGAGATGCGTCACCGAGCGCATTCCGAAGACATGGCGCGCATAGAGCGCAGCCTTCGCGACGAAACGCGGATCGTCGATCACCGCGATCAACGCCCGGATGCGCGCCATCGTCTGCCGCTCGGTGCGGTAGAACTCGTCCTCGAGCAACGTGGTGAGCAGGAGGGAAACGAATTCCAGTTTGGCGGTCGGCGTGTACGCGCGACCATTCTCATAATTCACCGTGTCCGGCGGGGATTCACCGCGGGCCAACGGGGTAAGCTGACTGAATCTGGCCATGGTGGCCTCCTTGGTTTGGTTGAGTCCGCGGGCAGGATGCCCGCGGGGGATAACCCGGACGCCGGGGTGCGGTGGTAATAACGGGAGAACAACGTGTACGGCGACGGCCTAACGGCCCGACGGACGCCCTGACCACAGGGCGTCCGTCACAACATCGCTGCGCACTCACAGCCCGAAAGAGAGACGAGGGAGAAAGCCGGACGCGGGGGGTGGAGTTGAACCACCGCATCGTTGGTTGATGGCATGACCGAAGTAACCGCGCCCTCACTGCCCTCGAAATGAATCCCAGGAGAAAACCGAACCGGGTGTTGGACGTGCTCTACCCTTGAGCTACCGCCCCGGGGGACCGGAGCGGATCGGACTTGAACCGACAACCACGCGCGGGTCAGCGAAGTAACCCGATTCTCACTGCCTGGAAAATTGTCTGCCTTCGCGAAGGCTTCGGCGGGATCACAAATGGCGTTTCTGAAAGGCTCGGCCGGAGCCTGACTTCAAGTAGGACTCGAACGTCTCAGCTCGGGCTCGCGTATCGAACGCGCAGTACCAGCGGAGCGTCCACGGCCCATACTTCGCAGTATGAAAAGACCTGCCGGCGTTATGCTCTTCAAGTCGCACCCGGAGATTGCATGTCGACCCGACGTAGAAGCGTCCCGCTGCAGCCTGGCTCTCGATCACATAGACGTAGAACACCATTCGAGGATCATCACTGCCCGGACCCGTCACGATAGTCGCGCGCCCCCAACGTAGGGCACCTGCCGCAGGCCTGCATTCGATCCGGGCCGGCTCAGCTCGCCACAGCTTTCGGCCTCCGAAAGCGCCGGCGGCAGGGCGCACCGCGTGTCTTGTACTAAAAAACAAATCGCAAAAAAGAACTCACACCGTCGCCCCTTTTACTGCAGTCCCGTCGAAGGGCGCGAAGTAGTTTGGGCGGCCGCAGGATTTGATGCGGTCGTGGTGCTGATTGACTGGGCTCAGCACTGAAGCCGCTTACGAAATATGGAAAACGAGTGTACACTCGGCTCCCGGAAGCGGCCCCCTCGGGGCACTAAAAAACCCACTTCCGGGCGGAAGTGGGTCGGCGTCAGACTGCACTTAGTCTGGACGTCAACAGGTCCCACTTCCCAGGAGGATCATGCAATTCGGTCGATTGAGACCTCGTTTGCCTTGAATCCTCGACGTCGTTCGCGATCCGAAGACCACATCCAACGTGTGCCGTCCGGTTGACCGGAAGGCGGAGAGTTGGGTGTAGAAACGGGTGGCCATGGAAGGGGGCGGGACGACGGTGGACGAAGCGGAAAGTGCAGAAAGTGGGTGAAGGTCTTTTGCCGCCGGCATCGGGATGCGCCTGCGACCTGCACACTCTACCGGAACGGCTGAAATCTTGCCATGCCGCGTTCGGCAGCATACCTGACTGCCCAGTCATGTTTGAATCCCTTTTCGCCGAACGCGGGCTTTCGCTCGACCGCCTCAAGATATTGATCGAGGTCCACGATGCCGGAAGCATCGCGCAGGCCGCGCCCGGCGATCCGCATCGGCAGAGCCAGTACAGCCGGCAACTCCGCGAACTATCGGAATTCTTCGGCTGCGAGGTGGCACACCGTCGCGGCAAGATTCTCAAGCTCACGGTGCGCGGCGCGAAGCTGGCCGAGATGGCGCGCGAACATCTGCGCTCGCTCGATGACTTTCGCGCGGAATGCCGCGGCGACAGCGTCGCGTTCACGATTGGCGCGGGCGACAGCCTGATCCAATGGCTCGTGATTCCCCAGCTCGGCCGGCTGGTTGAATCGTTTCCCGGCACGCGCTTCGAGACGACCAATCTGCGCACGCGCGAAATCGTGCAGCAACTCACCGACGGCCGGCTCGACTTCGGCATCATCCGGAAGAGCGCGCTCGCGCCGGGTCTGAAGTCGGTCTCGATCGGAATTGTCCGTTATGTAGCGCTCGTGCCGGACTGCCTGGTGCGCGGACGCAAGGCACCCACGCTGCGCGAGGTCCTCGGCGAATTGCCGCTCGCCACGCAAACCACGGACGGCCAGTTCACGTCCGGCCTGCGCGAGCTGGCCAAGACCTTCGGCGTCACGCTCGCCCCCGCCCTCGCCTGCCAGTCCTTCCCGCAAACGATGGCGGCGGTGCGCTCCGGCCGGTTTTGCGCCATCGTGCCCGAGCTGGCCGTGCGTGATCTTCCCGCCAAGTCGGTGCAGCGCATCACCGGCGAACCGTTGCGGCTGCTGGCGCGTGAAGCGATGCTCGCGTGGAACCCGCGCCTCGTACGCGTCCGCCCTCACGCGAGCAAACTGGCCGGCGCGCTGCAGGAGGCGCTGCATCTGTGAGGCTCGTTTCGCTCCATCGCTTTTCTCGTCCACTTTGAGCCGGCGATCGAGGATCGAGATGCGACGACGGTTGATCCGTCGTTGCGCTCGACACCCGGCCGCGGCTCGTAACATCGTCGCCGGTCTTCACCCCTTGGCGCCCACCCCGAATCTCCGCATGAATCGATGTCGTCCCTCCCGCCGCTCCGAGTTCCGTTTGCGCGGGCATAACGCGGTGTTCCGACTGGGCCCGCTGGGTGCCGTGGCTCTGGTCGTGGCCGCGCTGTTCGTCGCCGGTTGCGGGGCCAAACGGGACGTCAAGGTGATCAAACTCGCCCACGGCCTTGATCCGCAGCACAGCGTGCACAAGGGCATGGTTTTCCTCGGCGAGAAGCTGGCCGAGAAATCGGGCGGGACGATGCGCGTCGACGTGTATCCGAGCGGCCAGCTCGGCAGCGAACGCGAGTGCCTGGAACTCGTGCAACTCGGCGGGCTCGCGATGACGAAGGTGTCGGCGAGCGTGCTCGAGGGCTTCGCGCCCGAGTTCAAGGTGTTCGGCCTGCCGTATCTGTTTCGCAATGACGCCCACAAGACAGCGGTGCTCGACGGCCCGATCGGACGGGAGATTCTGGCCGCGCCGCAGTCGAAGTTCATGCGCGGCCTCTGCTACTACGATTCCGGCAGCCGCAGCTTCTACACGAAGTCGCGGCCGGTCCGGACGCCGGACGATTTGAAGGGCCTGAAGATCCGCGTGCAGGAAAGCCCGATGGCGTTTGCGTTGATCCGTGCCTTCGGCGCGTCGGCCACGCCCATTTCCTTCGGCGAGCTCTATACGTCACTGCAGCAGGGTGTAGTCGATGGAGCGGAAAACAATCCGCCCAGCTTCCACCTCGCGCGGCATTACGAGGTCTGCAAGTTCTACTCGCTCGACGAACACACCAGCGTGCCCGACGTCGTCGTGATCAGCACGCACTTCTGGAACAGCCTGACGCCGCAGCAGCAAAAGTGGCTGCAGGAAGCAGCGGACGAGTCGGCAGTGCACCAACGCGCGCTCTGGGAGAAATCCACCATCGAATCGCTCGCTGCGGTGGAAAAAGCCGGCGTGGAGATCATCCGGCCCGACAAGACGCTCTTCGCCGCCCGGGTCGCGGAACTGCACGAGACGGCCCGCCAGGATCCCATTGTAGGCCCGCTCGACCGTAGGATTGCGGAGGTGAAACCATGAAAGCGTTGCGTCACGCCATCAATCGCCTGCTCGGCGGCACCATTTGCGTGCTGATGGGCGCCATGGTCCTGAACGTCCTTTGGCAGGTCTTCACGCGCTTCGTCCTGCGCAACCCGTCCAGTTTCACCGAGGAACTCGCCCGCTACATGATGATCTGGGTCGGCCTGCTCGGCTCCGCCTACGCGACGGGCAGGAAGTCCCACCTCGCGCTCGACCTTCTGACTGGCCATCTGCAGGGCGCACGCAAGCGCATGTCCGAGATCATCATTCAATGCGTGGTGCTGATCTTCGCCCTCGCCGTCCTGGTCGGCGGCGGCGGCCGGCTGGTATGGATTCAACTCTCCCTCGGCCAGCAATCGGCGGCGCTGCAGGTGAAACTCGGTTATGTTTACATGGCCGTGCCGCTGGCGGGCCTGTTCATCGTCTTCTACAGCGTGCTTTTCCTGCGGGAGGCCATTCGCGGCGAGACGGAGACGGCGCAGCAATCCTCGGGGCTGAACTAACATGAACGAAGCACTCATTCTCGGCCTCGTCTTTTTCGTTCTGCTCCTGCTCGGCATTCCGATCTCGTTTGCGATCGGCACGGCCGCCGTGGCGGCGCTGTTGATGTCACTCGATCCCAGCGCCGCGACCACGGTGATCGCGCAACGCATGGCGACCGGGCTCGACAGCTTCGCGTTGCTCGCGATTCCTTTTTTCGTGCTGTCAGGCCAGCTGATGAATCGCGGCGGCATCGCGCGCCGGCTCATCGATCTCGCGAAGGTGGTGGTCGGCCGCTTCCCCGGCGGACTCGCCTACGTGAATGTACTCGGCAGCATGCTGTTTGGCTCCATCTCCGGTTCCGCCGTGGCCGCCGCGGCCGCAATTGGCGGCGTGATGACTCCGCTGATGAAACGCGAAGGCTACAACCGCGAGTTTGCCGCGGCGGTGAACATCACGGCCGCGCCGATCGGACTCCTGATTCCACCGAGCAACATCATGGTGGTGTATTCGCTGGCGAGCGGCGGCGTCTCGATCGCCGCGCTGTTTCTCGCCGGTTACGTGCCCGGAATTCTCCTCGGTATCGCCTTGATGGTGGTGGTCGGCATCATGGCCAAGCGCCGCGGATATCCGGTCGGCGAGAAGGTCTCGTTCCGTGATGCCGTCGACATCTTCTTCGCGGCCGTTCCGAGCCTCCTGCTCGTCGCGATCGTGATGGGTGGAATCATCATGGGCTGGTTCACGCCGACCGAGGCGAGCGCCATCGCGGTCGCGTACACCTTTGTGCTCTCCGTCGTGGTGTACCGCGAAATCAAGTGGCAGGAACTGCCGGGCATCCTCACTGACTCGGCCGCCACGACGGCGATTGTGCTGCTCCTCGTCGGCACCTCGATGGGCATGTCGTGGGTGATGTCGTCAGCGAACATCCCGCAGACCATCACCGATGCCCTGCTGTCGATCACCCAGAACAAGATCCTGCTGCTGCTGATCATCAACGCGCTGCTGCTCGTCGTCGGCATGTTCATGGACATGACGCCCGCCGTGCTCATCTTCACGCCGATCCTGCTCCCGGTGGTGATGAAGTTCGGCATGAGCCCGCTGCACTTCGGCCTCGTGCTCATCTTCAACCTTTGCATGGGCCTGTGCACGCCGCCGGTCGGCAACTGTCTGTTCGTCGGCTGCGGTGTCGCCGAGACCACGATCGCGAAAGTCTGGCGGCCGATGGTGCCGTTCCTGATCGCGATGTTTGCCGTCCTGATGGCCGTGACCTACTGGCCCGCGCTTTCGACGGCGTTGCCGAAGGCGCTGGGCTTCTGACGGAACTTGTGACGTGAGCCGCGCGCGGGACGCACGGCTCACCCCCGAAAACCAACCGATTACTTCCGCTTCGCAAACTCCGGCGCGAGGTCGAGGCCGAAGTAGTCGCGCGCATTGGCGAAGCTGATGTTGCGCACCATGCCGCCGACGAGCTTGAAGTCGCTGGGAATCTCCCCGCGCGCCATGTCGGTGCCGAGCAGGTTGCACAGCGTGCGGCGGAAATATTCGTGGCGCGGATAACTCACGAAGCTGCGCGAGTCCGTGATCATGCCGACGAACCGCGAGAGGAGCCCGAGATTCGACAGCGCGTTCATCTGCCACTCCATGCCTTCCTTCTGATCGAGGAACCACCAGCCGCTGCCAAACTGCACCTTGCCCGGGATCGAGCCGTCCTGGAAATTTCCGATCATCGTCCCGAGCACGTAATTGTCGTTCGGGTTGTTGTTGTAGAGAATCGTGCGCGGCAGCTGATCGGTCGAGTCGAGCGTGTTGAGGTAACGCGACAGCGCGACGGCCTGCGGGAAATCGCCGATCGAATCGAAGCCGGTGTCGGGTCCGATCTTCGTGAGCAGCCGGGCGTTGTTGTTGCGCAGCGCGCCGAGGTGCAGCTGCTTCGTCCAGCCGCGGGCGGCGTCCCAGCGGCCGAATTCAAGCATCAGATACGAGCCGTAGCGGGCGGCCTCCTCGGGATTCGCCGCGCGGCCGCGCCGCGCCGCATCGAAGACCATCCGGGCCTGCGCATGCGTGCAGGGTTCGGACAGCGCGCTCTCGAGTCCGTGATCCGAGACCCGCGCGCCGATGGCATGGAAGTCATCGTGCCGCTTCTTCAACGCGCCGAGCAGGTCGTCAAAGGTTTTGATGCCGGTCGCATAACCGGCGGTCGTCGCGAGGCGATCGATCCAAGCGTTGAAGCCGGCGGGATTGCCGACGGCGAGGGCCTTGTCGGGCCGGAAGGCCGGGTAAACGCGCGCCTTCAACTTGCCCGGGTTGGCGCGAATTGCCTGATGATGCTCAAGCGAGTCGGCGGGATCGTCGGTCGTGCAGACGACCGCGACCTTGGAGTTGTTGATCAGATCATGGACGCGGAGCTTCGCGAGTTTCGCGTTGGCCTTCTTCCAGATCTTCTCCGCGGACTTGCCGTCGAGGAGATCGTCGACGCCGAAATACCGTTTCAGCTCGAGCGCGCTCCAATGGTAGAGCGGATTGCGCAGCGTGTGCGGGACCGTCTCGGCCCACGCCTGGAACTTGTCGCGCGGCGATGCACCGCCGGTGACGAACTCCTCCTTCACGCCGTTGGTCCGCATCGCGCGCCACTTGTAGTGATCGCCGCCGAGCCAGAGCTCGCTCAGGTCGGCGAACTGGTGGTTCTTCGCGATGAGATCCGGCGGCAGGTGGCAGTGATAGTCGTAGATCGGCTCGTCCTTCGCGTAGCCGTGATAGAGCTCGCGGGCCTGCTTGGTGCCGAGAAGGAAATCGTCGTGAATGAGAGGCTTGGCCATAGGAGAAAGGGAGGGAGAATTCAAAAGCCAGAAAACCAGGAATTCATGGCTTTCCGGCTTTCGAGCGGGGCGTCATTTGAAAATCACTTGGAGATATCGTTCAGCATCTCGTCGAGGCTGACGTAGCGTTCGAGCAGCTTGCGCGCCGCGGCACAGGTCGCCTCCGAGGCGAGGCCGGTGTTCTCCGCGAGAAACACGATGTACGTGGCGATGTTGCGCGCGAAATTGAGCCGGCCTTCGTCGCTGATGCCGTAGAAACGCGCGCGCTGCTGATAACCGGCCGGCGTATGGTCGCCGAGTGCGGCCTTCACGGCCCGGCCGCCGCCGGCGAGGACGTAGAGGAAATTGTACTCGAACCAGAACATGTGCTCGGGGCTCTGCGGCAGTGCCTCGAGCGCGGTGCGCGTCGCGGCGGGCGTGGCGAACACGTCCGTGGCACGGCCGGCCTTCGCGAGCGCGTCCGCCACGAATACGCGTGCCATCTTCTGCTCGGTGGCATCGGTGCTGAACGATCCCGCGAGCGCGAGCTCGAGCGTGAACGTGTACCAGTCGCGCCAGAGCGCCTGATCGGCGGTGTGCTTCGAGGCAAAGAGCGCGCGACCCATTTCGTAGGTGTAGCGGCCGCTGGTCTTGATCTCGAGCCGGCCGCCCGTGACCTGGCCCATCACCTGATAGTTCTCCGCCGACTTGCCCGAGCCCGAGTGGAAACCGATGCTCGCACCGAACTGGCGGCACACGGCCCACTGCTTCTCGATCAAGGTGCGCAGCCCGAGGTTGTCGGGATACGGCATGTTCTTCTGAAAGCCGAACGCCGGCGCGACGAAATGAATCCGCATCCCGAGCGCCTCGCACAACGCGAGCATGATCGCGGTGGTCTCCGGCGTGGTCAGGCCGGGCAGCTCGTCGATGGACAGCTCGCGGAGATACGCCCGACCCGTGGCCGTGGTGAATCGCTTCGCGCGCGCGGCAGCGTACTTGTCATCGCGCTGCTTCATCTTCTGCAACGAAGGCCACACGTAGGCCAGCAGCTTGGCGAAGTCCGACTCGTTGAGCGTGAGACCGACCGACGCCACGCGTGCCTTGATCCTGGATACAATCTCGGCGGGAACGTGAGCGGCGACCCAGGCTGCGGCATCGTCGGCCACCTTCGTCTGCGCGAGTTCGGGCGAGAGGTCGAACGTGATGTAGCTGGCCAGCACGCAACCGGCGACGAGCGCGTCCTCGCGGCTGTCGAACTTGCCGCCGATCGGCTGGTGGTCGGCGTTGAAGCTCCACGCGATCCCGCGGCGGTGAAAACCGGTTTTCAGTTTCGCCAGCACGCAGCCGTGGCTCATGCCCTCGACGCTCTGACCCTGGTGGCCCTCGGGCACATTCGTGCCGATGAAGGGAAACGGCACGCTGTCGAGCTTGCCCGCGAGCATCACATCGACGTCGTAGACGAGTTCGCGCGGAATCGAGTTCTGGTTCGCCGTGACCCCGAGGCTCAGCGCGCTCATCGCCCAGTCAACCGCCGGCCAGTGCAACGTCGTGAAACGAGCGCCGATCCCAAGCGTGCTGCGGCCGAGCTGCTCGGTCGCCGTGGCGAAGATCGTCGAGGCCGGATTGAATTCCTGCACGAGATTCTTCAGCAGCAGGAGATTCGCGAACGTCGCGGGAAACGCCTGGGTGCCATCCGCGAGTTCAATGCCGTCATGCAGGGAGTCAGTCCGCCCCTGCAACCGCCACGCGCAGTCGCCGTTGGCACTCTCCAGCAGCGTCCAAGCCCCCGCCTTCGTCTCAAACCGGCTCTTCGGGTAGACCTTGAGCAGTTTCCCGGCCCGCAAGTGGTCGCTCAACGCCTGCCAATCGAGGCAGAAGTCAGGGCTCACGCACGGATTCGTTGCGATACGCAGGTTGTGCTCGAGCAGGAAACGGTTGATGGCGGACATGGTCGGAGAATGGCGCGGAGCGCGAAAGTGGCTCACATAACACCGCCCGTGACAAGGCTGCTTCCGTCCTGGGACACGGGTCCGAATTTGGCGCGGTGGGGGCCGCAACGCTAAGCCCGGCGGAGGAAGGTTGCGGCGCGCCGAAACCGTCGCCGCGCCTAGCGTCCGGCCGCTGCGAGCGACACGTAGCGATAGTCCGTGTGATCCATCGGCGTCGGCTGCCAGCCTTTCACCGCCGGATGGAGCAGGTAAACATGCGTGTTGAAATAAACCGGGATGATCGGCGCCGCCTCAAGCACCAGCGCCTCGGCCTCGGCGAGCACCTTCGCGCGCGCCGCGCGATCGACGAGGGTGTTGGCGCGATTTGAGAGCGCGTCGTAGGCCGGATCGGACCAACCCGTCTGGTTGTTTCCCGAGTCGCTGCGCCACATGTCGAGAAACGTCGTGGCATCGAGGTAATCGGCGGTCCAGCTGCCGAGGACGGCCTGATAGTCGCCGGAGCGACGGCGTTCGTAGACGGTTTTCTTCTCCTGATTCGCGAGCCGCACCTCGATCCCGAGTTCGCGGCGCCACATCTGCTGAATGGCTTCGCTCACGATACCGAGCATTTCCGAGTTGTGGAAGAGCAGCTCGATCGGCGGAAGTCCGGCGCCACCCGGGAAACCGGCCGCAGCGAGCAGCTGACGCGCCCCGGCGGGATCATAGGCCTTCCGCGCAGGCGGCGTGTAGCCGTCGAGCAACGGCGGCACAAACGTCGCCGCGGGCTGGCGTCCGCCCGGCAGAATTTTTTGCACGAGCGTATCGCGGTCGATCGCGAGCGCGAGCGCCCGCCGGACGCGCGCGTCGTTGAGCGGGGGCCGAGTGACGTTGAGCCGGAAGAAGTGCGTCTCGAGCAGCGCATCGATCCGCAGCGCGGGGGACTTCTCGCGCTGCAGCGGCAGCACTTTCGCGAGCGGCAAGCCCCACGTCAGGTGCAACTGGCCGGTGCGATAGGCGCGTTCCTCGGCGTCGATTTGATCGATGGGATAAAAGTGGATGGCGTTCAGCGCGACGCGCGTGCGATCCCAGTAGGTCGGGGATTTTTCGACGACCACGCGCTGGTTGAGCGACCACTCCTTGAGCACAAAGGGCCCACTGGAGACGAGTGCGCCGGGTTGCGTCCATTTGGTGCCGCGGCTGTAAGCGTCACCGACCGACGCAATCGACCGGACATGGACCGGCCGCCACGGTGAGTTGAGGAGAATCTGCAGGAAGTACGGCACAGGATTCACCAGCGTGACGACCAGCGTGCGGGCATCGGCCGCGCGCACACCGACCGTCGCGAAGTCCCGCGTGGCGCCCTTGTGAAACGCTTCCGCCCCGCGCAGCAGGTAAAGGAAGTAGGCGTATTCAGCCCCCAGGGACGGCGTGAGAATGCGACGCCAGGCATCAACGCAATCCTGGGCCGTGATCCGGTCGCGGTTCGACCACTGCGCGCCCGCCCGCAGGTGAAACGTGTAGGTGAGACCGTCAGGGGAAACGTCCCAGCGTTCCGCGAGACCCGGCACCGGCGCGAGCGTGCCGGGCTCGTAACTGACCAGCGGCTCGAAGAGCGACTGGATGATCTTCGCGTCGCCGGTGTTGGTGACGGTCTGCGGATCGAGATCAGACGGTTCGGCGCCAATGCTGACATGAAGGACGCCCGCGCGATTGCCCTGCTCGACGGTCGTCTCACGCTTCGCGCAGCCAGCGACGACGGCGGTCAGGCACGCCAGGCTGAGGCAAATGCGGACGAAGTAGGAAGGTCGATGCACAGGCGGGACGGGAAACGAGGCGCTATCGGACGAGGGCAGCAAAGCAGCTGCGGCGAACTGAGGCAGTTGCACGCGTAAAGGTGAAGATATAATGTTTCGGCCACCCACGGGAGCGCAGGCCTCCGGCCTGCTCACTCAGCAGCGTTTCGGATGCAGGCGGGACGCCTGCGCTCCCGGGCAAGAACGAACCGTCCCCGTGCGCAAAGGCGGCTCCGGGTTCCCGCCCATCCGTCACTCGTCCCACTTGCTCGCCGTGTCCTTGATCATCTGCTGCAGCATCGGGAAACGGACTTCGCCGTAATTGAGCGCATACCGCAGCTTGCCATCCCGGTAGATCCACGTTGCCGGCAGCCAGTTGACCGGCAGGCCGAGAAACGACGTCATCTTCTCCTCGTCCCGTCGCGACGCGTTGGGATGCAGCAGCAGCTGGAAATTTTTCTGCGGACCGACGCCCAACTTCGCGAGCACCGCGCGGCCGTCGCCGTTGTCGCCAGTCCAGGTGGTGACGAAGATGAAATTAACCTCCGGGTTGGCGTCGATGAAGCTGCTCCAGCCGTTCTTCTTCAACTCGCCGTAGCAGTGCGGACACCACGGTGCCCAGAAATGCACGATCGTGATCTTCGGCGACTTCACCGCCTCCGCCACCTGGCGCTCGATGGGGAGCAGATCCGCGGCCGCGGCGACCGCGCCCGACAGGATCAGCGTCAGCCCCAGGAGAAGTGATTTCATCGCGGCACCGTAACGCCGAACTTTCGGCGCGCAATCGCCGGCCACGTCATTTTCGAGATTGCGCCCACCCGGAAGGGCCCGCTGTTGTCGGCCACCTTTACTTGCATGTCTGCTGTCGCCACGCCGGCCTCCACCACGTCCCCGAATCCCGACCACGTTCTGCGCCTCGCGCAGGAGCTGAACGTCAAAGTCTTTCAGGTCGCCGCGACCGCCCAGCTCATCGCGGAAGGAGCCACGGTGCCGTTCATCGCCCGCTACCGCAAGGAAGCCACCGGCGAACTCGATGAAGTGCAGGTAACCTCCATCCGCGATCGCCTCGAACAGCTGCGCGCCCTCGACGAACGCCGCGCGGCGATCCTGTCCTCGCTGAAGGAGCGCAACCTGCTCACGAAGGAACTGGAGCAGGCCATCACCGCCGCCGACACCCTGACCGCGCTCGAGGACATCTACCTTCCCTTCCGGCCGAAGAAGCGCACGCGCGCGACCATTGCGAAGGAAAAGGGCCTCGAGCCTTTGTCGGAATTGCTGTGGGCGCAGGATCCGGCAACCGATGTGACCGCCGCCGCACAGGCGTATGTGGGCCGCGAGTACGTCGCCGACGACGGCAAGAACGTGAAGTCCAAGATCGCCTCGATCGACGAGGCGCTCGCCGGCGCTCGCGACATCCTCGCGGAGCGCGTGAGCGACGACAAGGACGCCCGCGCCCGGCTGCGCGCCGTGTACCAGCGCGATGCCGTCGTCTCCTCCAAGGTGATGCCAGGAAAGGAAAACGACGGCGAGGCCGCGAAGTTCAAGGACTACTTCGAATGGAGCGAGCCGCTGGCGAAGGCGCCCTCGCACCGCGTGCTCGCGATGCGCCGCGGCGAAAAAGAGCTGTTTCTCATGATGCGCGTGCAGCTGGCGGACGAGACTGCGGCGTTCGCCACGGTGCAGTCACTGTTCGTGAAGGCGAAGTGCCCCGCTGCGGATCAAGTCATGCTCGCCGTCCAGGACGCCGCCAAACGCCTTCTCGCGCCGGCGATGGAAACGGAGATGCGGCTCGAGTCGAAGAAGCGCGCCGACGAGGCCGCGATCAAGGTGTTCACCGACAACCTGCGCGAGCTGCTGCTCTCCGCGCCGCTCGGCCAGCGCGCCGTGATGGCGATCGATCCCGGTTTCCGCACCGGCTGCAAAACCGTGCTGCTCGATCGCCAGGGCAAGCTGCTGCATAATGACGTCATCTTTCCCGACCGCCACGCGGAGGAGGCGAAGGAAAAGCTCCTCGGCTTCGTGAAGTTCTTCAACGTCGAGGCCATCGCCATCGGCAACGGCACCGCCGGCCGCGAGACGGAGGCGTTCGTCCGCACGCTCGGCCTGCCGCCCGCCATCACAATCGTAATGGTGAACGAATCCGGCGCCTCGATCTATTCCGCCAGCGAAGTCGCGCGCGAAGAGTTTCCCGACCACGATCTCACCGTCCGCGGCGCCGTATCCATCGGCCGGCGACTGATGGATCCGCTCGCCGAATTGGTGAAGCTCGATCCAAAGTCGATCGGCGTCGGTCAGTATCAACACGACGTCGACCAGTCCGCGCTCAAGCGCTCGCTCGACGACACCGTCGTGAGCGCCGTGAACGGCGTGGGCGTCGAGCTCAACACCGCCTCGAAGCAACTCCTCAGCTACGTGTCGGGCCTCAACACCGCGACGGCCGCCGCCATCATCGCGCGCCGCAACGAAAAGGGTGCGTTCAAGTCGCGCGCTGATTTGAAAGAGGTGCCGCGCCTTGGCCCGAAGGCGTTCGAGCAGGCCGCAGGCTTCCTTCGCATTCGCGACGGCTCGCACCCGCTCGATGCCAGCTCGGTGCACCCGGAGCGCTATGCGCTCGTGGAAAAGATGGCCGCCGACCTCGGCGCCACCGTTGATGACCTGATTCGCGACGGCAAACTGCGCGCGCGGATCAAGCTCGAGGCTTACGTCACCGCCGACGTCGGCCTGCCCACGCTGACCGACATTCTCGCCGAGCTCGCGAAACCCGGGCGCGACCCGCGCCAGAAATTCGAAGCCTTCAGCTTCACCGATGGCATCAACCGGCCCGAGGATTTGAAGCCGGGCATGAGGCTGCCGGGCATCGTGACGAACGTCACCGCCTTCGGCGCCTTCGTGGACATCGGCGTGCACCAGGACGGCCTCGTCCACGTCAGCCAGCTCGCCGACACCTTCGTCAAGGAACCCGCGACGGTCGTGCGCCCGCAGCAGAAAGTCATGGTGACCGTGACCGAGATCGATCTGGCGCGGCAGCGGATCGCCCTCTCGATGCGCAGCAAGCCCGAGATCGGGCCGAAGCAATCCAGCGCACCCGGTTCAGGTCCGCGCACGAGTCCCGGCGGTCCGCGGCCCGGCAACTTCAACAGCCCCCGGCCCTCGGCACCCGCTGCGCCGCGTCCACCAACCTCGCTCACCGGCGATTGGTTCAGCGCGGCGATGAACAAGAAAAAGTAAGCGAGGGAGCGCCGGCCTCTGGCCGGCTTTTAAAGGCAGATGCAGGCCGGAGGCCTGCGCTCCGCGGGAGAAACGTCTCGGATTTTTGGAGACAGAATTGGCCGAATCATACCAATCGCTCTTTGCGTTTGGACTTTAGCCGTGGCTAGGAGCGCCAGCGAGTGGTCGAACGACCACTCGCTGGCGCTCGTAGCCACGATCGATCCAGAAATCCAAAAGCAAGGAGCGATTGGTATCAGGCCACGTGTCGCACGTGCCCTGAAATTCCGTCCATTCTGTTCATTCTGTCTAAAAAGGCCTCACCGGTATGGCTGATGCAGCTCGACCGGCTTAACCTTTTTCTGCTTGGTGCGCAGACGGAGATTCAACATCTCAACCGCGAACGCGAAGGCCATGGAGAAGTAGATGTAGCCCTTCGGAATGTGGAAGCCCATGCCTTCACCGATCAGCGTGACGCCGATCAGGATCAGGAAACTCAACGCGAGCATCTTGAGCGTCGGGTGATGGTTCACGAAGTCGCTGATCGCTCCGGCAAAGACGAGCATCACGCCGAGCGCGATCACGACGGCGGTGACCATGACCCAGATGTTATCCGCCATGCCGACCGCCGTGATGACCGAATCCAGCGAGAAAACGATGTCGAGGAGCAGAATCTGCACGATCACGGCCGCGAACGATACGCGACTCTTCGCGTTGGTGACATGGCCGTCCTCTTCCTCGAGCTTCTCGTGCACCTCGCGCACGCTCTTCCAAATCAGGAAGAGGCCGCCGATCAGCAGCACAAGATCGCGCCCGGAAATCCCGCGGTCCACGATCGGAAACGTGAACAGCGGCTTCGTGAGCCCCATGATCCACGTCAGGCTCATCAGCAGCAAAATGCGCGTGATGAGCGCGAGCGAGAGGCCGAGTTTTCGCGCCCGCGCCTGCTGCTCCACCGGCAGCTTGCCCGCGAGGATCGAGATGAAGATGACGTTGTCGATGCCGAGCACGATCTCCAGCGCGGTGAGCGTGAGGAGGGAAATCCAGATCTGGGGATCACTAAGCCATTCCATAGTGCGCGAGAGCTAGAGGGCCCGATGAGCCCCGGTCAACGCGCGCGGCGCGGAAAGAGGGCCGTCGTTTCCCCGGTGGTATCCCGATCGTGCTGGGCTGGCTGGCATCGGTCGGAGGCGACCGGGGGCGGTCGCGGTCCCGGTTCAACCCGGCAACAGGCATTAGGGTCCCGCCACGCCCACCCATTCGAGCCCGGCGCGCAACCAGAGCGGAATAACGAAGATTCCCAGCGCCGTCGTGCCCAGCACGATTTGCACGGCGGTCCCCGGATGACCGCCGTAGAGGCGGGCGATGATGATCGGAATCACTGCCGTCGGCATCGCCGCCTGCACCACCAGGACGCGTTTCAATTCCAGCGAGCACGGCAGAAACTTGGCGAGGGCAAGAATGACCACCGGCAACGCGCCCAGCCGCAGCGCCATCGCCGCGACAGAGACGCGCGCATCAAACAGCTCCCGCGGCTGATGGAGGTATTGCGCGAGATTCACCCCCGTCATGATCAGGCCCAGCGGGATCGCGCACACGCCGAGGGCGTGCACCGTGGTCGTCAGCACCGTGGGCAGCAGCGGGGTGAGCTGGGTGAGATTGCAGACCACGGCCAGCACGAGCGTGATCAGGATCGGGCTCACGAGTTTGCGCCACCCTTCGCGCAGCGACTGGCCGCTCAACACCAGCACGCCGACCGTCCAGATCGCGATCTCGACGCCGACATTGTGCACGAGCAGCACACCGCGGCTTTCGGGGCCCCAGATGGCCTCCATGATCGGCAGCGGCAGGTATCCGTAGTTCGCGATGCCCACCGCGAGTGCAAACGTCCGCAGCCCGGTGCCGACGTGCAGTCCGATCGCGCGCGCGACCAGGAGCCCCGCGCGAATCCCAAACCACGTAACGCAAAAGCCCACCAGCGGCGGCAGCAGCAGGTTCTCCGGCGAACGCAACGCGGTGTTGCCCGCCACCGACTCGAAGATCAGGCACGGATAGCAGACGTTGACGACGAGCCGGATGAGGCTCGTTTCCGCGTCGCCTTCGATCCAGTGCACCCGCCGCGCCGCCACGCCCACGCCGATCAGCGCGAAGACGGGAAGCACCAGCAGGAGGAGTTGGAAGTAGGAAGGAATGGGAGGCGGCGGGACGGAGAGACAGCGGGAGGGAGCGAAGGAGGGAATGAGAGCGGGACCGCGCGGCTACAAGAGCGCGGTGTGTCTTGGGAAAACCGGAAACCGGAGTCCGGAGACCGGAAACGCTGCTCACATTGCGGATTTCGGATTGCGGAATGCGGATTTTTTCGAACCGCGCGAATCGGTTTCCGGTTTCCGGTTTCCGGTTTCCGGTTTCCGGTTTCCGGTTTCCGGTTTCCGGTTTCCGGTTTCCGGTTTCCGGTTTCCGGTTTCCGGTTTCCGGTTTCCGGTTTCCGGTTTCCGGTTTCCGGTTTCCGGTTTCCGGTTTCCGGTTTCCGGTTTCCGGTTTCCGGTTTCCGGTTTCCGCTCACGCCCTTCCCGCCATTGCCAGCCCGGCGATCATACCCGTCGTCCAGGCGGCCTGGAAATTGAAACCGCCCGTCACGCCGTCGACGTCGAGCACTTCGCCGGCGAAGAACAAACCGGGACACAGCCTGCTTTCCATGGTGCGAAAATCCACCTCGCTCAGGCGCACCCCACCGCAGGTCACAAACTCGTCCTTGAACAGGCTCTTCCCCACGACCTTCAACTCCGCCGCGGTGAGTTGGTGTGCAAGCGTGCCCAGCGCGGTATTGCCAACCGTGCTCCACGGACTCGTCGGGGCGATGCCCGCGGACGTCACCAGCCGCTCCCACAATCGCTGCGGCATCGCGAGCGGACTCCAGGTCGCGATCTGCTTGCGCGGATTTTTGTCCCGCACGGCCGTCAACTCGTGCACCAGGGAATCGCGCGTGTGCGGCGGCGCGAAGTTCACCGTCAGCGGAAATTCGTAGTGGCGCGTCGCGAGTTCGCGCGCGCCCCACGCCGAGAGTTTCAGGATCGCCGGACCGCTCAGGCCCCAGTGCGTGATCAACAGCGGCCCGCTTTCGCGCAACTTGGTGCCGGGCACGCTCACGGTCGCGTTCTCCACCGACACCCCGGAAAGTCCGATCAGCCGCGCATCGTCGATGTGAAAGGTGAACAGCGACGGCACGAGCGGCTCGATCGCGTGACCGAGCGCCTCCGCGATTGTGAATCCGGCCGACGATCGGTTGCCACCCGTGGCAAGCAGCAGGCGCTCGCAACGCACCCCGGTGCCGTCCGTCAGCGTGACCCAGAAGGAAGGTCCGCCTGCCGTGCCGACCGACTCCACCTTCCGCACGCCCATGCTCGACACCAGCTTGACGCCGGCCGCTTCAGCGGCGCGCGTCAGGCACTCGACAATCGTCGCCGAGTCATCCGTCACGGGAAACATCCGGCCGTCGTCCTCGGTTTTGGTTTCCACGCCGCGCTCCGCAAACCAGGCCACGGTGTCGCGCGGCTGCCAGCGATGAAACGCCCCCAGCAACTCGCGCCCGCCGCGCGGATATTTCTTCACCAGTTCCCGCGGCTCGAAGCACGCATGGGTCACGTTGCAGCGTCCGCCGCCGGAGACGCGCACCTTGGCGAGCGGATGCGCCGTGGCCTCATACATCGTCACCTCGCCCGCCGCCCCCAGCGTTTCCGCGCAGGCAATGGCCGCGAAATATCCCGCCGCCCCACCCCCGACAATGATCACGCGCGTTTTCTCGGCCATGGCCGGACGCTGGGCACACGCGGGTGCGAGTCGAAAGCGAAATGGCTGCGATCTTCACCCGCCCACTCACCCATTGCGCACGCCCTTCACCCTTTGTGAACGGCCGCGACTCTACCACTTTTCCCCCGTCACCTCGGTAATCCCCCGCCTCACCTCACGGCCTTTTCCCGATCCCCGCCCGTTCAACTCCACTACAATTACGACTCCTTCTTGGGATCCGGGCACAAAAAGGCCGCCGCGGGCTGCGATCCGCGGCGGCTAGTAACACCAACCCCTGACAAATTCTTCCAGACTTACTGGTTCTTCTTGCCGCCCTTACCACCGGCGGGAGCCATCGCATCATACTTGGCCTGCTGCTCGGCGGTCAGCACGGCGCGAATGGCGTCACGCTGCTTCTTCTGGATGGCGGCGCCCTTCTCCTTGCGCTCTTCCTTCGGCACACCCTGCATTTCCTCGCGGGTCTTGCCCATGATGGCGGTGATCTTGGCTTTCTGGTCAGCGGAGAGAGAGCCAACGGCCGTCTCAATGCGTTCAATCTGCTGCTCGGGGGTCATCTGACCCTTCTTTTCCTGAGCTTGGGAAACGGATGCGGACGCCACGATGCCAAAGGCAACGGCGGTAATAAGAGCTTTGAAGGATTTCATGATCGTATCTCGGGGTGAGTTGCTGGGTTTAAACGGTCTCGGCGTAGGCCGGACTTCGGGGCAAGACGGCGGGTCAGGGGAAGGGTTACGCTGATTTTGCGCGAGCTTGCCGACACCGCTCACAACCCGCAGCTTCGCCGCCCATGATCGAGGTTCAAGGGCTGCACAAGCGTTACGGCAACTTCACCGCGGTGAGTGATTTGTCGTTCGCGGTGCGCCAAGGCGAAGTGCTGGGTCTCGTCGGTCCCAATGGCGCGGGCAAAACCAGCACCCTGCGCTGCCTGGCCGGCATCATTCCCGCGAGCAGTGGGACCGTCCGGATTGCCGGGCACGATCTCGCCGCGGATCCGATCGCGGCGAAACGGGCGCTGGCGTTTTTTTCGGACGAACCCCGGCTTTTCGACTACCTGACGGCGCGACAGCACCTGAACTTCGTGGCGCGCATCTACGGAGTGGCGAATCACGAGGCGATCGCGCAGCCGCTGCTCGAGGAGTTCGAGATCGCGGACAAGGCCGACCAGCTCCCCGGCGAACTCTCGCGCGGGATGAAGCAGAAGCTGGCGATCGCCTGCGGCCTGCTGCACAGCCCGCAGGTGATGTTCTTCGACGAGCCGCTCACCGGGCTGGATCCGCTTGGCATCCGGCGGATGAAGAACTCGATCATCAAGCGGGCCCGCGCCGGTGCCACGATCGTGTTGAGTTCCCACCTGCTGCATCTGCTCGAGGAGGTCTGCACGCATGTCCTGATTCTCAAGCGCGGCGAAAAGATCGCTGACGGCACGCTCGCGGAGGTGTCGGCGCGGTTCAGCAACGGCGACGCCAACGTGAACCTCGAGGAAATTTTCCTCCGCGCGACCGGCGGTTCGGACATCTGAGGCGGGTGCCGTTCGCCCCATGCTGCGCGCGTTGCTCTATCTCCGGCTGACGTCGTTCAAGAACTGGCTGATCGCGCGCGCGCGGCGGCTGCGCCAGCCGAAATACCTGATCGGGGCGGTGGTCGGTTGCGCGTACTTCTACTTCTTTTTCTTTCGCAGCTTCAGCCAGACTGCCGGGCCCAGGGTGCCGCGCGCGATGACGCCCGAGGCCCTCCAGGCGATGGAAGCCGCGCAGGCGTCGCTGCCCGTCGACTGGCTGCCGGCCACCACCGCGCTCGGGTCGCTCGCGCTGCTGATTTTCATTTCGTTCATGTGGGTGGTGCCCGCGCAACGCGCCGCGCTCGGCTTCACGGAAGCGGAGATCGCGTTCCTGTTTCCCGCGCCGATCCCGCGTCGCGGCCTCGTGCACTTCCGGCTGCTGAGCGCACAGTTTCGCAGCCTGATGGGTGCCGCGGTCATGATGCTGTTTTCGAACCGCTGGACGATCATCGGCGGCAACGTCGCCACGCATGCCATCGGCTGGTGGTTCATCTTTTCCGCGCTCAATCTTCATTTCAGCGGAGCGTCGTTCACGCTGACGCGGCTTACCGATCTCGGATTGGGCGCGTGGCGGCGGCGCGCTTATCTGCTCGGCACGATTGCGACCGTCTTCCTCGCCACCGGCCTGCGTCTCCCGGCCGATGTTCAAGTTCCGGCCTTGGGCGCCGGCATCGAGCTCCAGCCCGCGATCGACTGGTTGGTCACGCTCACGCAGACCGCGCCGCTCAGCTGGCTGCTGGTGCCATTCAAGCTCGTGATCGGTCCGTTTCTCGCGGTCGACGTGCGGCACTTTCTCCTCTCGCTGGGGCCGGCCTTGCTGGTGGTGACACTGCACTATCTGTGGGTGGTGCGCACGGCGGTGGCGTTTGAAGACGCCTCGGTCGACTACGCGCAGAAACGCGGGGCCCGGATCGCGGCGTGGCGTTCGGGCGAGCGCCGGCCTGGCACGCTGCCGACCAAGGCGCGGCCCGCGCCATTTTTTCTCGCGAGCCAAGGCCGGCCGGAACTGGCGTTCCTGTGGAAAAACCTGCTGTCCACGTGGCCGTACTTCAACCTGCGCGTGTTTCTCGGCTGCGCGGTCGTGATCGTCGGCAGCAGCCTCTGGCTGAACACCCAGCCCGAGTGGCGGCCACTGCTGCCAGGAGTCGGGATGATGGCGTTGATTTTCGGTGCCTACGCGCTGATCACCGGGCCGCAGTTCGCGCGGCAGGATATCCGCAGCGATCTGGCGCACGCGGACACGTTGAAGACGTTTCCGCTGGCCGGCTGGCAGATCATCCTGGGCGAACTGCTCACGCCCGTCGTGATCCTCACCGCCGTGCTCTGGCTGACGCTCCTCGCGATCGGTTTCACCTTCTATCCCGTGAGCGGAGGCATCGAGTGGCTCACCCTGCCGGTCCGGATCACGGTCGGACTCGGGCTGGCGGCGATTGCACCGGCGCTGGTCGCGTTGCAATTGCTGGTGCCCAACGCGGCGGCGCTGCTGTTTCCCGGCTGGTTTCAGGCCAGTCGGATGCGCGGCGGCGGCCCCGAAGTCATCGGCCAGCGCATGATCTTCTTCTTCGCCCAGCTGCTCACGATGCTGCTCACGCTGGTGCCGCCGGTCGGCTTGGCGGCCCTCGTGATTTTCATCCTACAGTGGCTGGTGGGACCCGTCGCCGCGGTGCTCGTGGCCACCGTCGTTGTCCTGGTGGTGCTGCTGGGCGAGGCGTGGTGCGGACTCTGGCTGCTGGGCGAACGGTTCGAGAAGCTCGACCTGTCCACGGACTTGAAGTCGTAATCGCGGCATGGACCCGGCCCGTCTGACCCAAATCGCCGCCGACACCGTCGGTGCCGCGCAACGCCAGCTGCCACCGGAAATCCGGGTGTTGGCCCGGGGCGTCGCCGTGCACTACGAGCATGTACCGGCCGGCGACGTGCTCGCCGACGGCTTCGAGCCGGACATCCTGGGCCTGTTTACCGGCAGCGCGCACGGCACGGAACTGTCGCAGGACAACCTGGCCCCGCCCCAAATCCTCCTTTACCTCGACAATCTCTGGGACTTCGCCGGAGGCGATGCCGATGTCTTCCGCGATGAGGTCAGACTGACCTATCTGCACGAGCTCGGGCACTTTCTCGGGTGGGACGAAGACGAACTCACCGTGCGCGGACTGGATTGAGCCGGAGACGGAGCAGCAGGCGCGCGACAATCACTACAACCCGCAATCTGGCGGCCCACGGAACACGCGGAAGACACGGAAGGACCGGGGACGCTTTCGCGTCATCCCGTGTGGTGAGGGTTCGGGTGCCACGGGATGCACGCAAATGTGGGGCTTTGGTGCGACGGACCGCGGAGTTGGGAACCAAACGAGGCTCACTTTGTCCGGGCTGGGCGGGATGCACTCCACGCTTCCCAAGCAGCCCGGGGCCTGCCTACACTCCGCCGACCTTAGACTTTACGCATCGTCATGAAGAAATTCCTGTTACTGTCGCTCCTGGCGCTCTTGGGCGCTTCCATTGTTCGCGCCGAGCCCACGCGGGCCGATCTCGTTACCCGCGTGGAAACCTGCGAAGCCATTTTGCGGGAGTTCCAGCTCCGCCGTGAAACCGCCATTCCGGCTGAAGTCTGGAAGCGGGCGCGCGGCCTGATCATCCTGAGCCAGTTCAAGGCCGGCATCGTGCTGGGCGTGCAGGACGGCTTCGGCGTCATCATGGTGAAGCGCCCCGACGGCTGGAGCATTCCGGTGCTGATCAACGCCGGCGAGGCCAGCCTCGGCCTGCAGCTCGGTGCCAATTCCAAGGAGACCGTTTTCATCATCACGGATGACGCCACGCCGAAGAAGCTGTTCGCGAATCGTGTGAACCTGGGCGTCGACGCCAAGGCTGTCGCCGGCCCGAAAGCCGCTGAGAAGGAGCGCAATAACGAGGAAATCTACAAGACGCCGCTGCTCGCCTACACGAAGACCGTGGGGCTTTTCGCCGGTGCCACGATCAAGGCCGGCCATATCTCGCGCAACGACGCCGCCAATTTCTCGCTCTACAACACGCGCTACACGATGCCCGAGCTGCTCTACAGCGACTGGGTCACGCCCCCGGCGGAAGTGCAGCCGCTGGTCGCCTACGTGAAGTCGCTGGCACCGTAAGGCCGGTTGGAGGAGTTGAGAGGTGAGAGTTGAGGGTTGAGAATGGAACACTCGATCCGCTCTCTCAACCCTCAGCTCTCAACTCTCAACTTTTGGTCCCATGCCCAACCCCATCCTCGGCCGCGGCGGCTTTCATCATGTCTGCGTGAAAACGCGGGACTGGGATCGGACGATTGCATTCTATCGCGACGTCCTGGGCTGCACGGAGAAGATTACGTGGCGGCCCGCCCCGCAACGTGCCGGGATGATGGATACGGGTGACGGCAACTACATCGAGATCTTCGAGGATCTCGCCTGGACGCCCTCACCCAACGGATCCGTGCTGCACTTCGCGTTGCGCACCGATCGGATCGATGCCGTCGCCGCCCACGTGCGCCAGGCCGGCGTGAAAATCACCGTGGAGCCGAAGGACGTCATGATCGCCACGACCAACGGTGCCGGGCCCGTCCCGATCCGCGTCTTCTTCTGCGAAGGCCCCAACGGCGAAAGCATCGAGCTGTTTCAGAACGACGTGACCTGACGTGACGTGATGTCGGGACGGGACGGGTTCGGGACGGGGAGAATTCTAAAGCCAGGAAACCAGGAAAAAGGCATTCGAGCTGTCGCCGCGAAAGCCCCTGCCGAGACCACCGTAATTCGCGGTGAAGATGCAATAGCTCTCGCCGCAACCGTAGTCCGATTCCTGGCTTTCTGGCTTTAGAATTAACGCCGTCTGCTGAGCGCGCTACGGCTTTACTTCCGACTCGCGCAGATAGGCCACCAGTTCCCCCAGCGCGGCCGCGGCCACGATCAGTTGAACGTCGACGCGGGTCGCGCCCGGGCACTCGACGCGCCCGCTGCGCACGGTGAGAAAGCGACCCCGCCGCCGATGAGCGATCGCCCACCACGCAAACGGATCGAGCACGTGGTCTGCCTTCGACGGCTCGGCGTAGCCCGTCGTCGCGACGCCGAGTTCGCTCCCGAACAAACGGCACGCGCCGCGCGCCATTTCCTCCGCCACCGCGGCTGAGACACAATTGACGCGCCGCGCCGCCGCGCGCGTCACACCCAGATGCCGGACCTTCTGATCGAGCGAGTAGGCCGTGAGGCCGCCGAGAAAGAAATTCGACGCGCCCTTAATCTCGCCGATGCGCGCCTGCAGCTGCCCGCAGGTGAGACTCTCGGCCACGGCCAGCGTCGCGCCCGGTCGCCGGCTCATCAACGTCTTCAACTCGGCGAGCACCGGCGTCATTTCGGCGGCGCCTCCGCGAGCCGCTTCAGATTCGAAAGTCCCTTCTCGAAATCCGGTCCGATCATGCGATCGACAAAGAGGCCGAACCAGCGACCCATCGGATTCATCCCGAGATCCCCGGCGTCGACCCAGATCACCTTTACGCCCTTGTCCGCCGGCTGCAGCGCCATCGAACCTTCCGATCCCATGCCCATGTCCGGGAACTCGAGTCGGTAGGTCACGCTCTTCGCGGGCTCGACCGCGGTGAACGTCATCTTACCGTTGCCCTCGGACTTGCTCTCCCATGCGCTCCACGCGCCGACGCCCGTGGTTTTCTCCGAGAACGTCATCTTCATGCCGGGATCGCGCTCCTGCCACGCGCCCCAGTTTTTCCAGGCCCGCAGATCACCGAACTGGGCGAACACGACCGCGGGGCTGGCGTTGATCACCGTCGAACGTTCCACGCGGTAAGTCCGCGGCAGGAGAAAAGCGACCGCCACCAGCGCCAGTACGAGCACGACCAGTCCGAGCCCAATCCTGAGAAGCGTTTTCATAGGGGTGCCCGCGAGCATGCCCGCGGCCGGCGGGCTGTCAGGCGATTTCCAGCCCGACCGGACAGTGGTCGCTGCCCATGACTTCCGGCGAAATCCAGGCGCGCTTGAGCGCGGGCCGCAGCTTCTCGCTGGCGACAAAGTAATCGACGCGCCACCCGATGTTCCGCGCGCGGCAGTTCATCATCTGGCTCCACCACGAATAGTGGCCGGGGCCTTTTTCGAATTCGCGAAACGTATCCACAAACCCGCTCTCCAGGATCCGTGTGAAGTTGCCGCGCTCCTCGTCGGTGAAGCCCGCGTTGCGCCGGTTGGTCTTGGGATTTGTCAGATCGATCTCGGTGTGCGCCACGTTGAGATCGCCGCAGAAGATCACCGGCTTCCCCTTTTTCCCGAGCTTCTTCACATACGCGAGAAACGCCGGATCCCACTCCTGCGTGCGATACTCGAGGCGCGTGAGCCCGCGCTGCGAGTTGGGCTGATAGACGTTGAGCAGGAAGAAATCGTCGTACTCCGCCGTGATCACGCGGCCCTCGGCATCATGCTCGCGCAAACCGATGCCGAGCGTCACGGCCTTCGGCTTGATGCGCGTGAACACAATCGTGCCGCTGTAGCCCTTCTTCACCGCCGGATTCCAGAACGTCTCGTATCCGTGCGGCCACGCGATGTGCTGGGCATCGCCCGGGTGCGCCTTCGCCTCCTGCAGGCAGATCACATCGGCCTTCGCCTGCTCCATGAAGTCGAGCAGGCCCTTCTTGTGCGCGGCGCGCACGCCGTTGACGTTCCACGAGACGAGTTTCATGCGCGCCCGTTGAACGCATCCGGACGGGCCGGCGCAAATTGAAACTGCGGTCGCCGCACCGGGTAGAAGGTCGAGCGATCGAACCGACGCGGCAGCAATCCGACGTCTGCATCACAGGCCGGGACGTCGACGGCGTCTGCCTCATCTCTCAGACGAAACAACTCAGTTGCCCGCGAATCGCGCGAATTGATGTTGCTGAGAACGAGGGCCGTGGTGGCCCTGATTTCCATCTCTGAAATTCGCGCCCATTAGTGTGATTCGCGGGCGGTCTCTTGCATCACAACCACGCGCCGAGAATCGTGCCCTGCAGCGTGAACAAAATTACTTCGTGCCCGACGGTGATGGCAAGCAGCCGCACGGAACGCTGCTCCCACACGCCACTGTTGAGCATGCGCGCGCCGACGAGCAGCAGCCCGACAAACGCGCCGATCGCCGCGCCTTTCACCACGTTGATGGGCCCGCGGGATTCGATCAGAATGGTCAGCGCGAACGTCGAAAGAAACGTGTACACGAGCCCCCGCACGAAGAACCCGGCCATGCCTTTCTGCGCCGCCGCCTTCATCATCGCCTCGGTGATCTTCATCTCCGCCATCCAGGCCTTGGAAAAGAGCACCGGCGAATACCACAACCAGCCAAAGAGAAATCCGGCGAAGGTGGTGACGGCGATGGCGAGATAGTTGAGTTGGGAGAGCGCGTTGTACATGGGGCGTTGGGGGATGAAGCAAATCTGCCGGCGAAAGCCGCGCAGCACGCCTCGACGCTACCGCCAGCCAGTGAAAATTGAAGCGCATTGTGAGCCGCGCGGCCATGACACAGCCCACGCCAGCCGACGGTTGCGTCCCTCCGGATCCGCGCCTCAAGCTCGCCCTTTGCCATGCCGGTCTTCCCTCACCTCCCCCTCGGTCAATGCATCCCGGATACACCACACGCTGTCTCCTGCAGCCTGCCGACGATGCGCGACGTCCGCGGCTACGAGGAGAAGGATCCCGCGACGATGGCGCAGCTCGCCTCGGGATATCCGCGCTTCCTGGTCCACCCGTTCTCGCGCCAGCTGATCGCGCACTACACCGCGACGGTGCCCGCCCTCGCCGGCCGGACGTTGTGGCTGACGTCGTCATCGCGCATGGCCGACAATCTCGCGACGCTGCTCGCCGCGAAGACCAAAGGTGCCAAGCTCTTTTCCAGTGACGGTCTGTCCGGCGTGTCGCACCCCGTGTCGCCGGAACTCTACGCGCTGGCGAAAACCTACCTGCAGAACATCGGAGGCTTCATCTCCTCGCGTGAAGCCGAGGATCATCTGCTCCGGCTGAAACTGATCCCTGCGCGTTTCGCGGAGAAAACGTTTCCCGGCGATGCGGGCGCTGAAGTTCGCCGCGTGCTGCGCACCGCCCTGCCCGACACCACCGACGACGACCTGCTCCTCGCGCCGTCGGGCATGAACGCGATCCACGCCGCGTTCCGCGCCTCCGCCAGCCTGCAGGCGGAACGCGGCCGCACGGTCTGGCTGCAACTCGGCTGGCTGTACCTCGACACCATCGCGATCCTAAAGCGTTTCACGTCCACGCCCGCGGACTACGTTTACGTCCGCGACCCGCTGGATCAGGATGCCATCGCGCGCATCTTCGCGAAGCACGGTGCCCGCATCGCCGGCGTCGTTGCCGAGCTGCCGACGAATCCGCTGATCCAGACGCCCGACCTCGCCGCGATCTCGCACCTCTGCCGGCAGCATGGCGCGCACCTCATCCTCGATCCTTCGGTCGCGTCCGTATTCGCGCTCAAGATACTCCATCACGCCGACAGCATCGCCTCGAGTCTCACCAAGTACACGGCCAGCGAGGGCGACCTGACCGCGGGCCTCGTCGCCATCAATCCCGCCGGCCGCGACGCCGATGAACTCCGCCGCCGCGCCGCCGCCGAGGTGGAGCCGCCGTACTTTCGCGAACTCGCGCGCCTGGCCGCGGAGATCGGCGAAACGGAAGCCGTACTCGCGAAGATTCAGGCGAACACCGCGCGCGTCGTCGCCTACCTCGAGAACCACCCGAAGGTGCGCGATGTTTACTGGGCCCTGCATCCGGCCTCGCGGGAAAATTACCAGCGCATCGCCCGCACGCCCGAGGCGACGGGCGGCATGATCTCGTTCACGCTGCGCGCCCCGATGGAACCCTTTTACGACCGGCTGCGGCTGCCGAAGGGCCCGAGCTTCGGCATGAAGACGACGCTGATCTGTTCGTTCATGTACCTCGCCCACTACGATCTCGTGACGACCCCTGCGGGCATCGCGGAACTCGCCGCGAGTCGCATCGATCCGGACATCCTGCGGCTGTGCTGCGGCGTCGAACCGGTGGAGGAAATCATCGGTGCCATCGCCGAAGCCCTGGCCTGAACCGCCGGCACCGTTTCCGGTCGCACCGAGGTGAGCGCCGCCGACAAAACTCCCGCCGCGGCGTTCTGCCTGCTGGCCATCAAGGCGATTCCCAACGCGCCGCGGAGCGAAGTGGTCGGGTGGCTCGGCGACGCGATCAAAATCAAGGTCCACGCGCCGCCGGTGGAAGGCCGCGCCAATGAAGTTTTGTGCGCCTTTCTCGCGGACGCCCTGAACCTGCCGCAGCGGGCGGTGACAGTATTGCGCGGCGACACCTCGCGCCAAAAGACGATCCGTATCCACGGGCTTTCGCTGGCCGAAGTCACGCAACGACTTGGGCTCGCGCCCAGGGGATCCTGACAATCACCGGCCGGACGCATCCCCGTCCGGCCTCCATCCGTATCACTGGCACCATGACCTCTTTGTCCCTTCCCTTCACTTGGTTTCGTCCGACGGCCGCTTGGGTCGCAGCGCTCTGCGCCGCCGCCCTGACTCACGCCCAGCCGGCGCCGGGCTCACGGGCGGGCGCGGCGATTTCGCTGGCCATCGATGGTGCGGCCACGAGCCAGACCGACTTCACCGCGCGGGGCGCCAGCGCCGGGGGATTCGCCGTCACGCAGTACGGCGCGAAACTGAAGATTCCGCTCCCGCCGTTGAACGGGGCGTGGTTTCCCGCGATCGGCCTCGACTATCAGCACTACGATCTCGATCGCGAAGCCGGTACGCCGCTGCCCGACACGCTGAAGAGTCTCGGCGCGTCGTTCTCCGTCGTCGGCGTGCCCGTCAAGGACTGGGTGTTCATTGCCAGCGCCGGTCCCGAGATCTCCAACGCCGGCAGCGGGTTCACCCAACGCGGCCTGGGCTTCGGGCTGTTCGCGCTCGCGACGCGCAAGTTCACATCCGATTTCAGTGCCGGCTTTGGCGTCGTCTATGATTCCCTTTCGCGCGGCACCGGACGCATTTTGCCGGTCGCAACCTTCGATTGGACACCCGCCCCGGGCTGGCGTGCGTTCCTCGGGTTTCCCCGCACCGGGGCGTCGTGGCAGATCAACGACGCGCTCAAGGCCGAGTTCGTCGCCGAGGCGGACTTCGGTTCGTTTTACGTGACGGATGCGCCGGTCCCGCGCAGTGCACTCCGGCCAGCCTTGGATCGCACCCGGCTCGAATACCAGGCCCTGCGTGTCGGCCCGGCGGTGACATGGAAGGCGTCACCGACCTTTCAGACCCGCGTCGCCGTCGGCGCCGTCCCCATTCTCAACGTCGACTACCACAGCCGCGGCTACAAACTGAAGTCCGACGACACCGCCGCCTTCGTGAGCGCGGAGCTCGAGTGGAAATTCTAGCAAGTTGAGAGTTGAGAGTTGAGGGCTGAGAGAACCAGCAACGATTTTCCGACGGAGAGCCGGTCGCTGCCACTGCACTGTTCTGAGATCTGGCGCTCAACTCTCAACCCTCAGCGCTCAACTCCCTCCCCCCGCATCCGCGTCAGCCGGGCGAAGCGCACCGTGAGAAACACGGCCGCGAAGGCGAGGCCCGTGGCGATGCCCGTCCACACGCCGGGCGCACCGTAAGGTCCGCGAATGCCCAGCGCGTAACCGAGTGGCAACGCCACGCCCCAGTACGCGACGAAGGTAATCATCGTCGGGATTTTCACGTCGCTGATGCCGCGGAGCAGATGCGCCGCGATGACCTGCACCCCATCGGCCAGTTGGAAGATCGCTCCGACAAGGAGAAGCTGCGCCGCGAGCACCACGACTGCCTGATCATGCACGAACCAACCCGCAAGGGTCTTGCCGCCCAAGCCAAAGAGCAGCGCGAAACCGACCATCACGGCCAGTCCTAGTCCGAGCGTACCAAAGCCAATCGGCCGCAAGCGCTCGCGTTCGCCCGAGCCCACCACGTGGCTGACGCGAATGCCGACGGCCATCGAAAGGCCCAGCGGAAACATGAACGCCATCGACGCGCAGCTCAGACCGATTTGATGCGCCGCAAGCGGTGCCGCTCCCAGCCAGCCAATCATGATGCCGGAAAAGGCGAACGCCGTCGTCTCAAACAAAAGCATCCCCGCCGCCGGCAGTCCGATCCGCATCATCTCGCGAAGCCGTTCGAACGCATAGGCTCCGCGCCACTGGATCGGCCACGCTTCGCGCAGCCGTGAATCCCGTCGCAGCCAGAAGAAAATTCCCGCCGCTCCGGCGATGCGCGACACCAGCGTCGCGATGCCCGCGCCGGTGAGGCCGAGTGCGGGCACGCCCAGATTGCCGTAGATGAACACCCAGTTGAGCGCCGCGTTCAGGCCGACGCTCGCCAGGATGATGACCATCGGCGCCCACGGGTGCCCCATCGCCTCGGCGAACTGCCGCAACACCAGATACACCAGCACCGGAATCAACGACGCCGCAAACAGCAGATAGAACGGCGTCACGATCGCCAGCACCTCGGGCGGCTGATCGAACCGGTGGAGTTGCGTGCTGAGTGCCGCCATCGCGAGCGTTTCCACCGCCCCGAAGACCAGGGCAGCCATCATGCCATGGCGCAGGTACTGGGCCGCTTCCGCCGGCTGCCGCGCCCCGCGCGCCCGCGACACGAAGATCGAAACCGGGACCATCAGGCCGATGCCGAAGACATAGAAGATATTGAAGATCGTGCTGCCAAACGCCGACGCTGCCAGCGGCACCGTGCCCGCGTGCCCAATCATCGCGCTGTCGAGCACACCCATCAGCATCTGGCTCACCTGGCCCACGACAATCGGCGCCGCGAGCGTGAGCGTCGGCCGGATTTCGCGAAGGTAAACAGAGAGCGCCATCACCAGCATCCTCCGGCTCCCCCCACCCCTCCGCAACGGCATTGCGCACCGCACCCATACAGCCGCCCACCCATTCAACCCGGGACTGCACACCCACCCCCTGTCTCCCGTCCCCTGTCTCCTGTCTCCGGTCTCCGGTCTCCGGTTTCCGGTTTCCGGTTTCCACTATTGTCCGCCTCCCGCCGCTCCCGCAACGTCCACCCATGCTCCGCTCCGCCTTCGTGCGCCTGCTCACTTCCGGACTGCTGCTCTCCGTCGCCAGCGTCCGCGCCCAGGACAACGCCACCTACCGCAGCCCCAGCGCCGCGCTTGCCGCGCTGGTCGACGCGCCGCTCACGCCGTTCGTCAGCCTGAGTCCCGACAAGAAAAGCCTGCTCCTGCTCGAACGCCCCGCGCTGCCGCCCGTCGCCGAACTCGCCGAACCGGAGCTGCGGCTCGCCGGTGTGCGCATCAATCCGGCCACCAACGGCCCGAGCCGCGAGAGTTACTCCACAGGCCTGGTCATCAAGACGCTGGCCGGCGGCGCGGAACGCCGCGTCACCGGCTTTCCCGCCGCGTCGCGCCTCACCGCCGTGACCTGGTCACGCGACAGCCGCCACCTGATCGTTGTGGTCAATCCAGGCAGCGGACTTCAACTCTGGGCCGTCGACGCCACCACCGCCGCGGCCCGCCGGCTCACCGATCGCGCGCTCAATGGCGTGCTCGAGGAGCCGACCTGGGTCGATGACACGACGATCGTTGCCTCCCTCATCCCCGCCGGCCGAGGCAACGCTCCGACCGCGCCGAGCGTGCCGTCCGGTCCCGTCGTGCAGGAAAACCTCAGCGGCAAACGCCCCGCCCGCACCTACGCGGACATGCTGGCCAACACCCACGATGAGGCGCTGTTCGACCACTACGCCACGTCCGAACTCGCCCTCGTTTCCCTCGACGGCAAGGTCACGCCCCTCGGCCTCCGCGGCATCTTCGGCAACGCCCTGCCGTCTCCAGATGGCCGATACCTGCTCGTGACGGCGTGGACGAAACCGTATTCGTATCTTGTCCCGGTCACCCGTTTCCCGACCACCATCACCGTGCACGACCGCACGGGCCGGCGCGTGCACGAGGTGGCCACGCTGCCGCTCGCGGAGAACATTCCGATTCCCACCGGCTCCGTCCGCACGGGGCCGCGCAGCGTGACGTGGCGCGCCGACGCACCGGCCACCTTGAGCTGGGTGCAGGCGCTCGACGGCGGCGACGCCGGCCGCGAGTCCGCGCTCCGCGACGAATGGTTCACCCTCGCCGCTCCCTTCAGCGGCGCCCCGGTGTCACAACAGAAATTCGCGCTGCGCGCGACCGGCGTCACCTGGGGCGACGATCGGCACGCGCTCGTCACCGAATACTGGTGGAAAACCCGCAAGCAGCGGACCTGGCTCGTCGCTCCCGGCCAGCCCGGTGCCGCACCGACGCTGCTCTTCGATCGCTCCTCGGAGGATCGCTACGGCAACCCCGGCGCGCCCGTGCTGGTGCGCAACCGCTACGGCCGCCTGGGTCTGCTCATGAACGCGGATCAATCGAAGATCTATCTCGACGGCCTCGGCGCCTCGCCGGAGGGCAACCGGCCGTTCCTCGACGAATTCAATCTCACCACGAAGACGGCGCGCCGCCTGTGGCGCTCGACCGCGCCGCACTATGAATCGTTTGTGGCGTTCCTCGATGACTCGCTCACGCGCGCCCTCACGCAACGCGAGGCGGTGACCGAGCCGGCCAACTACTTCGTGCGCCAGCTGAACGAAAGCGACGACGCCAAGGCGCTCACCCCGATTACGCGTTTCGCGAATCCGTTTCCCCAATACGCGGCCGTGAAGAAGGAACTGATCACCTACAAACGGGCCGACGGCGTGGCGTTGTCCGGCACGCTCTATCTGCCGCCGGGCCGGACGCCCATCGACGGTCCGCTGCCGACGCTGCTCTGGGCCTATCCGCGCGAGTACAAGACGGCCGAGGCTGCGGGCCAGGTGAAGGAATCGCCGTACCGTTTCATCCGCGTGAGCCCGATGGGACCGCTGCCGTTCCTGCTCGCCGGCTACGCGGTGCTCGACGATCCGACGATGCCAATCATCGGCGAGGGCGCGCAGGAGCCGAACGACACCTACATCCAGCAGCTCGTCGCGAGCGCACGCGCGGCCGTCGACGAACTCGTGCGGCGCGGCGTCACCGATCCGAAGCGCGTCGCCGTCGCCGGTCACAGCTACGGCGCGTTCATGACCGCGAATCTCCTCGCCCATTCGGACATCTTTCGCGCCGGCATCGCCCGCAGCGGTGCGTACAACCGCACGCTCACGCCCTTTGGCTTTCAGTCGGAGGAACGCACGCTCTGGCAGGCTCCGGAAGTCTACGCCGCGATGTCACCCTTCAACCACGCCAACAAGATCAAGGATCCGATCCTCCTGATCCACGGCGCGGCCGACAACAATCCCGGCACGTTCCCGATCCAGAGCGAACGCTTCTACAACGCGCTCAAGGGCCACGGCGCCACGACACGTTACATCCAGCTGCCGTATGAATCCCACGGTTACCAGGGGCGCGAGAACGTCCTGCACATGCTCTGGGAAATGGAGAAGTGGCTCGACACCTACGTGAAGCCGCCGGTGAAGGACGCCAAGAAGAAGTAGGCGCGGGCCTCTTCGCCGCGGACGCCCGCACGTCGTCACTCCGCCCCTGCCAGGCGCCCGAACCCACCCCGGGGCGGAGCGTCCTCTGCGTCGTTGCCACCCCAAGGTCGGCGGCCCAGCGTCGACGCCCATGTTTCGCTCCGCCTGGTTCCGGCTCTCTCTCGCCGCGCTCGTTTTCGCGTCTCCGCCGCTCCCCGCCGCTGACAGCGCGGGCTACCGCACGCCGTCTCCCGCCCTCGCCGCCATCGTCGACACCCCGTTGCCACCTGCGGCGGTGCTCAGCCCGGATCGCCGCCAACTCCTGCTGCTCGATCGACCGGAAGCACCCACCCTCGCCGAACTCGCCCAACCCGAGCTGCGTCTCGCCGGACTGCGCATCAATCCCGTCACCAACGGCCCGAGTCGCTCGACCTATTTCACCGGGCTGGCGTTCAAGCCGGTCGACGGCGGCAACGACGCCCGCGTCACCGGTCTCCCCGCCGGCGTTCGCATCGCCGACTACGAATGGAGCCGCGACAGCCGGCATCTCGCGCTCACCGTCGTCGCCGCCACCGGCATCGAACTCTGGCTGGTCGACTGCGCCACTGCGCGCGCGCGCCGGCTGACCGACCCGATTCTCAACGCCGCCCTCGGCGAACCCATCGTCTGGATCGATCACTCCACGCTCGCGATCCGGCGCGTGCCGGCAAACCGCGGCGCGCCGCCAAACGCCTCGGGCGCTCCCGCCGGGCCCGTCGTGCAGGAAAACCTCGGCCAGCGCGCCGCCGCCCGCACCTACGACGGCCTGCTCGCTAATGCGCATGACGAAGCGCTCTTCGAGTACTATGCGACGAGCGAACTCGCGCTGGTCTCCCTTGAAGGCGGCCTCACGCCACTGCCGCTCCGTGGGCTGATCACCGTCGTCAGTCCGTCTCCGGATAACCACTACGTGATGACGCAGACGCTCCACCGGCCGTATTCATATCTCGTGCCGACCGGGCGGTTTCCCGTCACCATTGCGGTCAACGATCGCGCCGGAGCCCAGGTCTTCCGCGTCGCCGACCTGCCGCTCGCCGAGGGCACCTTCAACGGCGTGCGCGCCGGCCCGCGGAGCGTCACGTGGCGCGCCGACGCGCCCGCGACGCTCAGCTGGGTGCAGGCACTGCCGGCGGGCCGGACTTCCGCCGACAAGAAGCCGCTCCGCGACGCGTGGTACACCCTGGCCGCTCCCTTCAGCGGCAAACCGATCCAGCAGCAGCAGTTCGAGTTTCGCGTGCAATCCGTGCAGTGGAGCGACGATGACCTCGCGCTCGTGACGGAAACCTGGTCCACCACCGGGATCAGTCGGCTGTGGCGCGTGGCCCCGGGCCAGCCTGGCAACGCGCGCACCCTGGTGTACCAGCGCAAGACCGAGGATCGCTACGGCGATCCGGGACGACCCGTGTTGGTGCGCGACACGCGCGGCCGGGTCGTGCTCCAGCGCAGCCCCGATGGATCGAAACTCTACTTTGCGGGCGACGGCGCCTCACCGGAGGGCGATCGGCCGTTCCTCGACGAATGGGATCCGGCCACGAGGCAGACGCGCCGGCTCTGGCGCTCCGCTCCGCCGGCCTACGAATCGTTTGGCGGTTTCATCGACGCCACGCTCACCCGGGCGCTGATGACCCGCGAGTCGCCGACCGAACCGACGAACTTCTTCGTCCGCTCGTTCGCTCCGGGCACGCTCACACCGCTCACCACGTTTCCCAATCCGTATCCGCAGTTCGCGGACGTGAGGCAGGAACTCATCCAGTACCGCCGCGCCGACGGCGTCGCGCTCTCGGGCACGCTGTACCTGCCGCCCGGCTGGACGCCGGCAAAAGGTCCGCTGCCCACGCTGCTGTGGGCGTATCCGCGCGAGTTTCTCGAGGAGGAAACCGCGTCGCAGGTGAAAGCCACGCCCGAGCGCTTCACGCGCGTGAGTCCCACGGGGCCGCTGCCGTTTCTCCTCGCCGGCTACGCCGTGCTCAACGATCCCGCGATGCCGATCGTCGCGAAGAAAGGCCAGAAGGCGAACGACTCCTATGTGCAGCAACTGGTCGCGAGCGCGCAGGCTGCGGTCGACGAGCTCGTGCGGCGCGGCGTTGCAGATCCGAAGCGCATCGCGATCAGCGGCCACAGTTACGGCGCGTTCATGACCGCCAATCTCCTCGCACACACCCGGCTCTTCCGCGCCGGCATCGCGCGCAGCGGCGCGTACAATCGCACGCTCACGCCCTTCGGCTTTCAGCGCGAACAGCGTTCCCTGTGGCAGGCGCCGGACGTGTACGCAGCGATGTCGCCTTTCAACTTCGCGCACCAGGTGAAGGATCCGCTGTTGCTGATCCACGGCGCGGCGGATAACAATCCGGGCACGTTTCCGCTGCAGAGCGAACGCTTCTACAACGCACTCAAGGGCCACGGCGCGACGACGCGACTCGTGATGCTGCCCCATGAGTCGCACGGGTACCGGGCAAGGGAGAGCGTGCTGCACATGCTGTGGGAAATGGAGACGTGGCTCGATACGCACGTGAAGAACGCTGACATGAAATCGAAGGCTGCAGAGTGAGCGGACGCGGTTCGGGACGACAGCTTCCGGCAGTGGGACCGGCAGTGGGACCGGCAGTGGGACCGGCAGTGGGACCGGCAGTGGGACCGGCAGTGGGACCGGCAGTGGGACCGCGACCGCCCCCGGTCGCATCCTCCGGACAGGCGACCGGGGGCGGTCGCGGTCCCAGTACAGATCTCGTTCCCAGTACAGATCACGCTCCCCGTGCAATCCACCGTCCCAAACCATGACCGCCTTCGCGCTCACGCTGGTCCTGATCGCCGCGGTGCTGCACGCGACGTGGAACCTGTGCGCCAAGCGCGCCGGCGGTGGCCTGCCCTTCGTGTGGCTGGTGAGCGTGATCATCTGCTCCTGCTACATCCCAGTGCTGATCGGGTTCTGGTGGTGGCAGCACCCGACCCTGTCCTGGACCGCCGTCGCATGGATCGCCGGGAGCGGCGTGCTGAAAACCGCCGCGTCGCTGTCACTGCAACGCAGCTACCGCAGCGGCGATTTCTCCCTGATCTATCCGCTGGCGCGCGGCACGGGGCCGCTGCTCTCCACGGCGGCGGCGATCGCCTTGCTGGGGGAGCGTCCGTCGCTGCTCGCCATCGCCGGCGGCGTCACGATCGTGACCGCAGTCTTCTTCCTGACCGGCGGCGCCGGCCTGTTTCACCAGGACCGCGCGCACCTGCGCACCGCGGTGCGCAACGGCCTGACGACCGGCGTGCTGATCGCCTGCTACACCGTGTGGGATCGGCACGGCGTGCACACGCTCGCGATCCCGCCGGTGATTTACGACGGCGGCACGGCGTTTGTCGTGTTGGGTTTCGTGACCCCGTTCGCCCTTCCGCGTTGGGCCGAAGTTTCGCACCACTGGCGGGAGCACAAGCGGTTCGTCTTCGGCATGGCCCTGCTTTCGCCGATTGCGTACGTCCTCGTGTTGACCGCGATGGCGTTCACCCCGGTCAGCTACGTCGCTCCAGCCCGCGAGGTCAGCATCGTGCTCGGTGCGTTCATCGGGGCTCGTTACTTGAAGGAAGCCGACGCCCACCGCCGCACGTGGGCGGCACTCGCGATGGCCATCGGCGTGATCGCACTGGCGCTGGGATGAAATGCGGCCACGGTAACCGTCACCGCGGGCGCACGGGTGATCCGCGGGGCACCGCTACCCTCCCGTTTTTCGCCGCCTTCGCCCCGACGCCCTCATGAAATCCCGACTTCTGTGGCTCGCCATTCTCGCCGTCGGTGGCACGGCCGCCTACTTCGGCCTCACCCAGCCGCATGTGTCCTCGATTCCGGAAAGCGTCCGCAGTCCCATCTCGGATCTCAAGCCCGCCGGGCCACCGGCGATCGAACCGCCCGAGCTGACAATTCCCGCCCTACCGGTGATTGCTCCGCCCGTACTCTCGGCGCCCGTGCTCACGCCGACAGCGACACCCTCACTGCGCCCACGTCCGCTTCCCAGCACGCCCGAGGTCCCGATTCAGCCG
Source organism: Terrisphaera buseokensis (assembly GCF_047521145.2). Classification (GTDB taxonomy): domain Bacteria; phylum Verrucomicrobiota; class Verrucomicrobiia; order Opitutales; family Opitutaceae; genus ER46. The sequence goes on along the minus strand of NZ_CM134186.1, from coordinate 313,213 downwards.
GGCGCCACGATCGACTTTTCCACCGGCGCACCCGTGGTCCGATCCCAAGGCAAGGATCAGGAAGCGATCGACGTCGCGATGAAGGACATCCTCGACGCCTCGAAGAAGACGGGGTTCGAAGCGAAGAAGTGAGGGAACCGGGCAGGAAACCTCCCGCGAATCACGCGAATTCAGCGGCACGATCCACTCACCCTCTCTGGAAGTCCCGGGCTGGCGGAGCACATTCTCAACTTCGCGTCCATTCGCGTGATTCGCGGGCAACTGAATGAGTCGGCACCGGCTCGGTGCGAGCCGCCTCACCGTTTGCCGGTGAGCATGTCGTCCATCAACGCGATCGCCGTGGCTTCGGTGATGTCGCGCACGTCAAACTGGCGGATGACGCGGCCGGCCTGCACGCCCTTGCCGATGATGTCGCTTGCGGCGGCCTGGCCGACGATGGCGGCGTCCTTGAGGCGAATCGCCGTGGCCTGAATGTCAGGCACGGGATAAGTGGCGTCGCCGGACACTTCCGGCACGGTGATGTTGCGGCTCGAAATCAGCACTTCGATCGCGATGTCCGCGATGTCGGCCAGTGCCTTGCGATCCTTCGCCGCGCTGTCGCCGACGAGATGGGCACCGGCCTGTTCCGGCAGAAGCGCCGCGGCGGTTTTTTGATCGGCGAGCTGCGCGCCGGCATTGCGGAAGGCGCGGCCGAAAAGGCGTTCCACTTCACGCACCGTCTGCTGGTCGGCGAGCGTGGGAGCAGCGGCGTCCTTCTGCTTGTAGGTGTTCGTGCCGCTGGTCTTCAGCGAGGCGTCGGTCTTCTCGAACTGCTCGCTGCGGCCCGTGAGGTTCAAACCGGAGGCGGTGTCGATCAGCGCGCGATTGACGTAGATCACGACGCGCGGCGCGCCGTCGGTTTTGTAGGCCTTGCGAAAACCCTCGAGGATGCCGTCGGCCGTCTGGCGCGCGATCAACGTGTCTCCACTCGGGCCATACACGCGTTGCTGGGAGCCGGGCTGACCGACCTGCGGCAACGGTGACAAACCCCGCGGCTGCGCCTGGGCGACCGGGGGCGGCGTCGGCGGCTGGACCGGCGATTGCGCCACAACGAAAGGCGCGAGGACCGCGCCGAGCGAGACGAGCACGAGTGAGCGTTTCATGGTTTCACCTTTTCCGTTCAGCGGGCCTGACGCACGCGGACGGTATACTTGCGGGCCTGGGCGTTCATGGCGGTGAAGCGCACCGCTTCCGTGGAGTTTTCCGAAAGAATCAGCGTCTGCCACGGCGTCTCGTCTCCGGTCGAGAAACCCTGGTCGTCCTTGAACACGCAGTTGATCTGGACCTGGATGCGGCGCGACTCGCGGTTCTTGACGTTGGCGGTGACTTCCATCCGGCCGTCGGCGAGCGGCCGTTCCTGCAGCCCGGTGCACGTGACGGAGTTCTGCGCCGGCTTGTCGAGGAGGACGAAGCGATCGGTGTTCTCGAGCGTGAACTTCGTGGTGTCGAGCGGCGCGAACGGACCGGGTTCGTTCACGCAACCCGCCGCAAAGGCGAGGGCAACGACGGAGACAACGAGAGCAACAGGTCGGGTGTTCATAGGACAGGGCGCGGTGGTGGTGCGGTGAGACTGCGGGTCACTGTTTAAGTTCGCTCAAAAAGACGACGGTGTCGCGATCGTCCGATCCGACGGTGATGCTGACCTGTTGGGTGCGCTGGGTCAGCACATTGCCGCTGCGATCGAGAAATTCGATCCGGCCCGCGTGCTGGCCGGGCGGCAGCTTGATGGCGGCGAAACTGAGCCGCTGCGGCAGGTTGTTCCATTGGCGGGTGTCGGCGTCGGTCTGCGTCGCCGCTGAGGCAATCTTGCCAATCACGCCGAGGATGCCGAGCCCGATGGCCGCGGCCTGCGCGTCGTCGCCGTCCCTGCCGCGGCGTTCGCGGCGGTTGCCCTGTTCGTTGGCGATGACGGCGCCGGCCAATGCGACGTCGCTGGCCATGTTGGTACTGGCTTTGAAGTACGCCTTGTTGCCCAGAATATGATCCATCACCCGGCCGCCGCGCGTCGTGGCCTGAAACCCCAGGTCATCGTACGCGGGGAGCGGGACAATCTTCCGTCCGCCGTCGAGCACGAGCCTGGCGGAGCGCGTGGGCGAATCCTCGGCGTGAAAGCGCAACTGTTCGCCGTATTCGCCAGCGGCATACTTGCGCGGGCCGTAGCCGTATTCGGCAAACACGAGCACGTTGGCTGCGGGATTGTAGGGCGGCAGCGCCACTTTTTCGCCGGCGTGCGCCTGCGCCCGCGCCCAGGCATCCTTGCCGTCGGCCTGCAGCTTGGTGGAGGCGAGGCCGTCGAGGTAGTCGAGCAGCACGTAATCGGCGTCGAACTTGTCGTGCTCGGGATCGCTGTCGATCACCTGCCCGGAGCGAAAACACGCGCGGGCGTTGTCGGTCTCGCCGTCGCGCCAGTACAGGATGCCGCGATAATAGTACGCCATCACCCGCTCGTACGGCTCGCCGATGAAGGTCTTGTTGCGCTCCGCGCCGAACAGCCCGCGCGCCCGCGCCGCCTCGGCGTCGTTGGTGATGATGCCGCCGATCCGCGCGATCGCGTCATCGAGCTTGGTCTTCGCTGCGTCGTAATCGCCCACGCGCAACGCTGTCGCCGCCTGCCGGTAGTCGTATAATACCCGATCGCGTTCCGGAATCGCGGTTTCGCGGCGGTCGACATCGGTCGCGCGTTCGCCGGCGAGCCGTGCCGCCCGGCGCGGCTCAACCGGCTCGGACGCACAGCCGGCAAACAGCACGGCTGAGCTGACCAACAGGGAAAGTCTGGTTCCGGGAGGCATGCGAAGCACGGCGGGGAGCATCCGGGGCGAGGCGCGCGGGACGAACCGATCTCGTCGCTCCCGCTGGCTTCCGCGCGTGGCACGGAATGACAACCCGGAGCGACCGACGGCGTTCGTCACGCTCCGCTCACCGATAGGCGGCGTCCTCGAGGCCCTGTTTCTTCACCTCGGCCACATCCTCCCACACGATGCGGCTGGTGCGCGCGTCGGTGAGACGAAAGCTGTAGAGCACGTAGTCGCTGGTGCCCGCGGACGTCCGCGTGGTCATGCCATCGAGCTTGCCGGTGAGAAAATAATCCGCGCCGCCAAACTCGACGACGTTCGGGTCGGCGCTCGCCGTGACCTGGCCCGAGCGCTTCAACTCGCGCTCGCGTTCGAGCGTCTTCATCATCTCGCGGTCGAGGAAGCTCACCTGGCCCATCGACTTCGAATTGAGCTGCGTGCGGATGCGGGTGAGGAAGATGTCCTTGTTGATCGGGAAACGCGTGTTGTTCACGACCGGATCGAGGACGATACTCGGCGGCACCTGCGCGCGGGCAATCTGCGGAATACCGAGGATGCTGCGGGCCATCTTGTCGGTGACCATCACGAGGTCCTGCGACTCGACGCCCGTACCGGCGACGAAGCCCCGTTCATCCGGCTTCATTTCCGTGACGGGCACGCCCGACGGATTCTGGACGCCAGCGGTGGTGGCGCAGCCGGCGAAAAACGCCGAACTCGCGGCGAGGCCGGCGAGAAGGATACGAGAGGAGGTTTTCATGGTGAAGGTGAAGAGTGACACTCAAGGGCCCGAGCAAGCGGACCAGAACGATTCCAACGCGAACCTTCAGACGACGCCGGCGTCGGGGAAATTCAGCGGAGTCGGTGATCGTTCCTGATTTCGTGGTCCGTGCGCGATCGTGATGCGGCCCAATCGATCATCGGCCGAACAAACCGTTGGCCGAACTCATCGGCGACGGCGTGTTGTAATAGTTGTTGATGATCGTGGTCGACTGCACCGGCGCGGCGGTGGCGGGTGCCGCCTGAACCGTCGGCGCCGGTTGCTGCACGTACACCGGCGCTGACTCGTAAGCCGGGCGGCGATTGGCATCGAGGATCGTGCCGAGCAGCCAACCCGCACCCGCGCCCCACGCCGCCCCGCGCCAGCCGTTGTGCCGGAAATCTCCGCTGTTGTGGCCGATGATGCCGCCCGCCAGCGCGCCGAGCACGAGACCGTTCGAAGCCGCACTGCCGACGCCATAGTAGCCGGAACCCGAGTAATAAGGATACCCGTCGCCGTAGCCCTCGTAGTAGCCGTAGGCCGGCGCCAGCCGCGTTGTGAACTGCGGGCCATAATAGCCGCCATAGTACCCGTAGCCGCGACCATAGTCATGACCCCGATGGCCGAGATAACGCGATCCATGTCCGCCCACTGAATAGCCCACCCCCACGCGCACCGTGGGTGCCGACCGGTAAACATAACCGCCGCCCTGCGGGGCCGGCACATAACCGCGGTTGGCGTTCGCATTGCCCACCGCCTCGCCAATCAGAAGGCCGGCGCCGGCACCGATCGCGGCGCCCTTCCAGGCGTTATGCCGCAGGTCGCCACTGTTGTTGCCGATGATCGCCCCGGCGACCCCGCCGAGGACGGCACCGTTGACGGCTTCCGGCCGGAAAATCTGCGCGCTGGCCGACGTGACCGCGAGGAGAGCAAGACCCAGGGAAAGCGATGTTTTCATGGCTAAGGCAACGTGTGCGACAGCGCGCGACTCGCAAGGTTTCACAATCGCCGAACGCGTTGCAGCGGGAAGGACGGCTGGCTGGAACCGGCAGTTTCATTGCCGGCCTGAGACTGGGTGAGAGCATCAAAGGAGCGGCCGAAACCTAACGCCGCACGCGAGCCAAAGGACACAACGGCACACCGTTAGGGCACTGCCCCCGCTCATCGTTGAACTGGTCTCGGCAACGGGGGCAGTACCGGCAACTCGCCGGTGAATCAGGCTCCGGCGGTGCCAGCAGCGCCTCCGTTGAAATCCCTGCCGCCGCCAGCAGCGCGGTCAAACGCGCCTCGAGCGCACCGCGAAACCAGGCATCAATCTCACGCGCAACCGCCGGTTCATCCTCCACCCGCGCCGGCCAGCGCAAATCAGCAAGTGCGTTGAAGGCCGCGGCGCACACGGCCCGCCCGCTGCCCGCAGCCACCATGCCCGCCGCCCCATGCTGGACGGGAAAAAAGCCCTCGCCGGCCAACGCCCGCAACCGCAACGCCTGCGGCGGCAGCAGCAACGCACTCAACAGCGTCGAGGTGCGCTTCTGGGCGGTCACCGGCTTGAGCCGTCGCACCGCCCGCCACGCGAAGACGACCGCCGCCACGTGGGCGGCAAACAGTCCGAGCATCATCCACGGCAGCCACTCCGCGAGGAGCGTGCTCGCGCGTTCCGGCAGCCGCGACGCAAGGTCGCCGACCACATAAACCGTAATGCCCACCATGCCGAGGAACACGATCGCGTTGAATTGAACCGGCACCGCGGTCCGGGCGACGAGGACGCGCAACCGACGCCGCAGGTGCTCCGGTCGAAACCACCGCGCGATCACGCCCGCAATCCGCGGGTCCCGTTCGGCCGGCGCGAGGCGCGCGAGCGCGATCAGCTCGGGTGCCGTCACATGACCGGTATCCGGGCAAAATCGGGCGCCGTTGATAAAAATCCAACCGCGCGCGACGCCGACCTCGCGAATCTCGGCCCAGCGCCAGGCCACGATGCGCGCCGGCCGCTCGTCGGGGCGTCCGATCGACCCGGCCGGACGGTTGCTGACGCCCACCGGCGAAATGGCCACCGGCACATCGTCGAGCTGCACGCGCCAGCTGCCGGGCCAGAATCCGGGCAGACTGATCTTGCCCTGGAACGCCCGACGCCAGCGCCCGCATCCGCCCACGACAGTAAACCCTGACCGCGGCCGCAGCCGCGCGCCATCAAGCGCCCACAGCGCCCAAAACACCGCGAGCACAGTCATCCATTCAGACATCAGCGGGTACGATTAGCCCGGGGCAGCGATCGCCCGCGAATCACGCCCATGGACGCGAAAAAAACCGGAACAGGGCGAAGCGACGCTCACCGAAAACCGCATGAGGCGACGACGGGATTTGTTTTAACGCCGAGATTCGCGGGCATTCGTGTGATTCGCGGGAGGAGTTTGCCATCGTTCCGCCTCAGACGGACGGCGGCGGCGCCTTGGACCCGATGATCTTGTCCCAGAATTTTTTGATGCCCGCGCCGAGTGCGATGACCGCAAAGACGATCACCTTCCAAAACTTCCCGAACAACACGCCGAGCTTGGCGAAGAATCCCAGCTTCGCCGCCATCACGCCGGCACCGCCGAGGACGAGGGCGGACAGCCCGTAGGCGGCGATTTTGTCGCCGGCCTTGAACTCCGCGTATTTCTCGCCGGCCACGTAGCCAAAATTGTTCGCGAGCAGCTTTTCCGCATCGGCCTCCGCCACATTGAAGCCGGCCGTCCCGCTGACGAGCGTGACGTTCATCACGCCGCCGCGGCCGAGGAGCCGGATGCTTTCGTTGATGAACACCTCCTTGTATCCATCCTGCGACGACGAGAGATTGATCGCCCACTTGAGGTTGTTCGTCTTCGCGTCGTAATACGGCGCGGTCGCCCAGCCGTTCAGCTTCATCTGATCCCAGCCGCGCTTCTTGCGCTCCTCGTTGGCGCCGGCCTCGCTCTCCGTCATCGCCTTGAGCAGCTTGTCGGCGTCGAGCTTGTCCTTGTCCTCGTCCTTCACGTAGCCGACGTCGTCATAGTCGAAAAACAGCATGTAGTTCGGCGCCAGCACGACGCCGACCTCGCGCCCGCCGCGCATGTTCTGCGTGACCTCGTAGAACTTATCCAGCGAGTCGGGGCCGACGAAGCGGTGGTTTTCCGGCAGCTTCAGCTCGGCCGCCTTGCCGAGTGGAACCGTGGCCGGGCCGGTCTTCAGCTTCACGCCGACGCGCTGCAGCTCGTCCGCAAACGACACCGGCTTTTCAGTCGCCGCCGGCGCGGGAGCCGCGGGCGCGTCCTTCGCCGCAGGCGTGTCAGCCGCCCAAGCAGCGGCGACCGGCAGGAACGCGACCAGAATCCAGGAGCGGAGGAGCGGCATGGCCGGGTATTTCGACCGACGCCACCCGGCGGTCAACGCAACGATTTCAGGTGCGCAAAGAGATCCGTGACCTGCTCCGGCGCGAGGCCTTCGAGCAAACCCTCCGGCATCAGCGAACGCCGCAGATAAGCCGCCTGCTTTACGTCGCGCCGGGCAATCCGGCGGTCCGCCGCACCCGGCAAGCGCAGCACGAGCGCGTCCGCAGACTGCTCGGCGAGAAAGCCGTCGGTGACGCTGCCATCGTTCATGACGACCCGGAACGTCTGATACGCGCTCTCCATCGCCGCGCTCGGCGTGAGCAGGTTGCGCAGGAGGGCCTCGACGCCGGTGAGCGCGACGCCGTCAAGCGCCGGCGCGATCTGGCCGCCCTTGCCGCCCTGTTGATGACACGCGAGGCAGATGGAGCTGAACAGTTCGCGGCCGCGATCCGGATTGCCACGGGTGTTCGCGAGCGTGCGAAAGCGGGCAAACTTCTCCGCCTGCGCCGCTGCCTCGGCCTGCGTCAGCAGCGTCGGCGCGTCGTCCGCGATTTCGATTCGCGCGGCGCCCAGCAGGACGCCCCAGCTCGCATTGCTGAAACTATGCGTCAGTGCGGCCGGCCGCTCGGCTGGCGAAAGATCCGCGAAGCTGCGATCAAAGTTCTCCCGGATGTCCGCGGCCGAACGCGCGACGTTCCACACCCGATACTCGGCCAGCCAGCCCGCGGTGACGCCGCCCGTCGGATCGGTGCGCGTCCGCCCGAGCCGCAAGTCCGTGAACGCAGCATTACTGGTGGCGGCGCTCGTGCCGTTGAGTTCCCCGTCGAGGTAGAGTCGGAAGATGCCACGGTCGTCGCGGGTGACCGCGTAGTGCGTCCACACCCCGGGCGCCGCCTTCTTCGTGGCGATCACGACGTCGTTGGCCTCGGGCAGCCACACGCGGAAACGACCGTCAAAAAAGTTCAGGTCAAACTGACCCGGGGCGCCGATGAGACCGTCGCGTTGCGTGATCTCGGCATCGAGCTTGAGCCAGGACTCGATCGTAAACGGCCCCGCGACGGTAAGCCGGGTGTCGGGAAAATCCTCGCGGCCGCCGGGCAGGCGCAACACGCGCCGCGCCTCACCGTTCAACTCGCGCCACAGTGACGCGACGAGCGGATGGGCCGGCAGCACCGTGCGCATCTTTTCCACGCTCCCGAGGCCCAGGGCCGTTCGCGGCAGCGCGCCGGCGTCGACGGCTTCGATCAGCGCCTGCGCCCCGGCGGTGCTGCTTGCGAGCCGGTCGAGGGCGAGTCCGCGCGGACGTGCGGGCAGCGTGGGCAGAAAATCGACGAGCCGCTTGATCGCATCGGGTGAGCGGGACGCCGCGAGCGCGGCCACGGCCTCATCGCGGGCGGCGGGCGTCGCTGGCGCGCGGACAATTTCCGCGAAGAGCCCGGCGGGACCGGCGCCGAGTTCACGCAAAGCGCGCAGCGCGGCGAGCGTCGGCGGCGTGGCGGCCAGATCGCGTTTCACCACGCTGACCAACGCGGGCTCGACCCCGGCGAGTTTGAACGCTCCGGCCAGTTCGGCGCCGAGCGTGACGTCGGCCGGCGCGGCCAGCTCGAGCAGCGCGCGGGCCGCGGTCGTGAGCGGGGCGAGCAGCGCGGAAGCGTCGAGACTGGTGCGCACCGCGAGCAGTGCCCGCAAAACGGATACGCGCGTGGCGGAGTTGTCCAGCACGGTCGCGAGCACCGCGGCCACCTCCGGCTCACGGCCCTGCGCGGCCAGGGTGCGGACTTCCTCGTCGCCGAGTGGACGGTTCAACGCGGGCGCGAAACGCGCCAGACCCAGGGCCGCCTCGCGGCCGCCCAACGCGAGCGTCGCGAGCACGCGACTTTCCAGCGGCAGGCTCTGCCCCGCCGCCGATTCAAGCAGCGTGCGGGTCGCGGCGGCGTTTCGCTCCATGGCCCAGCGCGCGAGATAACGCTCGAACTCGCGTTCGTAGCGCTCCCATTCACCGGCGCTGCCACCGAGCGACGCCCGCCCGAGGCGGGCGGCCACCTGCATCAGGGCCGGACCGGCTCCGGCCACGCGGCGCAGGGCGTCGCCCACTGCGGCGCGCACCGCCGGATGCGGATCGTCGGCCAGCGGTGCGGCGAGCGCGATGAAGTCGGACTCGGAACGCGCCTGGACCGCGGCCAGGCGCACCGCTTCGCGCCGGCACGCCGGATGCGGATCGGCGGCGAGCGTGGCGAGCAACGGCGCCGGCACCGGCTGCAGCCCCTCGAGCGCCCAGAGGGCGGCGAGCCGGCGATCGAGCGGTGTCGTGCGTTCGGCCACGATGGCGGCGAGGGCGGGAACGAGGCTCGTCGCGCGACGGTCGGCGATTTCGAGCCACGCGAGGCGCGAGACGAGGGCGTTCGGACCACCGAGCTGGGCGAGCAGCGCGCGATCGTCGAGGCGGGTGAGATCGGGTGGCGGCGTGCGCGGCTGATCGCGATGGCGTACACGCCAGATGCGGCCGCGAAGTTTGTCCCGGTCGGGATGCGAGCGGGGCACTTCGTTGTGCGAAATGATCTTGTTGTACCAGTCGACGATGTAGAGCGCGCCATCCGGACCGAAATGAACGGCAATCGGGCGAAACCACCGGTCGGTCGTCGTGACAAAATCACTGAGCTTTTCGTAGCGGTAACGCGGGCCCTCGGGCACGGCCTTCACCAGCTGGATCGTTCCGGTGATCGGGTTCGCAAGGTAAAACACCTTGGTGTCGCCCGAGATCGCGCCCGCCGCCGCGCGAAACCGGTCGTCGCGGTCCTCGGCCAGCGCGAGCCCGCTGAGGCCGGTGCCGCCCATCTGCGCCGGTCCGAGCGGCGGCGGCATGAGCGGCTGGTATGGACGCAGCAGATCCTTGGAACCGGTGCGCACCTGGATGCCCGGGGCGTAGGGGACGACTGGATACCCCATGTCATTGGCCTCCTGCAGAAAGGTCTCGCCGTCCCGCGCGGTCACGAGCCCCCAGATGTTGTTCGGGCCCGCGGTGACGTTCTCGAAGCGCGAACCGTCGAGCGTGAAGCGGGCCAGCTTGCACTGGTTGAAAGGCACCGCGGTCGTCCCGTCGGCAAACGCCGCGCCGTCGGGCCGCCGCACCGTGGAGTAGTTGAAAAGTCCCTGCGCCACGAACATCCAGCCGCCCGGCTGCCGCAGGAACTGGTGGGGAAACAAATGCGAGTCCTGCGTGCCGAAGCCGGTCAGAATCGTCTCGTGTCCCTCGGCGCGGCCGTCGCCGTCCTTGTCCCGGTAGAAGCGGATGTCGGTGCCATACTGGACGTACGCCCCATCCTTATACGGCTGCACGCCGAGCGGCATCACAAGACCGTCGGCAAAGACCCGCGGTTTCGCGCCGCCGACGTTCGCGCCATAAGGATCATCGAACACCACGACCCGATCGCGGCCGCCGCGGGCGAACAGCTCCTCGGACGCCTTTTTGTTTTCGTTCGCGTCGACCGGATACTCGAGCGCGGTCATCGACCACAGCCGCATCTGCGCGTCCCAGGTCACGGTGATGAACTTTCCCAGGCCCTCCGACTCGGCGGCCACGAGTTCCATTTCAAATCCGTCCGGCAGCTTGAAGGCCCGGCGTTGATCCTCGGGCGAGCGCGGGCCGTCGGTGATGGCGTTGTAGCTGAGATCGCGGCCGGGAGCCGGCGCCGTTGCAGCGGGAGCGGTCGCAGACTTTTTCTTGGCGGCGTCGTTCGGGCCTTTCTTCGGGGCCGGCGCGCGCGGTTTCGGTGGACCGACCTGCTCCCAGGTCGGCGCGCCGGGCGTGGTCGGCAGCACGTCGATGCGGACATCCTTCACCTGCACCAACGCCATGCCGCCGCTGTGAATCTGCACCGCGATGTGGCCGTCGTGCGCGATGCCGGCATCCGGCTCGACGTAATCGAGGGCCGGGACGCCGTTGATCCAGGAGCGGATGCGCGGCCCCTCGGTGCGGATGCGCATTTCGTTCCACTCCCCCGGTTTCACGGCGCGGGTCACCGCCGGAAGGTTGGCGGACTCGGCGATCACCTTGTTGCGCCGGGATTCGTCGTAGAGTTTTCCCCACCAGCCTTCGCCAGCATCGACCTGATAGCCGCTCATCTCCGTGTCGCCGGGGACGCGCAGGCTGCGGATCTGCACGCCGCTGTTGATCATCCCGGTGTTCGGCACGCCGGTGAGTTTCAGCTGCAGCGTCAGGTCGAAATTCTGAAACGAGCGCGTCGTCGCGAGGAAGAAGTTGCGCGGCACCTTCTCGGTCAGCGAACCGCCGGTCAGCGCGCCGTCCTGCACCCGCCACCATTTGAGGTCGCCTTCCCAGCCGGCGAGCGAGGTGCCGTCAAAGAGCGGCTCGGCGGCACGCGCCGGTATCAGGATTACGAATGCAGCAAGGACGAGGCGACGCAGGGACGGAAGCAGGCGCGGGGTGGTCATGGGGATGGACGCCACCGACTCTGCGCGCCGCGAGCGGAAGGTAAAGCGCGGGCAGCGACGCAATGCCTCGGAAGTTTTACAGGAGGGAACGGAGGCAACGGAGAGGGCTTCCTTTCCTCAGTTATCTCCGTTGCCTCCTGTAAAAATCCTCCGGGAGCGCCTGACGCCTACGCCTCGCTCACCGCGACCGCAGGAATCTTACAGTAAGCAACAGAGGCCATCGAGTCCGGGCCTTTCTCAGTTACCTCCGTTGCCTCCTGTAAAGCCTCCGGGTGCACGCCCACCCGCGGTTACTTACCGCCGATGCAGTAGAGCTTCGCGTTCGTGCGGATGAAAATCTGGCCGTGCGCCGCGACGATCGTGGAGCGCGTGAAGTCGTCGCCCGGCTCGCCCATCGGGATCGTGCTGATCACCGTGCCGGCCTTCGCGTCGACGACCACGACGTCGCCCGCGAAATTCATGACGTAGATCTTGCCGTCGGCGCAGAGCGGCGACGCTTCGTACTTCTTCGTGCCCGGCAACGTGACCGTCCACTTGGGCTCGCCGTTGGCCGGACTCACGCGGGAGAGGCTTCGCTTCCCGTCGTTCACGACGAAGAAATCATCCTGGTAAAACGCCGGCGTCGGCACGTCCGAACTCACCACGCGCTTGTCGCTTTTCCACGCGAGGGCCGAGTCGTCCTGCTTGCCGCTGACGCCCGCCTTGATGGCGTAGATCGGCTCGTTCTTCGGTGCGCACGCGAGCACGACTCCGCCACCGGCGACGGGCGACGGCACCAGCCGCCAATGCCCGATCTTCGTCGGGTTCCACGTGCCCCAGCGCCAGAGTTCCCTGCCCGTCGCCGGATCGTGGCCGGTGATGCAATCGCCGCCCACGACGAGAATCTCGGTGCGGCCCTGGTGCGTGAATGGCACCGGACTCGCGAACGACTCGTGGGATTCGGCCACCGCTTCACTGGGGCGAAGCTGACGCCACAGCTCCTTGCCGCTGGCCGGATCGAGCGCGAGGAGGAAGGACTCGTTGCCTGTAGCCTTGCCGCGGCCGTTGACGGCGACGTCGCGTTGCAGGATCTGCAGGTAGAGTTTGCCGGCGAAGAGCAGCGGCGTGCTGGAAAACGTCCACTGGAACGCGAACTCGCCGTAGTCCTTCGTGATGCTGCGCGTCCAGAGTTCCTTGCCGGCGTGATCGTACGCGGCGAGCGCGCCATTGCCGTAGAAGAAGAAGACGCGCGTGGCGTCGGCGACCGGTGACGGCGACGAGAAATTGCTGCGGTTGTCGCGATTGTAGCCGTCGGTGATTTTTCGCTCCCAGAGCAGCTTGCCCGTCTTCCGATCGAGGCACAGCGCGTGCAGCGTCTTGTTCGCCTGGTGGGCCGTGCTGAGGAAAACACGATCACCGACGATGATCGGCGTCGACGCGCTCGGGCCGTCGAACGTGTACGTCCACGCGACGCCCTCGGTCTTGGACCACGTTGACGGCAGCTTGCGTTCGTCATTCGCGGAGCCGTTGAACTCGGGACCGCGCCATTGCGGCCAGTCGCCCGCGAACGAGCGGCAGGCCAGGGTGAGCGTCACAATCAGGGGTAACCAGGTACGCGTGGGCATGGCGCGAAGCTATTGGCGGTTTCGTCGGCGAATTAAAGCAAAACCGGCTCGCCTGGAAACGAAGGCCGGGATTCCCCCCACGCCCCAGAAGGCTCGCGTTGCGCGGCCGCCGGGACACAGTTCGCCGCCGTGATTCACTGTCTTCGTCCCCTCGTCGCGGTGCTCGCGTGGTGCGCACCGTTCGCATCCGCGCTCTCCGCCGCGGACTGGCCCCAGTTTCGCGGCCCCGCGGCGGCGGGCGTCGATGCGCGGGTCGCGCTTCCCACCACATGGGATGTCGCCACGGGAAAAAATCTCCGGTGGCAAACGCCCATTCCCGGTCTCGCCCACTCGAGCCCCATCGTGGCGGGCGATCGGATCTACGTCGCCACGGCGGCCTCCGACAAACCCGCCGACTTGAAGGTCGGGCTCTATGGCGACATCGCATCGGTCAACGAACGCGACCCGCAACAGTGGCGGTTGATTGCGCTCGATCGCGCGACGGGCAAAGTCATCTGGAACACGCTCGGGCTCGAGGCGGTGCCGAAGGTGAAACGGCACACGAAGGCGAGCCATTGCAACTCGACGCCGGCGACGGACGGCAACCGCATCGTGGCGATCTTCGGTTCGGAGGGACTGTTCTGTTTTGATCGCGACGGAAAACTCCTGTGGAAGCGCGACCTCGGGCCGATGGATTCGGGCTATTTCCAGAGCCCGACCGCGCAGTGGGGTTTCGCGAGCTCGCCGATCATCCACGAGGGAAAAGTGATCGTGCAGTGCGATGTGCAGAAGGATTCGTTCCTCGCGGCGTTCGATCTCGCGGACGGTCGCGAATTATGGCGGACGCCTCGCGCGGACGTGCCGACATGGAGCACGCCCGCGATCGTCGAGACGCCGGGCCGCCGGCAGATCGTGGTGAACGGCTGGCATCACACCGGCGGATACGATCTCGCCACGGGCAAGAACCTCTGGCGGCTCGACGGCGGCGGCGACATTCCCGTGCCGACGCCGGTCGTGGCGCACGGGTTGATTTATCTCACGAGTGCGCACGGGACGTTCCGCCCGATGCGGGCGATCCGGCCGGACGCCACGGGCGACATCACGCCAGCCGATCCCGGGCAGACGAACGCATCGATCGCGTGGGCGCATGCGCGACGCGGCAACTACATGCAGACGCCCATCGTCGTCGGCGACCTGCTGTTTGCCTGCAACGATGGCGGGATCCTTACGTGCTTCGACGCGAAGACCGGCGACGTGAAGTACAGCGAGCGGCTGTCCACACAGGGCCAGGGCTTCTCGGCGTCGCCGGTGTCCGACGGCCGCCACCTGTATTTCGCGAGCGAGCTGGGTAATATCTTCGTGGTTCCGGTCGCGGATAAATTCTCGGTGGCGTCGACGCCGTCGCTGCCGGAAACCTGCATGGCCTCGCCCGCGATCGCGGACGGCATGCTGCTGTTCCGGACGCGCGGACACGTGATCGCGATCGGGGCGGGACGGTAGGATCTGAGATCTCAGATCTGAAATTTGAGATTTGAGAACGGAGCTCGGACGGATGAGACTTCCAGTTTCAAATTTCAGATCTCAAATGTGAGCGTCAGCGAACCTACGGCGCGTTTGAAAAACCGTGACCCACATTTGCATCGCCCACGGCAAAAGGCATCGTCTACGAGTACCCACCCATGAACCTGACCCGTGTGCGACGCGCGCAGCTTGTGCTGTTTTCCCTGCTCTCCCTGCCTCTCGGAGCCGCCGCCGCGGACGCCAAGCCGCTCTTTGAGGCGAGTTTCAAACAGGCGTCGCCGGGGCCGTTGCCGGACGGCGACTTTCTGGTGCTCGACGGAGCGTTCGAGATCAAACAGGACGGCGGCCAGACGTTCATCGAGCTGCCGGGCGCACCGCTGGACACGTACGGCGTGCTGTTCGGGCCGACGCGCCCGGACGGTGTCAGCGTCACCGCGCGCATCTTCGGCACGAAACAGGGCCGGCGGTTTCCCACGTTTGCCGTCGGCCTGAACGGCGCGGGCGGCTACCGCCTCCAGGTTTCGCCGGCGAAGAAGCAGATTGAATTGCTCAAGGGCGACGAAACCAAGATCGGCGCGCCCTTCGAGTGGCAGTCCGACGGCTGGACCGTGCTCCGGCTCCAGCTGCGGAAGATCAAGGACGGCGCGTGGAAGATCGAAGGCCGCGCCTGGGCGCACGGCTCTCCCGAGCCCACGACATGGAACATCACCTTCGACGACACCGAGGCGCCCGCCGCCGGCCGCGCCTCGCTCTGGGGCGCGCCGTACGCCAACACGCCGATCCGGTTTACCGACCTCGCGGTCACGCCCGCGCAGGAAAAGTAACGGCTGACGCCAAGGCAGAGAAAAGGCGGCCGGAAGCAGTTTCCTCCGGCGGCGTTCAGTTAATTCTAAAGCCAGAAAGCCAGGATTCGGCAGAATCCCGCATCTCGGCTTTCTGGCTTTAGAATTGGTCCCTGCTTCTCTCCGTACGTGAGTGAAAGCGCATTCGTCCACGTCGCGTTGACAATCGAAACTCCGCCCGCTTCGTGTGCGCGCATGAAGCACCTGGCGTGTTGCGTGGTTACCCTCCTCGCTACGGCGAGTTTTGCCGCAGACTGGCCCCAATATCGCGGAGCGAACTCCGACGGCGCGTCGCCCGAGACGAATATCCTGAAAAGCTGGCCGCAGGAAGGCCCGCGGGTGGTGTGGAAGGCGCCGATCGGCGAATCGTTCGGTTCGTTCGCCGTGAGCCAGGGCAAGGCCTTCGCGTTCTTCGAGCGCGGCGGCAACGAGGTGTGCGTGGCGCTCGACGCCGCGACGGGCAAGGAGCTCTGGGCCACCGCCGTCGACAAGACCATTTTCGAACGCCAAGGCGGCAACGGCCCGCGCAGCACGCCGACCGTCGACCCAGGATCCGGCGGTGGCCGCGTCTACGTGCTCGGCACGTACCTGAAGCTCGCCTGCCTCAACGCCGCTGACGGAAACTTGCTCTGGAAGCACGACATCCAGGCCGACTTTGACGGCCAGAACGGCACGTCGGGGATCAACAAGTGGGGCAGCGCGTCCTCGCCCGTCGTCGAAGGCGACCTGGTGCTCGTCGCCGGTGGCGGCGAAGGCCAGTCGCTGCTCGCGTTCAACAAGACGACCGGCGCGCTCGCGTGGAAGAAGCACTCGGAGAAGATCACGCACGCCACCCCCACGCCAGCCACGCTGCACGGCGTGCGGCAGGTGATCTTCTTCACGCAGTCGGGCCTGGTGTCGGTCGAACCGAAAACCGGCGACGTCCTCTGGCGTTTCGCGTTTCCGTGGCAGACGTCGACCGCGTCGTCGCCCATCGTTTACCAGGACATGGTGTACTGCTCGGCCGCGTACAACGTCGGCGCCGCCACGTGCAAGGTCGAGAAGACCGCGTCGGGCTGGAAGGCCACGCAGCTCTGGCGGACGCCCAGCGAGTTGATGAATCACTGGACCACGCCGGTGTGCAAAGACGGCTACATCTACGGCATCTTCGGCACGGCGCGGGATGGCGCGGCGCCGCTGAAGTGCATCGAGATGGCCACGGGCAAGGAGATGTGGTCGAAGCCGGGTTTCGGCGGCGGCGGGGCCACGACGCTCGTCGACGGCCACGTGCTCGTCCAAGGCGACAAGGGGCCGCTGGTCCTCGTCGAGGCCACGCCGAAGGCCTATAAGGAAGTGGCGCGCGCGCAGCCGCTCGGCGGCAAGTGCTGGACGATGGCTGTGGTGGCCAACGGTCGCATTTTCGCCCGCAACACCAAGGAAGGCATCTGCCTCGACGTGGCCGGAGGCGGCGCGCAATGACGCTCCGTCGCCGCGGTTCCGGACTGGTTTTCCTCGCCCTCGCCTCACCGCTGCTGGCGCTCGACTGGCCACAGTGGCGCGGACCGGCGCGCCACGGAATTTCCCGGGAAACCGGCTGGACCGCGCAGTGGCCGGCCGCCGGTCCGAAGCAGCTCTGGAAGGCGTCGGTCGGCACCGGCCTGTCCGGGGTGTCGGTCGCCCAGGGCCGGCTCTACACGATGGGCAACGACGCCGAGATCGACACGGTGGTCTGCCTCGACGCCGTCACGGGCAAGTTGGTGTGGAAACATTCCTATCCCTGCGATCCGTTCGACCCGAACGGCTACCCGGGGCCGCGTTGCACCCCGACCGTCGACGGCGATCGCGTTTACACCGTCAGCCGCCTCGGCCATCTGTTCTGCTTCGATGCCGCCACCGGCAAGGTAATCTGGGCCAAGGAGCTGCCGAAGGCGTATCGCGCCAAGCCGCCGAAATGGGGCTTTGCGGGATCGCCGCTCATCGAGGGCAAGATCCTGCTGCTCGAAGTCGGGGCCAAGGGCGCCGCGCTCGTGGCGTTGGACAAGGTGACGGGCGACGAAGTCTGGAAGGCGGGCGACGATGCCGCGGGCTATTCGTCGCCAGTGACGTTCGCCGCCGGTGACACGCGCGTCGTCGCCATGCTGCACGCGAAGGCCTTGGTGGGCCGGCGGGTGACGGACGGAGTGGAACTCTGGCGGCATCCGTGGAAGACCGACTACGACGTCAACGCCGCCACGCCAATCGTCTCCGGCGACCGCATCTTCATCTCGTCCGGCTACGGCCACGGCGGCGCGTTGCTGCACCTGGGCGCCGGCGCGCCGAAGGTGCTCTGGGAAAACAAGGCGATGCGGAATCAGATGAACGCCTGCGTGCTGATCGACGGCCATCTGTACGGTTTCGATGAGAAGGTGCTGACCTGCCTCGATTTCAATACCGGCGCCGTGAAGTGGACCGAATCCAAGTACGGCAAGGGCTCGTTGATGGCCGCCGACGGCAAACTCATCCTGCTCGGCGATCGCGGGCTGCTCGGCACCGCGCAGGCGACGCCAGCCGGTTACCGCGAAATCGCCAGCGCCCAAGTGATCGGCGGCAAGGATGTCTGGACTGTGCCCGTGCTGGCCAACGGCCGGATCTACGTGCGCAGCAAAGCCGATCTCGTGGGTGTGGACGTGGGAGGAAAGTAATCCGTGCCGACGCTGAGCCCAACGACCTTCCGTCCCTTCTTCATCGCGCCGTACGCGGCGAACGGCATTCCCGGGAGCGCAGGCGTCCCCGCCTGCTCCGAAACATTGCAGGCGGGGACGCCTGCGCTCCCGTTTGTGCTCCTAGCGGCGCGCCTAGCCTTACTTCCCGTCGACCGCATCCTGGCACGCGCCGGCGACCACCTCGAGCTGCTCGAGAAACCGCGCGAGCTCCGGCGCCGGCAGCGCCGCGAGCACGTCCTCCTGCAACTCGACCGCGATCTGTTGCGCGGCGATGAACTTGCGCCGGCCAGGTGCCTTGACCTGAACGCGGTGCGCGCGGCGATCCGCCTCGTGCACGGTGCGCGAGATCAGCCCGGCCTCCTCCATCCGCCGCAGGATCGCCGCCACGGTGTTGGCGTCGGCCGCCATCAGCTCGGTGATCTCACGCTGCGTGAGGCCGCGCCGGTCGCCCTCGGTGAGCCACCGCAGGATGCTGAACTGATCCGGCGTGATGGCCAGGTGCGCAATACGGCGCCGAAACGCCTGGTTCAGTCCGTACCAGGCCCGGCGCAACAACGGCGGCAGGCGGCGCGGCCCGGGTTCGGGCGCGGGAAGCGTGGGGGTGGGGTGCGAGCGCGGCATGGTTAAGCCCGGATTAATACGTGGACGTATTTATAAATTTGACTCGGCAATAGGTTTGGCCAACGGGAATGCAATCATGAAGTCGACCCCGCCTGCTCTCGCGCTTCTGTTCGCCCTGTGCGCTGCGTCCGTCCCCTTGGTTCAGTCGGCGCCGGCTCCTGTCCGCGGCTGGTTGGGTTGGCGCGGCAATGCCCAGGACGGCATCTCCCGCGAAACAAATCTACCCGCCAAGGTCACCGTGGACGGCGGCAATCAACTCTGGACCGCGGACTTTCCCGGCCAGTCGACCGCCGTCGTCGCCAACGGGAAGCTCTACATCATGGGTTATCTCGGCGACGGCCCGGATCTGCAGGAGGGCGTCGCGTGTTTCGACGCCGAAACCGGCAAGAAACTCTGGCAGCAGCTGTTCACCGACTTCCTCAGCGACACGATCTATCTGCGCTACGCGACCTCGAGCCCGACGATCGATCCGGAGACGGGCAACGTCTACGTGCAGTGCACGCAGGGTATCTTCGCATGCTTCACCGCCGACGGAAAACCGCTCTGGCAGCACTCGCTGATGGAGTCGTACGGCCGCCTCACGTTCCCGAACGCCCGCACCGCCTCGCCGGTCATCGACCAGGATCTCGTCATCACCCGCGGCATCACCGCCAACTGGGGCGCCAACGGCCCTGCCGCGGATCGCTTCTACGCCTTCGACAAAAAGACCGGCGCGCTGGTGTGGTCGTCCAGTCCCGGTGATCGCCCGAAGGACAATTCGTTTTCCCTCCCGATCCTCGGCTGGCTCGACGGCAAGCGCGTGCTGTATTCAGCCGCCGGTGACGGCAGCGTGGTCTGCGTGAATGCCCGCACCGGCGAGCCGCTCTGGCGCGTGCCGCTGTTCAAGGCCGGCATCAACGCGACGGTCGGGCTTTCCAACAACGACACGCTCGTCGCGATCTTCGGCACGCCGTACGAAAAGGGCGAAATGGTCGCACTCAAGCTGCCGAAGACCACGCCTCCGCCCGCCGCCGATGGCGGACCCGCCGTGCTGGATCCGAACGCCGTCCGCATCTGGCGCAACGAGCTCTCGACGTCCACCAGCTCGCCAATCGTCGTCGGCAACCGCGTCTACGTCGTGACCGAGACCGGCGAACTCTGCAGCGTCGATGTCGCCAACGGCAAAATCCTCTGGCGTCTCAAGGTTGGCATCGAGCAGCGCAATTCGTCCCCGCTCTTCGCCGACGGCCGGCTCTACCTGCCGGTGCTGAACGCGCTCGGCACGCCGAAGGAAGACAGCGCCGAGGGCGCGGGCGGCAAGGGCGCGTTCTACATCATCGAGCCGACCGACACCGAGGGTAAGATTCTCTCCCAAGTCACGCTCGACGGCCGCTGCTTCGGCAACACCACGCCGTACAACGGCAAGATCTACGTGCAGACGACGCAGAAGCTTTATTGCTTCGGCACCAAGGGTAACAACCCGGGCCTGAAGCCCGATCCGGCTCCGGCCGCCTGGCCCGCCCCGGGCGTCGCCACCCAGCTGCAAATCATCCCGTCCGAAGTGCAGCTGCCGCCCGCCGGCGTCGCTTCGTTCCACGCCCGCGCGCTCGACGCCAAGGGTTTCGTCGTCACCGATCCCGTCGCCGCCGACAAATTGAAATGGGCCTCCTACATTCCCGCGACCGCGCGCGTGAAGGCCAACATGAAGGGTGCGTTCAACGCCGCCGGCAAACTCGTCGCCGATCCCGCGCCCATCGCCTCGGCCGGCGCCTATGAGGCCAGCCTGGGCGAGATGAAGGGCTACATTCGCGGCCGCGTGATGCCCGACGTTCCGCTCAGTGAAAACTTCGAATCGTTCGACATCTCCACGGCGCACGAGACCGAGGTGGAGGCGGACGGCAAGCCGTCGAAGTTTGCTTACCCGCCGCTGCCGTGGATCGGCGCGCGGTTCAAATTCGAGGTCCGCGAGCGCGACGGCAACAAGGTCCTCACGAAGACGATCGACAACAAGTTCTTCCAGCGTGCGACGGTGTTCATCGGCCATCCCGAAATGAAGAACTACACCGTCGAGGCCGACGTGCTCAGCGACGGCAACCGCCGCAAGATGTCCGACGTCGGCGTCATCAATCAGCGCTACTGCATTCTCCTCAAGGGCAACGAACAGATGCTCGAGGTGAATTCCAATCTCGAGCGCCTGCGCCACACGGTGCCTTTCAAGTGGGCGGCCAACGAATGGTATCACCTCAAGACGCGCGTCGACATCGGCGCCGACGGCGTGGGCACGATCCGCGCGAAGGCTTGGAAGAAGGGCGAGGCCGAGCCCGCCGCCTGGACGCTCGAAATGAAACACACCACCGCGCACCAAACCGGTTCGCCTGGTCTCTTTGGCTTCTCGCCGCAAGACATGCGGGTTTACATCGACAATGTCAGTGTGACGAAAAATGAAAAATAGAACTCCCGCATTTTGGACCGCGCTGGTTTCGTGTCAGCTGGCACTCGCCGCCTCGGCTCACGCCGAGGACTGGCCGAGCTGGGGCGGCAAGGATCCCGGCCGCAACATGGTCGCCAACGCCAAGGGCCTGCCCGAGACCTTCGAGCCGGGTAAGCTCAAGCCCGGCACCGAGGAGGTCGATCTCGCCACGACGAAGAACGTCAAGTGGGTCGCCAAGCTCGGCAGCCAGAGCTACGGCAATCCATCCATCGCGGGCGGCAAGGTTTTCGTCGGCACCAACAACGACTCGCCGCGCGATCCGCAGCACAAGGGCGATCGCAGCGTGTTGATGACGTTCGACGAAAAGACCGGCAGCTTCCTCTGGCAGCTCGTGGTCCCGAAGCTGGCGTCGGGCAAGGTGAACGACTGGGAAAGCCTCGGCATTCTCTCCTCACCCAACATCGAAGGCGACAAGCTGTTCCTCGTCACGTCGCGCTGCGAAGTGGTGTGCCTTGACGTCAACGGCATGGCCAACGGCAACGACGGCGCTTTCAAGGAAGAGGCCCAGTACATCGCCGGCCCCGGCAAGCCCAAGGTCACGGTCGGCCCGAAGGACGCCGACATCCTCTGGCGCTACGACATGATGGACGAGCTCGGCGTGTTTCCGCACAACGCCTCCAACTCGAGCGTCCTGATCGTCGACGGCAAGGTTTTCGCCTGCACCTCGAACGGCCAGGACTGGACGCACGTCAACATTCCCTCGCCCAACTCCCCGAGCTTCATCGCGCTCGACAAGGAGACCGGCAAACTCGCCGGCGAGGACGACGCCCAGATCGGTCCGCGCATTTTCCACGGCCAGTGGACTTCGCCCTCGATGGGCGTGGTGAACGGCAAGAAACAGGTGTTCTTCGGCGGCGGCGACGGCTTCTGCTATGCGTTCGATCCGACGCCGGTGAAGGAAGGCGACAGCAGTTTCCTCAAGAAGATCTGGTGGGCCGACGGCAATCCGCCCGAGTACCGCGTGAAGGACGGCAAGCCGATCAAGTATCCGCACGCCAACGGCCCGAGCGAAATCAACGCGACGCCGGTGTTCTGGAAGGGTCGCGTGTACGTCGCGATCGGCCAGGATCCCGAGCACGGCGAAGGCATCGGCAATCTGCTGTGCCTTGATCCGACGCAGAAGGGTGACATCACCAAGACCGGCATCCGCTGGCAGTACAAAGGTATCCATCGCAGCATTTCGACGGTGGCGATCTCGGACGACGGCCTGCTGTTCGTCGGCGACTTCTCCGGCTTCGTCCACTGTCTCGACGCCGAGACCGGCAAGTTGCACTGGGTGCACGATCTGAAGAGCCACATCTGGGGCTCGCCCATGCTGGCCGACGGCAAGGTTTACGTGGGTTCCGAGGACGGCTCCTTCGTGGTGTTCGCCGCCACCAAGGAGAAGAAGGTGCTCAGCCAGATCGAAATGCCCGCCCCGATCTACTCGACGCCCGTAGTCGCGAACGGCGTGCTCTACGTCGCCACCACGACCCACCTCTACGCCATCGAGCAGAAGAAGTGAGGGCTGCGGCCGGGTTGAGCGTTGAGGGCTGAGAGTTGAGAGACCACCTCTCATCTCTCTCCGACTGATGGAGCCCTACTGCCGTCGTTCGCTCTTTTTCTCTCAACCCTCAGCCCTCAACTCTCAACTTCCTCCCCCCTTTCCCATGAGTGCCGATCCCGCCTCCCCTTCCGCCGTCAAAGCCGCCGCTGACCAACTTGACGCCCACGTGCGCGAGATCGTCGCGTGGCATTTCTCGCCCGAGACGGGCTGTCCGTTCTGGCTCAACTGGGCCAGCAAGGCCGGCTGGAATCCGGCGACCGAGGTCAAGAGCTTCGCCGACCTGATGCGCTTCCCGCATTTCCAGGACGAGTCGCTGCGCGACATGCAGCCGGAAGTCTGGGTGCCGAAGAAATACCAGGGCCGGCCGTTCAACATCTTCGAGACCGGCGGCACGACGGGCATGCCGAAGCAGCGCATCGGCTGGGACGACTACAAGACCGACTACGAGGAGTTCTCCGGCAAGATTTCCGATGAACACTTCCCGCGCGGCGGCGCCTGGCTGATGGTCGGCCCGACCGGCCCGCGCCGGCTGCGTCTCGCCATCGAGCATCTCGCCAACTTCCGCGGCAGCTCGTGTTACTTCATCGATCTCGATCCGCGTTGGGTGAAAAAGGTCATCGCGAACAAGCAGTTTGAAGTCGCGCGGGCCTACATGGATCACGTCGTCGATCAGGCCGTCACGATCCTGAAGAACCGCAAGGTCACCGGCCTCTTCACCACCCCGAAGCTGCTTGAGGCGCTGGGCGAAAAGGTCGGCCTCTACGAAGCCGGGATCCGCGGCGTGTTCTGCGGCGGCACCTCGATGCCCCCGCAGCAGGTGCGTTTCCTCGTCGAGGAAGTGCTCGAGCACAAAATCGGTTTCTATCCGACCTACGGCAACACCCTGATGGGTCTCGCCGCCAGCATCCCGCTCAAAGCCGAGGACAACTACTCGATCTCCTATTACTCGCCTCAGCCCCGCGCCGCGCTGCGCGTGGTGGATCCAAAGAACACCGGCACGACCGTGGCGCACGGTGCGTGGGGCCGCGTGGAGCTGACGACCTTGACGAAGGAATTCTTCATGCCGCGCTTCCTCGAGCGCGACGAAGCGATCCGCCGCGCCCCGTGCGCCCGTTACCCGTGGGACGGCGTCGCCGAAGTGCGTCCGTTCGGCGCGCTGGAGAAGACGATCGTCGAAGGGGTGTATTAATTCTGTCAGGCGGAGTTGAGAGTTGAGAGATGAGTGTTGAGAGTGAAACCCATGGGAAACAGCTGTCCTCACGTCCGGCCTGTTCCCTCGGAGTTCTCTCTCAACCCTAAGCTCTCAGCTCTCAACTTCCCGTCCTGACTTCATTCGTCCCGGCTCCGACTTCAGCTCTCCCATGACTTCCCTCCCCCACCTTCCCGCCCTGCGCCTGGGCCGTGCCTACGCGAGCCTCGACCAAGTCGAGACGCGCGATTGCCGCACGGGTGCCCCGGTCGCCCGCGTCAGCCAGGTCAACGCCGGCATCATCCGCAAGGATATGGCCAAAATCGGCCAGGCCAAGGCCGCGCTGAAGAAGTTCACCTGCGCGGAGTTGATCGCGATGACGACGAAGGCCGGCGAGCTGTTCCTGCACGGCACGGTGCCGCTCGGGGATCAGGGTCACCAGCAGTCCCCGCAGGATTACATCGCGACGCTTTCCTCGACGAGCGGCCTGCCGCACGTGCTGATTCGCCGCAACATGACCCGCATCCACGCCGCGATGAGCGCGATGGAGAAGATGCTCTGCGGACTTACCCGCGGCCTTGATCTTTCGGTGATCGACACGGGCGTCGGCGAACAGGCGGGCTGCCCGGTCAGCTACTTCGCCGCGACGCAATCGCTCGGGCTCGTCATGCCGAGCAATTCCCCCGCGGTGAACTCGCTGTGGCTGCCGAGCATCGCGCTCAAGACGCCGGTCGTGCTCAAGCCCGGACGCGAGGAGCCGTGGACGCCCTATCGTTTGATCCAGTGCTTCATCGCCGCAGGCGTCCCCGCCGAGGCGTTCGGTTTCTATCCCACCGATCACGAAGGCGCGGCCGAGATTCTCAAACTCTCCGGTCGCGCGCTGATCTTCGGCGACAAGACGACGACCCAGCAGTATGCAAACAATCCCGCGGTACAGGTGCACGGCCCGGGTTACTCCAAGATTCTCATCGGCGAGGATCAAATCGAACGCTGGCCCGAGTTCGTCGATCTGATGGTCGAATCGATCTCCGCCAACAGCGGTCGCAGCTGCCTCAACGCCTCGACCATCGTGGTCCCGGCGCACGCCGCGGAAATCGCCGACGCGCTGGCCAAGCGGCTCGCGCCCATCGCGCCAAAGGGCGTTTCGGACGAGACCGCGGCGCTCTCCGGCTTCGCGAATCCCAAGATGGCCGAGTTTACGAATGCTGGCATCGATGACGGGCTGAAGACCCCCGGCGCCGAAGACGTCACGGCCAAGTATCGGGAAGGCTCCCGCTTCGTGACCGCCGACGGCTGCATTTACCTGCGCCCGACGATCGTGCGCTGCGACTCCTTCGCCCACCCGCTGGCGAACAAGGAATATCTCTTCCCCTACGCCAGCGTGGTCGAGGTGCCGCAGGCGAAGATGCTTGAGCAGATCGGGCCGTCGCTCGTCGTGACCGCAATCACGAAGGACGCCGCCTGGATCGAACAGCTGATGGGATCGCACGACGTGAACCGCCTGAATCTCGGTCCGATCTCCACGATGAAGATTTCGTGGGACCAGCCGCACGAGGGCAACCTGTTCGAGTTCCTGTACCAGCGCCGCGCGATTCAACGCGCGACGTGAGGACCGGCCCGCCCGGGGCGAAAACCGGGCGTCACCTCCCGACGGCACGCCACCGGCTGTGTCGAGCGGGTGTTATTTTCACTGCATCGTTTTCCCGCGTTTCGCGTCAGGTTCGACGTTCCACGTAAACACCATGATTACTGAGTGATGAAGCTGGACCAGCCCACCTTGAGCTTCGACGGCGCCATCTCCACCCGCGTGGTGTTTGGCCGCGACAGCATCACTCAGGTCGGCCGCCTCGCGCGAGATCTCCGCGCCATGAATGTCCTGCTCGTCACCGACGCCGGCGTCGTGCGCGCCGGCCACGCCGCCCGGGTCCGGGCGATTCTGGAAAAGGAAGGCCTGCTCGTGACGACCTACGCCGACGTTGCGGAAAATCCGACCACGCAGGCCGTGGAACGCTGCGTCGAAGTCGCGCGCAAGGGCGGCGTCGATCTTCTCATCGGTCTCGGCGGCGGCAGCAGCATGGATGTCGCCAAGGGCTGCAATTTCCTGCTCACGAACGGCGGCCGGATGGAGGACTACTGGGGTTACGGCAAGGCCACGAAGCCGATGCTGCCGCTCATCGCCATTCCCACGACAGCCGGCACCGGCAGCGAATGCCAGGCCTACGCGCTGATCGCCCACGAGACGTCGCACCGCAAAATGGCCTGCGGCGATCCGAAGGCGGCCGCCCGCGTCGCGATCCTTGATCCGGTGCTCACGCTGACCCAGCCGCGCACCGTGGCCGCCGCCACCGGCATCGATGCGCTGGCGCATGCGGTCGAAACCGCGGTGACCAAGAAACGCACTCCGCTTTCCGCCCGGCTGTCCCGCGAGGCCTACCGGCTCGGCATCGAACACCTTCCCGTCGTCCTGCAACAGCCTGAGGATCTGGACGCGCGGGCCGCGATGCAGTTGAGCGCCGCCTACGCGGGAGCCGCGATCGAAAATAGCATGCTTGGCGCCGCCCACAGCGCGGCGAATCCGCTGACCGCCCGCTTCAATCTCGTGCACGGCCGCGCCGTCGGCCTGATGCTGCCACACATCGTCCGATTCAACGCGCAGGACGCCGCCGTCGCGGCCCACTATGCCGAGATCGAGCCGGGCGGCGCGGACGTGATTTGCGCGCGTCTCGACGAGGTCCTGCGCATCGCCGGCCTGCCCCGCACGTTGCGCGAAGCCGGCATCCCGGCCGACGCCCTGCCGTCGCTCGCCGAGGCGGCGGTGCAGGAGTGGACGGCGCGCTTCAACCCGCGCGACGTCGTCGCGGCGGATTTCATCCGCCTCTACGAAGCGGCGTACTAACCGCGCCGGGGATCGCCCGCGAATCACGCGCACGGACGCGAAGTAAAGAGGGGCGGGACATGCAACCAAACCACCGTCAACCGAACCGACGCAGCGGATACTACGTGTAGGTATAAATCCACTGGCGCGCCCCCGCACTCTGTGCCACCTTAAACCAATTGATCTTTGCCTTTGGACTTTAGCCGTGGCTACGAGCGCCAGCGAGTGGCCGAACGGCCACTCGCTGGCGCTCGTAGCCACGATCGATCCAGAAGTCCAAAAGCATGGAGCGATCGGTATTACCACTGGTTCCCACCGCCATGATTTCCCGCTGGTTTCTCCTCGCCCTGGCGTTCGGCTGCGCGTCGTTCGCCGCCGCTCCGTCGCCCGGCACGTCAGCGTGGCCGATGTTTCGCGGCGAGCCGTCCTTGCGCGGCGTCGCAGCCACCACGCTGCCCGACGATCTGACGTTGCGGTGGAGCTTTGCCACCGGCGGGCCGGCCAAGTCGTCGGCCGCGATCGCCGACGGCCGCGTGTTCATCGGATCGGCGGACGGCAACGTCTACGCGCTCGAGCTCGCGACCGGGAAACAAGTCTGGAGCTTCAAGACCGAGGACATCATCGAGGCCACGCCCTGCATCGTCGACGGCACGGTCTACATCGGATCCTCGGACACGTTCTTCTACGCGCTCGACGCGAAGACCGGGGCGTTGCGCTGGAAGTACCAGACGGGCGACAAGATCCTGGGCGGCGCGAACTGGCTGCTCGGGCCGGACAAGGCCGTGCGCATCGTCGTCGGCAGCTATGACGGCAAGCTATACTGCTTCGAGCCGGCGACGGGCAAGTTGCTGTGGACGTATGAAACGTCCAACTACATCAATGGCGCGCCGGCCGTCGCGCAGGGCCGGATCATCTTCGGCGGCTGCGATGCGATCCTGCACTCCGTCGATGCCGAGGGCAAAGCGATGGGCGACACCGATGCCGGCGCGTACATCGCCGGTTCGGTCGCAATCGCGGGCAACTGCGCTTACTTCGGCCACTACGGCGATGAAGTCCTCGCGATCGACTTCGTCGCGAGCAAGGTCCTGTGGCGCTTCAAGGAACGGGAATTCCCCTTCTTCTCGTCCCCGGCGGTCACGGATAAAGTCGTGGTCATCGGCGGGCGCGACAAGCGACTGTACTGCCTCGACCGCGACACCGGCGTGAAGCGCTGGGAGTTCGCCACGAAGGCGAAGGTCGACAGCTCGCCGGTGATCTGCGGCGACAAAATCGTCGTCGGCTCGGATGACGGCCGCCTCTACGTCGTGAGCCTCGCGACCGGCAAGGAGCTCTGGTCGTACGAAATCGGCAAGTCCCTCGCCTCGTCGCCGGCCGTGGCCGACGGCATGGTCATTATTGGTTCGGATGATGGATCGGTTTACGCCTTCGGCAAAAAATCATGAGCGACACGGAAACCAAGAAACACGAAACCACGGCGGGGAATTATTTCGTTTCAAACTATCCGCCGTTCTCCTTCTGGTCGCCTGATCGCGCGCCCGAAGCGCTTGCGGCGCTGGAGCGGCCGCCCGCGCCCGGCACCGACCTCGGCGTTTACCTGCACATTCCGTTTTGCCGGAAGCGCTGTCATTTTTGTTATTTCAAGGTCCTGACCGACGTGAACGCCGAGCAGGTGGCGCGGTACGTTGATTCCGCGATCGCCGAACTCACCGCCTACGTCGCGAAGCCATTCCTCGGCGGCCGCAAGCCGAGCTTCGTGTACTTCGGCGGCGGCACGCCGTCGTATCTCTCGGCGAAACAGTTCACCGATCTCACCGATCGAATGAAGGCGCTGCTGCCGTGGGACGCCGCGGAGGAAATCGCGTTTGAATGCGAGCCGGGCACGGTCACCGAACAGAAGCTGCAGGCGATCCGCGCCACGGGCGTCACGCGCCTCAGCCTCGGCGTGGAGAATTTCGACGACCACATCCTCGAAATCAACGGCCGCGCGCACAAGTCGAAGGAGATTGTCCGCGCGTACGAGTGGGCGCGGGCGATTGGGTTTCCCCAGATCAACATCGATCTCATCGCGGGCATGGTCGAGGAGACCGAAGAAAACTGGCTGCGCTGCGTGGCCCGAACCCTCGAGCTTTCGCCGGACAGCGTGACGATTTATCAAATGGAGGTCCCGTACAATACGGGGATCTACAAGCAGATGAAGGCCGAGGGAAAACTCGTGGCGCCGGTGGCCGACTGGGAAACGAAACGCCGCTGGGTGAAATACGCTTTCAGCGAACTCGAGCGCGCGGGCTACACGCTCGGCAGCGCGTACACCGCGGTGAAGGATCCGAAGAAGACCAAATTTCACTACCGCGATCGCCTCTGGGCCGGCGCGGACTTGATCGGGCTGGGCGTCGCGTCGTTCTCGCACGTCGGCGGCACGCACTTTCAAAACGAGCACGACTTCGCCACTTACCTCGCGAAGGTCGCCGCCGGTTCGCTCCCGATTTACCGCGCCTACACCACCGACGCGGAGGAGCGCCTGATTCGCGAATTCGTCCTGCAGCTGAAACTCGGTCATCTCAGCGCCGCATACTTCCAGCAGAAGTTCGGCACCGATATCCGCGTCCGCTTCGCCGCGCCGCTCCATTATCTGGTGCAGGAAGGCTTCGCGTCATTCGAGGGTGACACCCTGCGCCTGACGCGCGATGCGCTGCTTCAGGTCGACAGCCTGCTCCACCGTTTCTTCCTGCCGCAGCACCAGCATGCGCGCTACGCGTGAGACGCGTTGAACCGCAAAAGCCCGAGCGCGACGACCGCGAATCACTCGAATTCATGCGAATCAAAAGCAATGGCCAGGACCGTGCGCCGGACGAGGTGCACCCGCGGGTCCGGAGTGAACCTGATTCCACCTTTGAAATTCGCGCCTATGGGCGTGATTCGCGGGCGGTTTCCTGAATCGCGCCGTTCCCGGCACCGGCCCAATGAAACCCCGCACGTCGGCGTCGAGCGCTGTTTCGGAAGCCGCCTCTCCATTTTCAACTCGCAGCCCTCAACGCTCCGCCCTCTCGCTCGCCCTGGCGCCGCTGCTGCGCTGGTATGAAGCCGCCGGCGTCGCTCCGCCCGCGGTGCACATTCTCGCCGGCGAGACGATGCCCGAGCCCTATCGAAGTCTGCTCGTGCACGAACGGGATATGACGTCGACGCTGGAAACGTTTCACCGCGGAACATTGCAGCTGCGCGTGCTCGGCACGCAGCACCGCGAACCCATCTATCAGCGCGTGGTCGTGCTCGAGTTGGAGGAATCGGGCCGGGCGGTGGAATTCGGCGCGACCCACCTGCACCTCGACGCCCTGCCGCCGGCGGCGCGGTCGCTCGTGCTGGCGGCGAAGCGGCCCTTTGGCGCGATCCTCCGGACGTGCGCCATCGCGTACGTCAGCCGGCCCAAGGCGTTTTTCCGGGTGGAGCCCGACGCCACGATCGCGAACGCGCTGCGGATCGCCACGCCGACCACGCTCTACGGTCGCTGCAACGCCCTCTGCGCTCCGGCCGGAAACGTCATCGCGGATATCGTGGAGATCTTGCCGCCGGCCGGGACAACGGTTTCATCGCCGGGACCCACGTAACCCTCCGGCCGCATGCGCATCATCCAAATCACGCCCGGCACGGGTAACTTCTACTGCGGAGCGTGCCAGCGTGATCACGCACTCGTCACGACGCTGCGCGCGATGGGCCACGATGTGATGCTCGTGCCACTGTACCTGCCGATCGTGACCGACGAACCGCGCGGGCTCGCGACCGAGCCGATCTTCTTCGGCGGCATCAACGTTTTCCTCCAGCAGAAGTCCGCGCTCTTCCGCAACACGCCGCGTTGGCTGGACAAGCTCTGGGACACCAAGCCGCTGCTCCGGCTGTCGGCCAAGGCCGCCGGCATGACGCGCCCGCACGATCTCGGCGTGATCACGCTCTCGATGCTCCGCGGCGAGGAAGGCAAGCAGCTCAAGGAGCTCGAGCGCCTGCTCGAATGGCTGAAGTCGCAGCCGCGGCCCGATGTCATCTGCCTTTCCAACGCCCTGCTGTCCGGCATGGCGCGCCGCCTCAAGAGCGAGCTCGGCGTGCCGGTCGTCTGCGCGTTGCAAGGCGAGGACTACTTCCTCGACGACCTCGTGGCGCCGTACAGCGCGCAGGCGTGGGCGGAGATGGCGAAGCGCGCGGCCGACGTCGATCTGTTCATCGCCGTCAGCCACTACTTCGGCGAGAAGATGCGGAAGCGGCTGAACATTTCGCCCGACCGCGTCGTCGTGGTTTACAACGGTCTGCGGCCCGACGGCTACGAACCGGCGCCCGCCCCGCCGCAGCCGCCGGTGCTCGGCTACCTCGCGTTCATGAGTCAGATCAAGGGACTTGAGGCGCTCGTCGACGCCTTCATCTGGCTCAAGCAGCGCGACCGCGTGAAAGGCCTCAAGCTGCGCGCCGCCGGCACGCTCGCGCCGTCGTCGATGGCCTTCATCCACAAACTCGAGCACAAGTTGAAGAAGGCCGGCTTCGTCGACGACGCCGAGTTTCTCCCGGAACTCGATCGCCCGCAGAAGCAGGTGTTTCTCCGCGGGCTGTCGGTGTTCTCGGTGCCGGCGACGTACGGCGAGGCGTTCGGCATGTATCTGCTCGAGGCAATGGCCAGCGGACTGCCGCTCGTGCAGCCGCGGCACGGACCGTTTCCCGAATTGATCGAGGCGAGCGGCGGCGGCGTCCTGTGCGCACCCGACAGCACGCTCGCACTCGCCGAAGCGTTGGAGCAGGTGCTGCTCGATCCCGCGGGCGCGCAGGCCATGGGGAAAAAAGGCCGCGCTGCCGTGCTTGAGAAATTCAGCGTCGACCGCATGGCCCGCACCATTGAGGGCCACCTCGAAACCGTGATCGCGCGCGCCGATTCCCGCGCAGCCGGAGCGTTGCCCGCGCCGTGAAGCTCTCACCTTTGGGCGCAGCTCCGCGGTTGGCGTGCGAGCAAAACCGGGGCGGCCCACGGAACACACGGAATACACGGAAAAAGAGGCTGGTTTCCGTGTATTCCGTGTGTTCCGTGGGCCACCTCTGATTGAATCGTTCTCTCTCCCGCCATGATCCATGAATTCAAGCTGATCCGCCGCGTCGAGTTCTGTGAGACCGACATGGCCGGGATCATGCATTTCTCGAATTTCTTCCGCTTCATGGAGTCGGCCGAACACGCCTTCTATCGCTCGTTGGGATTTTCCGTGACCCTGGCCCGCGAGGGCGGCTTCAAGGGACTGCCGCGCGTGCACGCCTCGTGTGATTTCCGCGCGCCGCTGCGGTGCGAGGACGAGGTCGAGATTCACCTGCTGGTCCGTGAAAAGAAAACGAAGGCGCTCACGTACGACTTCATCTTCCGCAAGGCCGGCAACGAAGTCGCCCGTGGCGCCATCACGGTGGTGTGCGTCGACTTCGATCCGGCGACGCGCACGATGAAGTCCGGACCGCTGCCTGCCATCATGGCCGACAACATCGAGGTCGCGCCGCCCGAAAAATTTCCCGCGAAAAAATAAACCATGTCTCCCACTGACACTCCCTCGCCCAGCATCGCCTGGCTCCTTTATGCCCTGTTGACCGTCGTGTGCTGGGGGATCTACGGCATCCTCCTCCACACCGGCCAGACCGAGATGGCCGACAAGGTGAACGGCCGCTACATGGCCTTCCTCTACGTCGGCATCGCCTACGTGCTGGTCGCCGTCATCGCCCCGATGATCGTGCTCAAGGTCAACGGCGGCCGCCTCGACTTCTGGAACTACCCGTCGAGCGGCCTGTGGTGGTCGCTCGTCGCCGGCACCGCCGGCGCGATTGGCGCGTTCGGCGTGCTGCTCGCCTTCGGCGCGGCACCGAATCCAAAAACCGCGTACATCCCCGTGGTCATGTCCATCATCTTCGCCGGCGCCCCGATCGTGAACGCGCTCGTCTCGATGGTGAAGCACCCGCCGGAAGGCGGCATGGCGGCCGTCAAATGGCCGTTCTGGCTGGGCATCGCGCTAGCCGCGGTCGGCGGCGCCTTGGTGACGAAATTCAAACCCGACGCCGCGCCGGCGGTGAAGAAGTCCGCGCACGCCACCCCGCCCGCTCCCGGTCACAGCCGATGAACGGGCCGCGTCGCGCGAAGCTCGAAGCCGCGCAACTGCGCCAGCTCCATGCCCTGCTCCGCACGATTCTCCCGCGCCATCGGTTCTACGCCCGGAAATTCGCAGGCGTCGATCTGACGCGCCGGGGCCGGCCGTCGCTCGAGGAATTTCTCCGCCGGCTGCCCTTCACCACCAAGGCCGAACTGGTCGCCAACCAGGCCGCGCATCCGCCCTTCGGGACGCTGCACACGTATCCGTTAAAGCGTTATGTGCGCTTTCACCAGACCAGCGGTACGACCGGCGCCCCCCTGCGCTGGCTCGACACCGCGGAGGACTGGAGCTGGATGGTCGACAACTGGACGCAGGTTTACCGCGCGGCCGGGATCAGTGGCGCGCGGGGCGACCGGGTCTTCTTCGCGTTTTCCTTCGGGCCGTTCATCGGCTTCTGGCTGGCCTACGAAGCCGCCCAGCGGGTCGGGTGCCTGTGCATCCCGGGCGGCGGCCTGAGCAGCGCGGCCCGCCTGCGCGTGATGATCGACTCCGGCGCAACGGTACTGTGCTGCACGCCCACCTACGCCCTGCGACTCGGCGAAGCAGCCCGGGAGGAGGGAATCTCCCTGCGCGAATTGAAGATCGGAAAACTCATCGTCGCAGGTGAAGCCGGCGGCGGCATTCCGGCCGTCCGCGAACGCATTTCCCAACTCTGGAACGGCGCCCAGGTTCTCGATCACCACGGTATGACCGAAATCGGACCGGTGACCTACGAGTCGCCCGTTCGCCCCGGCGCGCTCGTGCCCATGGAGGATGCCTACATCGCCGAGGTCATCGATCCAAAATCCGGCGAGGAAGTCGCGGCCGGTGAACCCGGCGAGCTCGTGCTGACCGCGCTGGGCCGCTTCGGCTCGCCGCTGGTGCGTTATCGCACCGGCGACCGGGTGAAGAAAATCTTCGTCGGCCGGCAGCTCGCGTTCGAGGGCGGGATCCTGGGTCGCGCCGATGACATGATTGTCGTGCGGGGCGTGAATCTTTATCCGAGCAGCGTCGAAAAAGTGGTGCGCGGCTTCGCCGCCGTCACCGAGTACCGCGTCGAGGTGCACCAGGATCGCGCGATGACCGAGGTCCGTCTCCTCGTTGAACCGTCTCCGGAGTGTGGCGACACGGCCGGTCTCGCCGCGAAGATCGAAACCGCGCTGGAAACCGCCTTCGCGCTCCGTATCCCGGTCCGCTGCGTCGCCGTCGGGGCATTGCCCAAGTTCGAGATGAAAGCGAAACGGTGGATCGTGATCGGCGGCACCGAAGCCAGGAAGTCCTGAAGGTTGCCCGCGAATCACACGGATATACGCGAATAAGACGAAGGAATCATCGGCACCTGCCCGGGATTGAAGCTGGCGGAAAGCGGGTGGAATTGATGTTTCCGGCTACATCCGCGTCCATTCGCGTGATTCGCGGGCGATCCCCGGCCTGGCCCTGCGGCCTATCGAAATCTCCTCTTTGGCGTATTTCGTGGATTTCGTGGGCCCGCCGGTTTGCCTGATGGCGTTACCGTCGCACACTTCACCACCCCGAAACGATGCTGCTCGAATTCAAAGACGTCACCAAAGACTACGGCCGCTTCCCCGGCCAGGCGCCGGTCGTGGTCTTGCATCACCTGAGCTTCCAACTGGCCGACGGTGAATCGATGGCGATCGTCGGCCCTTCCGGCTCCGGCAAGAGCACGCTCCTGAACATCATCGGCGCGCTCGATACGCCGACCTCCGGTCAGGTGCTGCTCAACGGGCGCGACGTGTCGACGTGCAGCGATCGCGAACTCGCCGAGCTGCGCAATCACACGGTGGGTTTCATCTTTCAGTCGCACCATCTGCTGCCGCAGTTGAACCTGCTCGAGAACGTCCTCGTGCCCACGCTCGCCGGCCGGCCCCAGGCTCCGGCCGCTGAACTCGAGGCGCGCGCACGCCAGCTGTTGCAACGCGTCGGTCTCGCCGCCCGGCTGCAACACCGCCCCGGCCAGCTCTCCGGCGGCGAGTGCCAGCGCGTCGCCGTCGTGCGCGCCCTGATCAACCGGCCGAAGCTCATTCTCGCCGACGAACCCACCGGCGCGCTCGATCACCGCAATGCGGAGGAACTCGCCAACTTGCTCGTCGAACTGAACCGCGAGGAAAAGGTCGGGCTCGTCCTCGTCACGCACTGGCGCGAACTCGCCGCCCGCATGAGCCGCGCCTACGAGCTGATCGACGGCCAGCTGCAACCCGTGACCGCGGCCCATGACCGTCGGTAACTTCATTCTCCGCAGCCTGCGGTTCCACTGGCGCAGCCACGCCGGCGTGCTGCTCGGTGCCACGCTCGCCACCGCCATTCTCGTGGGCGCGCTGGCCGTCGGCGACTCGGTGCGGTACAGCCTCACGCGCCAGGCGCTGCAGCGACTCGGCGGCGTGCACTTCGCCGTCAACACTCACGACCGCTTCTTCCGCGATCGGCTCGCCGACGACCTGGCCGCCGCGCTGCAGGCGCCCGTCGCGCCCGTCGTGGCGATGGCAGGTTTGTTTGCCACCGCCGACGGACGGAATCGCGTCAACCATCTCAATCTCATCGGCGCGGACGAACGTTTCCAGGCGCTCAGCGCCCCGGCCGGATCACCGCCGACCGCCGCGCCCGCGCTGACCGACGGTACGGCTTGGGCGAATACAGAGTTCGCCCGCCGTCTGCCGCTCACCCTCGACACCGCCGGCCAGCCCACGCCCGCCAACGGCGTCATCCGGCTCGAGAAGCCGACCTGGCTCCCGCGCGACGCCCCGCTCTCCTCCGGCAATGAAACCTCCACGGCGCTGCGCGTCGCCCTGAAGACCGGCGCGGCCGCAATGGATCGTTTCAGCCTTGAGGCCAACCAGGCCGTGCCCGCCACGCTCGTCGTCGCGCGGCCCTGGCTGCAGAAGTCCATTGAGAAGGTCGGCGGCGCCAACGTCCTGCTGTTCGGACAGAACGCCGCCGGCTCCCTCGACGCCGCCCAGGTCAACGCCGCCATTCGCCGGACGTGGACGCTGCCCGACGCCGATCTCGATCTCGCGGCGGTGACGACCACGCTCACGCCGCGTCCCGGCCAGAAGGTCGTCGAGTTGCGGACGGACCGGGTGTTTTTGGATACGCCCGTCGTCGAGGCGATCGGCACGCGCGCCGCGCCGGCGCAGCAGCTCCTGACCTACTTCGTGAACGAACTCCGCCTCGGCGAACGCGCAACGCCGTACTCGTTTGTCACCGCCATGGATCGCGCCGCCGAGTTTCTGCTCCGATCGCCGGCCGCCTCCGCCGCTCCGGCGCAACCCGCCGAGCCGCTGCGCGACGACGAGATCATCATCAACGCGTGGCTGGCCGACGATCTGAAGGCCAAGGTCGGCGACACGATCGCGCTGAAGTACTACGTCGTCGGTCCCGGCCGCGAACTCGAGGAGAAGTCCGCTGCGTTTCGCGTCCGCGCCATCATCGCCGTGGACGCCGCCGATCGCACACTGACGCCCAAGATCCCCGGCCTCTCCGACAAGGAAAACTGCCGCGACTGGGATCCGGGCACGACGATCAAGCTCGACCGCATCCGGCCCGAGGACGAGGCGTACTGGGAAAAGCACCACGGCACGCCGAAGGCGTTTGTATCGCTGGCCACGGGCGACCGGCTATGGAGCAACCGCTTCGGCCACCGGACGGCGCTGCGCTGGTTCTACGATGAACCGACGCCGGATCGCGCCGGACTCGCCGAGACGATTCGCGGCGCGATCGATCCCGCGCAGGTCGGGCTGATCGCGCAACCCGTCCGCACGCTCGCATTGAAAGCCGCGCGCGAGTCGCAGGACTTCGGCGGCCTCTTCATCGGGCTCAGCTTCTTCCTCATCGTCGCGGCGCTGCTGCTGATGGGCCTGCTCTTCGCGTTCAGCCTGCAACAGCGGAGCAAAGAGATCGGCACGCTGCTCGCCGTGGGCTGGCTGCCCGGCAAGGTCCGGCGGCTGTTTCTCCTCGAAGGCCTCGCGCTGGCCGTCATCGGTGGCGCGGTCGGCACCGTCGCCGGCATTGGCTACACGCAGGTCGTGCTGTGGGCGCTGACCTCGCGGTGGCGCGGCGCGATCGGCGGCGCCGAAGTGTGGTTTCACGCCGAACCCGCGACGCTGGCCATCGGCGCCGGCACGAGCGCGCTGATCGCGTGGGGCGTCATCTGGCTCGTCATGCGCAAGGCCGCCCGCGTCCCGGCGCGGGTGCTGCTTGCCGGTGGATCCGACGCGACCTTCACTGCGCCCGCAGCCAACGCGGACGACGCGCCGCGGCGTAGGGCGTTTTCTAGTACGCTGAAGGCAACCGTCGTCACGGCGGGAGCGTTGCTGCTCGCGGCGGGGTTTCTCGTGCAGGGTTTTCGCAGCGAGCACGCGTCGGGCGCGTTCTTCGGCGCGGGCGCCTGCCTGTTGATTGCGGGACTCGGCCTCGCCTGGTCCCTGATCGCCGCCGTCGGCGAACGCGGCCTGATCGGCGGGCGCAGCGCCACCGGCCTTGCGATCCAGAACGCCGCGCGTCGACGCGGTCGCAGCCTGACAACGATCGGCCTGCTGGCGTGCGGGAGCTTTCTGGTCATTGCGGTGGGGGCGAATCGCCACGACACCAGCGCCGGCGCGGAGCAACGGTCGTCCGGCACCGGCGGCTTTGCACTCTTCGGCGAAACGTCGCTGCCGTTGCACCACGACCTGAATACACCGGCGGGGCGCGAGAACCTCGGCCTGCCGTCGACCGGATTCAACGCCGTGCGCGTCGTGCCGCTGCGGCTCCGAGAGGGCGACGACGCCAGCTGCCTCAATCTCAACCGCGCGCAGGCGCCGCGGTTGCTGGGCGTCGATCCGCGCGAATTCGCCGAGCGCGGCGCGTTCACGTTTCTCAGTTCGGCGGTGGCATCGAAGCAGGAGAATCCCTGGCGGCTGCTCGACGCCACGCCGGCCGACGGCGCGATCCCGGCGATCGGCGACGAGGCCACGGTGCGCTGGGCGCTGGGCAAGAAGGTGGGCGACACGCTCGCGTACACCGATGAACGCGGGAAGACGTTTCAACTGCGCGTCGTCGGCATGATTGCGAACTCCATCCTGCAGGGCAGCCTGATCGTCGCGGAGAAACACTTCGTGACGCGTTTTCCGTCGGAGAGCGGCCATCGCGTCCAACTCATCGATGTGCCTGCAACCAAGGCAGCGGAGCTGTCCGAAACGCTGAACCGCGCGCTCCGCGATTACGGGCTTGAGCTGCGCGTCGCCGCGGAACGGCTCGCGCTCTTCCAGCAGGTCGAGAACACCTACCTCACGATCTTCCAGGCCCTCGGCGGACTCGGCCTGCTCCTCGGGAGCGTCGGCCTGGGCGTGGTGGTGTTGCGCAATGCGATGGAGCGGCGCAGCGAACTCGCGTTGCTGCGCGCGGTGGGTTTCACGCGTGAGCAGTTGCACCGGCTGATCCTCGTCGAGCACGGCGGCCTCCTGCTGCTCGGGCTCGCCTGCGGCGTGGGCGCCGCGGTGGTCGCAGTGCTGCCCGCGCTGCGTTTCTCGCTTGAGCAGGTGCCGTATCAATCGCTCGCGATCACGCTGCTGGTATTGATGGCAAGCGGCGCCGGCTGGATTTGGCTGGCAGGACGGTGGGCGTTGCGCGGGTCGTTGATGCGTGCGTTACGCAACGAGTAGGCCGTCGCCGAGCCGCCGGATCGCCCGCGAAATCTGGGCCGCAACTAACCTTGCGCCCGGGCGTCGAGCGGTCGACTTTGAACCTTTGACCACCATGAAGCCTCCGCTCACCACCTCGCACCATATAGCCCTGGCTGCGCTTGCGCTCACCGGCGCACTCACCGCCTCCGCCGCGCCCGCTCCCGTCACCGACAAGGGCGTGGCCCGGCTGGAGCAGGTGGTCGTCCAGGAACGAAAGGGCAGCGTGCTCACCGATCTGCAGCGCACCGCGATTTCCGGCACGGCGATCGGCGACGAGCAAATCCGGCTTTCCGGCCTCGATTCGCTTCAGGATCTCTCGCACTACACGCCCAATCTTTCGCTGAGCACGAGCGGCGGCCGCTCGTTCGGCGACAACCTTGCCATCCGCGGCCTCGCGAACTCCGCGTTCTTCAGCGATTCGTCGGTCGTCGTCTACGTGGACGACGCCCCCTTCGGCGATGTGTTCTCGTTCGTGCCTGAACTTTATGAGGTGGAGTCGATCGAGATCCTGCGCGGCGCGCAGGGCACGCTCTTCGGCAAGAACAGCGAGGCCGGCGTGATCAACATCACGACGCGCAAGCCGACCAATGCCACGAGCGGCGAGGTCTCCCACTCCTACGCCAAGTTCGGTGAGGAAACCACCCGCGCCGGCGTGATGGGTCCGCTCATCAAGGGCCAGCTCTACTACGGCCTCTCGGGCGCTTATTCCGTCCGCGACGGCCTGCTCTCGAATTCGTTTCTCGGCAACGCGCCCGACCAACGCCAGGGCTGGAACGGCCGCTTCTTCACCCGCTGGACGCCGTCCGAGGCGTGGACCATCAGCTTTGAGGCGACCGCCAGTGCATCGAGCGACGGCGCCCCGCGGACGCAGTCGTTGAGCGCACGCGAGTACAGCGTGGACTCGAACGTCCCGGGCCGGCTTGAGACCGACAACAACAGCCAGTCGGTGCGCATCGTGCACACCACGCCGACGTTCACCGTCACGTCGATCACGACGCGCCGCGATTGGACGCTCGACCCGTTGAACTTCGACCTCGATCTGACGCGTTTCCCGGCGCCCGGCAGCGGCAACTTCGCCCTCATCAAGCAGGACCAGGAGCAGTGGAGCGAGGAACTGCGCCTGCAGTCACCGTTCGGCAGCAAGCCCTGGAAGTGGCTCGGCGGCCTGTATCTCTCGAGCACGAAGGCCCACGGCGACAACACGCGCAATTTCTACGTCCCGTTCCCCGGCTTCTTCGAAACGCAGCGCACGGTGCACACGCAGAAGGCCGACAACGTCGCCGCCTTCGGCAACGCGACCTACGCCGTCAGCGACAAGCTCGGCGTGACCGTCGGCCTCCGCCTCGACCACACGCACAAGAGCCTCGAGCGGACCAAGTCCGCGCTCTTCTCGCCCCCGACGCTCCCGCTGTCGAAGGGCCAGGACTTCTTCAACCTCGGAACGAATCTCACTGTCGACTACCGGATTTCGGATACGCTGCTCGTGTACGGCCTGACGGGCTCCGGCTTCAAGGCAGGCGGCTATTCCGCGTTCATCGATCCGCCGACCTCGGCAAAGTTCGACAGCGAGCACGTCTGGACGAACGAAGTCGGCGTGAAGGCCACGTCGGCCGACAAGAAACTCACGGTGAACGCGGCCGTGTTCTACTATTACATCTGGGACTACCAGGTGGAACGCTCGCTGCCGTTCTCGACCGACTACGCGGTCTTCAACGCGCCGGCCGCGCGATCGCTTGGCGCCGAGATTGAAGTGCACGCACGTCCGCTCGACGGCCTCGACCTGTCGGCCTCGCTCGGCACCACGCAGCTCGAGTTCCGCCGCTTCCGCGCCGGGGCCGCGGGTCCGGACTTCAAGGGCAACACACCTCCGTTCGTGCCCGCGTTCAACGCCAGCGTCGCCGCGCAATACAAGCACGCGACGGGCTTCTTCGGCCGCGTCGAGGTGATCGCCGTCGGTGAGACCCACTTCGACGAGGAGAACTCCGCACTGTATCGGGAACCCTCGTACACGAGCCTCAACGCCCGCATCGGCTACGAGAGTGCCCGCGGCGGCCTTCACTTCTTTGGCCGGAACCTCAAGGACGACTTCCACTACGAGAAGCGCGTCGCCGGCCTCGCCGCCGGCGTCCCCGCCGCGCCGTTCACCGTCGGGGTGATGGGCACGCTTCGGTTCTGAGGTGGGCTCTGAAAAGTTGAAGGTTGAAAGGTGAAAGTTGAAAGAGGACCCGGCCGGCTCGGGTCTTTCAACTTTCAACCTTCACCTTTCAACTCCGCCGGCCCGCTCACTCCCCCGCGCGCAGATCGTAACACATCAACCGCGCCGGCTCGCCGCGAAACATGCCGCGGGTGTTCTGGTTCACGTAGAGCAGGCCGCGGCTGAGCACGGGCGGCGTCCAGGTCTCGCTCGCCGGAAACAGCCACGTGCGCGCGATCTCCTTGTAGCCGGCCGGCGTGAGTTCGACCCACAACAGATGGCCGAATTCGCCCAGGCACAGTGTGCGGCCGTCGACCTGCAGCAGCGACGAACGAAAGGTTCCCATCGTCATGTCGCGCGTGCCCGTCCGCGCCGGCACCGTCTCCTGCCACTGCGGCTGCGCGCGCCACACTTCCTTCCCGGTCGCCAGTTCGACGCAGACCATTTCGGCGTCCCGCGGACCGTGGCCGTCGACGCCGTAGAGATGATCACCCAGCGGAATCGCCGTCATGAAGTGCATGCCGAAGCTCGGATTCTGCCAGAGCGGTTTCGCCGTGAAGTCGGCCGACACCTGCACGAGCGCCCCACCCGAGCCGTAGCATTCCGCCACGAAGACGCGATCGCCGAGCACGACCGGTGAGGCGGCGTTGACCGACTCGACGCGCGTGCCGCGCCAGGGAAACGTGAAATCCACCTTGCCGTTGGCCGGATCGAGACAAAGGAGTCCGCCCGTGGCTGGATCGCTTTCGCCGCCCGCGAAGACAAAGACGCGGCGCTGGCCGTGCACGGTGGCCGGGATCGGCGACGCGTAGCTCGGGCCCCAGGTGTCGCCCGCGCCCCACACCAGTTTGCCCGTCGCCAGATCAAACGCCGCGACGCACGGGCCTTTCCGCGCGCCCACGTTCATGATCAGGGTCGTGCCTTCGATCAACGGGGTCGCCCCGACGCCGAAGAAGTTCTGCCGGCCCTCAAACTCCGCGAGCAGATCGCGTTTCCAGATCACGCGGCCGGTCTCCAAATCGAGGCAGTGCAGCTTGCCCTCCGCGCCGTACGTGTAGACCCGCCCGCCGCCGATCACCGGACTGCACCGCGGCCCGTGATTGTAGCCGTAGCGATCGTGATACGAAGTCGGATACGCGACACGCCAGAACCGCCGGCCGTCGCCCGCCTGCAGGCAGTCGACCACCTCTTCGTCCCCGACGCGGTGAAACAGCACGAGGCGATCGCCGAGAATCGCCGGCGCGGCGAAGCCCTCGCCTTTCTTCATTTCCCAGACGGGACGCAACCCGGCCGCGGGAAACTCGCGGAGCAGTTTCGTCTCCGCCGAGACCATGTTGTGCGTCGGTCCGAGGAACGACGGCCAGTCGGTCGTCACCGCGCCCGCCGGCAGCGGTTTCGGCGCGACGTGGAACGTCACGTCGGGATTGGCCTGCGCATTCGTGCGTCCAGCCGTCTCGGCCGCCATGACGGCCGTCGCGCTTCCGATGATACAGGCGAACCAAACGAAGCCACGCCCGCGACAGCGGCGCAATCGGACGAAAGGAAGAAGGGGGTAAACCATGGCGCGAGCGTGCGCGCAGTGGAAGGCGCGCTCCCGCACGCCGCAAGCCCGCAGCAGGCGCGGCGGAATGGATTGACGAATGCGCGAAACATTCCGGGCCCGTGCGTGGTCGAAGCGACGCGCCCCTCGCCACTTCGCGAGTTGTATCCCCGATGGCGCGTCCTATTCTCGCTTCACCTCGCCGCATGAATCTCGCCCGCATCGCCTTCATCACGGCCGCCCTGGCCCCGGTTTCGTTTCCCGCTGCGAGCGCCGCGACCGCCCCCGCCACTCCGGCCGCCGATCCGAGTGCGGGCTCGACGCTGACCACGCTTCGCATCAAGGCCGAACAAGGCGACGCGAACGCGCAATACGATCTCGGCGTGGCCTACGCCCAGGGCCGGCAGACCCCGCGTGATCTGATCGAGGCCTTTGCCTGGCTCACCCTTGCCGCCGAACGCGGCGTCGACGGCGGCGCCCTCGAGAACGTCGTCGACAACCTGCAACCGGCCGCGTTGACGCAGGTCCGCCGACGGCTCGAAGCGCTCCGGGCCGCCTACCCGAACCTGCGCGCCCCGACGACTGCCCGCGTGCCGGTCGTGGGCGGTGGATCCACGCCGGTCATCGCCGCTCCCGCCGCACGATCGACCAGTCCGGCTCCGGTCATCGTAATTCCGACCGGAGACGCAACGCCGACCGCGGACCGGCAGCTGCAGGACAAACTCAGCGCCGCGGAGGCCCAGTTGCGCGAGTCGCAGGCCAATCTGGCCCGGCAATCGACCGAACTCGCCACGCGTCGCGCCGAAGCCGCCGCCACCCGCATCGAACTTGATCGGGTCAAGGCCCAGCTCGCCGCCGCACGCGTTGCGCCCCTTGCCAGCGCCCCGGCCTCCGTCCCGCCGGGCGCCGACGCCGCCACCCTCGAACGCGAGCGCACCGCCCACGCCGCCACGCAGGCGACGCTGGCCGACGCCAAACGCCAGCTCGCCGATCAGACGACCGCCCGGGCCGCCCTCGAACGCGAACTTTCGACCCGCACCGCGGTGGCCGAACGGGCCGTGACCGTCGCCACCGACGACGTCAAGAAGCAGACGGCACGCGCCAACGAACTTTCAACGCGGACCGACGCCCTCACGCGCGAACTGGCCCAGGCCCGCGCCGACGCCGAAGCGGCCCGTCAAGCCGTCGCGGCCGCGACCACGAAGGCCGGCGCCGAGGCCACGCAACACGGCCGCCAGCTGGCGGCGTTGGAGGAAAAACTCACCGCCGCCACGCGCGAACTCACCCAAACGAAATCCGCGC
This sequence comes from Terrisphaera buseokensis, assembly GCF_047521145.2. Lineage (GTDB taxonomy): Bacteria > Verrucomicrobiota > Verrucomicrobiia > Opitutales > Opitutaceae > ER46. The sequence goes on along the minus strand of NZ_CM134186.1, from coordinate 269,653 downwards.
TCACCGCTGCCACCGCGAGCGCCCAGAGTGCGGCAACCCAAGCCGGGGCCGCCGCCCAAACCGAGGCGAAACTGGCCGCCCTGCTCGCCGATCTCGCCACGCTCGAACGCGAACTCGTCGCCGCCAAGACCCTCGCGGAACGCCACGCCGCCGCCAAAGCCACGACCGAAACGGCACTCGCGGCGGCCAACGAAAAAGTCGCCGCGGCCAGCCGGGAGCTGGCGACGTTGCGGCAGACGATGGACGCCAGCCAGCGGCAGGCGGCCTCGAGCACGGATCAGAAAGTGGCCGCGTTGCAGTCCGAGGTGACCGAGGCCCGCACCAAACTCGACGCCGCCGAAAAGGCCGCCGCCGATCGCGGCCAGGAAGCGGCCGGGTTGCGCGCGGCGCTGGCCACCGCTTCCGCCCAGCCCAAGGTCGCACCGGCCGAACTCGACGCCGCGCGCCGCGAGGCCGGGGATGCGCGCCAGCAACTCGCGACTGTCACGCAGGAACTGACCGCGCTCCGTGCGCAAGCCACCACGGCCCGCGAACTCGAGAACCGCGTTCGTCAGCTCGAAGCGGAAAAAACTGCGGCCGTGAATTCCAGCATCACGGCGTCACTGCCGGCCGCCGATGCCACCGCGAGCAAGGAGGAACTGGCGCGCGTGACGGCCGCGCGCGCCGACGCCGAGGGCAAGCTGGCCACCGCGCTGCGCTCGTACTCGTTGATTTCCCGGGAACGCGACGAACTGCGGGCCCGCGTGGCGGAGTTGTCGGCGCGCACGGTGGTTGCCGCCGAGCCGGCGCCAGCCCCGATCCCGCCCGCGGCAGCGGAATCCGTGACCCGTGCGATTCCTCCCGCTCGCGCGCCGGAACCGGTGCGCCCCGAGCCGGCCCGCGTGGAGCCGGCCCGGGTTGAACCAGCTCGCGTGGAACCCGAGCGTCCACTCGCGCCGGCGGTGGCCGCCCGCCCAAGTGCAAGCCAGCCCACGCGCCCGACCGCGCCCGCCAGCCGCGCGCCGCGCACGCACACGATTGCCACGGGCGACACCCTCACAGGAATTTCCCTGCGTTACTACGGCACGTCGGCGCGCTGGCCGGAGATTCTCGCCGCCAACCGCGACATCCTGCCCGATGAACGCAGTCTCGTCTCCGGACTCACGTTGCGGATTCCGTGAGGTGGAGTGGGGATTGTGATTGTGGGACCGCGACCGCCCCCGGTCGCATTCGAACCAGCGACCGGGGGCGGTCGCGGTCCTAGCAATCCTCAGGCTTTCGGTCGCGGATGGTTGCGGCGGTATTCGCGGAGGATTTTCCACGTGTCCTCGAGGACCGCGTCAGGCCCCACGTAATTGCCGCGGCGGTAACTATCCGAGAGCACCTTGCCGTTCTCGTCCACGAGCACGAGGCAGGGAATGCCATCGCCGCCGTAACGGTTGATGGCCGAGCCGCGGATCGCGTTCCACGCCAGCGCGGGCCACGGCATCCGATCGTCGCGCATATAGGCGAACATCTCCGCCGGCGACCGGTCACGGTTCACCAGCACGATCTCGAATTCCGGATACAGCGCCCGAATCTTCGTGTAGGCGTCGACCAGCTCCGGCGTAAACGACCGGCACGGGCCGCACCAGCTGGCGGAAAAGTAGACGCCGAAAAACTTCACGCCCGACAGCCGGCCCGGCCGCAGCGGCGTGAGCGCGCCGGCCTGCATCGCCACCAGCGGCCCGCCGATCTTGCGTTCGAACGCCGTCGGGGGCGTCGACTCGTTCGGCGGCGGTTCGGCGGCCGCAGTCGCGGCCGGCACCGGCACCGCGTCAACGACGGGCGCGGGAGCGGGCGGCGCAGCAGGCGTCGCCTTCGCCGACGGCAGTTGGTCGCGCGGAAAATCAGTCTGCGCCAGCAGCACGCGGCCCGTGAGCGCCCGGTAACGCACCAGCACGTGCGGTTCGGCGACGTCCATCACCGCAAGTTTCTCGCCGGCCTTGAGACCGACGGAGCCGGACGGTTTGCCCGCGTTGAGAATTTCCAAACGCGCGGGCGCCGTGATCGTGATCTCAGGCGGCAACGCCAGCAACGCCGGTGCCGCCAAGGCCAGCAATCCTCCTGCCCAGCGGGTGAAAACACGTATGAACATGGCGTTGCATCGTGACACCGACCAGGGCGTTTCCAAGGGCGAAGCCGCGCAGAGCGCCATGGCCCGGCCTCTTTCGTGAGGATTTGACCAGCCGGAGCGGTTCGGTCCGTCCGGCGCGAAGCGACCGCAAGCAGTGCACGCAGCGCGCGCTTGCCTCGCCGGCTTTCCCGCGACATCGACGAAACCCATGTCCTCCCTTCCCGCCCAATTTGACGGCGTCACCGTCGTGACCAAGGCCAACGTCTACTTCGACGGCAACGTCGTCAGCCACACGGTGCTGTTTGCCGACAAGACGAAGAAGACCCTCGGGCTCATCCGGCCGGGTTCGTATTATTTCGGCACGGGTGCGGCCGAACGCATGGAGATTGTCGCCGGCGAGTGCGCCGTGACGCAGAAGGACAGCAAGGATGTGAAGACCTACGGTGCCGGCACCTATTTCGATGTGCCCGCCAACAGCGGCTTCACCATCGCGGTGAAGTCCGGCCTCTGCGAATACATCTGCTCGTTCCTGCCGTAAGGCGGCTGCAACGGGGTAGTCCCGGAAGCGCAGGCGTCCCGCCTGCGCTCCCAGGTGCATTCGGAGTTCGCTCCTCTGGGACCGCGGACGCCCTCGTCCGCTCCGCCTGACTGCAGGCGGGACGCCTGCGCTCCCGGGCTGCCGTTCCACAAAGTTTGATTGTCGGCGCTGGCGGCGGTGCGCAGCGTCGCGCCCATGGTCCGTCTGTCCGCCCTGTTGCTGTTCACACTGGCTTGCGCCGGTTGCGCCACCGTGACGCCGCCACCGGCGCCGACTCCCGCGGATCGTGCGCGCGCCGCCGCAGCGATCGAGGCGGCGAAACGCGATCCCGCGCAGCCGCTACCGGACGGCCTGTACGCGGAATTCACCACGCCCCGCGGCGTAATCACGGCGGAACTCTATTTCGAGAAGATGCCGCTTACGGTCGCGAATTTCGCCGGCCTCGCCGAGGGCGCGCTCGGGCCGACGCCGCGCAAGCCATTCTTCGACGGCGTGACGTTTCACCGCGTCGTACCCGGATTTGTGATTCAGGGCGGCGATCCCACCGGATCGGGCCGCGGCGATCCGGGCTACAAGTTTCCCGACGAGTTCGCCGCCGGCCTGCGCCATGACGAACCCGGCATGCTCTCGATGGCCAACAGCGGACCCGACACGAACGGCTCGCAATTTTTCATCACGCTCGGCGCCGCGCGGTATCTGGATTTCAACCACGCCATCTTCGGGCGCGTGATTCGCGGCGCCGACGTCCCGCCCCGGATCGAGCGCGGCGACCCGATGACCGTGACGATCATCCGGCGCGGCGCCGCGGCCCTCGCCTTCCGCACCGATGAAGCGACGTTTGCGCAGCGCCTCGCAACCGCGCCCCGCCAGCGGCCGCCCCATCTCGAGGATCGCACGCGGCCGGGCTCGGGCGCGCCACCCTGGCAGGCCAAGTACCTCGAGAACCGGCTGAACAACCTCGCCCGCTTCACCGGCCGCCACATCTATGTGCGCCTGCTCGACACGTTTTCACCGGAGCCCGACGCCCCGACCGCCCGGCAGTTCGTCGAACAACTCGCCGTGAAACTGTCTCTGCCCGCCGGCGCGCTGCTCGCCTGTTATCTGGCCGACGAAGACACCTGGATCACGGTCGGCGGCTCCCCGGCGCTCGCCGCAGCGCTCGCCACGCCCGACCCCGCGCCGGCCGCCGACGCCGCCCGGCGCGATCCGCAACAGCGCATGTACGCCAGCGCCGAGCGCACCGTTTCCCGTCTCATCGATCTCACCGATCCCCAATGAAGCTTCGACTCACCCGCTCTTTCCTCAGCGCCGTCCTCCTGCTGTCCGGTTGCCTCGCGCTCCGCGCGGCCGACGCCCCGCGCGCCCAGCCTAACTCGGTCGAGGGACTGCCCGACGGACTCTACGCCGAGATCGGCACGCCACGCGGCAACGTCACGTGCGAGCTGTTCTTCACCCGCGCGCCGCTCACGGTGGCAAGCTTCGTCGGCCTCGCCGAGGGCAAGCTCGGTCCCGCGCCGCGCAAACCATTCTTCAACGGCCTCACGTTTCATCGCGTCGTCCCGGGCTTCGTAGTGCAGGGCGGCGATCCGACGGCGACCGGCGACGGCGGGCCGGGCTATGCCTTCCCCGACGAGTTTGCCGCCGGCCTGCGCCACGAAACCAACGGCATCCTCTCGATGGCCAACGATGGCCCCGACACGAACGGCTCCCAGTTCTTTCTCACGCTCCGCGAGCTCAACCGCCTGAACTACCTGCACAGCGTATTCGGTCGGGTCGTACGCGGGCTCGCCGTGCTGCCGCAGATCAAGCAGGGCGACGCCATGACGGTGAAGATCCTGCGCCTCGGAGCGTCCGCGCGCGCGTTTCGCGCCGACGACGCGGCGCTCGCGGCGTTGAAGGCGAAGACGAAGAGCTACACCGCCGCCGTCGAACCCGGACCCGCCGCGCACTTCGACGATCCCGCGAAACTGCTGCCCACCGAGCCGGCCCGCGCGCGGGCCTTCAACATCAAGCTCGCCAACCTCGAGCGCGCGACCGGCCTGCGCATCGTCGCGCGCCTCTTCGCGAAATCGCCGAGCGCGGCCGAGGACGCCGTGCCCGGCGCGTTCATGCGCGCGCTCGCCGCCAAACTCGGCGTGGCCCAGCGCGGCGCCGTCGCCGCGTACTTCGCCGACGACGATGAGTGGCGCGTGTGGATCGGTGACGAGCTCACGCCACGGTTTGTCGGCCGGCCCGGCACCGCGAAGGAATTCACCGAGAGCGGCGCGATGCACGAGGTGAAGGAGGCGTTTCTCAAGGCCGCGGTCGCAACCCGCGATACCACGTTCGCCGCACAGCAGAAAACCGCGACGCCGGATCAGCCACTCCCGCCGGGCCAGAAACTCAAACTGCACACGGACGCGTTGATCGACGGGCTGATCGCCAAGTTGGAGCCGACACTCTTCTCGCCGTGATCTCGCCTGCGGGAGCGCCGGCCTCCGGCCTGCTGCGGTCGGAATGCCGGCGGGACGTCGGCGCTCCCGGGTACATCTTCTCTCTCTGCCCTAATTCCTCTTTCCATTCGCTCATGAACACCCGCGCCCGCCTCGCCGTCCTCGTCTCCGCCCTCGCGCTCGTGCCGTGTATCGGCGCCGCGGATGCAGCGCTCCGTGAAACCGTCGCGAGCCAGGTGGCTGCCGACTACCCGTCGCTCGACGCGCTCTACCAGGACCTGCACGGCCGGCCGGAGCTCTCGCTCATGGAAGAGCGCACCGCGGGGATAGTTGCCCGCGAACTGCGCAACGCCGGCTTCGAGGTCACCGAACGCGTCGGTGGTTTCGGCGTCGTCGGCGTGTTGAAGAACGGACCGGGACCGACGCTGCTCATTCGCACCGATCTCGACGGCCTGCCGGTCGAGGAGGAGACCGGGCTCCCGTATGCGAGCAAGACGCGCGTGAAGGATCTCGCCGGCCGCGAGGTCGCGACGATGCACGCGTGCGGGCACGACATTCACATGACGGTGTTCGCCGGCACGGCCCGGATGCTGGCGTCGTTGAAGGCACGCTGGTCCGGCACGCTCGTCTTGATCGGCCAGCCGGCGGAGGAACGCGGCATCGGTGCCCGCGCGATGCTCGCCGACGGCCTGTACACCAAATTTCCCAAGCCCGATTTCGCGATCGCGCTGCACGACATGGCCACGCTCCCGGCGGGAACGGTCGGCACGATCGAAGGCTACAGCATGGCCAACGTGGACTCGATCGACATCACGGTTCGCGGCATCGGCGGCCACGGCGCCTATCCGCACACGACGAAGGATCCGATCGTGCTCGCGGCCAAGATCGTCCTCGCGCTCCAGACGATCGTCAGCCGTGAAACGCGTCCCGTCGACCCGGCCGTGGTGACGGTCGGCTCGATTCACGGCGGCACGAAGCACAACATCATTCCCGACGAGGTGAAGCTGCAGCTCACGTTGCGCTCGTACACCGACGAGGTGCGGACGCGCACGATCGAAGCGGTCAAACGCATCTGCCGCGGTGAGGCCATCGCATCCGGGATCCCCGACGATCGGATGCCCATCGTGACGATGTCGGAGGGCGAGTTCACGCCCGCGAACTACAACGATCCCGCCCTGACCCAGCGCGTGCGCGGCGCGCTCACCGCCTGGCTCGGCAGCGATCGGGTGAAGACGATCGAGCCGGAAATGGGTGGCGAGGATTTCAGCCGTTACGGTCGCACGGCCGAGCGCGTGCCGATCTGCCTGTTTCGCCTCGGGGCCGTCGCCCCGGAAAAGGTCGCGGAGAGCGAGCGGAGCGGTCAGCCGCTGCCGTCGTTGCACTCGAGTAAATTCGCTCCGCTGCCCGAACCCACGATCAAGACAGGCGTCACCGCCATGACCGGCGCCGCCCTCGAACTCCTCGGCAAAAAGTGAACATGCGCGCCATCGTCCGCGTCCACGCCGCTCGCTCCCGGTCGGCCATTTCGCCCGAAGCCGTGGCGCGGCTTGCCAATCTCACCGGAGTTTTACATCAGTCGCGTTGCTGCAGTTGCGCATCCATCCAGCGTGACGAGCGTTGTTGAACATGACCGGTACTTTCTCCAGCCCCGGAAATAATTTTCTCCTGCAGGGCAACGCCGCCACCTGGCATCCGGGAGTCGTCGCCGTTCACTCCCTGGCCGACGCCGTGACGGCGCTGGCCTGCGTGGCGATGGGCTGGATGATGCTGCAAACGCTGCGCCGCGGCGAACGCCCGGGCAGCCTCTTTCCCTCGGCGGTGACCGTGATCGCAGCGTTTCTTTTCGCCGTCGGTTTCACGCACACCATCGCGCTCGCAGGACTGTGGGTTCCGCTGCTGGCGGTGAGCACGTTTGCCAAGGGGCTGCTCGCAGTGGGATCCGTCGGCGCGATGATCGCGTTGCAACGCACCCGGCCGCAGCTTCATGCGCTGCCCACCGCCGACGACGTGCGGGCAGAAGGAGCGGCACGCGAGCAGGAGCTCACGGGGCGGATCGCGTTGCTCACGACCGACAACACCCGCCTGCTCAAGGAGGCGGAGGATCGCCGCGAGGCCGAGGCCGAGGTGCTGCGGCTCAACACCGAGCTTCAGAGTCACGTCACGGAACTTCAGTCGCTCTTCAAGGTGCTGCCGGTGGGCGTGGCGATCGCCACCGACGCCAGCTGCCGCAATCTCCGTTCGAACGAGGCGTTCGCCGATCTGATGGGTCTGCCGCGCGCGCACAACACCTCGCTTTCCGCGCCGCCGTTTGCCGCCCCCGCGCTCGCACGAGTGATGCACGATGGTCGCGAGCTCGATCCCGGAGAGCTGCCGATGCAACGCGCCGTCACGGAGAACACCACGGTCCGTGACTTCGAGGAGAACATCACGCGCCATGACGGCGTGACCCTCGACGTCATCGTCAACGCGGTGCCGATCCGCGACGCGAACGGCGAGCCGCGTGGTTGCGTCGCGACATTCCAGGACATCAGCTCGCACAAGCAGGCGGAGCGCAAACGACTCGATTTCGAGCGGCGCCTCCTGCAGTCGCAGAAGCTGGAAAGCATCGGCGTCCTCGCCGGCGGCATCGCCCACGACTTCAACAATCTCCTCACCGGCGTGCTCGGCCATGCGAACTTCGCGCGCGGGGAACTCGCCCGCGGTTCGACCAACATCGATCATCTCCTCGCGCAGGTGGAAACGTCGGCCCAGCGCGCCGCCGATCTCTGCCGCCAGCTCCTCGCCTACGCGGGCAAGGGCCGCATCGTCGTCCGGCTGATCGATCTCAATGTCGCCGTGCAGCAATCGGTGCCGCTGCTGAATCTGTCCGTCACGAAGAAGGTCGCGCTCGACATGCAACTCGGCCTCGGGCTGCCGCCGTTGCGCGGTGATCCGTCGCAGATCAACCAGGTGCTGCTGAACCTCGTCACGAACGCCTCCGAGGCCATCGGTCCCGGCCCCGGCACGGTCACCATCCGCACCGAGCGTGTGACGCTCACGCCGATGGACATGCTCACGATGACGCCCGGCCCGGAGATGGAGCCCGGCACGTTCATCTGTCTCGAGGTGAAGGATACGGGCTGCGGCATCGCGCCCGAGACCATCGGTCACATCTTCGAGCCGTTCTTCACGACGAAGTTCGTCGGCCGCGGCCTCGGCCTCGCGGCGGTCATCGGCATCGTGCACGGCCACCGCGGCGGCATCCGGGTGTCGAGCCAGGTGGGCGTCGGCTCGACCTTCGAGCTCTTCTTCCCCGTCGTGGCGACGCCGGCCCGCGGCACGCCACCGACCTTTGGCGGCAACACGCCCGCGCGCGGCACGGTGCTGGTCGTCGACGATGATTCCACCGTGCGCGATCTGGCCGGCGCGGTGCTGATGTCGGCTGGTTATGCCGTGATCAGCGCGACCGACGGCGAGGACGCGCTCGTGAAATTACGTCGTGACCCGATGCAATTCGACGCCGTGCTGCTCGACCTCACGATGCCGAAGCTCGACGGCGAGGACACGCTGATCGCGATGCGGATGATTTCACCCAACCTGCCCGTCGTGCTGACCAGCGGCTACGGCGAGGAGGCCGTGGTGCAACGCTTCGTCGGCCGCGGTCTCGCGGACTTCCTGCCCAAGCCCTTCGTGAAGGAAGCGCTGGTCACCATCATCAATTCCGTGATCGAGAAGGCCCGGGCCGCGACGTCCTGAGCGGACGTTTCGCGGTGGAGGGCGCCGCGCCGCCGACGCCGTGCGGGCGGACGTCGCCCGGGAACGCGCCTGCAGGTTTGCCAATCCGTCGCGTCTCGCCTACAGCTCCGTCTCTCTCTTCATGCGAAGCTTTTTCTATCTGGCCCTGCTTGGCGTCATCCTGATCACCGCGGCGCTGGTCACGCGTTCGGGCCTGTTGTGGCGCAAGAATTCCGGCCGCCCGATCAACACGGCGATGCGGGAAGCGTTGAACAAGGAGTACCCGCAGTACTCCGTCGACGACGAGCAGACGATCGGGAAACTCTTCGGTACCGCGCACAAGCTGCCGTCCGGTCTCCGCTATGTGGTGCGCGCGCCCGGCACCGGCACGGTCACGCCGACGGTGGGCGAGGAGTTGATTGTGCACTATGAGGGCCGGCTGCTCGACGGCACGGCGTTCGACAGCTCTTACCGGAAGGGCGTGCCGTTCGTGTTTCGCGTGGGCACCGGTGCGGTGATTCGCGGCTGGGACGAGGCGTTCATGAGCATGAAGAAGGGCGAGAAGCGCACGTTGATCATTCCGCACTGGCTCGCGTACGGCGACAAAGGCCGACGCCCGACGATTCCGCCGAAGGCCACGCTTATTTTCGAGGTCGAGTTGCTCGACTGGCGTTAGTGGAGAATTGCGGATTTCGGATTGCGGATTTCGGATTTTTTCGAACCGCGTGAATCGGTCTCCGGTCTCCGGTCTCCGGTCTCCGGTCTCCGGTCTCCGGTCTCCGGTCTCCGGTCTCCGGTCTCCGGTCTCCGGTCTCCGGTCTCCGGTCTCCGGTCTCCGGTCTCCGGTCTCCGGTCTCCGGTCTCCGGTCTCCGGTCTCCGGTCTCCGGTCTCCGGTCTCCGGTCTCCGGTCCGCCAATCCGCAGTCTGCAATCCCCACTCCGCAATTTCAGAGTCCGACCAGCGCGCCGTTGCGCTTAATCCACGTTTCGGCGCCGCGCCACTCGGGGCACACTTCCTCGACCCGGGCCCAGAAGCGCTCGGAGTGGTTCATCTCCCGGAGATGCATCAGCTCGTGGTAAATGATGTAGTCGCGCACGAAATCCGGTGTCTGCACCAGCCGCCAGTTGAGTGAAATCGTGCCGTTCGCGGAACACGATCCCCAGCGCGAACGCTGGTTGCGGACCGTGACCTGTTTCACTTCCACCCCCGTGACCGCCGCGAGCTCCCAGGCACGGGCAGGAAGTTCCACTTTGGCCCGTCGCGCGAAATGCGCCTCGAGCGTGGGCCGCAGGTCGCCCTCGATCTGCGGCACGCGAAACACATCCGCCGCGAGGCACACCTGCGGCCGCTCGCCGGTGGCAGCGATCCGCACCTCCGCCATCTCGCCACGCCACAACAGATGCGTGCCGATCGTCCACACCTCGGCCGCGCGCGGCCGCTGCCGCTGACGGGCCCGCGCGCGCTCAAGCCAGTCGCGATGCTGTTCGACGAAGCGCAACGCCTCGCGTTCGGACCCGCGCGCTGGAATCACCGCCACGGCCGTGCCGTCGCGCCGCAGCGTGAGCCGGTAGTTCAGCGCGCGGTGACTGCGTTCAAACACGATGCCGCCCGCGGTCGGATGCGACGCTTGCGGCGGATGCGGACGTGGCGCCACCGGCGGCACGTGGTGCACACCAGCGGCGGGCGCAAAAAGCCCGAGCAGAGACTGCTGCCCATCGTCGTTCATCCGTTTTCCGAAGTGACGATTTGCCGCACCGGCGTCAACGCCACAACACCGTGGAATCAATCTGCGAAAGGGAGGTCCGGCCCGTGAGCGCCATCGCCATCTCGAATTCGCGGCGGAGGATGTTCACCACGCGGGCCACGCCGTCTGCGCCCCCGACCGCCAAGCCGTAAACGTACGGCCGGCCGATGAGCACCGCGGTCGCGCCCGTGGCGATCGCTTTCAGGATGTCGGTGCCGCGGCGAATACCGCCATCGACGAGCACGGGCACGCGGCCGCCGGCGCGGGCGACCACCTCCGGGAGCGCATCGATGGTCGCGGGCACTGTATCCAGATTCCGGCCACCGTGATTGGAGACGATGATGCCCGCCGCGCCGACTTCCACCGCCCGCGCGGCATCCTCGGCCGTCAGGATGCCCTTGAGCAGCACCGGAAGTCTCGTTTCGCCCCGCAGCCACTCGATTTCCTTCCACGTCAGTCGGGGATCGAGCAGCGCGCTGTAAATGCTCGCCTCACCGGGCCGGTGCCCGCCCGTGGCGGTGTTCAGGCCCCGCAGGTTCGCGCGTTCGACCCCGGGCGGCAGCGTAAACTTGGCGCGCGTCTCACGGTAGCGCGGGCCGAGGACCGGCGTGTCCACCGTGACCACCAACGCCCGGTAGCCGGCCGCCTCGGCCCGCCGCACCAGCGCGCGGGTGAACTCCCGGTCGGGCTGCACATAGAGTTGGAACCACAATGGCTGGGTGGCGGCTTGCGCCACCTCCTCGATCGTCGCCGTCGCCGAGGTGCTGAGGACGAACGTCGCCCCCGCCGCACCCGCGCCTTTCGCCGTGGCCACCTCGCCCTCGGCGTGCGCGAGTTTGTGATACGCAGTCGGTGCCAGCAGGATGGGATGCGGCAGCTCGCGACCAAACAACGTCAAGCGCGTGTCGAGCTGCGACACGTCGACCAGCACCCGCGGACGGAGCCGCATGCGCTCGTACGATTCGCGATTCCAACGCAGGGTGAGTTCGTCGGCCGCCCCACCCGCCGCATACTCCCAGGCCATCGCCGTCATGTACCCCGGCGCGAGCTGCTCGTAGTCGAATACATCGGCCGGTTCAGGGCCGTCGACCACCTTCGCAGGGGACGGCGTCGCCCCGACGCCGTCGGCAGAGAGCACCGTGCCGCCGGCAAGGAGCCCTGTCGACCTCAGCAGACCGCGGCGCGTGATTGTCATGGCTGGAATGGGGGTAAGCGGGAGGCCCAACGCCGCCCGCAACCGTCTGGCTTAACGCACGCCGCAGCGCCAGAAGAATGCGTCCTCCCGCCGGCCAACGAGGCAGATGCGATCGCAACCTCGGGGACTTCAGCGCCCACGCTCCCGCCGGGCCCGCCACGCATGCCACACCGTCGCGATTTCACCCTCATGCCAGGGCACCAGCAGGATGATCACGATCTCCTCCACGCCCGCGAGCGTCTGCAGCACGATCATCACGTGAAACGGCACCGCCGACCACTCCGTCAGCAAGGGGATCATCGACAGCGCGCAGCCAATCACGCCGATCTTCGCCGCCCACGTATGGTAGTACGGCGGCCGGCCGAGTCGCACCAGGCCGACCACGATCACGCCGAAAAACGCCGTCAGGCCGACCGCGATCCACGGCAGCTCGCGCCGCATCAGCTCAGGCCACAGCAGCGCGATGCCCGCCAGGCCGGTCGTCAGCGTCAGGTAGTCGGCCGCGCTGTCGAGCTTCCGGCCGAATTCCGTGAACGCGTTCAGCCTCCGGGCGAGGAAGCCGTCGAGCGCATCCGTGAGCAGCGACGCCGCCAGAAACACCACGAACCACAGCTTCGAGCCCGCGATCGCCGACATCAGCACCGCCGGCATCAGCGCGATGCGGAGTCCGCTGATGAGGTTGGGCCAGAGCTTCGGATTCACGATGCGGCGCGGACAGGATCGACAGTATCCGGAGACGCGCTACAGCCGCACGAGTTCCCAGCGCAGCGGCTGGTCAGACTCCACCGTGAGCCACGCGAAACTCGCCGGCGCACCGCGGTTCGGTCGCGTGATGCAGCCGGGATTCAACCACCGCACGCCCGCCGGATCGGTGTCGTCACGCGGCACATGCGTGTGGCCATGCAACACCACGTTCACGCCCGCCGGCACGCGCCGCGGCGGAATGTGCACGAGATGAAACCGCAGATCGCCCCGCGTCGCGGTGATCATCTCGGGCCACGGATGCGCATCGCAGTTTCCCGCCACCACCAGCAAGGGCAGCCCCAGCTGCTCGAGTTCGTCCAGCGTCTCCGGCTCGCACACGTCACCGAGGTGCCAGATTTCATCGGCCCCGCGGATGCGCCCGGGCAGGTTGGCCGGAAACAAGTCGTGCGTGTCGGAGAGGACAGCGATGCGCATGGCGCGGGAATCTGGCCGGAGACGCGGGACTTGGACAGCGGTTTCTCGCCCCGCGCACGAAGGAGCGACTTCTGGGAGCGCAGGCCTCCGGCCTGCAGCGGAAGAAACCGATTGCTGCAGGTGGGGCACCTGCGCGCCCGGGCCGTGCACGCGCCCAATTCATCCGGAAAATTCTCGAACGATTATTGCGTCGTCTCCACCGGACTGGTTGTTTCCGCCGGTCCCCCGCTCGCGTTTCCCCGCCCCGCTTTCGCCTTCAGGAATCCGTTTCCACGCTGCCGCTTTCCTCCGTCATGAACCTCCGTCCGATCGCGTCCCGCCTCCTGCCCGTCCTCATCGCGCTGCCCGCCGCCCTCTGGGCTGCCGATCCTGGCGTCGCTTCCTACCGCAAGCTCACGCTGAACGACGTGTTCTTCAGCGAGGGCGCCACGTTCGGCGACCTGAACAACGACGGGAAACCCGACGCCATCTCGGGCCCGTATTGGTGGGAAGGGCCCGACTTCAAGGTGCGGCACGAATACTATCCCGCGCTGCCCTGGGACCCGTTGCGCTACTCGGACAACTTCTTCGCGTTCACCCACGACTTCAACGGCGACGGCTGGAACGACATCCTCGTGCTCGGCTTTCCGGGCGTCGACGCCTCGTGGTATCAGAATCCTGGAGCCAAAGGCGGCCCGTGGCGGCGCAACGTGGTAATGCTCCCAGTCGACAACGAATCGCCGACCTTCGGCCGCGTGCTTGGCGCAGACAAGCCGCCGGTCCTCCTTTGTACGAGCCGCGGCCGGATCGGCTACGCGACATGGGATGCGAAGGCACCGTCGACGCCGTGGGTGTTTCATCCGATCTCGCCGCCGGGCGGCTGGCAGCGTTTCACGCACGGGCTCGGTTTCGGTGACGTCAATGGCGACGGCCGCAACGACATCCTGGAAAAGGACGGCTGGTGGGAGCAACCGGCGTCGCTCGCGGGCGATCCCGTGTGGAAGCAGCACAAGTTTCCCTTCGCCGGCACGCCTTCCCGCGGCGGCGCGCAGATGTACGTTTACGATGTCAACCAGGACGGCTTGGGCGACGTCGTCACGAGCCTTCACGCCCACGGCTTCGGCCTCTCCTGGTTTGAGCAAACGCGGGCGACCGACGGCGCGATTTCCTTCAAGGAACACCGCATCACCTCGCCCGTGGAGGCCGAGCTGATCAACGGCGTGCAGTTCGCACAGCTGCACGCGATCGACCTGGTGGACTTCGACGGCGACGGTGTCCTCGACATCCTGACGGGCAAGCGCTGGTGGGCGCACGGCCCGAAAGGCGACGCGCAGCCCGATGCCGCGCCGGTGCTGTACGCGTTTCTCCTGCGCCGCGGCGCCAACGGCACGGCCAACTACGTCGCACATCTCATCGACAACACCACGGGCGTCGGCACGCAGATCGTCGCCGCCGACGTTAACGGCGACGGCCGGCCCGACATCGTCGTCGGCAACAAGCGCGGCACCGCCGTGCTGCTCTCCCAGAAGAAATAACCGCGGCTCACCGAACCGGGCGGGCCCGTCATGCGCCCGGTCAACTCCAGTCCCTTTTCCCGTTCATGAATCGCCCCCGTCTCGCCTCCTCGGTCATCTGGCTCCTGTCCCCCGTCTCCTGCCTCCTGCTCTCCGCCGCGACGCCCGCCCCGCAGTCGATCTTCGACGGCCGCACGCTCGCCGGCTGGGAAGGCAATCCGCAGAGCTGGCGCGTCGAGGACGGTGCCATCACAGGCACGATTGCCGCCGGCCAGCGGCTCGCGAAAAACGAGTTCATCTACTGGAAGGGCGCGGTCGCGGACTTTGAACTGACGGCGGAGTTCCGCCTGAGCGGCGATCCGAGCGCCAACTCCGGCATCATGTTTCGCGCGCGAAAAGGCGCTGACGGCCACGCTGCCGGTTACCAGGCCGACATGGATCAGGGCGCGGTGTGGCTCGGCCGGATCTACGACGAACACGGCCGCAAGCTGCTCGTCGAACGCGGCGATCGCGTTTCAATCGCGCCCGACGGCCGGCGTTGGAGCGAAAAATTCGGCGAACCCGCCGACTTCCTAGCGTTGCCCAAACCCGCCGGTGGCTGGAACACGTACCGCATTCTCGCGAGCGCCTCGCACGTCGAGGTCTGGATCAACGGCACGCGCGTCTCCGTGCTCGACGATCATCAGACCAACGAGGCCGACCTGTCCGGACTGATCGCGTTGCAACTGCACAGCGGCCCGGGCCCGGTGAAGGTCCAGTTTCGCAATCTTCAACTCACGACCCTCGGCCGCACCACGCCCCCGCCGCCGATCACCGCGGCGCAACGGGCCGCGTCCGCCAAGGCCGAGAGCATCGGCGTCACGCGCAGGAATGGCGATCCGCCCCTGCGGCGCGTCCCGGGCGTCGACGACCTCACCCGTCTCCGCGAGAGTCCCGTGCTCTGGCACCTGCGCGACAACCCGGCGAAGCCCACGGCCGTCGCCAACGCGCCCGGGCAGAAGCTCGTCGCCGGCATGAAACTCGTGGCCGGTTTCCAAGCCGAGCTCATCGCCGCGGAGCCGGAGGTCCATCAGCCGATCGCCTTCGCGTTCGACGAACGGGGCCGGATCTGGATCGCCGAGGCGTTCAGCTACCCGAACAAGCAGCCCGAGGGCAAAGGCAAGGATCGCATCATCATCCTCGAGGACAAGGACGGCGACGGCGCGTTCGAGACGAAGAAGACGTTTGCCGAGGGTTTGAATCTGGTCAGCGGCCTCGAGGTCGGCTTCGGCGGCGTGTGGGTCGGCGCCGCGCCGCACCTGCTTTTCATTCCGGACAAAAATCACGACGACGTCGCGGACGGCCCGCCGCAAATCCTGCTCGATGGGTGGGGATTTCAGGACACGCACGAGACGCTCAACAGTTTCACCTGGGGTCCGGATGGCTGGCTCTACGGCTGCCACGGCGTGTTCACGCACTCGCTCGTGGGCAAGCCCGGCGCGCCCGCGGACCAGCGGCAGAAAGTCCGCGCGGCCGTGTGGCGTTACCATCCGGTGCGGCACGAATTCGAAGTTTTCTCCCATGGCGGCAGCAACCAGTGGGGCCTGGACTTCAACGCCGTCGGCCACCTCTTCATGACGCATTGCCGCAGTTTCCACGGCGGCGGCGGCACCTCTTACGTGATCCGCAACGGCCACTATTGGAACCAGGCGAACAACGACTACGCGCCGTTCATCTCGAACCGCGCGCCGGGCTTTGCGCCGGAGTTGAAGAACTTCCTCATGGCCTCGGCCCGCTACGACAGCGGCGAAGGCGGAGCCGGCAAAGCAGGCACAACGGCAGTCTACGGCGGCCACTCGCATGTCGGCACGATGATCTACCTCGGTGACAACTGGCCCGAGACGTATCGGGATCATCTGTTCACGCACAATCTTCACGGCCACCAGATCAATCATCAGACCAACGTGCGCACCGGTTCGGCGTACGAGACGTTCCACGCCGGCTACGATCTGAGCTTCGTGCCGGATGCGACCTACCTGCCCGTGGATCTGCAGTACGGGCCCGACGGCGCCGTGTACGTCGTCGATTGGAGCGATACGCAACACTGTCACAATCCCAACACGGAACTCTGGGATCGCACCAACGGCCGGCTCTATCGCATCGCGTGGGGCGCGACCTACAAGCCGGTGAAAATCAACCTGGCGTCCGCCAGCGACGCCGAGCTCGCCGCGCTGCACACGCATCGCAACGAATGGTTCGTCCGCGTCGCGCGCCGCGTGCTCCAGGAACGCGCCGCGACTCGCGCGATCGATGCCCCGGCCCTCGCAGCCCTTCGTGCCCAGGCCGCGGATACGACGGCCGACGTCTCGTCGCAGCTCCGCGCGCTGTGGACGCTGCACGTGACCCAGCAGCTCGATGCCACCCGCCTCACGGCCGCGCTCAGTCACAGCTCGGACGTGGTCCGCGCGTGGGCCGTCCAGCTCGGCACCGAATCTGGACCGCGACCGCCACCGGTCGCCGTCTCCGCCTCCGACCTCCTGCGCCTGGCCCAAACCGATCCCTCCGCCCACGTCCGTCTCGCCGTCGCCTCGGCCGTTCCCACGCTGCCGCTCGCCGCCCGCTGGCCAATCGCAGCCGCCCTCGCAACGCACGGCGAGGATGCGAACGACCGCTTCCTGCCGAAGATGGTGTGGTACGCCCTCGCCTCGTCCGTCGCCGCCGACGTGCCCCGCGCCCTCGACCTCGCGGCCCGCACGCCGTTGCCGTCGGTGAGCGACTCCATCGTCTGGTTCGCCGCACGCACCGCCGAGGGCCGCGACCGCATCGCGCAACGCATCGGCGCAACCAGCGCGCTGCCGGACGCCGGCGCGCAGCGGGCCCTGCGCGTGCTCGCGTTTTCACTCGAAAGCGAAGCCGGCCTCAAGATGCCCGCCGCGTGGACGCAGGTCACGGCGCGGTTTGGCGCCACGACGGACAACGCGATCCGCGGCGCGTGGGAGCAACTCTCCGCGCTCTTCGGCGACAAGACCGTGCTCGGGCCGATCCGTACCCGACTTGCCACGACCGCCACGCCGCTCGCGGAACGCCGGCAGGCGCTTGATTTGTTGCGGCGCGCCGGCGACACCGAATCGACGGCCCTGCTGGTGAAACTGCTCGACGATGCCGAGCTCAGGCCCTCGGTCATCCCGCTCCTGTCCAACGCCGCCGACGCCCCGGCGGTGGCGGCGGGACTGATTTCACGCTTCGCCGGATTCAACGCCACCGACCGCACCGCCGCACTCGCCGCGCTCACGAGCAAGCCCGTGCTCGCCCTGCCGCTGCTGCGCGGCGTGGAGACTGGCGCCATCGAGAAGAAGTCGCTCACGGCGCTGCACGCGCGCCAGCTGCGCAACCTGCGCGACCCGGCCGTCTCCACCGCGCTCGAACGCGTGTGGGGTCGGACAGCAGACTCGTCCAGCGACGCCAAGGTCACGATCGCGCGACTGCGCGACACGTTCCGCGAGGCGCCGCTTTGGTCCTATGACGTTAAAGCCGGACGCCAGGTGTTCGAACGCCTGTGCGCCGCCTGCCACGCCCTCGACGCCACCGACAGCGCGGGCAAACTCGGGCCCAATCTCAACGGCACCTGGCGCAACGGCCTCGATTACTTCCTCGAGAACATCGTCGATCCGAACGCCGTCGTCGGCACCGATTTCCAGTTGAATCTCGTGACGAAGCGCGACGGCTCCGTCGTGTCGGGGATGATCGAGAAGGAGTCGGACACCGCGCTGATCGTCCGCACGATGACCGAGTCGGTCAACGTGCCGAAGACCGACGTGAAGTCCCGCGAGGTCACCACGCAGTCGCTCATGCCCGCCGGCCTGCTCGAAGCGCTGCCCGCGCGGGAAGCGGTGGAACTGCTGCTCTTCCTCACGACCGAACCGAAGTGAGACCCGCCGTGCGGCGCTGCTCGCGCCACGCCGGCCGGGTGATCCGCGCCTGGCTTGCACGGCGGCCGCCGCCCGTCTGACTGCACGCCGCGCGCGAATCGCGTGACCGACGTTCCATTCTATCTTCCCTTCCCTCCGTGCATCACCGCCGCGTTTGCTTCCTCGCCACCGTTCTCTGCCTGGGCCACGCCGTCGCCTGCGCGCAACGCGGTGACGCTCCCGACACCACGCTCCGACCGCCCGCGGAGGAACGCGCGCGGTTTCACGTCCCACCGGGTTTCGAAATTCAACTCGTCGCGGCGGAGCCCGAAATCCAGAAGCCGCTCAACGTCGCCTTCGATTCCGCCGGCCGCGTCTGGGTCACCGGCTCGACGCTCTATCCGTGGCCCGCGCGGCGTGATGCGGTGGGCGAGCCGATCGCGTCGTTTCAAAAGAACTGGGACGACAACAATCTCGCGTTTCGCGCCATGTCGATGCCGCCCGAGCCGGCGGAGCACGGCCTCGATAGCGTGCGCATCCTGTCGGACTTCGGGCCGGACGGGCGGGCGCGTCGATCAACGGTCTTCGCAGACGGCCTGAACATTCCGGTCGGCGTGCTGCCGCTGCCGCGGGCCCCGGGCGCCATGGGTGACTCGGCGCTCGTGTTTTCGATTCCCGCGATCTGGCGGCTCACCGACACGGACGGTGACGGCAAGGCTGACGTGCGCGAGAAACTCTACGACGGCTTCGGCTTCAAGGACACGCACGGCATGTCGTCGAGTTACTGGCAGTGGTTCGACGGCTGGGTCTACGGCACGCACGGTTTCGCCAACGCGAGCGAGGTCGTCGATCGCAACGGCCGGACGGTCGCGCTCACGAGCGGCAACACGTATCGGTTTCGTCCGGACGGCTCGCGCTTCGAGGTGTTCGTCAACGGGCAGACGAATCCGTTCGGCCTCGCGTTCGACGCCCGCGGCGATCTCTACACGGCCGATTCCCACTCGAAGCCCGTGTACCTGCTCGTGCCCGGCGGCTTTTACGAAGGCATCGGCAAGGAGCACGATGGTCTCGGCTTTGCGCCGGCGATCACGACCGACGATCACGGCTCGAGCGCGATCGCCGGCATCGCCCATTACTCTGCCACGCAGTTTCCCGCCGAGTTCCGCGACAATCTCTTCAACGGCAATCCCGTCACGCGCCGCGTCAACCGCACCCGGCTCGACTGGCGCGGCTCCACGCCGCAGGCCACGCGCCAGCCCGACTTTCTCACCAGCGACGACCCGGCGTTTCGCCCGGTGCAGGTAAAACTCGGACCCGACGGTGTGCTGTGGATCGCGGACTTCTACAATCCGATCATCGGCCACTACGAAGTGCCACTCACCCATCCGGCGCGCGATCGCGCGCACGGCCGGATTTGGCGCGTAGTGTGGCGGGGACTCGACGGCTCCCTGGCGTCGCCGACGCTGCCCAATCTCGCGCGTGAAGCATCGACGGCGCTCGTGGCGCGGCTGTCGGACTCCAACCTGATCGTGCGCTCGCTCGCCTTCGCCGAGCTGATGAACCGCCCCGACGCCGCGACTGTCGCGCCCGCGATCAGCGTAGCCGTATCTGGGATCGTGGATACGGGCCGGATGGAGGCGGACGGGACCGCCGCGCTCCCGCTGTTCTTCGCGCTGGAGCGACTCCAACGCGCGGACGACGCGCTGATCCGTCGCGCGCTTACGCGTCCCGACAGCGCGGTGGCGCACGCCGCCTTGCGCGTGCTGGTGGCGCGTGAAGCGCTGCCGGCCGAAGCCGAGGAATTGTTTACGGGGATCGTGGGCCCCGCGGGCGCAACCGAAGTGGGCGCGACGGCCCCGACGCCGTACCGCAGCCTGCCAGGTCACAGCTGGCGGATCGTCGCCGATGCCCTCGCGCGCCATCCGCAGCCGTGGGGCGGACCGCTGTTGCTGACGATGCTGGCCAAGGCGCCAGAGACGGACACCGAACTGGTGTATGCCCTGCGGCTCGCGTTGAAGCATCACGCGCTCGTCGCGACGGCGGCGACGCTGAACGACTGGGCCGCGGCAAACGCTGCCGCGGCCGATCGCGTGGCTGACGTCTCTGTGGCCGTCGCGACTCCGGCTGCCGCGGAGTTCCTGCTCGCCCATCTGGATCGCACCCGTTTCGCCGGCGCGCGCGTCGGCGAATTTGCCCGGCACGCCGTGCTTCAGCTGCCGACAGATCGGCTCGCGAGCATCGAGCCGCTGCTGCCCGCCCTGCAACGCGTGCCGGCCTCGCAGCAGCTCGCGTTTGCCGAAGGTCTCGCGACGCTCGCCGCCAAACCCGATCGCAGTCTGCCGCCCCGGGTCGCGGCGTGGATGCAGCAGGCGCTGACGACCGCCGTGGCGGATTCCGACCCGGCGAAGTCACTGCGCGCCATCACCGCGCTCAAGCCGCTGACGTTCGCCGAGAAAGTCCCGCCTCTGCGCCGCGTCGCGCTCGACGGCAAAGCCCGGGAGGCGAACCGCATCGCCGCGCTGCGGGCCTTGGCGGCGACCGCGGATGAAACCGAACAGGTCGCCATCGAGATTGTCACGAGCACCGCCCCCAACGGCCTGCGCCGCGCTGCCGCCGACGTGATCGGCGTCGCAATGTCCACCACAGGTCGCCCGGGGGCATCCGACCACACCGCGCGCGCGGCCCTGTCCGGGGCGTTTGCCACCGCGTCCGCCGATCTGGCGCTGGGCCTCGCGATCGCCCTCGCGAAAAGCGATGCCGGTGCCGCCGATCTGATGGAGCTTGCCGCCGGCGGACGCGTGCGACCGGCGCTGCTGCGTCATCGTCACGTGGTGCTGGCGCTGGAGAAGCGGCCCGCGGCGTTGCGCGATCGCGCGGCCGCTCTCACGCAGGCCTTGCCGCCGGAGGACGCGCGGCTCGACGCGCTGATTGCCCAGCGGCTCGGCGCGGCCGGCGGCTTCAAGCCCGATCGCGCGCGCGGCGCGACGGTGTTCACCACTCACTGCGCGGCGTGTCACCGTTTTCGGGATA
This sequence comes from Terrisphaera buseokensis, assembly GCF_047521145.2. Classification (GTDB taxonomy): domain Bacteria; phylum Verrucomicrobiota; class Verrucomicrobiia; order Opitutales; family Opitutaceae; genus ER46. The sequence continues at coordinate 248,345 of NZ_CM134186.1, read as the reverse complement.
CCGGCGGAAACATCGGCCCAAGTCTCGACGGGATCAGCTCGCGCAGCCAGCAGCGTCTCGTGGAGGACATCCTGGATCCCAGCCGCAACATTGATCCCGCGTTTCGTCTGACGACGGTGCTGCTGAAATCGGGCGAGACCAGGGCGGGGTTGAACCTGCGCGAGTCGCCGCAGCGTATCCAGCTCACGGATCCGGCCACCGGCCAGGAGATCGAACTTGCGCGCGCCGCCGTCGAATCAATCACCCCGTCGCCGCTCTCGCCGATGCCGGCCGCATTCGAGACCGTTTTGCCCGAACAGGAGTTCTTCGATCTCCTCGAATTCCTGCGCAGTCCGGCAAAGTGAGATCCGGACCGACGTCCGCCTCACTCGTAACTGGTGAAGTGCTTCAGGACCGGCGACGACTCACGTAGGAACGCCACTTCGGAGAGCCAGAGCGAGCCGCTCTTCGGGCTGCGGTTCAGATCGGTGATGTCGATAATCCGATAACCGTGGGCATGCATGACGGCCCCGACCGCCTGCAGGGTGTTCTCGAATGCCGTGCAGCAGATCGCGCACTCGACCAGGAAGACATCGGTCTTGCCGAACAGATCTGACGCGCCGCGCAGAACCCGCAGGTCAAACCCCTCGGCGTCAATCTTGACGATCGACGGCATCCGGCCGGCTCGACGCGCGATTTCGTTCAACGTCAGCACGGGCACCTCGATTTGCGGAAACCCCGCCTTGCGCGCGTCCTCCGCCGACATGCTGAAGCTCGCGCTGTCGTCGCGGGGTGGAAGCGTAAGCAGCAGGCTGCCGACTTCATCGCTGACCCCGGCGCTCAGCCAGATGACATTCGGCCGGTCCAGCAAATCGGCCGACTGGCTCTTGAGCGGGAGCTGCGGTTCGACCATCAGGAACTGGGCCGTTGGAAAATATTTGATCGCGAGCCGGGTCCACAGCCCGCGGTTCGCGCCGACGTCGATGATGAGTTCCGGCGGAGTGCCCACTCGCGCCCACATTTGAAAGAAGGACTCGATCAGCGATCGTTCGGACGGCATGGAACTCTGCATTGGCGGAAATCACACAAGTCAGCAAGAGCCAAGCTCCACCGGAGCCGATTTCATTCGGCCTGGTTCGCGACTGAAGACGATTCACTGCCCGCCACGGCGCGTTCCAACCGGAGTTGTCCGAGGGAAAAATTAGGCGGAAGGGTTGCCGTCGCCGCGTCCGCCCACCGACCGGATTTGCAGGCGTTCAAAGTCGAGGCGTCACGCTGCCAAAGCAGCCCTTGACACCCCCCTGCTCGTCCGGCACTTCTGACCCTCTTTTTCTTAAAGAATCATGAAGCCCACATTCCGCCCGCACCGCAAAAAGCGCGCCCGCAAGATTGGTTATCGTGCCCGGATGGCCACCAAAGGTGGTCGCAAGGTCATCAAAGCTCGCCGGCTCAAAGGTCGCAAGCGCCTGACGGTCGTCTGAGTTTTGCCTGCGTCCACGCCAGCTGCGCTTCACCGCCCCTGCTCGCAGGGCGACGGCGGACGTGCTCGCCGGTGGACTTCAACGCGCCCGCCTCGACGGTCCATGCGTTTCCGCGCTGCGCAGCATCTACGCCGTCAGGATGATATCCGCGCCGTGCGTGAGCAGGGCCGGCGCATCGACTGCCGGGTTTTCACGCTCTGGTGGAAGCGGCGCGAAACGGTGGCCCATGCCGGCGAATCTCCGAACCCTTCTCCCCGCGTCTGCGTGATCGCTTCCTACAAGGGCGTCGGTATCGCCGTCCAACGCAACCGGGCCAAGCGCCGGCTCCGCGAAGTGTTTCGGCTGCACCAGCAGGCGGTCCCCGCGGGCTGCGATCTCTTACTGATCGCCCGCGCCGCCGCCACGAATTGCCCGTTGCCGGAACTGGAACAGAAGTTCGTCGAAGCCTGCCAACGTATCGCACCAGCGGTGGCCACCGAAAGCCGATGACACCCAGGTCTTCAGTTCAAGGAGCGGAGGCATCACGCCCACACTTTCCCGCCAATACCGACTCCGTCCTTCATGATCCTGAGATTCTCCCGGCCAGTTCCGGGACCCGCGTTTGGCCAGTGCTCCGTTTCATCGCGCGCCTGCCCGCCCTCGCGCTGCTGGGCCTGATTCGGATTTACCAACGCACCCTTTCGCCGGTGCTGCCCGCGGTGTTTGGTTCCGCCTGTGGCTGTCGCTTTGCCCCCACCTGCTCCCACTACGCGGCCGAAGCGATTCAAACCCATGGCGCGCTCGCCGGAACGGTGCTGGCGGCAGTCCGGCTGCTGAAGTGTTCGCCCCTGCATCCCGGTGGTTTTGATCCGGTCCCGCCGCGACGTTTCCGCCGGATGTGCGTGCGATCCGCGCCCGTTTCTTTTCCCACGTCTCCCGCCTCCCGCCTTTCCTCTCCGTAATGGACAAAAAGAACACCACCATCGGCGTGCTGCTGCTCCTCGCCGCGTTCGCCCTCATCTACTTTTCGCCCCGGCCCGTCCCGCCCGCGCCTGTTCCCGGCGGTGAGAACGCAGCCCCGGGCGTCACGGCCACGCCCGGATCGACCACCACCCCGGGATCGACCGCGCCCGGCGCGGCGACATCGGCCACCACGGCTTTGGCGAACACCGCGTTCGCCGCCATCAATCGTGACTCGGCCGAGGCCACCGTCACGACGCTCAGCAATGACTTCATCGAGGCGCGCTTCACGGACTCCGGCGGTGCTCTGCTCGAAGTGGCGATGAAGAAATACCCGGCGGAACTAAAGCATCCCGAACCCTACGTCTTTAACGCCCTCCACGCGGACCCAATTCTGGCGTTCGTCAACGCGCCCGGCCTCGACCGCACCGCGCTTTACCAGCGTGTTTCTCAGACCGCCACCGAAGTCGTCTACCGCACGGTGCTCGGCAGTGGCCTGGAAGTCACCCGACGCTATGTCCTTTCGCCCAACTCAGGGGAAACCACCGACCCCTACCAGATTCGCCACGAAACAACGTTTCGCAATCCGGGCGATCAGCCGACGCAGGCGATGCCAGTCACTCTTGCTCTTGGCACTGCAGCAGCGCCAAAGGACAAGGCTGACCATCACTTGCTGCTCAAGACCAGCTTCTCAACCAACGGCGACCAGCACTTCATTCCCCGCTCTGACCTCGAAGCAAGCTCCGGTTTTTTGGGAATGGGCGCGCACGGCTCAAAACCGTCAATCGTGAGTGGCGGTCCGCTCACGTGGGCTGCCGTCAAAAACAAGTTCTTCGCCAGCATTTACACTGGCGACAAACCGGCCAACTCACTCATCACGAAACGCGTTAATTTTTCCTCCAGCCCCAGCGAAAACAACTTTGACTACGGCATCTCGGCCGAAGTTCAGGTTATCGTCGATGCGATCGCGCCGAAAGCGGAATCCGCGCTCACCGGCACCCTCTACGTCGGCCCGAAGGAATACCGCCGCCTAGCGAATACGAAGGCGTTCAAGGCGGATCAGGACAAGATCATGGATTTCGGCTTCTTCAAATATTTCAGCCAAATCCTGCTCACCCTGATGACGTGGATTCACGGCTGGATGGTCGGCATCTCGCCGTTGTGGGCGTGGGGCTGGGCCATCGTGCTCACGACGCTTTTCCTGAAGATTGTTTTTATTCCCTTCACGCTCGCCGCTTCCAAGTCCGCCAAACGCATGGCGAAGATTCAGCCCGAGCTCCAGGTGATCCGGGAGAAGTACAAGGACAACCCGCAGAAGCAGCAGCAGGCGACGATGGAGCTGTTCAAGACGCGCAAGATCAATCCGGTCGGCGGCTGTCTCCCGATTCTGCTGACGATGCCGTTCTTCATGGGCTTCTTCACCATGCTGCCCAGCGCAGCCGAACTGAGATTCCAACCGTTCCTCTGGGCGCCCGATCTTTCGTCGACCGACACCGTGGCGATCCTGTTCGGCATCCTTCCGCTGAACATCATGCCGCTGCTGATGGGTGCCACGATGGTGATTCAGATGCACCTCACGCCGTCGCCGTCCGTCGACAACGCGCAGATGAAGATGATGAAGTTCATGCCGTATATCTTCATCATCTTTTGCTACACCTTCTCCTGCGCGCTTTCCCTCTATTCGTTCGTCAACGGTCTCTTCACCATCGGCCAGCAGCTCGTGATTAACCGCATGAAGGATCCCGAGGAAAAACCGGCGGTCGCCGGCCCCGGCGGCAAGGTCATCAAGAACGTGACGCCGCCGAAGAAGAAGTAGCACTGTGACGGGAGACGGGCGTCAGGCGACAGCAGAGTCACGGACTCCTGCTGTCATTACTTTCTGACGACACAGCCTCCGTCACCCGTCGACTGTCTCCTGCCTCCTGTCCCCAGTCCCCTGCCTTAACCGCCATGGCTGGTCACAACAAGTGGTCAAAGGTCAAACGGCTGAAAGCCGTCACGGACTCACGCAAGGGCAAGGTCTTCTCGCGCCTCTCGCGCGAGATCACGCTCGCCGCCAAAACCGGCGGCGGCGATCCGGACGGCAACGCGCGACTACGCACGCTCGTGATCAAGGCGCGCGACGCCAACATGCCCGCCGAGAACGTGGACCGCGCGATTAAAAAGGGCACGGGCGAACTGCCGGGTGTAGTGTTCGAGGAGATCGTCTATGAAGGCTACGGCCCGGGCGGCGTGGCGTTCGTGGTGCAGGCGACGACCGACAACAAGACGCGCACCGCAAAAGACGTGCGCGCTGCGTTCGCCAAACACGGTGGCAACCTCGCGAGCAGCGGCGCCGTGGCCTTTCAGTTTCTGCACGCCGGCCAGTTCCTCGTCGCCACGGAAAAGACCACCGAGGAGACGCTGATGGAGTTCGCGCTCGAAGCCGGTGCCGACGACGTCCTCACGAGCGAACAGGGCTACGAGATCCGCTGCAACGTGCACGCCTTCGACAAAGTTGCCCAAGCGCTCGAACTCAAGGGCCTCAAGGCGGACAGCGCCGAGATCGCCTACATACCCGTGAGCAGCGTGACGGTCACGGATGCGGTCATCGCCGGCAGCATCATCAAACTTCACGACACCTTGGAGGAAAACGACGACGTGCAGGCGGTGTTCTCGAACGAGGCGATCGACGACGCGATCGCGGCCGGAACCTGACCCGCCAGCTCCATCAAACCACCACTCCTCGCGCGCGAGTGCTCACCTCAAAGGTAACCATTGGTTTACATCGGGCCCGCGTCATAACCCGGGCCGTTACTTGCCTGATGCGTCGACTGATGATTGTTTGCCCCATCCGCCTTCGATGACCGACGACTTGGAAATCGCGTCTGCCCCGGCAGCCACACCGCGCCACCTTGCGCCCGACGACGTCGGCCTCGTGGCGCCGCGCGATTTCGTTTATCGATCGGCCTTCACGTTCAAGAGCGGCCAGGTCATCCCGGGCTTCACGCTGCGTTTTGAAACGTACGGCACGCTCTGCGCCACGCGGGACAACGCGATTCTGATCTGCCACGCGTTGAGCGGCGATCATCACTGCGCCGGCTGGCACGCGGCGGAGGACCGCAAGCCCGGCTGGTGGAACAATCTGATCGGTCCGGGCAAGGCCGTGGATACGCGGCGTTTTTTTGTGGTGTGCGCCAATGTGCTTGGTGGCTGTCAGGGCTCGACCGGACCGTCCTCGCAGAATCCCGAGACAGGCCGGCCCTACGGCACCTTGTTTCCGTTCGTCACGATTCGCGACATGGTGCGCGCCCAGCACCTGCTGCTCGAGCATCTCGGCGTCGCAGAGCTGCATGGCGTGATCGGCGGTTCGATGGGTGGAATGCAGGCGCTGCTCTTTGCGATCGAGTATCCGCATTTTGTCCGGCGCGTGCTCGCCATGGCCACGACCGGTCGCGAGAGCGCGCAGGCGATCGCGTTCAACGAAGTCGGCCGGCAGGCCATCATGCAGGATCCGGCTTGGAACCACGGCGACTATCCGAAGGAAAGCGGACCGCGCGTCGGCCTGGCAATCGCGCGCATGATGGCGCACATCACCTATGTGTCCGACGCCAGCATGGACCGGAAGTTCGGCCGCCGGAAAAAGGAGAGCGCCGACAACGACGCGTACACGTTCGACGTGCAGTTCGAAGTCGAAGGCTACCTGCGCCATCAGGGTCAGAGCTTCATCAATCGCTTCGACGCGAATTCGTATCTCTACATCACGCGTGCGCTGGATCAGTTCGACCTCGCGCACGCCTACGGCTCGCTCGAGAAGGCCTTTGGTCACGTCGAATGCGAGACACTGGTCGTCGGCTTCACGAGCGACTGGCTTTTTCCACCCGAACAGAACCGGCAGCTGGCGCTCGCCCTGCTCCGCGCCGGCAAGCGCGCCAGCTACGCCGAATTGAACACCGACCTCGGCCACGATTCCTTTCTGTTGGAATCCGAGGAGCTCTACGGTCTCGTCCGCGGCTTCCTCGAGCGCGACCAGCCGTACGTGTTCGATTACTCAATCTGATCTCGCCCGCCAATGCACGCGAATCACTACGAATGCCAAACGGAGCCCGCCGGCCCTCTGGCTCTTCGCGGCCATCCGCGCGGATTCCCGGGCAACTTCCCATGAGCCGATTCGTCGAAAAGCGCACCGTCGACATGGAGATCATCGGGGATTGGGTCGAACCCAACACCCGCGTACTTGATCTCGGCTGCGGCAAGGGCGTGCTGCTCGACTATCTCGTGCAGAGCAAAAAGGTCTCGGCGGTGGGCGTGGATCTCGACTTCGGCCGGATCACCGCCTGCGTGCGTCGCGGTCTCGCCGCCTATCAGGGCGACATGACGGCGTTCATGCGCGCGTTTCCGGAAAAGCATTTCGACCGCGTCATCTGCTCCCGCACCGTGCAGGAACTCGCCGATCCTACGACGGTGATCCTCGAGGCGCTGCGCGTCGGGCGTGCGCTGACCGTCGGCTTCGTGAATCACGGTTTCTGGAAAAACCGGATCAACACCCTGCTGCAGGGCCGCAAGATTCGAAACCAAGTTTACACGACCGAGTGGTTCGAAAGCCGGCCCGCCAATCCCGTCACGATCGCAGACTTCGAGCACTTCTGCGAGGTAAAGGGCATTCGCATCGCCCGCCGGGTCCACCTGTCCGGCAACTGGCACGACCCGTGTCCGGCGTTGCCGAATCTGCTCGCTGGCTACGCACTCTACGATCTCGCGCGTTGACGAGAGCTCGGCTTCAACGGCCGTCGCTGCCGAGCGACTCGGCGTGCCGCGTGAACTGTTTCTCCAGACTACCGCACACCAGTTCGCAAAGCTTGAAAATGGTCGGATCGGCAATCGCGTAGTACACCTGCAGCCCCTCCTTACGACGCGACAGGATGTGCGCCTGCGTCAGGGTCTGAAGGTGGCGTGAGATGTTCGCCTGCGTGCCGCCCGTCTCCTCGACCAGCGCATTGACATTCATCTCGCCGGCAAAGAGCGCCTGGATCAGGCGCAGCCGCATCGGTTCCGCCAGAACGGCGAAACGACGCGCCACCAGTTCGAGTGCGGCCTCGGAAAGGGGGGCTTTTTTTGGCATCCGCCAACGCGAACACGGGCTTGACATAGTTTCAAGTATATGAGTATATGCTCATATTAAGTCAAAGCGAAACCGCCCCAGCCATGAAGATCGATTCCCTTATCAGACTCCTCGCCGGCACCGTCACCCTGACTGGCACCGCTCTCGCCTACTGGGTGAGCCCTTGGTGGCTGCTGCTGCCGGCCTTCGCCGGCCTCAACCTGATCCAGTCCGTATTCACGGGCTTCTGCCCGCCGAGCCTGTTGCTCCGCAAACTCGGGTGGCTCGATGACACCGGTACCATTCACTGGGGCGGCCGACACTGACCCTGGCTCCGGCCACGCGTCATCTTTCCGCCATCCCGTCACCTCCCCCGCGTCGTTCCCCACCTCCGCCATGAAACTCTCGCTCGCTTCCCTGGTTCCCATCGCCGTCGGCGCGACGCTTGGCGGCCTGATGGGCTATTTCGGCCAGTGCTCCAGCGGCACCTGCCCCCTCACCTCCACCTGGTGGCGCGGGGCGCTCTACGGAACCACCCTCGGCGTGCTCTGGGCGCTGAGTGCACGCTAGGAGTCACCGCCATGACGCTCCTTCGCATCGTCACTGTTCTCGCCGTCGCCGGTGGCGCAGCGGCCAGTCGGGCGGAAGTCTGGACCGTCGACGCGGCGGTGAACACGGCGCTGCGGCAGAACCCGGACGTCCAATCGGCCCGGCACCGAATTGAGGCCGCATCCGCCATGGTCAAGCAGGCGGACTCGGTCTGGCTGCCACAGGTATTCGTCACCGGCAGCTACACGCAGAGCAACAGCGCGATGAACGGACTCACGGCCGCGCTCAACCAGCGCAATTTCAGCTTCGACCTCAACTTCAACCGGCCGGGCTGGGTCGACGATCTCAACCTCACCGGTACCGCCGTCTATAATCTCTACAACGGCGGCCAGCCCACGGCCCGCCGCGCGGCCGCCCGCGCCGGCACTCGCGCCGCCGAACAGGAACTCCGCGCGGTGCAGCAGCAGCTCGCGAAGGAAGTAGTGAAGGTCATGCTCACGCTCCACAAGGCCCGCGAAGGTGTCGCGGCCCTCGAAGCCGGCGTGAAGGTGTACGACGCGAGCGTCGCCAACGCGCGCCTTCGCTTCGAAGCCGGCCAGATGCTGAAAGCCGACTTGCTCAGTCTCGAGGTGCAGACCGCCCGGACCAAGGAGCAGCTTTTCTCCGCCCGCCAGGGAGCCGCCCTGGCCGCGCGGACGTTCACCTTTGTCCTGGGTGGAGATCCTACCAGCGAGCCGGTCGAACTCGCGGCCAACGACCCCGCCCTCAGCGGCCTGATCGCGCCCGACGTATCCGACTTCTCCCAACGGCCCGAACTGCTGGGACTGCAGGAACGCCTGCGCGCGGCCGAGGCGCTGGTTGACGCTGCGCGCGGCGGCAACCGTCCCAATGTGAACGCCTACGTCAGCGCCCAATATGACCAAGGCTGGCAGTACGCCCGCCACGCCGACAGCCTCCAAGGCGGCCTCAGCGTCGAGCTGAGCGTTTTCGACGGCGGACGCACCAACGCCAAAATCCGGCAGGCCACAGCCGAACTCGCCCAGGTAAAGGCGCTCCTGCGCAAAACCACCCTCGGTATCGGCCTCGAAGTGGAACAAGCCCGACTGGCCCTCGCCACGGCCCGAGAACGCGCGGCCGTCACCGCCGGCGCCGTCGCCCAAGCCGAAGAAAGCGCGGCCCTCAGTCGCGCTCGCTTTGAAAAGGGCGCCTTGCTTGCCGTCGAGCTGATCGGCGCCGAAAGCCGCCTGATAGAAATGCGCCTGGGGCAAACGCTCGCTGCCGCCGACGAACGCATCGCCGTGATCGAACTGCGCCGCGCGCTCGGTCTGCCGACCACCGCCAAACCCTGACTCCCCGCCGCCATGAAATCCGCTTTGCTCGCCGCACTCCTCCTCACCTTCGTCGCCGGCTGCGCCAAACCGGACGCCGTACCGAATATCCCGCCCCTGCCGGTCGCCAAGGTTCGCGTCGCCCCAGTGCAGGCCGCCGAGATTCCCCGTTTGACCGAAGTCACCGGCACCATCCGGCCCGTCCGCCGGGCGGTGCTCGCCGCCAAGGTGATGGGCGCCATCACGGAGCTCCCAATTACGCTCGGGCAGGCGGTCCGGGCCAACGACGTGCTGGTGAAGATCCACTCCGCCGACGCCAGCGCCCGTCTCAGTCGCGCGCAATCCGAGCTCAACGTGACCCGTCGCGATCTCGAGCGGGAGCGCGACCTGCTCGCCAAGGGCGCCAGCACCGCCGAAACCGTCCGCAACCTCCAGGATCGCCTGAGCGGCAGCGAAGCCACCGTGAAGGAGGCCGAAGCCCAGCTTGCCTACGCGGAAATCCGCGCCCCCTTCGACGGCGTCGTCGCGCGCAAACTCGTCGATGCCGGCGATCTCGCCAATCCGGGCCAGCCGCTGCTCGAACTCGAGGGCACCGGCGAGTTTGAAGTCGAAGCGACGATCCCCGACTCGTTTGCGGCCACGCTCAAGGCGGGCGCGCTGTTCGCCATCGAGACGGGTGGCACCACGTTCAGCGGCACGTTGCGGGAAATTTCCTCCCGCGCCGATCCGGCCACCCGCTCGATTCAGGTAAAAATCGCGGTGCCGGCGGGAAACTCCGTCCGCTCCGGCCAGTTCACGCGCGTCCTTGTCCCCGGACCGGCGATACGCGCGCTGCTCGTGCCCGCCGAGGCGGTTTCGCTCAACGGCCAGATGGAGCGGGTGTTTGTCGTCGGCGACGGCAATCGAGCGGTGCTTCGCCTGGTCAGGTCCGGTGCCGCCCGCACCACCGCGGGCCGGCCCCTCGTTGAAATCCTTTCCGGCCTCGCCGAGAACGAACGCGTCGTCCTCGCGCCGCCGGCGGGCCTGCGCGAAGGCCAGCCGCTGGAGGTCCTACCGTGAGCCAGGCACCTCAGCCCGCCGATTCGCCGGCGCCCAAGGGTATCGCCGGCCGGATCGCCGCGATCTTCGTCGTCTCAAAACTCACCCCGATTGCGGTCATCGCCTCGATTGTGCTGGGCGTATTCGCCGTCTGGATGCTGCCCCGCGAGGAAGAGCCGCAGATCAACGTGCCGATCGTGGACGTTTACGCCGGCATGCCGGGGGCCAGCGCCGCCGAGGTCGAGAACCGCGTCACCCGGCCGATGGAGAAACTGCTTTGGGAGATTCCGGACGTCGAATATCTATACTCCACCTCGAGCCCCGGCAGTGCGATGGTGGCCGTGCGCTTCAAGGTCGGCACGCGCATCGAGGCCGCCCTCGTGCGGCTGAACCAGAAACTGCAGGGCAATCTCGATCGCATTCCGCCGGGCGTCGGCCTGCCGCTCGCCAAGTCCCGCACGATCGACGACGTGCCGGTGCTCGCCCTGACGTTGCACAGTCGGACGCTGGATCATCTCGCGCTGCGACGCCTCGCCGCCCAGGTCGACGATGCGATCAAGTCGGTGGCGCAGGTGGCCGAGACCACGCTGATCGGCGGCACCCGCCGCATGATGCGCGTCCAGTTTGACCGCACCGCCCTCGTCGCCCGCGGCCTCGCCATCACGGATCTCGTACCGGCGCTGCAACAGGCCAACCGCCAGGTGCAGGCGGGCTCCCGTCCGTTTGCCAACGCCGAGGTCCTGCTCGAGACCGGCACGTTTCTCCGTGACGCTGCCGACGTCGGCGCGGTCGTCGTCGGCGTGTTCGAGAACCAACCCGTTTACCTGCGCGACGTCGCCACGATCGCCGATGCGGCGGAGGAGCCTGCCCACTACGTGCTGCACGGGTCGGGCACCGGCGACTTGGAGGCAGCGGTCACGCTGAGCGTCGCGAAGCGTCCGGGCGCAAATGCCATCGACGTCGTCAACTCCGTGCTCGCCAAAGTCGACGCCCTGCGCGGCACGCTCCTGCCCGCCGAAGTCGGCATCTCCGTCACCCGCGACTACGGCCACACGGCCGCCGAGAAGAGCAACGAACTGCTGCTCCACATGGGCATCGCGGTGTTCGGCGTCGCGATCCTCATCCTGATTTTCCTCGGCTGGCGCGAATCGATCGTGGTGATGCTCGCCATCCCCTCGACGCTCGCGCTGACGCTCTTCATTTTCTACCTGTACGGCTACACGCTCAACCGCATCACGCTCTTCGCGCTGATCTTCTCGATCGGCATCCTCGTCGATGACGCGATCGTGGTCGTGGAAAACATCGTGCGCCACGTCCGGCTGCCGGAATCCGCCGGGAAACCGCTCGCCCGGATCGCACTCGAGGCCGTCGACGAAGTCGGCAACCCGACGATTCTCGCGACGTGGGCCGTCATCGCGGCGATCCTGCCCATGGCCTTCGTGGGCGGCCTGATGGGACCGTACATGCGGCCGATTCCGATCGGTTCGACCGCGGCGATGCTGTTCTCGCTCGCAATCGCGTTTACCATCACTCCCTGGGCCGCGATCCGCATGCTGCGCCGGCACACGAGCGCCGGACACGCACCGGGCGCCGACCACGACGCCCCGCCGGGCGACTGGTTCACCCGCCTGTACTACCGCGTGATGGGTCCGCTCCTCGACCGCGCGCGCTGGCGTTGGCTGTTTCTGATTTCCATCGCGCTGCTCCTGCTCGCCTCCGCGGGTTTCGTGCTGACTGGGGCCGTCACGATCAAGATGCTGCCCTTCGACAACAAGTCGGAGTTCCAGGTCATCCTCAACACCCGCGAAGGCACGACGCTCGAGGAAACGACGCAAATCGCCCAGGAGATGGCCGCCGCCATTCGGAGCGAACCCGAGGTGCGCGACTACCAAATCTACTCGGGCACCGCCGCGCCGTTCAATTTCAACGGCCTCGTCCGCCACTACTATCTGCGCCGCGGACCCAACGTCGCCGACATCCAGGTCAACCTCGTCGGCAAGGATCAGCGCTCCCACCAAAGCCACGCGATCGCCAAGCGTATCCGGCCCGCGGTGACCGCGATTGCCAAAAAATACGGCGCAGCCGTGGCCGTGGCCGAGGTGCCACCCGGACCGCCGGTCCTGCAGTCGATCGTCGCCGAAATCTACGGCCCCGACGAAACGCAGCGCATCGCACTCGCCCGCGAGGTGCGGCGCATCATGGGAGAAACCACCGGGGTCGTGGACATCGACTGGTACGTCGAGGATCCGCAGCCAAAGGTTCGCTACGTCGTCGACAAGGCCAAGGCCGCGCTGCACGGGCTCAGCGAAGCTGCGATCGCCCAGACGCTGCAACTCGCCGCCCAGGGCCAGTCGATCGATCTCCTGCACCTGCCGGCGGAACGCGAGGACGTGCCGATCCATTTCGAATTTCCGTCGTCCACGCGCAGCCAGCCCGAGTCGCTGCTGGCCCTTCAGGTCCGCAGCGGCCGCGGTGCACCGGGCGGCGGACTCGTGCCGCTCTCTGAACTCGTGCGGGTCGAACGAACGACCTCCGAGCCCAATCGCTACCGGAAGAATCTGCTGCCGGTGACCTACGTGACGGCAGACGTCGCCGGCGCCGTCGAGAGCCCGGCTTACGCGATGTACACGATCGATCGCGCGATTCGCGCCCTCGACGCACGGAAGTACGGCGCGACGGAGGGGGCGCTGCCCATTTTTCACCTCAATCTGCCGACCGATGATCAGACGCCGGCGTTGAAGTGGGACGGCGAGTGGCACATCACGCTCGAGGTCTTTCGCGATCTCGGCCTCGCATTTGCCGCGGTGCTCGTGCTGATCGCGATGCTGATGGTCGGCTGGTTCCGCAGCTACGTCACGCCCCTCGTCGTGATGGCCGCGATTCCGTTCTCGCTCGTCGGGATCCTGCCGGCGCATTGGGCGCTCGGCGCGTTCTTCACCGCCACGTCGATGATCGGTTTCATGGCGGGCGCGGGCATCGTGGTGCGAAACTCGATCATCCTCGTCGACTTCATCGAGCTGCGCCGTTCGCACGGCTTGGCGTTGCGCGACGCCGTTATCGAAGCGGGCGCAGTGCGGTTTCGCCCGATGCTGCTCACGGCCCTCGCCGTTGTCGTCGGCGCAAGCGTGATTCTGGCCGATCCGATTTTCCAAGGTCTGGCGATCAGTCTCATGTTCGGGGAGATCGCCTCGCTGCTCATCAGCCGGCTCGCGGTGCCGGTGCTTTATTTCATGGCCAACAGTCGCACCAGCGCACCGGCCGACCCGGTCACGTCATGAACCCATTCAAACTGATCAAGTCCATGTTCACCTCCGCCCCCCGCCTTCATCCCCTCGAGTGCGCCGCCAGTGTCCGCGCCGGAGAGTCCATTCTGATCGATGTGCGCGAACCCCGTGAATGGGCTTCGGGCGTCGCCCAGCACGCGAAACTGCTCCCGCTGTCCGACCTCACGGGCAGTCGCACCCAGTGGCAGCGCTTCCTGGCCGATCACACCGAAAAGGAGATGTTGTTTTACTGCGCGCACGGCGGGCGCTCCGTCATGGCGGCGCGGATACTCGCCGCCGAGGGGTTTCGCACGGCCAATGCCGGCAGCATCACCGATTGGGTCGCAGCCGGGTGGCCGCTCGTAAAACCCGACGCCACGTCACGCTGAACGCACCTGCACCCCGCGACCGATCCCCCCGTCTCCACCCCCCTTCATGTCCTCCACGTCTTCCACTCCGGGCTTTCTGCGCCAATCGCGCTGGAACCCCTACGTCGTCGGCGCCGCCATCGGCGTGCTCAGCTGGGCGGTCTTCGCCCTCGTCGACAAACCGCTCGGCGTCACCACGTCGCTCACCGGCCTGGCTGGCGCGTGCGCGGCACCGTTCATCGGCGCCGACACCGTGGCGGCCAACACCTACTTCAAGAGCCACGTCTTCAAATGGGACTACGGCATGCTGTTCCTGGGCGGCATCGCGTTGGGCGGTTTTCTCTCCGCCGTGGTCTCCGGTAGTTTTCGCGCCGAGACGGTTCCCCTGGTCTGGCGCGAACGCTTCGGTTCGTCCGCGCCCAAGCGCTTCGCCGCCGCGTTCCTCGGCGGCATCCTCGCCATGTTCGGCGCGCGCCTCGCCGACGGCTGCACGAGCGGCAACGGCATCAGCGGCAGCCTCCAGCTCGCGGTGGGCGGATGGACGTTTTTTCTCACGCTCTTCGCCGCGGGCATCGTCACCAGCCTCGTGCTCTTCGGCTCCAGCCGCTCGGCCAACCCCTAATCGCGCCCCACCATGCTCACGCTCGCTGCCGTCACTCCTCCCGTCACCGGTTCCACCGCATTGGTCGCCGCCGTCGCGCTCGGCGCGGTCTTCGGCGTGCTGCTCCACCGTGGCGGCGTCGCCAACTACAACGTCATCGTGAACCAGTTTCGCTTCCGTGATTTCACGGTCCTGAAAATCATGATGACGGCGATCATCGTCGGCGGCCTCGGCGTGCTCGCCCTGAATTCCGCCGGCCTCGCCAACTACCACATCAAGGCCGCCAACATGCTCGGCATCGTGATCGGCGCCGCGATTTTCGGCGTGGGCATGGTGCTCTACGGCTACTGTCCGGGCACCGCCATCGCCGCCGCGGCATCGGGGAGTATTCACGCCGTGGTCGGACTCGCCGGCCTGCTCGTGGGCGGGACGCTCTATGCCTTCAGCTTCCCGTGGATCGCGAAGCACATCCTGCCGGTCGGCGCCCTCGGCAAGGTGCGCCTGCCCGATGTCTCCGGCGTACCCGCACTGGTGTGGTTTGCCGCCCTGATCGCGATCGCCCTCACGGTATTCGTCCTCATCGAGCGCACCGAGCGCCGCACCCTCTGTCCGCAGTCAAACTGAGATCGGCCTCACGTCCGCAACTCCACCAACCATGAAACCCAACGTCGGCGGCATCGACCGCACCCTTCGCATCATTCTCGGCCTCGCGCTCCTCGGCGCCGGATACTACTACAAGAATTGGTGGGGCCTCATCGGCCTCGTGCCGATCCTCACTGCGCTTGTGCGTTTCTGTCCGGCTTATCTGCCGTTCGGCCTCAGCACCTGTGCGGTGAAGCGCGACGACCGCTCGCAGTCGTAACGATCCGGGCGCACGCCTGGCTCATTCGCCAAGGCATGCACCTCGCGCGCGCCCGACGGCTCCTCCGCCGTCCATTTCGAGGCGGGTCAGAATCTACGACCGCCGCAATTCGGTTTCATCCCAGCCGGCAGCCACTCGTCCGGGACCGACTCGCTCGGCCTACAGCCACGTGGTTTCCCATCTTCCTCCCGCCATGTCCACTCCCCTGCGTTTCGTCATCGTCGGCGGCGTTGCCGCCGGCGCCTCCGCTGCCGCCCGCGCCCGTCGTCTCAGCGAGTCTGCCAGCATCACGCTGATCGAACGCGGCCCCGACGTCTCCTTCGCCAACTGCGGCCTCCCGTATTTCATCGGCGGCGAGATCAAGCAGCGCGATGCACTCGCCGTGCACACGCCGCAAACGCTGAAGGCCCTGCTCGCCCTGGACGTGCGCACGAGCACCGAGATCATCGCCATCGACCGGCCAGGACAACGCGTGCAGTTCCGCGATCTGGCCGCCGGCACCACCGGGTGGCTGCCGTACGACAAACTCCTGCTCGCCCCCGGTGCCGTCCCGCTGCGCCCCGCGCTGCCCGGCATCGACGACCCGCGCGTCCTCACGCTGCGCTCGCTCGGCGACATGGATCGGATCAAGGCCGCCGCCACCCACGCCACGCGCGTGACCGTCATCGGTGCCGGCTTCATCGGCCTCGAAATGGCCGAACAACTCCAGCGTCTCGGAAAAGCGGTTACACTCGTCGAACTCACCGACCAGGTGCTGCCGCCCCTCGATCGGCCGATGACCCGCCTGCTCGAGGACGAACTTCGCAAACACCATGTCGACCTCGTCCTCGGCGACGGCATCACGGCCTTCGAACCCGGCGATCCGCTGACCTGCCGCCTCGCGTCCGGTCGCGCCGTGGCCGCGGATCTGGTCGTGCTCAGCATCGGCGTGCGACCCGACACCGCACTCGCCCGCGACGCCGGTCTCGCGCTCGGTCCGCGTGGCCACATCCGCGTCAACGGCTTCATGCAAACGAGCGATCCCGCGATCTACGCGGCCGGCGACGCGATCGAAACCGAGGACTTCATCACGCACGAGCCAGTGTCCGTGCCGCTCGGCGGTCCCGCCAACCGCCAGGGCCGGCTCGCGGCCGATCACAGCTTCCACCCCACAACCACCCAGCCGTATCCCGGCTCGCTCGGCACTGCCATCGTCCGCGCGTTCGACGTCGCGGCGGGACTCACGGGCTGGACCGAGAAACGTCTCCGCGCCGCCAGCCGCTCATTCCGCACCGCCACCGTCAACGACAATCACCACGCGGGCTATTTTCCGGGCGCCAAGCCGATCCTGCTGAAACTGATCTGGGAACCGGTCACGGGGCGCATTCTCGGCGCGCAGGTCACCGGCCTCGCCGGCGTCGACAAACGGCTCGATGTGCTCGCCACCGCCATCACCGGCGGACTGACCATCGACGATCTGGCGCAACTCGAACTGTCCTACGCGCCGCCGTTCGGCGCCGCCAAGGACATCGTCAATCTCGCCGGCTTCACCGCCTGCAACACCCGTGACGGCCTCGTCACGCCCGTCGACGTCCTGCCCGACGACCCCACGGTGCAGATCCTCGACGTCCGCCCGCCGCCGCTGGTCGCCGCGCATCCGCTCCCGCGCGCCGGCACGATCAACATTCCCCTCGGCGCGCTCCGCGCGCGACTCGGCGAACTCGATCGCACCCGGCCCGTGATCACGGTCTGCGCTCTCGGGAAGACCGCCTACTTCGCCGCCCGCGTGCTCGCGCAAAACGGGTTCCAGGTCTCCGCCCTGACGGGCGGCATTCGCGCGCACTTCGATCCGCGCTCACCCGCCAAACTGCCCACGCCGTGAACGTATAGTTCCACGCTCATCCCCGAGGACCGATCATGAAACTCCTTTCCGTCCGCGTCCTCAAATGGCTGGCGATTCCAGCCGTTGCCGCCGTCACCATTTACTGGATTCGCTTCGCACCGGTCGCCGCCATCGGCCACACGGTTGCCACGGCGGATGTGAGCGGCGAGACGCTCGGCACGGGCACGCTGGAAGCCCGCCTGGCGGCTTCGATCAGTCCGCGCCTCACGGGCCGCCTCACCGCCGTCCTGGTCGACCAGGGCGATCGTGTCACCGCGGGGCAGTTGCTGGCCACGCTCGATGACGTCGAAGCCCGGCGTCACCTCGAGGCGGCCGAGGCGGGCAGCACCGCGGCCGCGGCCACCACCGCGCGCATTCGGACCGACGAGGCGCGCGCCGCCGCCGTGCTGAAGCGGGCGCAACTCGAACACGCCCGTGCGGTGTCGCTGGCCGACAGCCGCAGCGTCGCCGAATCCGAACGCGACAAAGCCACCGAGCAGTTGCGCATCGCCGAGGCCGATCTCGCCCGCGGCCGCGCCGCCATCGCCGAAGCCGTCCAGGCCGAGGCCGCCGCCGCGCGCCAGGTCGCCCTGCAACAGGAACTGCTCGCACACACGCGGCTCGTCGCGCCGTTTGCCGGCCTCGTGGCCCGCCGCGACCGCCACCCCGGTGACGTCGTCACGCCGGGCTCCACGGTGCTTCACTTGATCGCCACGGAGGAGATCTGGGTCTCGGCCTGGGTCGACGAAACGGCCATCGCCCGGCTCGCGCCGGACCAGCCCGCCCGCGTGGTTTTTCGCGCGGAGCCCGACACGCCGTATCCGGGCCGCGTCGCGCGTCTCGGTCGCGAAACGGATCGGGAGACGCGTGAATTCCTGGTCGACGTGCGCGTCGACCGCCTCCCAGCCAACTGGACGCTCGGCCAGCGCGCCGAAGTGTACATCGAGACCGGACGGCGCGCCGGCGTGGTCGCGCTGCCACCGGCGTTCCTGTTCCACCGCGATGGCGTCTCCGGAACCTGGGTACAGCGTGACGGCCGCGCCCGCTGGCAGCCAATCGAGCCGGGCCTGCGCGGCGCCACGCTCGTCGAGATCCGCACGGGCCTGAAAGCGGGCGACCGCGTGGTGCGTCCCGCGGTCACCGGTGCCTCGCTCGATGGCCGTCGTCTCACTGCGCCGTGAACCTCGCCGTCCAGGACATCCGCCACAACGGCGGCCGCTTTGCGCTCACCGCCGCCGGCATCGGGCTGCTGCTCATGATCGTGCTCGGCATGGGCGGCATCTATGCCGGCCTGGTCCATGAAGCCACGCTGCTGATCGAGCGGCTCGACGCCGATTTGTGGGTCGTGCAGCACGCCACGCGCGGCCCCTTCGCGGAAATCTCCCGCGTCCCCGCGAACCTCGCGCCGCGACTCGAGGCCGTCCCGGGCGTCGCCACCGCCCGCCGCTTTGTCTCCCACACCGTGCAGCGGGAACGCGCCGGCCAGCCCTGGCGTTTCGCTGTGCAGGGACTCGACTGGCCCGGTGATCGCGGCCAGACGCTGCCGCTCGTCGCCGGCCGGTCGCTCGGCCAGGCGCATTTCGAGGTCATCGCCGACCAGTCGCTCGGTCTGCCGCTCGGCGAGCGCGTCCGGCTCGGCCAGGATACGTACACGGTCGTCGGGCTCACGCGCGGCATGACGTCGTCGGCCGGCGATCCGCTGACGTTCTTCACCCTGCGCGACGCCCAGTCGGTGCAGTTCGATCTTCCCGGCGAAGCGATTCGACTCGAACGCGCCGCGCGTCGGGCGCGTGCCGGCACCAGCGACCTCGGCTTGCAGCAACCGGCGTTGCTCGAGCGCGCCGGCAATGCCGCGGCCGGTCTGCCGGCGCTCGCGCCGCCCTCGGTCAGCGCAATTTTGGTGACCGTGGCACCGGGCGCCGACGCCACCGCCGTCGCCCGCATCATCGCGGGCTGGCCCGATGTGTCCGTGTACACGCGCGCGGAGCAACGCGATCTGCTGTTGCGCGGCAGCGTCGACCGCGCCCGCCGTCAGATCGGACTTTTCCGCGCGGTGCTCGTGCTGGTGTCGGCGATCATCATGTCGCTGATCATCTACACGCTGACCTTGGACAAGGCGCACGACATCGCGATGCTCAAGCTCATCGGCGCGCGCAACCGCGTCATCATCGGCCTCATCCTGCAGCAGGCGCTCGTGCTCGGCGCCGTCGGCTACGCCATCGCGTGGACGCTCGGCCAGTGGATTTTTCCAGTGTTTCCCCGCCTCGTGCTGATCACGCCGCCCGATCTGCTGCTGCTGGCCGGCATCGTGCTGCTGATCTCGGTGGCTGCGAGCGGCCTCGGGATCTGGAAGGCGCTGCGCATCCAGCCGAACATCGTTCTCTCGTGAATCCCGATCGCACTGCCACCCTATCGCCGGTGCCCGCGGCCCCGCGGGAACTGGCCGTGCACGTCGAGGATCTCACGAAGATCTACGGCAGTGGTAACACGGAGGTAATCGCCGTGAAGAACGCCAGCTTCAGCGTCGCGCGCGGCGAAGTTGTCGCCCTGCTCGGACCGAGCGGCTCCGGCAAATCCACGCTGCTCACCGCAGTGGGCCTGATCAATCCGCCCACGAGCGGACGTATCGCCATCGCCGGTACGGACGTGATGGACGGCCCGCGCGCGCTGGTGGAACTCCGTGCGTTCCGGCGGCACCATCTCGGCTTCGTTTTCCAGAAGGCCAACCTGATTCCCTTTCTCACGGCCCGGCAGAACGTGCAGGTCGCGCTCGAGATCAACGACGTCGCACCCCGGGCCGCCCGGCAGCGCGCCGGAGAGTTGCTCGACCACCTGGGCCTGGGCGATCGGTTGAACAGTCTGCCGTTCATGCTCTCCGGCGGACAGCAGCAGCGCGTCGCCATCGCCCGGGCGCTCGCGAATCGTCCCGGTCTCATCCTCGCCGACGAACCCACCGCGGCCCTCGACGGCCATCTCGGCCGACAGGTCATGACGCTCTTTCACGACATCGCGCACGAGCAGCGCGCCGGCGTGATCGTCGTGACCCATGATCCACGTTCGCTCGACCTCTTCGATCGCATCCTCGAAATGGAAGACGGCATCCTCCACGCCCGTGACCACTGACCCCTCGCACTGGAACGACCGTTTCACCGGCCCCACCTACTACTACGGCACGGAGCCCAACGCCTTCGTATCCGCGATGGCTGGACACGTTCCCGCCGGGCCCGTGCTCTGCCTCGCCGAGGGCGAGGGGCGCAACGCCGTGTTTCTCGCCGGACACGGCCACGCCGTGACGGCCGTTGACGCTTCGTCGGTCGGCCTAGCCAAGGCCCGGGCGCTCGCCGAAGCCCGCGGCGTTGCGCTCGCCACCGCGGTCGTCGACCTCGCAGCGTACGCTATCGCCCCTGGCCACTGGGCGGGGATCGTCGCCACGTTTGCGCACGTGCCGCCCGCCGTGCGCCAGCGCATGCACGCGCAGGTGGTGGCCGGCCTGCGGCCCGGCGGCGTGTATCTGCTCGAGGCCTACACGCCGGCGCAACTGGCCTTCGGCACCGGCGGCCCGAAGGATCCCACGCTCTGCATGACGCTGACGGCGTTGCGGGAGGAGCTGCGCGGTCTCGACTTCATCATCGGGCGGGAATGCGAACGCGACGTCATCGAGGGTCGCGGTCACACCGGCCGTGGCGCGGTCGTGCAGGTGGTGGCCCGCCGGCCGGAAGTTACCCAACGCAAGGACTGAACCGAACCTCCGCGCCCTGCCACGGTCTGCGTCCACGTTCCCCTCTCTGCCCGGCCATCGCCATCCGTCCCTCGCATGAAAACCGACTTCGTCCTCACCCGCTCCACCACGCAGCCCCTCGAAACCGTTTGCACGCGCCTGGCCGAGGTGTCGCAGCGGCATAAGTTCGGCGTCCTCGCCACGCACAACCTGCGCGAGAAGATGGAGAGCAAAGGCGTTCCGTTCAGTCGCGAATGCCGCGTGATTGAGGTCTGCAATCCGCTTCAGGCCCAGCAGGTCCTGAATCAGGCCATCGAAATTTCAACTGCGCTGCCGTGCCGGATCTCCGTTTACGAAGAGAACGGCCGGACCATCCTGGCCACCATCAAACCCACGTCACTGCTGACCCTGTTCGGGGTCGCAGGCGCGGCCGCGGCGGCGCAGGAAGTCGAGGACACGATGGTGGCGATCATGGACGAAACCTGCCGCGGTTAGGCGGGAAACGGGTGACACCGACGCGCGCCGGACCCGGGGCCGGCGCGCGCGAGGTTCAGGGCGTCCGGATCACTTCCAACAGGTCGTACGGCTTGCGCCCGTTGCTCGAGGCGATCTCGCGCAGGGTCTGCGTATCCTCACAGCGGATGCCCTTCGCCGCCAGCCGGGCGCGGGCCAGCTCCAGCGCGATTCCCTCCTCCGTGCACAGTTGCGCGAGTGTTTTCCAACCCGGCCCGCCGCCCGCCTTGCCCTCCGCGTGTCCGCCGGCGGCACCGGGAGCCGTCACGATGATCGTGTAGATCTCGCGGGCCGGCAGCTTCGCCCGGTCGGCGATCGTCTCGACGATGGTGTCGGGCGTGAAGCTCGTGATGCCGCGCGCGGCAAGACGCGCCGTGGCGGCGGCCAGGTCCACGCCGCCCTGCGTGGCCAGCGCCGTCAGGGTCAACCGTTCCGCGTGGGGAATCGGCGCCCGCTCCGCCGGCCGATCCCATCCTTCCTTCAACGCTTCATTCCAGGCCAGCAGGGTGGAAAACGGCGCCACACCCGCCCGCGTCCCGGCAAACACCAGCACGCTCACCACCGCGGCCACGGCCCACTCGCGACGGAAACCGAGGCTCCGTTGCGCCCGGGTCTTGAAGTAGCTGACCATCGGCCGCCAGTTGAAGCCGAGGTGCACGGCGGTCATCACGAGGAAGACCGCCGCGAACCAGATGTGCAGGCCGCCCCAGTCGCTCTTGCGCAGGCCCAGCATGGTCCAGTTGGTCCAGTTGGCGACGCGCCCTGGCGGAGCGAGAAAGAGCACCACGCCGCTCAGCGCAATCATCGCGAAGCCGAGGGCGACGAGCACACTGGTGAACGCACGCCACTGGAAACGTTGGGGATGTTCGTGCATGGTCGGGGAAAGTTGAGTTGAAGTTTCTTCAGTACCGAAGGGCGCGGCGGGTTACGAACGACCGCGGCCACGGCCCGCGCTCATCCCAAGACCCGGCCCCATGCCGCGGCCACCTTCGCTGATCATCGCCTTGAACTCCTCCGCCGTGAGGACCTTGGGGGCGTAGGTGATCCCACGCGACGCCAGCACGCCGACAAATGCGTTGAGATGGTGGCCCGACGCGGTCTTCAACGCCGTCGCGGCTTCCTTCAGCGCCGCACTATCAGTCGAGGCGATCAGGGTTTGCAGATCCGCGATGTCCTGCTCCTCGACGAAGGCCGACGCCCGCAGCGCGCTGTCGGCCGATTCCAGTCCCAACGCCAACAGCGCATCGTAGCGTTGCTGCACCTCGACCGAGGCAAAGCGCCCGGCCACCGCCACCGGTGCGGTCAGCCCGGCGCGCAACGCCAGCTGACGCAGCACCGCTTCGTGGCGGGCTTCGGCGACCGGAATGTTTTCGAAGGGCCGCAGGGCCCATTTGCCGGCAAACGCGAGGTAGAGTTCGCGCGCCATCCGCTCTTCATCGATCTGGAACAGCAGCCCGGTCTGGGCCGCGCTCCCGAGGACGAGCGGGGTGGAGTCAGACGTCACTGCGGTGCACGTCCCGGCACAATCGGACGGACCGGCCCCCTTGCAGGCCTGACTGCCGGCAGTGCAGCCGACAGGGGTAGCGGGAGTGGCGACGGCGGGACCGCGTTGACCGGAAGCCGCCAGCGCCAACGGCGCCAACGCGAAACTGAGCAGGACACTGAGTGAACAGGAGTTCGTTTTCATAGGTTATGGCAGGTTCTGCCTGATCAAACTCCGGCGCCGCGCGGATATTACAAGGGACGAACGATGGTCGCCGATCGGGCGTGCCCGGCTCTTCGCCGGAACCGTTCAGTTGAAAGGTGAAAGTTGAACGGTGAAAGCCACCAATCCCCAGCAGGAGCCAACGGACCTAGAGTGCGGGCAGGTTTCCACCGACCGGGTGCGTGACTGAATTCGAACCCAATCGACGGTGGTTGGATACGATGTCCTGAGGGCACCCCGGTGTTTCCGGTTCTTTCAACTTTCACCTTTCAACCTTCAACTGCATGTGTCCGTGGCTGAGCGGCGCCCGACCGGCGGCGGTACAGCGAGCACGCCCTGTAATGTCGCGCGTTCGCCGGGGTTTGATCAGGCGAACCCGATTCAAACTCATGAAAACAAATCGTATCGTCGTCCTCGCCCTCACGCTGAGCGCGCTGATCCTCAGCCCCGCCGTAGCCGCCGCCGGACGCGGCGCCGGTGGCTCCGGACGCGGCCCAACCGTGCGCACGCCCAGTCCTGCCAATCCCGATTGCAGCCCAAACCAGGATGGCGGCGGCAGCGGCCGCACCGCGCCCGTGAATCCCAGTCGGACACCCAAGCGCGACGGCACCGGCGGACCCAACAAGCCCGCCAATCCGGCCGGCCCGCAGGACGGATCAGGTGCGCCGCCGCGCGGCTGATACCAATCGCGCTTTGCCTTTGGACTTTAGCGGTAGCTGCGAGCGCCAGCGAGTGGTCGTTCGGCCACTCGCTGGCGCTCGTAGCCACGATCGATCCAGAAGTCCAAATGCGAGCAGCGTTTGGTATGATTCTCCCGACAGAAAGCAACAAGCCGGGTCCAACGACCCGGCTTTTTCCTGCGCAGGAAAGGCCCACCGGCCAAAGCCCGCCGGCCGATCCTCACGGCTTCGCCGCTTTGTTTTTCAGATACTCCTCCGTCAGCTGCCGGCGGTAATTCAAGCGCGCCTCCGGATCCAGGGACTGAATCCTGTTTTGAATCTCGGTCCGGCGTTCCGGCGTGGCGCCCTGCATCATCTCGCGCCACGCGTCCTGCACTTCACGCGGCATCCCACCCCAGCCCTGACGCAGTTGTTGCCGCTGCCCTTCCGGCAGCTGGCGGTATTTGTCCATCTCGGCGCGCAGCGCGGCCCGCTCCGCCGGTTTCATGGCCCGGATCCGCGCCAGCACCTGCTGCATCTGATCGAGTTCGGCATCGGAGAGACCGAGAAACTGCTCGACGGCCGCGAACTCCTTCACGTCCGGGCCCGGCCGGGCGGCGGGTTTCACCGGCTCAGCGCCGCACGCGGTTAACACACCGACAACGACAACGACGAGAGCAAGGACAAGACGGGCGGGAAACGTTTTCATGGCGGGGGTCAGATCCTGGGTTGGGGCGGGACAGGCAGGTGCAGCAAGGCGTCGCGGTTCTCGGCATCGAGCAACACCGCGGCCCGACCGAGCACCACTTCCATGGCAAAGAGCTCGGCCAGGCGCGGCGAGACCTCGACCACGGTCGGCGAGGTGGGCGATTCACGGAACGCTGGCGTGAACACCAGCAGCGCGACGGCCACGACCGCCACGCCGCCGAGCGCCAGCGCGCCGCCCCAGCCGAGCCACGTCCAACGCCGCGCGGGCGGCGGGGCCGTGCGGAGTTCACGTTTGAGTGCGACCCAGCGCGCTTCGAACTCCGGCGTCGTGTCGCGATAACGGCGGGCGAGCAGCGCATCGACCTGGTCGTCGCCGGATGGATGGGGGTGCGGAGTGTTCATGAGAGTGCCTCCATTTCAGTTTTGAGCAGGTGTCGCGCCCGGTGCACCAGCACCCGCAACGCGTTTTCGGTGATGCGCAGCGCCGCCGCCGCCTCCGGGTAATACCAACAGCCTCTAACATTTAGACTATACAAGCAGGTCGCTTTGGAGTAGTCCGGGGGCATGGCGAGAACTCTACCGAAACTGGGCGAGGAAGTGGTGGCACAGATTGAGGCGGCGTGGACGCAGTCCCAGCCGGACTGGGCGCGGCGGCGCCTGCTGGTGGTGCGGCTGATCGCGCAGCACGAACTGACGGTGGCGGAGATCATGAAGATTGCGGATGTGTCGCGGCAGACGGTGTTCACGTATCGGGACAAGGTCGTCGCCGGCGGCGTGGCCGCTCTGCTGCAGCGGGGCAAGGCGCCGGGAAACCGGCCGGCCGTGCGTGGGGCCGTGCAAACCGAGTTCCTGGAACGGTTGGCCGCCGGGCAGTTCCGGCGAGCGAAGGACGCCCAAGCTTGGATTAAGAAGCGCACCCGCAAAACCCTCAGTGAGAGCGGTGCCCTCAAGGTGCTGCGCCGGTTGGGCGGTAAGCTCAAAGTGCCCCGCAAGAGCCATGCGAAAAGGATCCCGCGAAAGCCGCGGCCTTCAAAGTCGAACTGCCCCTGAAACTGGAAGCGCTCGCCGGTCCGGCCGCGCGCACCGGACAACCGGTGCGGTTGTGGGTGCTCGATGAGCACCGCTATGGCTTGTTGCCCGTGATCCGTCGGGTCTGGGGCCAACGCGGGGTCCGCGTGCACGCCCCGTATGCGACGCGTTATCAGTGGGGCTACCTCCACGAGGCGCTGGAAGTCGATGGCGCCAACCGCCTGGAACTACTGTTCACCCCGTGCATCGACCAAGACGTGCATGCGCTGTTTCTTCAACAGCTCGGCGCCACGGACCCGGCGGCGTTGCATGTCGTGATCCAAGACCAGGCCGGCTTCCACCTGCCACTCGCTGATCCGCGCTTGCCCAAGAACGTCCGACTGCTGCCCTTGCCGCCCTATAGCCCAGAACTCAATCCGGTCGAGAAACTCGGTGACTTGGTGAAGGACCAGATCTGCAATCGACTCTATCCGAGCCTGCGCCGCCTCGAAGATCATCTGCTCGCCGCGCTGCGACCGTGGCGCACCGAGAGCGCCCGCGTCGCGGAGTTGATTGGCCGCGGCTGGCTACTCGACGGCGTAAACGCTGGCGCGCCAACCTAAAGTCTAATTAATAACGGCGATTGGTATAACTCACCTGTTGCTGTTGCACCAGCAGCAGTGCGGTGCGCGATTTTTCCGGCAGGCGCATCATGGCCTGCTGAAACACCTCTTCGATTTCGTGCAGCCGTTGCGTGGAATCCGCCAGCCCGGGCACCGCATCGAAGAGCTCCGGCGGCACCGGACTCGCGGGCTTGCGCCGCCGCCGCCTCCACTCGTTGCGCACCAGATTCTCCGCAATGTGGAACAGGTACGTGGAGAACTTCGCCGTCGGTCGATAGTCCCGCGCCGCCCGATGGAGCCGCACAAACACCTCGAGCGTGAGGTCCTCGGCATCGGCGTGCGACCCGAGCGCACGGTAAAAGAAACTCAGCAGCGGCAATTTCCACCGATCGAAAAGACGTTGCAGCGCCGACTCGTCCCCGTCTGCCAGCCGGGCCAGCCAGACCGCATCCTCGTCGACCGCCGGGCCCACAGGCTCCGCCGGCCCGTCGATGCCGATCGGGAAGAGCCATCGGATCCAGTCCATCAGATCGATTGTGTGCACGAATGCGTTCACCACCGGTGAAACCCCGCCGGGGAATCATTATTACATTCCGAGCCGCACGCCAAGCGCCGAGCCCAGTCCGCGCCCGGAATAGCGCCGGCTGTTCGCGTTCAATATCCGCACACCTGCCGCCGGCCGCGCCCGCCGCACCCGCCGGCGCCAACACGCTTTACTGCGTTACAGGACCCGGTTTTCTCGGCGCTCGTTTCGCATGAGACTGCGCGTGAATTTTGAGTGGCGTGCGGGCGTCTGCCTTTGGGCCGACGACGAGGCGGCGCGCGCCCGCTGGACCTCCGCCGTCACGAGTGCGGAGGCCGGGTTGGGCGAGGAGCTGGCCCGCGAGGCCGACGACCTGATGGCCCGCTACGACGCGCGCTTCGATCCGGACAACCCCGGCGCCGGCCCCGACTGGCCCGCGGATGAGGCAACGCGTTTCCTTGTCGACACCACCGCGTGGACCGAACGCGTGCGCGCCGTCCTCGCGCCCGCCGGCATCGAGGTCGTCGCCCTCGACGATCCGCCCGCCGACGCCACGCCACCCGACCCGTCCCTCCCTCACGTCGAAGGCGAGGTAATCGCATGTTTCAGCGACGTCGCCGCGCGCGAGTTTGCCGACGCCAGCTGGCTGGCGGATTTCCGCTGGCACGAGTCCGCGACGTGGCAGGCGGTCAACCTGCGTTACCGGGAGGACGACGCCACGACGCCTGAGGCCTTGCTCGGACGGCTGGAGACACTGCCTGACTTTGTCTGCGGCTGGTGGCAGGGCCGCGAAGGCGGCAACGATGCGATGCTCGCCGGCGATCCCGTCGAGCACGCCATCACCTGTGTGCGCAGCGCGAACGCCACGGGCCTCGCCAACTTCCTGACCTGGGAACGCGTCCAACGCATCCACCTCGGCGAGGCGCTGGCCGCCGCCGCGTGGCAGCCCACGAAAATGCACAAGCTCGCGGACACGGGGGGTTCGTTCTGGGAGTGGTGGTCGTTTCTGCGCAATGCCGAGAGCCTCCTCGGCGGCCGCGGAGCGAGCGATCGCTACCTCGCGGCCGAACGCGAACGCTTGTTCTGGCGCTGGACGCACGGTGGCTCGCGCCAGGGCTGGCCGGCGAATTTCGGCGAGGCCTTCGAGCGCTGCGGCCTGCGCCGCGAGAGCTTCAACCGCTGGGTGCTGCCCGGACCCACCGAAGCACCGTTAAAGGTTTGATGGGACCGCGACCGCCCTCGGTCGCTTTTTTGTCGGATGCGACCGGGGGCGGTCGCGGTCCCAGGAGAAATCACACCACCCACCCGCGCCCCTGCTCATCGACGCGCACCCGCACGGACTTGCTGTCGTCGTAGAAATCCTCGCGCCGAAACTGCCGGCCCGTCGACGCAAGCTCCTCCTCGGCGAAACACACGACACGTTCGATCGAAGCAAGAAACACCCCGACGCTCACGGGTTCGCCGGGCTCCGCCCCCAGGCCGGATACCACGCCGATCGCGCCGGCGAACTCGGCGTTCTCCGGCCGCGGGGAGGCGACGCGGACTTCCTCGTAGAATTTGAAACGAGGCGTCACAAATGGGAGCGGCGATACAACCGGAAGGCGTAAACGGGCGCATAGAGCAAGCTCGCGATCAGCGGTCCCGCGACCCACAGGCCGGCGCGGTCTATGATTTGATGGAGGCGAGTCATCTCGCCGAAGAGTGCGGCTCCCACCACGGACACCGCCCCGAGGCCAATCACCGCCAGTGCCGCATGAAAGGCGATGCGACCCCAATTCTCGCCGGGCAACGGCGGCGGGAACTCAGCCGACGCCTCGAGCACCGCCGTTGGCCCCAAACCCGCAGCCTGCAGGGCGGCCAGCAGGTCGCCGCTGCGATCGGTATCGCTGTAGAACGAATAGGTCAGCGAATCATGGTACGGCGCCGGGCCGCCCACGGCACTCCATTCCTCAGTGTGAAGGAGGACGCTCAGGGTCGGACCGCAACGCCACTCGCCGCACGCCGGCGGCTCGTCGCTAACGTCTGCCATCGGCCGACGCCGGGACTCATCGGCGAACAAGACACGGGGCGCCCGGTGCAACCCATCCAGCGTTCGCAACAGCACCCCGAGGGCCGCGGTCGCGACAATCATCTCGGTGGCGTCCGGTCGCGACGTTGACTGCACCAGCGCAAACCGATGACGCAGCCCGTGTCTGCGCGCCGCCGCCGGGACGGGCGTGCAGACGTGAAAGCCGCGGACAATCTGGAACGGCGCATTCACCGGCGTTGCGGTTCGGTCGGCGCGAAGAATGCCCGAATCTCCGGCACGAGCCGGCGCACCGAACGGTTGCGCGGCGCGAGCCGGAGCAGCTCTGCCTCCGCCCGGTCGAGGTCGGCTTCGCGACCGGACCGGCGGTAGAAAATGAGCCGGGGAAACTGGGCGCGCAGTCGATCAGGAAACGCCCGCGCCAGCTGTTCGACGGCCATCGCAATCGCGGGCGTCGGCGCTTGATTCGAGGCGAGGGCCAGCACGTCCTCGCCGTCCGGCACCTCGGGTTCGTCATGGTAGTCCATGGCCGCCACCGCCTCGACCATGGCCGGCCACGCCGCGCGCTCCTCGATCTGAATCCACGGTTCGAGCTGCGTCAGCTCGCGTTCGGCCAGCGCGATGCAGCCTATGCGTAGCGCAAAATCGAACTCAAGGCGCAGGCAGGCGATCACGAGCTGGCGTTCGCTCGCCAGCAGGCCAGCGGGCGAATCTGCCTCCGCCCCACGCCGGCTCCGCAACGCGGCGAGCTCAGTCTGGCCAATCGCTCGAGCCAGGGAGCGCGCAAAAACAAGTTTCTCCCCCGGCGCAGCCTCGGAGCCGGCTTCAGCCTGCGCCGCAGCGGTCGCGGCCACCGCCTCAACAATCCTCTCCTGCGCGACGCGCGCCAGCTCGGCCAAGTCGGGCTCAGATGGTTTCGACCGCGTCGACGACGCCGCGAACGTCTGCCCGGCGATCAGGACGAGGACGATTCCCGCGGCGGACAGGCGCCTCCACCCACCGTTCAATGGATTCACGCGTCGTAGCCCAGCGAGCCCAGCCAGAGTTTCAACCCCAACAGGGTGCCCCCGACGATGACCGCGGATGCAATCATGAGCCCGCGCAGGCCGCGCGGGTTGCTCTGCAGGGCGCGCACGGCGGCATAACCCGCCAGACCACGCACCATCCAGTACGCGCCGAGCACCACGGCCATTTCCCCGAGCGCGATCGCCGCCATGAAATACGTGACGTTCTCCGCGGCGGACGCCACCGCATCGAGAATGACTTTCCCCTGGTAGCCGAGCAGCGCGACGCCACCGCAAAAAAATCCCGCGCCCAACAGACGCGCGGCCCGATCACTGCGAGGCTGCCAGAGCGGTTCCGCCATGACGTGGCGCTCAGCGCGCGTAGAGTCCGGCGGGAGCGTGCACCGCCGCCGGTCCGCCGGAAATCCCGACCGGTGGGACGATGATGGTCACTTCCTTCCCATCCACCCACAGCTGCGCGCGACGCGCGACGGCCTCGAGTCCCTGCTGCCAGAACGGCGTCATGCCACCCGGAGCCCGCTGCACCAGACCGATCGGCCCCAGGTTTTCCAAACGCGTGCGCAACTCGTGACCACCCGCGGTCACCGTCGCACCCACGTGGGTGGCGGTCACTTCAATCTGGATACGCGCATCGAGCGCCGGCGCATGCTCGAACGGCGTGCCGGCAAAAATCTTCGGGCCAAAATAACGGGCCACCGTGGCGTCGTGTGACACAAAACCCATCACGAGCGGCGCCGCGCCCGGGTCCGGCTGGTAGAACACCATGCCCGATGCCGCACTCCCCACCGGCGTGTGCACGAGCCGCGCGACATGCACGATCACGTTCGGCATCGACAGCCCGGGCTTCGTACAAGCCACGAGGTCGACTCCGGATTCCCAACTCATCCACTGGTTCAGTGAGGTTTGCATCAGGCTGGTTTAATACCAATCGCTCCTTGCTTTTGGACTTCTGGATCGATCGTGGCTACGAGCGCCAGCGAGTGGTCGTTCGGCCACTCGCTGGCGCTCGTAGCCACGGCTAAAGTCCAAAGGCAAAGATCGATTGGTATAAGACGTGTCCCACCATATCAGCTGCCGATCCATCCGGCTATACGCGGAGACACGTACAACGCCACTCACGCGGGTCGCCGCCCCACCCTCGCGCTCACGGGGAGCCCTTGCTGAACCCGGGAACCGTCGCCAGCGCTACGCCGCGAGACAACGCACGGCCAGCTCGCGCAACACCTCTTCCTGATCGTTCGGCCGCCGGATGATCTCCTCGAAGGCCACGAGGAAGTCCTGCTGGTTGTCGATCAGCCGGCGAAGCGTCGGGAGCTTCGCGCTGCCGGCGAGTTTGCCGACGTACCACGGATTTTGCGTGAAGAGGTTGAACGAACTTTTCTCGGTCGCGCCGGTGAAATGCGCGCCGTAAATCCCGGCCGCCCGCGGTAGCCCGTCGAGCCCGCGCTGCCCAAGCCGCGCGGCGCCGGCATCCACGAGCGCGCGCACCTGCAGCAGGATCCGGTTGCGGTTTTGCAGCGCGCTGATGATCGGCCGCGCGTCACCACCGGTGAAGAAGTGACGCTCCAGCGCGACCAGCGTCGCCTGCAGATTGCCGGTGAAGAAGGCCTCCGCCGCGGCGAAAAAATCCCCCTCGGCCACGTTGGGCGTCAGCTCCTCGACATGCGTCTCCTCGATGATCGCGCCCTCGCCCGCATAGGTGGCGAGCTTGCGGGTCTCCTCGACAATCAGCCGGGTGTTGGCACCGACTTTCGCCAGCAGCAACTCGACGGCTCCGGGTGCGAAGCTCGCCCCGAACACTTTCGCCTCGGCCAGCGCCACGCCTGCGAGCGCCTCGCTGGCATTGTCACCATCGCCACCAATCAAGGTGAAGTCCGCGTGCTTCTCGCACCACTTCGGAAACGAACGCCGGCGATCAATCGGCGCCGCCGTGATCAACACGGTCGCTTCGTCGGGATTCACCGCCTCGAGAATCTGCTGCAGATCCTCGACGAGCTTCAACGTGCTTTCGGCCCGGCCGGTCACGGTGTCGGCGAGAAAATTCACGTCCTTCAGCCAGATGACGCGCTTGCCGCCAAACATCGACATCGTCTGGACGGCATCGCGGAAGCGGTTCACCGCGCCCTCGACTTCGCTCACGTTGGCCGCGAAGCCGTTGATCGTTTCCCGCGCAAATTCGTCGGTGATCTCGGCGGACAGGGCGGCGAAACGTTCCTTGCCCAGCCGGCCGACCAGAAAGTCGTCCGGGCCGCAGATGAACATGAATTTTTTCGCCGCCGTCATGAAACGCGCAATCTGGCGGTGAAGGGGTGACCGGTGCACGAAAAAAAAGCGTGGATTTCCGTCCGCGCCGACGGGACCCCACTGCCAGTGGTCGGTGGCGTAGCGGGAGCATCCTGCTCCCCGGCGGAATACGGGAGTGCCATCCGCAACGTATGGATTGCCGGCGACCGGCAGGCCTGCCCATGGTGGCGCAGTCCACTATGCCCCGGGAAACTCCTCCAGCTGCCGCGCCCGTCGGGTGGGTGCACGATCTGATCGTGCTCACGCTCTTCATCGGCGCGTTGAATTTCTTCCTGCTTGGCCGGCTGCCGCTCGCCAATCCCGATGAGTCGCGCTACGCCGACATTCCGCGGGAGATGCTCGCGGCGGGCGATTGGGTGACGCCGCGGCTCAACGACACGCGCTACTTTGAAAAACCCCCGCTGGTTTACTGGACGGTGGCGGCGGCGCGCCTCGCGTTCGGTCCCGGCGAGTTGCCCGCCCGGCTCACGCCGGCGTTGTTCGGCCTGGCCGGCGTCCTGATGACGTATGCGGTCGGTCGAAAACTCCACGGCCGCGAGGCTGGCCTGGCCGCCGCCCTCGTGCTGGGCACGAGCCTGCTGTACGCGATCCTTTCCCGCATCCTGCTGCTGGACATGGCGGTGTCGGTCCTGATGAGCACGACCCTCGGCTGCTTCATCCTCGCCGTGCGCGAACCCGCCGGACCACAGCGGCGCTGGCTGTTTTACGGGCTGTATGCGTCCGCAGCCCTCGCGACGCTCGCGAAGGGGTTGATCGGCTTTCTGATTCCGGGCGCGGTGATGTTCCTGTGGCTGCTGATCTTCAATCAATGGCACCGGCTCCTGCCGATGTACCTGCCCAGCGGCGTCGCGCTGTTTCTCGCGATCGCCGCGCCGTGGCACGTGCTGGCCGCGCAACGCAACCCGGAGTGGGCGCAGTTCTATTTCGTCCACGAGCACTGGTCGCGCTTCACGACCACGGCGCATGATCGGGCGGAGCCATTCTGGTTTTTTGTGCCGATCATCCTGCTCGGACTGTTTCCGTGGATGGGATTTCTGGGCGGTGCGGTGCGCGAGGCGACCGCCGGCGGGTGGGCGCGGCGCAAGGCCAATGCCGACGCGTGGTTCTTCCTCACGTGGGCGCTGTTCGTCTTCCTGTTCTTCTCCAAGTCGCAATCGAAGCTGATCCCGTACATCCTCCCGGTGCTGCCGCCCCTCGCGATCCTGATCGGCGCATGGCTGGCGCGGCGCTGGGCGGAGGGCAACGCATCCCGGCTGCGGCTCGGATTGGGGATCTTCGCGTTCGTCTGCGGACTGCTGGGCGTGGCCATGCTGGTGGCGGTGCTGAAACCCGGGATCATCCGCGATCCCGCGCAACTGGCCGCGCTGCGACCGTTTGCCATCGCGGTGGCCGCGACGCTCCTGATCGGTGGCGTCGCGGCGCCGTGGGCGGCGAAGGTGCGCGGCATCGTCGCGGGCATTGGCGCGGTGCTGGGCACCGTCACGGCATTTCTGCTCGTGCTGTTCATGGCATCGCCCGCCTTGCAGCGCGCCGGCACCAAGGACCTCGCACTCGTCGCGCGGGAGCGCGTCGCGCCGGCGGATCGCGTTTACCACTACTGGGCGTTCTTCCACGACTTCGTCTACTACAGCGAGCGGCCCGTCGGATTGGTGAGTTACATTGACGAACTGGAAGTGCAGTTCCTCACGCCCGCGGAACGCAGCGCGCGCTTCATCGATGAGGCCGAACTGCGGCGGGAATGGACGGGACCGGGCCGCGTGTGGCTCGTCGTGCGCAAGCGCGATCAGCAGCACCCGAGCGCGATCTTCGCGGACGCGACGTTTCGTTATCATTTGATCGCGGAGTCGCCGGCTCACAGCTTGATCAGCAATCAACCCTGACATGTCCGCGCCCTTCCTGCCGCTTACGCGCCCGACCATCGACGAGGACACCATCGCCGGCGTCGCTGACGTGCTCCGTTCCGGCTGGATTACGTCCGGTCCGAAGGTGAAGGAACTGGAGACGAAACTCTCCGAGCACTGCGGCGGCCGGCCGGTGCGCGTGTTCAACTCCGGCACGTGCACGATGGAGATCGCGTTGCGCATCGCGGGCATCGGGCCGGGGCACGAGGTGATCACGACGCCGCTGTCGTGGGTCGCGACGAGCAACGTCATTCTCGAGGTCGGCGCGCGGCCGGTGTTCGTGGACATCGATCCGATCACGCGCAACCTCGATCTCGAACGGATCGAAGCCGCGATTACGCCGGCGACGCGCGCGATCCTGCCAGTCGATCTCGCCGGCCTCCCGGTGGACCGCGACCGGCTTTACGAAATCGCCCGCCGCCGCGGCCTCCGGGTGATTGAGGATGCAGCGCAGTCGTTCGGCAGCACCTGGCAGGGACGCCGGATCGGCGCCTGCGGCGATTTCGTTTCGTTCAGCTTTCACCCGAACAAGAACATCACGACGATCGAGGGCGGCGCACTGGTGTTGAACGACGAGCGCGAGGCGAAGCTCGCCGAACAATATCGCCTCCAAGGCGTGGTCCGCACCGGACCGGACAGCATGGAGGTCGAGGTCGTCGGCGGTAAGTTCAACCTCACCGATGTCGCCGCCCGCGTCGGCCTCGGCCAGCTGCCGCATCTCGACGCCTTCAACGCCCGCCGCCGTGATCTGGCGCGCGCGTACTTTGAGCTGCTGGAACTGCCCGGCGCCCGTGCGCTCGGCCTGCAACTCCCGCCGCCGGATTTCACGCAGACCAACTGGCACATGTTTCAGGTCGTGCTGCCGGAGGATCGCTTCTCGCTGCGCCGCGTCGATCTCATGACAAAGATGCAGGCTGCGGGCATCGGCACGGGCGTGCACTATCCGGCGATTCATCTCTTCGGCGTGTATCGACGTCTCGGTTGGAAGGACGGCGACTTCCCGTTCGCCGAGCGCGTGTGCCGGAATATCCTCACGCTGCCGTTGTTTCCCGCGATGACGCGCGACGACGTCGCGCGCGTCGTCAAAACTCTCACCGGGATTCTCCAGACTCACCTGAAATCATGAGCGAAGCCACCGGCGCCGGCGTCGACCTGTCGATCGTCATTCCCGTCTACAACGAGGAGCTCAACCTCCCGCTGCTCTTCCAGCGGCTCTATCCGGTACTCGACGCCCTCGGGCGCCGTTACGAGATCATCTTCACCAACGATGGCAGCGCCGATCGCTCGATCGAGCTCTTGCGCGCGCAGCATGCGGCGCGGCCCGACGTCACGCGCGTGATCGATTTCAACGCCAACTACGGCCAGCACATGGCGATCATGGCGGCCTTCGAGCGCGTGCGCGGCGCGGTGATTGTCACGCTCGACGCGGACCTGCAGAACCCACCGGAGGAAATCCCGAAGCTGCTGGCGAAGATCGATGCCGGCCACGACTACGTCGGGGGGTTCCGCATCGACCGCCAGGATTCGTTCTTCCGCACGTTTGCCTCGCGCGTGATCAACTTTGTGCGCGAGAAGACCACGAGCATCGAGATGACGGATCAGGGCTGCATGCTGCGCGCGTACTGCCGGCCGATCATCGATGCGATCGTGCGGAGCGGCGCGATCAATACCTTCATTCCGGCACTCGCCTACAGTTTTTCGGGCAACCCGGCCGAGGTCGGCGTGAAACACGAGGAGCGGCACGCGGGCGTATCCAATTATTCGTTCTACGGCCTCATCCGGCTGAACTTTGACCTCATCACCGGCTTCTCCCTCGCGCCGCTGCAGTATTTCACGATGTTCGCGATGGCCTGCTCCGCGGGCAGCTTCGTGCTCGTGCTCGTGCTGGCCGGCCGCCGCCTGATCATCGGGCCGGAGGAAGGCGGGCTGTTCACGCTGTTCGGCATCCTGTTCTTCCTCATCAGCGTCACGATGGTCGGCATCGGCCTCATCGGCGAATACGTCGGCCGGACCTATCAGGTCGTGCGCGCACGGCAGCGTTATCACGTGAAGGAGATGCTGGAAGCAGTGGAAAAGTTGAGGGTTGAGAGCTGAGAGTTGAGAGGCAAAACCGCCGACGCTTCCATCCGTCGGATCGAGGCTCACTTCCATCGAACCAGCGACTTGGTCTCTCAACGCTCAGCTCTCAACCCTCAACTTCACCCTCGTGCCCCCCCGCATCCTCTTTTTCGGCTACAGCGAAGTCGGCTTCGAGTGCCTGTCGCTGCTCCTCGAGCGCGGCGACAACGTGATCGCGTTGATCACGCACGAGGACAATCCGCACGAGAAGATCTGGTTCAAGACGCCGGCCATCGCGGCGCAGGAAAAAGGCATCCCGGTCTTCACGCCGGAATCGGTCAACACGCCGGAGTGGCGCGAACGCATTGCGGCGATGCAGCCGGATCTGATCCTGTCCGTGTACTACCGGCATATGATCGGCACGAAGATCCTCGCGCTGCCGCGTCTCGGCGCGTGGAACCTGCACGGTTCGCTTCTGCCAAAATACCGCGGCCGCGCGCCGATCAACTGGGCCGTGCTGCACGGCGAACCGCGGATCGGCATGACGCTCCACCGAATGGTGAAAAGCGCCGACGCCGGGGCCGTCGTGGATCAGGAGGGCGTGAACATCGGGCCCCGCGACACGGCCGAGCAGGCGTTCCGCAAAGTCCTGCCGTGCGCGCGCCACGTGCTCGCGAGGCAAATCGACGCCCTGCTCGCCGGCACGGCGCGCGAGACGCCGCAGGATGAAACGCAGGCGAATTATTTTGGTGGACGAAAACCCGAGGACGGCCGGATCGCCTGGACGCAGTCCAGCGCGCAGATCTTCAACCTGATTCGCGCCGTGACCGATCCGTATCCGGGCGCGTTCACCGACGTCGACGGCGCGCGGCTGATGGTGTGGTGGGCCGAAACCGACTCGCCTGCCGTCCGCGCCTGCACGGGCCGTCGTGGCGCGCCCGGCGAAGTGTTGTCGGTTTCGCCGCTGGTCATCGCCACCGGTGACGGCGCTTTGGAGCTCACGCGGACTGAGTGGCGTGGCGACGGTGCGGGCGGATTGAGCGTCGGCCGGGTGCTGTGAGCGTAAGACCCGCTGAAGACCTCCCGCGCATCACGCGAACGGGACCCGAATCGCAGATATAATACCAATCGCTCTTTGCCTTTGGACTTTAGCCGTGGCTACGAGCGATCCAGAAGTCCAAAAGCAAGGAGCGATTGGTACAATACCCACACTGCTTCGAGGAACAGCAGGGGGAGCGCTCCCTCATTCTTCCGCCCATTCGCGTCCCTTCGCGTAATTCGCGGGCAACGGACTTTTTTCGACTTCGGCTGACGTGCAGCGCAGGCGCGCCGTGGGATTCGACCCGGCGCCGGCCGCGGCACATTCCGTCGTGTCATTTCCGTTTTTTCATGGTTAACCCATCGGACCATGCCCCTTCGTGTTCTCATTCTCGGCGCCAACGGTTTCATCGGCAGCTCGCTCACGCGCGCAATTCTGGAGGAAAAGGACTGGGAGGTGTACGGGATGGACATCGGCTCCCACAAACTCGAGGACAGCCTGGGCAACCCGCGGTTCAAGTTCGTCGAAGGCGACATCACCATCAACCGCGAGTACATCGAGTACCATGTGAAGAAATGCGACGCGATCATCCCGCTCGTCGCGATCGCGAATCCGATCCAGTACGTGAAGGATCCGTTGCGCGTGTTCGAACTGGATTTCGAGGCCAACCTCGCCGTCGTCCGCCAGTGCGCGAAGTACAAGAAGCGGATCATTTTCCCTTCCACGTCGGAAGTGTACGGCATGAGCACCGACGCCAAGCTCGACGAAGCGACGACGTCTCTGGTCTACGGGCCGATCGAGCGGCAGCGCTGGATCTACGCGTGCTCGAAGCAGCTGCTTGATCGCGTGATTTACGCCTATGGCGTGCGCGACAACGTCGACTACACCCTCTTCCGTCCGTTCAACTGGATCGGACCGAAACTCGACGACGTGATGGAGCCCAAGGAGGGCAGCTCGCGGCTGTTCACGCAGTTCATCTCCAACGTCATTTTCAAGAAGCCGCTGCAGCTCGTCGACGGGGGCAAGCAGAGCCGGTCGTTCACCTTCATCGACGACGGCATCGATGCGCTGCTCCGCATCATCGAGAACAAGGACGGCTGCGCCTCGCGGCAGATCTTCAATATCGGCAACCCGCGCAACGACGTCAGCGTCGCCGAGCTCGCGAAGCTGATTATCGCGGCGTTCAAGGATTATCCCGACTACGCCGAACACGCCGCCAAGGCGAAGACCGTCGTCGTGCCGTCGGGGAAGTACTTTGGAAAATACTATCAGGACATCCAGAAGCGCGTGCCCTCGATCGCCAACGCCAAGCGCCGGCTCGGCTGGACGCCGAAGGTGAACCTGAAGCGGGCGATCAAGCTCACGCTCGACTATCATCTTGCGCACAAGGATTACCGGCTCGAGTAGCCTTCGGCGGAGAAGGGAGCAGGGAGAAAGGAGAAGGACGAAGGGTGCCTCGAGCCGCGTTAACCCGGGTGATGGCCCCTTCACTTTTCTACCCTTCGACGTTCAACTGCATGTTTCCATCGATCGATTTGTTTCCTTCTCCTTTCACCCTGCTCCCTTCTCCCTAATCGCCGCCATGCCGATCCGTCTCGCGCTGAAAGTCGACGTCGACACCGATCGCGGCACCCGCGAGGGCGTGCCGAATCTGGTCGCCGACTGCCAGGAAGTCCGGGCGCCGGCGTGTTTTCTGTTTTCGCTCGGCCCGGATCAAACTGGCCGCGCGATCACCCGCGTGCTGCGTCCGGGCTTTTTTCAGAAAGTGAGCCGGACGAGTGTCGTCGAGATCTACGGCGTGCGCACGCTGCTCAACGGCACACTGCTCCCCGCACCGCACATCGGCCGGCGCAACGAGGCGGTGATGCGGGCCGTGCGCGACGCCGGCTTCGAGGTCGGCATCCATTGCTACAACCACTACCGCTGGCAGGACTACGTGCAGACGATGTCGGCCGCGGCCGTGAACGCGGAGTTCGTCGCGGCCCGCACGGAGTTTCGCCGGATCTTCGGCTTCGAAGCGCGCACCGCCGGCGCCGCCGGCTGGCAGAGCAACGGGCGCAGTCGCGAGGCGTATGAGCGCGCCGGTCTGCTGTACGCGAGCGACACCCGCGGCGGCGCGCCGTTTTTTCCGCGCGTCGACGGCCGCGAGTTCAAGACGCTCGAGATTCCCAGCACGCTGCCAACCTTCGACGAGCTGATGGGCCGTCCGGAATATCCGGATACCGCGATCGTCGCGCACTATCTGTCGCTGCTGCGCGAGGATCAGCCGAACGTCTTCACGCTGCACGCGGAGATTGAAGGCATGGGCCGGCGTCAGTTGTTTCGCCAGCTGCTCGCGGCCTGCGTCGCACGCGGCGTCGAGTTCATCCGGCTTGATTCACTCGCGCGCGAGCTCCTGGCCGACCGCGCCACGATCCCCGTACGCGATCAAGTGCTGATGGAGATCGATGGCCGCAGCGGGCTCGTCGCAGCGCAGAAGTAGTCAGGAGCGACGCCGGCCGGAGGCCGCCGCTACCATGACAGGCCTACTTCCGATCGATCCGTGAAAACAGCCACACGCCGAGGGCGATGAACAGGACGTTCGGCAGCCACAGCAGCAGATCGGGCCGCAATTCCGGCCGGCGATCCAGCCAGCGCACGGCCACGGTCAGCAGGTAGAAACCCACCACCAGCAGCAGCGCGAGGCCGAGGTTGGCCGACGTTTCTCGCCGCGAGACCTTGATCCCGAGCGGCACGCCAATCAGCGCGAAGGCAAAGACGGCGAGCGAGAGGTTGAATTTTTCGTGCAGGATCAGCGACAGCTCCATGCGCTTGCGGGCCATCTCGCCGACCTTGTCCGGCGCGGGCACTTCCGCCGCGAGCTGCGCCTGCTTGGCCCGGAGCGCGTCGTAGGGCAGCCAGTCGTCCTTGCGACGTTCGAGGCTCCGGCCGAAATACTTGTCGAGCGCGATGCGCACGCCGGCGGTGGTGCGCGCAGACGGCGCGTTGGGCGACTTGCTGAAGTCCTCCGGATTCTCCGCGTCGCGCTCCTCGGTCTTCGCGTTCACGAAGGTCGGAATCAGGCTGTTCGTCGCCTCCTCGTAATCGAGCCGTCCCGCCTCCGCACGCACGAGGCGGCGCACGCGGCTTTGATCGTCGAGTTCCCACAGCCAGATATCGCGCAGGATGGCTCCATCCTTCTCGCCCACATAAAGCACCGTGCCGGAGAAGGAGCGAATGAACGTCTTCGGCTCGATCACGCGCAGCGGATTCGCGCGCACGGCGGCGGCGAGCTCACGATAGAACTGCGTGCGGGCCCACGGCGCCGACTCGAGATTCACGTAGAGCGCGGCCAGCGCGCACAGCACGCCGAGGACCAGCACCGGACGCGCCGTCTGCAGCACGCTGATGCCGGAAGCCCGCATCGCGGTGATCTCGCTGTCCGCCGACAGCCGGCCGAGCGTCAGCAGCACGCCCGTCAGGATGCCCATCGGCAGCGCGTACGTGACGGCAAAGGGAATGATCAGGCCGACCAGCCGGATGAACGTCCCGATCCCGAACTGGCCCGCCAGCAGCGGCGTGAGGAGATCCTTCACGACATTCGGCAGCGCCACGACAAACGCGAAGAGCCCGACGGCGGCGGCGCACGTCAGCAGGACGCTGGTGAAGATGTGACGATCGAGCAGATTCAAAACGGCCGCGAATCCATCGCACACCCGACCGCACCGCACAAGGTTTCAAACTCGCTTCAAACCTGGTGCCCACGGAACACACGGAATACACGGAAAACGATCCCGGATTTTCTTCCGTGTATTCCGTGTGTTCCGTGGGCCACCTGTTTGTGGCGGCAACGAATCGGCTACCACTATCCCAGATCGAACGACAGCTGCGGAGGCGGCGGCTCCTCGGTGATCGGTTCCGCGGGGGCGATGCACTCCGGGCCTTCGTGCCGTACGCTGTTCACGCGCGGCGAGACGGACGTCCGCTTCATCTCGCCGTCGGGCCGCGGGACGAGCAGCGGCTCCAAGGTCGCCGGCTCTGCAACGTCGGGATCGAGCCAGGTGTCGATCGCCCCTCCGCTCAAAATCACCGGCATGCGGTCGTGGAGCGGACGGACGACGTCGTTGGGCGTCGTGGTGATCAGCGAACAGGTTTCAAGGTCCACGCCGTCGGCGCTGCGCCAGCGTTCCCAAATGCCGGCGAGCGCCAGTGGGGCTTCGTCACACCGCTGAAAGAACCACGGCTGCTTGAGTTTTCCGATTGTCTGCCACTCGTAGAAACCACTGGCCGGCACGATGCAGCGCCGCTGGCGCAGGGCGTCGCGAAACGCCGGCTTGGCCGCGATGCCTTCCGCGCGGGCGTTCGCCATCCGCGCGCCGCTCTTCGCATCCTTCGACCACCGCGGCACGAGGCCCCATTCGAGCGCCGTGAGCTCGCGGTCACGATTCGAGGCCACGCGGCGAATCGCAGGGACCGCGGTGCCGGGCGAGATGTTGTAACGGCTGACGAAGTCGCGCGGATCCTTGACGCCCAGCTGCGTCATCAGCGCCTCGAGGTCCTTGCGTTTAAGCACGTAGCGGCCGCACATCTTTCCCGCCAAGAGGCAGGGTTCTAGAGGAACGTCAACTGCTCGCCGCCGGGCCTCCGGAAGCGATCGGTGGCGAGGGCGAACGGCTCGCGGTTCAGGCCGGCGCGCCGGGCGTTCACGTCGAACATCGCGCGCAGGTGGTCGGCGAAGACGCCCTCGCCCTTCATGCGCGCGCCCCAGTCGTTGGTGTACAACTTGCCGCCGCGGAGCGCACGCAGGCGATCAAGCACGCGGTCCTTGCGCGAAGCGGCGTGATCATCGAGCCACTGCACAAAAATGTCCTTCACCGCAAACGGCAGCCGCAGCAGCACGTAGCTGGCGCGTTTCGCGCCGGCCGCCGCGGCCGCGTCGAGGATCGCGGGCACTTCATGATCGGTGAGTCCGGGAATGACGGGCGCGATCATGACGCCCGTCGGCACGCCGGCGGCGGTGAGGTCCTGCAGGGCGCGGAGCCGGGCGACGGGCCGCGACGCGCGCGGCTCCAGCTTGCCGCCGAGATCGGAGTCGAGCGTGGTGATCGAGACGTGCACGAAGATGCAGCGTTCGCGCGCGAGCGCGGCGAGCAGATCGATGTCGCGCGTAACGAGCGCGTTTTTCGTGATGATGAAGATCGGATGCCGCAGGTCGGCGCAGACCTGCAGGCAGGCGCGCGTGAGTTTGAAACGGCGCTCCGCAGGTTGATAACAATCGGTCGCGCCGCTCATCGCGATGGGTTGCGGCTGCCAG
Source organism: Terrisphaera buseokensis (assembly GCF_047521145.2). Taxonomy (GTDB): domain Bacteria; phylum Verrucomicrobiota; class Verrucomicrobiia; order Opitutales; family Opitutaceae; genus ER46. The sequence continues at coordinate 205,893 of NZ_CM134186.1, read as the reverse complement.
CGTCGCGCGGTCAGTTCCCGGTGCAACAGCTCTGGTGCGCGGCGCTTCACCATGATTTTCGTCTCGAAATCGAGGCCGCTGCTCCAGCCGAGGTACTCGTGATACGGGCGGGCGTAGCAGTAGGCGCAGCCGTGCTCACACCCCCGATACGCATTGAAGCCGAACCGATAGCTGATGTCCGGGCTGTCGTTTTCAGTGAGCAGCGATTCGCTGGTGTCGTCGAAAAACTGTGTGCGCGGAAGCGGCTGATCCTCGGACGACCACTCCGGATCCGGCTCGAGGTGCAGCCGCTCGAAACGATTGGGTGGGTTGATGCCGGCCCCGCGACCGGGAATGGCCGGAGAGGAGGAAGGCTTGGGCGTGTCCACGCGTACACGTTACCAAAAAACGTGGCTGTGCCAGCCTGAATCGTTTTTCTCACGCCATGTCGCTCGCCCAGAGTCTGCGCGCCAAACCGATCACGCGCCTCGAGGGCACGGACCGCACGGCGTGCGACGATCTGCTGGCCGTGGAGGAACCGCTCGAGATTCGAGTCGGTGGCCGGAGCGTCGCAGTCGTCATGCGCACGCCCGGCCATGATCGCGAGCTGGCGGCGGGGTTTCTGGTGACCGAAGGGATCGTGCGGCACCGCGACGATGTGCTGGACATCGTGCGCTGCACGAACGGCGACGCGGCCGCGGAGGCGAGCCGTGGGAACATCGTGGATGTTTTGCTCGCGCCCGGGGCGTCGGTCGACCTCGACCGCCTCACGCGGCACGTGTTCACCTCGTCGAGTTGCGGGATTTGCAGCAAGGCCACGATCGACGCCGTGCGCGCGCAGTTTGCGCCGCTCGTCCCAACGATCGGGCCCGCGCGGGAAGTCATCGCGGCGCTGCCGGAGAAACTGCACGCCGTTCAGGCTGGGTTCGCGGCGTCGGGCGGGTTGCACGCGAGCGCGCTGTTCACCTGGGATGGAACGCTCGAGCAGGTGCGCGAGGACGTCGGCCGCCACAACGCCCTCGACAAGGTCATCGGCCACGCGTTTTTCGCGGAGCAGCTGCCGCTAGCGCAACGAATTTTGTTGGTGAGCGGCCGGGTGTCCTTCGAGCTGATGCAGAAGGCGTTGGCCGCGGGCATCCCGTGCGTGGCGGCGATCTCGGCGCCGACGACGGCGGCGGTGGAATTTGCCGTGGCGAGCGGGCAGACGCTCGTGGGCTTCGTGCGCGCCTCGACCCGTGCAGGCGGGGCCGGATCCCGAATGAATGTTTACGCCGGCACCTTGGCGGAGTGAGCATGTCGCACTCGGCTCGAAACACGGCATGTTTAACCACGGATTACGCGGATGACACGGATTGAAACCTCAAACCCCGGGCAGGGTGGCCCACGGAACACACGGAATACACGGAAAACGATCCCGGATTTTCTTCCGTGTGTTCCGTGGGCAATCCTCTGCCTGGTCGTTGGCATAACGGGATCGATGTCTTCTTCCGTGGGCGCCGCCGAGACGGTGAACATGGCCGAGCGGTCGTTGAAGAAGATCGTCGAGCAGCAGAAGGAGGTATTCGCCGAGGCCGCGAAGCAGGGCGACAAGATGGACGAGGGATCGTTTCGCCAGCAGGTGCAGTCGATCACGCACGACTACGAGCTGCTGCTCCGCAACAACCCGACGTTCGCCGCCGGATACGCGGCCTACGGGTACATGCTGAGCAAGGTCGACATGCGCAAGGAGGCGACCGCGATGCTGTTGAAGGCGAACCAGCTCGATCCCGACATCGCCCTGGTGAAGAACCAGCTGGGCAACATTCTCGCCGAGGAGGGCAAGCCGCTGCAGGCGGCGCCGTACTTCATCGCGGCGGTGAAACTCGAACCCAACGAGCCGCTCTATCACTATCAGCTCGGCACGGTGCTGGTGTCGGCGCGCGAGGACTTCCTGAAAACCGGCGAGTGGACGCGTGAGGCGCTCGACAACGCCATGCACCAGGGCTTCAAGCGCGCGGCCGAGCTCGCGCCCGACCGGTTCGAGTTCGCCTATCGCTACGCCGAGTCGTTCTACGATCTCGAGAAACCGGACTGGCCCGGGGCCTTGAAGGCGTGGAGTGCGCTGGAGGAGAAGGCGACGACGCCGATTGAGCGTCAGACCATGCGGCTGCACGCCGCGAACATCTGCTTGAAGCTGGGCAAGCGCGATCACGCGAAGGCGCTGCTCGATTCGGTCGACGATCCGAAGTTGCAGGGCCAGAAGCAGCGGTTGCTGCCGCAGCTGGCGGAGTCGGCGAAGAAGTGACGGTGGCGGTGGTTCCGCCCCACCCCCGAACTCAGTTCGCTTGCGCTCGACGCAGGCGGGTGCGGCCGTTTGTGTGACGCCCCCGTTGATGCCACTCCTCGACAAACTCGAACGCACGTTCGGCCGCCTGGCCATCAGCAACCTGTCACTTTATCTCGTGATTGGTCAGGTGTTCGTGCTGCTCGGCCGCCTGCTGGAACTGGTCGACGTCAGCAAGCTGCTCTTCGTCCCGGCGCTGGTGCTGCAGGGCGAATGGTGGCGGGCGCTCACGTTCATGTTCGTGATCCCGCTGCCGGATTCGACGCTGGGTTTCGTGTTCACGGCCTTCGGCTGGTACCTGTTCTACATGATGGGCAACGCGCTGGAGCTGTTTTGGGGCGCGTTCCGCTTCAACCTTTACCTCGCCATCAGCTTCGCGCTGACCGTCGCGCTGGCCTTCATCACGCCGTACAGCCTGGTCACGAACCTGTTCATCCTGGGCTCCGTCTTCCTCGCGTTCGCCTACCTCAATCCCGACTTCGAGCTCGTCCTGTTCTTCATCCTGCCGGTGAAGATCAAGTGGCTGGCCTTGATCGCATGGGCTTGGAACGTCGTGACGTTTGTCCGCGGCGGGCTTGCGGACCGGCTCCAGATCGGCGCGTCGGTGCTGAGCTTCTTCGTCTTTTTCGGCGCGGACATGATTCGCACGCTGCGCCAGGGCCGCCGCACCGCCGTCCGGCGCGCGGAAAAAGCCGTCGAACAGGTCAAGCCGCGGCACGTGTGTTTCGTGTGCGGCAAGACCGACCGGACGCATCCGCAGCTCGACTTCCGCTACTGTTCGAAATGTGCGGGTGACCAGTGCTATTGCCCCGAGCACATTCAAAATCACGAGCACGTCGTCGCCGCCGATGACCGCAAGGCCGGCTGATCCCTGGGCGGGCACCGCCCGCCTCACGACGCTCGCCGACTGGCTGGCGTTCGCCGAGAAAGCCTACGCGCGCGAGCCGGTCGCGCTCGGCCAGGTGGCCACGAATGCGCACGACGAAGCGCTGTACCTGCTCCTGCGCGCGCTCGAACTGCCGCTCGACAGCGACGCTGGCGTCCTGCAACGGAAGCTGACCGCGGTGGAACGGACCAAGGCGGAGACGTGGCTGCGCCGGCGGCTGTTGGACCGCGTGCCGGCCGCGTATCTCACGCGCGAGGCCTGGCTCGGCGAGCACCGGTTCTACGTCGACGAACGCGTGATCATTCCGCGCAGCTACTTTCTCGAGATCATCCCGGAGCAACTCGAGGCCCTGCTGCCGGCGGGGAAAAAAGTCCGTCACGTGGTCGACGTGTGCACCGGTTCCGGCTGTCTCGCGATCCTCCTCGCGCATCAGTTTCCGGGAGCAAAGGTCGACGCGTGCGATCTCTCCGCCGCCGCACTCGAGGTGGCGGCCATCAATGTGCGCGACCACGCGCTGACCGGCCGCGTGCGGCTGTTTCAGAGCGATGTCTTCGACGCGGTGCCGCCGGCCAAGTACGACGTCATTCTCAGCAATCCGCCGTACGAGCCGAGCGCGCTGGTGGACACGCAGGCGCCGGAGTTCGCGGCTGAGCCGCGGATGGCGCACGACGGCGGACGCGACGGCCTGACGATCATTCGCAAGCTCCTGCGTCAGGCCCGCGCGCGGCTCCAGCCGCACGGCCTCGTGGTCATCGAGGTCGGCGGTCTGCATGCGGCGATCGAAGCCGAGTTCGCGGCGTTGCATCCGGAATGGCTGCCGACGCAGGACGGCTCGGACTGCGTCGTGCTTTTTCGCGCGAAGAATCTCGGCGCGACCTGAGGGAAAACCGCGGAGAATACCTCCCGCGAATCACGCGAACGGACCCGAATATCAGAGGTGAAACAAGGTTCACCCACGCGCTTGAATCTTACCGCGGTCAGTTGGCTTGTGAAGCTTGGCGCGGCCGGCGCAAAAGCAGATTTCGCTCGGTGTCATACCAATCGCCCTTTGCCTTTGGACTTTAGCCGGCGCTCGTAGCCACGATCGATCCAGAAGTCCAAAGGCAAGGAGCGATTGGTATCATTCTTCTCATTCGCATCCATCCGCGTGATTCGCGGGCAACCCGTTCGCTCCGCCGCAGGCCGCCGCGCGGTCGGCGTCATTTCCCCGACAGCGAATTCGCCAGCAGCTGAAAACCGATGAACCCGAGCGTGAACATGGTGATGAATCTCAGGCCCAGGCTGTTGTCGGCCACGATCAGCACGGCGCCGACGGTGGCGACGATCCCGAGCGCCGCGGTTGTCGCGGCGAGGATCAGCCGCGAACGTCCCCGGCGCGTGAAGGTCGCGGCGACGCAGACCGACAGGACCGCTAGAATAACGGCCCCGAGAAATCCCGCTTCGTTCTTTCCGATCAGCCACCAGCCGACACAACCAACCGCCGCCACGAACACCGCGCCGAACCACGTGCTGGCCGTGCGCTGATCAGCGGAGAGCACGTGCCGGCCGAACCGATCGAAGCGGAGCAACAGATTGAACATCGGCTGCGCCGTCCACGAGAGATAGACGAACAGGTAGAACAATCCGAGCAGCGGCCACCAGAGCCAGTTCAGCTCCGGCTGGCTTTCGGACAAGGAGCGCGCCAGCCGGCTGCCGAAGAAAATGCCGATGATGAACGCCCATTGAAACCGCGTGCTCTGCCGGCCCAGCCAGAGAAAGTACGCGAGCATGCCGCGGTACACCGGATTGCGCGCCTTCAACGCCTCGAGCATGCCCTCGCGCGCGTAGTCGAGTTCCGGATCGAGCCGCAACGCCTCGCGAAAATGCTCCTGCGCCCGCGCGGGTTCGTTCCGGTGCAGGAGATTCCACCCCTGGTTCGCGTGGGAAAACGCGTCCTCGGGCGCGCGATCGAGCGCGTAGTCGACCGACTGCATCGCCTCGGCCTTGCGCCCGAGCCGCACCAGCGCCATCGCCCGCAGGTTCGCCGCGCCGACGTGCTCCGGATTGAGCGCGAGTGCCATCTCGGCGGCTTCGAGCGCAGCCGGCCAGCGGTGGCGATAGAGCTCAATCGACGCCAGCAGCGAGAACTGGTTGGCGTCGGCCGGGTCGAGTCGCAACGCCTCCTGCACGGCGCGAAACGCCTCATCCGGGCGCTCGAGCTCGCGCAACACATGCGCGTGGACGCTGTGATAAAACGGTTCGTCGGGGGCGAGGCCGACGGCATTCCGCGCGGCCTCGAGCGCCGGTTCCTTTTTCCCCTGCTCAAGCCGGCTCAGCGCCAGCAATGCGAGCGCCTGCGGATCGTCGGGCTGCTGCGACAACGCGAGCATCGACTCGCGCTCCGCGTCTTCCGGGCGGGACTGGGCCAGCAGCAGTCGCGCCCGTTCCAGGTGCATGCTCATGGCGACGTCGGGCGGGCGCGTCTCCGGCGCGCAGATGAGAATGAGCAGGCGGGACGCCTGCGCTCCCGGGGGCGAACCGCGCTCATTTCGAGATTTTCATGTACGCGAGGATGTCGTCGTACAGCCCGCTTTGATTGGCGTAGAGCGCGTGATTGCGCGCGGTCTGGAACCAGTCGCGCACCGTCGGTTTGTGCTGCTTGATCGCCTCGAGGAAATCCTTGCCCGTCAGCGGTTGCAGCACGCCGGCCTTCATCGCCTCGCGGAGTTTGGCTTCAACCGCGACGTCGATGACCGCCTTCAGGTCCGCGCCGGAAAAGCCCTCGGTCTTCTTCGCCAGCGCGTCGAAATCGATCTCGCCCACCGGCTTGCCCTTGAGCTGCAGGCGCAGGATGGACGCGCGCGCGCCTTGATCCGGCGGCGGCACAAACAGGATGCGATCGAAACGTCCGGGCCGGCGAAATGCGGGATCGAGGTGCCACGGAGCGTTCGTCGCGGCGAGGATCAGCACGCCTTCGTTGGTCGAGGCCACGCCATCGAGCTCGGAGAGAAACTGGTTGATGATCTGCCGGCCGCCGCTCTTCAGCATGTCGGTGCGGTTCGCGCCGAGGGCATCAACTTCATCGAAGAACAACACGCACGGCCGATGCGAACGCGCCTGCTCGAAGATCGAGTGGAGGTTTTTTTCGCTCTGCCCGATCCACATGTCGAGGACGTCGCTGATCCCGACCGCGAGGAAACTGGCGTTGACCTCGCCGGCCGTCGCGCGGGCGAGAAAGGTTTTTCCGCAACCAGGCGGACCGTACATCAGGATGCCGCCGCCGATCTTTTTCCCGTAGGCCTTGAAGAGTTCGGGCTGACGCAGCGGCAGGATGATCTTCATCCGCACTTCCTCCTTCACCTGCTCCATGCCGCCGACATCGGCAAAGGTCGTCGTCGGTCGCTCGGGCTCGCTGGTGTCGGAATCCACCGGCAGATCGCCCGCCGGCAGCCGTTCACCTGCATCGTCGACTTCAGCGTCCGCCGGTTCGTCATCAGCTCCGCTGCCGGGGAAAAAATTCGGCGTCTCATCGGCCGCGGGCGGCGGCACCGGGGGCGTCGGTTTTGAAAGCTGCGGCAGCGTCCGTTTGGGCAGATGCGGGGCGAGCTCCGCCTCGAGTTCGGCGTCGGCCAGCGCGGCGTCGGCTTCACGCGCCCGCAGGTACTGCTGCGCGGCGAGCCGCGGTTCGCCGGCGTGCAACGCGAGTCGCGCGTGCAACAACAGCGAACGCGGTGACGGCATCGGGCCCTTGACCAGATCCTCGACGATCACCAAGGCCGCGCTGTGCTTGCCCTGCTGGAAAAACGCCGCGGCGAGTCCGAGCTTCGCAGGCAGGCTCGCGGGGTCGACGGCGAGCGTGCGTTTGAACAGCGCCTCGGCCTCGTTGAAACCGCCGCTGCGGAGCACGATCTCCGCGACATGCAGGAGGAGCGGGCCGTTCTGCGGCGACAGCCGGAGCGCCTCGCGGAGTGCGGCAGGGACGAGCGGAGAGTCGAGCGCGTCGGACATCCGGCGCAATGAAGCGGCTGGGTCGGGCGCCGCCGAGCTTATTTCTTCGCTTTGGCCGCGGCCGGGGCGTCGGCCGTCCGCGTGGGCAAACCGGCGGCGGTCCAGTCCTTGATCCCGCCGATGTTGGTCGCCGCAACGCCCTGTTCGTTGAGACTCTTGGCGATCGCGGCGGAACGTCCCCCGACACGGCAATACAGGATCACCTGCTTGCCTTTGTTCTTCGCGAGAAACTCCTTCCACTGCTTCTGGTCGCCATCGAAATCGCTCTTCGGCAGCAACACCGCGGGCGCGGCCACGCCGAACTCGCTCCACTCGGCCGGTTCGCGGCAGTCGACGAGGACGGCCTTGCCTTCGGCGACGAGCTTGGCGGCGTCTTTCGCCGGCATTTTCGCGGCATCGGCGGCAAACAGGGCGGAGCAGACGGCGAAGAACGCGAGGAAGGGGCGGAAGAATTTCATGGGGAGGTAAGGTGGTTGAGGAGGCCGGAATATACAAATCCTGTCCGGCCACGCCGGGTCAACGTCGTTGCGAGCGTTTTCCGTCCCGACGTCGCGCGCTGGACCTTGCACCTGTGGGCGGGGTCCGTACCCGCCACTCGATCGCACCCAAAGGACGGGACGCGGCTTTTCAGCGAAGCGTCGGTCCCCTGAATTTTACAGGAGGCAACAGAGGGAACGGAGCGAGGCCTCTCTCCGTTGCCTCTGTTGCCTCCTGTAAACTGTCCGGCGGAATGAATACCCGTCCACAGCTGCACGATGCAGGCACGGCGCGGGGTGAGCCCAGCCCGCCCATAGGCACCGGTTGGCCTGGGACGGGGAATATTCAAAAGCCAGGAAACCAGGAAGGCCGAGTAGGTGGCGCACGCGAGCAACGTTCGGAGCCATCGCTCGGAGCGCATCTTTGATACCAATCGCTGCTTGCTTTTGGACTTCCGGATCGATCGTGGCTACGAGCGCCAGCGAGTGGCCGAACGGCCACTCGCTGGCGCTCGTAGCCACGGCAAAAGTCCAAAAGCAAAGAGCGATTGGTATGATTCCTGGTTTTCTGGCTTCTGAATTAAAAATTCCGTGTCTTCGACGACGGAACGGCCGCCGGTTGCGGGGTGGCGTCGACTGTTTTTCCGTTCGCCATCGCTCCGCCGCGGCGCATAACACGACCCCTTCCCGTGAACGACTCGTCCTCCTCCGCTGCCGCGCCGATCCCCAACGTTCTTGCCGAGCGCTACGCGTCGGTCGCGATGAAGGACGTCTGGTCGCAACAGGGCCGCGTCGCGCTCGAACGCGATTTCTGGATCGCCGTCATGAAGGGCCAGCGCGATCTCGGCGTGCCGATTCCGGCCGAGGCGATCAAGGACTACGAGAAGGTCAAGGGGCAGATCGACCTGGTCTCGATCGCGAAACGCGAGCGCGTGACGCTCCATGACGTCAAGGCCCGCATCGAGGAGTTCTCCGATCTCGCGAAGCGCCAGTTCATCCACCTCGGCCTCACGAGTCGCGATCTCACCGAGAACGTCGAGCAGCTGCAGATTTTCCGTTCGTTGAAACTGGTGCACTTCAAGGCCGCCGCCGCGCTGCTCGCCCTCGCGCAGCAGGCCGGAGCGCACCGCGATCTCATGATTACGGGCCGCACGCACAACGTCCCGGCGCAGCCCACGACGCTCGGCAAGCGGCTCGCGATGTTCGGCCAGGAGCTGCAGATCGCGTTCACCCGCATCGAGGAACTGCTGGCCCGTTATCCGGTGCGCGGACTCAAGGGTGCGGTCGGCACGCAACTCGATCAGCTGACGCTGCTCGGCGGCGATTCGGCCAAGGTCGATCAGCTCGAGGCGCGGGTGCTGAAGCATCTCGGGTTTCACGCGTCGCTGCTGGCCGTCGGCCAGGTGTATCCGCGCGGGTTGGACTTCGAGGTGACGACCGCGCTGCACCAGCTCGGCGCGGCGGCGGCGAGCTTCGCGACCACGCTGCGGCTGATGGCCGGTGCCGGTTTGCTCACCGAGGGTTTCCAGGACGGACAGGTCGGGTCGTCGGCGATGCCGCACAAGGTCAACGCCCGCAACTGCGAGCGCATCTGCGGTTTTTCCACGATCCTCAGCGGCTACGTCACGATGACCGGCGCGCTCGCCGGCCACCAGTGGAACGAGGGCGATGTCTCCTGCTCGGTCGTGCGCCGGGTGGCGCTGCCGGACGCGTTCTTCGCGATCGACGGCTCGCTCGAGACGCTGCTCACGGTGCTGCGCCAGATGGAAGTGTTTCCCGCCGCGATCGCCGCGGAGAACGAGCGCAACCTGCCGTTCCTCGCGACCACGACGATCCTCATGGAGGCGGTGAAGCGCGGCGCCGGTCGCGAGACCGCGCATGAAGCGATCAAGGAACACGCCCTGGCCGCGGCGAAAGCACTTCGCTCCGGCAGCGGTGACGCCGACCTGCTCGGCCGGCTCGCCGCCGATCGCCGCATCGGACTCAGCCGGAAGGCGCTGCAGGCGATCCTGTCGGAAAACGCCCGCTTCGTCGGCGCGGCACCGCATCAAGTCGACGCCTTCCTCGCCGAGGTAAAGCCGCTCGCGCGCAAGCATCGCGGCGCCGCGGAGTACAAGCCGGCGCGCTTGCTGTAGTACCAATCGCCCGTTCCTTTTGACGTTCGCCGTGGCTGCGAGCGCCAGCGAGTGCTGGTTCGGCCACTCGCTGGCACTCGTAGCCACGATCAATTACGAGGACCAAAAGGAAACGGCGATCGGTAGAAGCGACACCCCACGCGGGAGCGCCGGCCTCCGGCCGGCTTTTCACTCGTTGCAGGCCGGAGGCCCGCGCTCCCGGGTAGACAGCGACCTCAGCGGATCGAATAGATTTCTAGCAGGGCCGCGCCCGTCGTCGGCGCGCTGACTTGAATCGTGTACGTGCCCGCCGGGAGATTCGCGATCACCGCGGCGTCCTTGCTGCCCGCCAGGAGCGCAAACGCACCCGCACCGGCCGTGGCCGTCGACACCTGGTTCACACTCGAGACCCAGTTGTCGTTGGAGCCGAGTTCGCGGCCTTCGGCATCGAAGAGCATGATCGACGGATCCGTGACGACACCGAGCGTGCCGAACTGCGTGAGACCGGGACCGACGCCGCGCAGCAGCACGCGTTGCGACGCATCGCCGGCGAGCACGAAGCCGCTGATGAGCGCGTTCGCACCCGTGCCAGCCGCGCCGCGGCTTGAGACGTTGACGAGTTGCGAGCCCGTGCCGGTGCCGGCATCGTAGATTTCCGCGAGCGCCACGCCGCCGTTGCCGCGCGGATCGACGACCTGAATCGTATACGTGCCGGGTGCAAGGTTGAGCAACGCGGCACTGTCCGCGCTGCCACTGCGCAGCGGAAATGCACCGGTCGACGCGGCCGCCTGCACCAAGGTGGAGGCATTGGCCCAGCCTTCGTTGGCCGCGATCAGCGCACCGGTCGCATCATAAACCTGGAGACGCGTCGCCGGCAGCGCGTCGGTCACGCCGAAGCCCGTCAGCGCCGGACCCACCGCGCGCACGAGCACGCTGCGCGACTCGGTGCCCGAGATCGCAAAGCCGAGGATCAGCGGCGACGTCGAGGAAACGCGACCGCGGGTCGAAAGGTTGGCGAGACGCGAGGCCGTGCCTTCCACTGGCGTGGACGTCGGCGTGGCGAAGATTTCCACCGAGCCCTCGCCGGCCACGATGCTGATCCGGGAACGCGGCGCGATGCCGGTCACGGGATCCAGCACGAGCGCCGGCGCCGCCGCCTGCGCGGGCGTCTGGGCAATCACGCTGGCCGCACCGACCACGGGATTGGCGAACGTGAATTCGCGGACGGATTCAAAGATACCCGACGATGTGCCGGCCGACGACGGCGACAGACCACGCGCACGAATGTAGAAGACACCCGTCGCCGGCAGATTCACGCCGGCGAGCTGCCAGTCGGCGCCACTGTTGGCCACGCGCCGGCCATCGCCGAGCCGCGTCCACGTCTGGCGATCCGACGACTGCTCGAAAATCACGCTGTTGATCTCACCGGTCGTACCGGCGCGACTCCAGATGACGGCGGTGCGATTGGCCGCGACGCCGAGGATCTGCGTGGCTGTAGCCGTGGCGGCCAGACGCGCGATGCCGACGCGGGACAGGCCGCCGATGTTGGTGAAACCACCACCGACCACTACGCGACCGTCCGACTGCAGCGCGACGGCCGTCACGGCGCCGTTCGGGGCCGGATTGAAACTGGCGTCGAGCGTGCCGTCGGCATTGAGCCGGGCGAGATTCGCGATCGCGCTGCTGCCGATGGCATTCACCACGGTGCTGAACTGACCGGAAACGATGATCTTCGCGTCCGCCTGCAGGGCAAACGACGCGCGGGTCGTGACGCCGTTCAAGGTGACCGCATTGAAGGAGGCGTCATTGGAACCGTCCCCATTGAGCCGGCTCAGACGGTAGACCGCGTTGCCCGGAATCTGCGTGCGCGTCATCACGAGCACGCGATCGTCGCGCTGCACGGCGAGGCCGGTGACGTTTTCCGTCGCGCCGGCGGCCGAGGCCGGACCGGTGAACGTGGCGTCGACCGAGCCGTTGACATTGAGGCGAACGACCGTCCTCGGCGGGGTGCCGGAACCGGTGGAAAGACCGACGAGAATCTTGCCGTCGCCCTGCAGCGCCAGCGCATTGACCGCGGCGCCGACGTCCGGCGTGAAGGTCGCATCGAGCGAACCGTCGGTGTTGTAGCGCGCGAGCCGATTGCGGGTCGCACCGGAGATGTTCGTGAACGCACCGCCGACCACCACGCGGCCATCGGCCTGCACGAGCATCGCGTTCACCGCGCCATCAGGCCGCGGCTGGAACGTCGTGCTGACGGAGCCGTCGTCATTGAGGCTCGCAAGATTGCGGGCGGGAATGCCGCCGACCGTCGCAAAGGTGCCGCCGATGAAGATCGAGCCGTTGAGCTGCAGGTCGGAGAAATTACCGCCGACCAGCACGGTGCCATCGGGCCGGGGAACCAGGCTCGTGATGCTGCCGCCGAGCGCGGGATTGAAGTTCAAGTCGAGCGAGCCGTCGGTGTTGATGCGCGCGAGACGGGGCCGCGTGACCACGACGCCCGTGGCGCCGGGTTGCAGGGTCGTGAACGTGCCGCCGGCGAGCACGGCGCCGTCGGCCTGCAGCGCGAGCGTGTTGACCACGCCGTTCGGGTTCGGGTTGTACGACGCGTCGACCGCGCCGTCGCTGTTCACCCGTGCGAGATTGTTGCGGGTGAAGACCGTGCCGGTGGCGTTCGGCTGCACCGTGGAGAACGAACCGCCGAGGACGAACTGCCCGTTGGCGAGCGGCACGATCGCGTTCACCGCGCCATTGGTGTTCGGATTGAAATTCTGGTCGAGCGAGCCGTCGGTGTTGAACCGCGCGACGCCATTGCGCGTCACGACGTCGACCGCGCCATTCGGCGCCACGCTCGTGAACGAGCCGCCGGCGACAATCTTCCCGTCACCCTGCAGCGTGATGATATTCACGTTGAAGTTCGGCGACGGATTGTACGTGGAATCCTGCGTGCCGTCGGTGTTCAGCCGCGCGATGTAATTCGCGGTGACGGCGGTCGTGGTGCCGTTCGGCGTGAGCGTCGTGAACGTGCCGGCGATGACGATCTTTCCGTCGGACTGAATCACGACAGAGTTTACCTTGGCGCTGGCGTTGGGATCGAAGCCGGTGTCGAGCGAACCGTCCGCATTCAGCCGGGCGATGCGATTGCGGGCGACGCCGTAGACGAGCGAGAACGAGCCAGCGAGGACGACCTTGCCGTCGCTCTGGATCGCAATCGAGGAAACCGCCCCGTTCGGCGCGGGATTGAAGGCGGTGTCAATGACGCCGGTCGCGCTCAGGCGGATGAGATTGCCGCCGGTGGTGTTGCTGAGATTGGCAAACGCGCCGCCGAGAATGACGGCGCCGTTGGGTTGCACGGCGATCGCGTTGACCTCGCCGCTGAGCCGCGTGGAGGTGCTGAACGCGGTGCGGAGCGTGCCGTTGGCGTTGAGCCAAGCAAAGCCGGGCGTCTGCGTCGGAACCGGCGCGCCGTTCGGGCGTACGATCACGGCGTTGACGGTGCCGTCGGTGGCGAGCGTGCTGCTGAACGAGGTATCAGCGGTGCCTTCGGGCCGGAAGCGCGCGATGTTCGTCGACTTGGCGCCGCCAAGATCCGCGAAATTGCCGACGGCGATGACGCGGCCGTCGGGCTGCACGGCGAAGGCGTTGACCACGGAGCCGGTGGAGCCGCCCGTGTCGGGCGTGAAGGTCGTGTCGACGGTGCCGTTCGCGGCGAGGCGGGCGAAATTGCGGCGCGCGATGCGGGTCGCGTTGCCGATGGGCTGGAGCGAGGTGAAGCTGCCGCCGATCAAGAGGCGGCCGTCGGCCTGGAGACGCAGCGAGTCGACGCGGTTGCCGGGGAGCTCGCTGATATCGAGGTTGTAGGTTGCGTCGACGGTGCCGTCGGTGTTCAGCCGCGCGGCATACTTGCGGAGCGTGAAGTTGGTCGCGCCGTTCGGCGTGAGCGTGGTGAACGAACCGCCGATGATCAGCTTGCCATCGGACTGGAGCGCGGAGGCGAGCACGTTGCCGTTGGCGTTCGGATCGTAGGTGGTGTCGAGCGTGCCGTCGGCGTTGATGCGGGCGATCCGATTGCGGCTCGTCGACGTCGTGGCGCTCGCGGCCTGGAAAAGCGTGAAGACGCCGCCGACCACGACCTTGCCGTCGGCTTGGATCGCGATGGTGCTGACCTGGGCGTTGGGATTCGGGACGAACGTCGTGTCCAGCGTGCCGTCGCCGTTCAGCCGCGCGAGGAAGTTGCGGCTCGTGATTGTCGCGGACGTGTTGGCCACGACACCGGGCGTCAGCGTGCTGAACAAGCCGCCGATGACGATCTTGCCGTCGGACTGCACCGCAATGGCGGAGACCGAGGAATTCGGGCTGGGATCGAAGGTGGTATCGAGCGAGCCGTTGGCATTGAGCCGGAGGAGATTCGCGCGATTCGTCGCCGTGGTGGTGCCGGCGGGTGTGACGCTGGTGAACGAGCCACCGACAATGATGCGGCCGTCCGATTGGAGGGCGACCGAGCCGACCTGGCCGTCGAAGTGTGGGTTGAACTCAGAGTCGATGGTGCCGGAGGGATTCAAACGGGCGAGACGGTTGCGGGTTTCGCCGCCAATCGTGGTGAACGCACCGCCCACGATGACCTTGCCGTCGGGCTGGAGGACGAGCGCGTAGACGCGGCCGTTGAAATCGGGATTGTAGCTGCTGTCGACGGTGCCGTCGGCGTTGAGGCGCGCGACGTAGTTGTGCGTCGCCCCGCTGACGCTCGTGAAGGTGCCGGCGATCACGACGCGGCCATCGGTCTGCGTCACGGCGGCGAGGACGCGACCGCCTGCATCGAGTTCAAAGCTGGTATCGATCGAGCCGTCGCCGTTGAGGCGGGCGAGATGATTGCGGGCGAGCGGCGTGGTGGCGCCGGGCGCCAGTGCGCGGGTGAAATGGCCGCCAACAAGGATCTTGCCGTCCGCCTGGGTCGCAAACGCGTCGACCGGCGCGTTGACTTGGGGAGCGAAGGCGTTGTCGAGCGAGCCGTCGCGGTTGAAACGCGCGATAAAGGAACGGTTGCTTTGAATGGTGCCGAGGCCCCACACCGAGTTGAAATCGCCACCGACGAGGATCGCGCCGTCGGGCTGCACCGCGACCGCGGCGACGTTGCCGTCCACGCGCGGGTAAAACTCGGAGTCGAGCGTGCCGTCGACATTCAGCCGCGCGAGGTGCACGCGATTCGCCGGACTGGTGTCACCGACCGGCTGCAGCGTGGTGAAGAAACCACCGAGCAGGATCTTGCCGTCGCGCTGGACGGCGAGGGCCGTCACGCCGTTGTCGGCGTTGGGGTTGAACTCGGAATCGACGGTGCCGCTGGCGTTCAGGCGGGCGATGCGATTGCGGAAAGTCGGCGCGGAGTCACCGGCCGGCTGGAACGACGTGAACCCGCCGCCGACGACGATTTTGTTGTCCACGTGAAACGCGAGCGTGAGCACCATCGCGTTGGGGTTCGGATTGAAGCTGGCATCGAGCGAGCCGTCGGCGTTGAAACGCGCGAGGTTGTTACGCGTGACCGCGGCGGCCGCACCGGTGGGCTGCACGCGGGTGAAATAACCACCGACGACCACCCGGCCGTCGGGTTGGAGGAGCAGGGACGTGACCTGCGGGAGCAAATCGCCGCTCACATTGGGGTTGTAGGTGGCGTCGAGCGAGCCGTCGGCATTGAGCCGGGCCACGCGGCCGCGATTGGCGGCGGTGCCGGTGGCATTGGGCTGGAGCGTCGTGAAATCGCCGCCGACGACGATGCGGTTGTCGGCCTGCAGCACGACCGCGCGCACGGGTCCGTTGGGGTTCGGATTGAACGCGGCGTCGAGGCTGCCATCGGGCAGCAGCCGGGCGAGATTGCTGCGCGGCACGCCGCGGACCGTGGAGAACTGGCCGGCCACGAGGACCTTGCCATCAGGCTGAAGCACGAGCGACAGGACCACGCCATCCACATCGGGATCGAATCCATCGATGGACGAAGGCGACTGGGCAAAAAGGGCGGCAGCCGAGGCGATCAGGCTCGCGCAGAAGCACAAACCGTGGCGCGCGAACAACCGGGGAAGCGAGGCGAGGAGCATGGAAAATCGGGACCGAGTGAACGGGTGGGCGGAAGGGAGCAAAGACAAGAGGATCGAGGTTGGGCACCGCCGGGACGCAAGGCAAGCGGTGGGTTCACCGTCCGGGAAGGACGGCGCCCGATGCGCGGGAGTTAAGGCAAGCCACGGGACATAGGCCTCGTTGAGAGTCGGGCCGCGCGAAGCCGGTTCCGAAAAAGTCGTCCGGATGACAGAATCGGCTCCGCGCGCGGGCCGGCCCCGGATTTCGCACCCAACCGCTTGCAAGCCGGTCGCTCCGCGCTACGGTCTGCGCGCCATGACACTTCCCCGCACCCTCGCTCTCATGTCCCTGTTTACCCTTCTCTTCGGCGTCGCACGCGCTGAGCCGCTCAAGCTGGGCGAAAAAGCGCCGCAAGTCAGCGCGCTCACCGATGCCGGCACGACGCTGAACCTCGGCGACGTCTACAAGAAGAACGACTACACGCTCGTGTGGTTCTACCCGAAGGCGCTCACCGGCGGTTGCACCAAGCAGGGCTGCTCGCTCCGCGATGCCAGTTCCGAGCTCAAGAAACACGGCGTGGCCGTGATCGGCGTCAGCACGGACCCGGTCGAGAAGCAGAAGGAGTTCAAGGAAAAGAACAATTTCGACTACCCGCTGCTGGCTGACACCGACAAGAAGGTCGTGAAGGCCTTCGGTCAGTCCGGCGCGATGATGGCGAGCCGTGAAGCCTATCTCATCGATCGCTCCGGCAAGGTCGTTTATCACGACAAGGGCCAGACCGAGAAACAGGCCGAGATGGTCCTCGCCTTCCTGAAGTCGAAGAAGAGCTGAACGATCACGTCAGGTTAACCTTTCACCGCCGTCCGTGCACTCGATGCCGGACGGCGGTTTTGTTTTTGGACAGAATGGACAGAATTGGACAAAATAGAGCAGCTCTCGGAGAGCTTGGGCCCATTCTGTTAGATTCTGTCCATTCTGTCTAAAAACTCGCCCGCTAAAGATCCTCGTCCCGCGCTCCCGGCAAGGCCGTGGCATGCGGGTCGCGACGCACGCGCTCCAGCCAGTCGCGCATGCTCGGGTCGCTTTGGCCGAGCCGGTCGGGCCAGGGTGCGGCCACCAAATCAATGACGCGCAGCCGGCCGTCGATCCCCCGCACGAAGTTCCGCGCGTGCAGATCCGCGACGAGCCATGGCTCCGGCTCACCGGCCGGCCCGCGGCGCAGAAAAAACAGCCGCGGATGATCGCGATTCGCCCGCAGGAAACGCGAGGGGATCTCAATCAGCCCTGCCGGCAGCGAACGGGACATGTCCTCGCCATGCGGCAACGGATCGCCGAGCGCCTGTTTCGCCACGAGGATGCCCTCGGTCGTGATCGCGACGACCTCGGTGGCCATCCCGCCGAGCGCCTGGATCAGGAGTAGTTTCTCCAGCAATCCGCGATAGCCGCCGAACTCCGCCTCGGCGTGCAGCGCGGAATCCCCGCCGCTGCGAAACCCGAAGACGCTGCCCACGAGCTTCTCGTCGCGGGGCAGGAAAAACTTGTACACGGAGCCGTCTGCGACCGCGGTGAACGCCGACGCCTCCACGCCGCTGTGCAGATAACGCAGCCGCGGATTCGGCTCCTCCAGCGGATGCTCCACCTCGGCGCTGAAGCCAAAGTCCTCCAGCCGGCACAGCGGCAGGCAGGCGCGAAACGCCCGAATGGCGTCACCGAGCTCCGCCCACTCCGGCCCCGAACTCTCCAGCAGCGCTACTTCGTCTTCGGCGAGGAGGACGAGGTCCCGGTCCGGGTCCGAATCCGCTCGGAGATCGCATTTTTCTGCTGCCGTGCCGAGGTGAGCGAGCGCTTCCAGTCTTCGCTCGTGATCGTCTTGAAGTCGGACGCAGTCTTCCGCGCCGGGGAGGGCGCGGCCTTTGATGCAGGTGGATTTTCCGGTGAAGGCATCTTGCATGAGTCCGCCATGAACCGACGGTCGGTTGCGTTATTGGGAAAAGCAAAGCCGATTTGAAACCGGGGCCAAGGCCTTTGCACAGAAGGAAACGGAGAGAGCGGAGAACTCGCGCGTCTCCCAACCCACCCATCATGGATCCCGTGTCGACACGCGCCCGTTCGCCCCCGAAAACGCCGGTCGCCAAAGCTGTCAGCGTTTCCCAAGCCTCCGTTTCCTCCGTTACCTTCTGTGCAAGGTTTGGGACAAGCGGAATCGGACCCTCCCTCGGCCCGCGTGCTTCTCAATCACAACGCCGCCAGCAGCCCGCCGTCGATCGTGAGAATCTGGCCGTTGACGAAATCGCTGGCGCGCGACGCCAGGAACACGGCCGCGCCCGCGAGCTCGTGCGGCTGACCCCAGCGCCCGGCCGGCGTGCGCCCGCAAATCCACTTGTTGAATTCGACATTCTCGACGAGCGCCTTGTTGAGCTCCGTCACGAAATACCCCGGCGCGATCGCGTTGGTCTGCACGCCGTGCCGCGCCCACTCCACCGCCATCGCGCGCGTGAGCATCTTGAGCCCGCCCTTCGCCGCCGCGTAATTGCCGATCGTGGGCCGCGACACCTCGCTCATGACCGAACAGATGTTGATGATCTTGCCCGCGCCGCGCGCGATCATCCGCGGCGCCACCGCCCGTGCGACGAGAAACGCGCTCGTGAGATTCGTGTCGAGCACCGCGCGCCATTGCTCCTCCGTCATCTCCGCGAGCGGCGCGCGGCGCTGAATGCCGGCATTGTTGATCAGGATGTCGATCGGCGCGAACTCCGTCTCGATCCGCGCCACCTCCGCCGCGCCCGCCGCGCCGTCCGTCACATCAAACGCCGCCGTCGTCACCCGCGCGCCCTCACCACGCAATGTTGCCGCCGCCGCAGCGAGCTTGGTCGCATCGCGACCGTTGAGCACCACCGCCGCCCCCGCCTGCGCGAGGCCGCGCGCGAGTGCGAGCCCGAGGCCCTGGCTGGAGCCGGTGACGAGAGCGGTGCGACCAGTGAGGTCGAAAAGGGGGTTCGGGCCGGACATGGCCCAGACCTAAACGCCCACCGCCAAAAACCAAACGCGAAATCGCCCGCACCTCTGCGTCCGTGGCTACGAGCGCCCGCGAGTGGCCAGATTCGCTCGGCTCCTCGTGACTCCGCGCTCTCGCGCTCGCCGCCCCGCCACGCCCTTACTTGAACTTGTCCCGCATCGCCTGAATCCCGGGAATTTTTTCCATCAGCGGCCGGTGCTGCGGTTCGAAACTCTGCACGAGCGACCGCTGGTGCCGGCCGACGAGGATCGTGAAAATATAGCCGTCGTAACCCGGCCCGCGCACCGTCGGGTGATAACCGCGATCAATGAGAAACGTGTCGCCGTGACGCGTCATCACGACCTTCGGCTCCGGCGCCACCACCCCGACCTGCTCTTCATAACAGAACTGCGCCCCGAACCCGTGCTCGGGCCGGTAACGGTAATGATAGATCTCCTCGAAGTCGGTTTCATCGGGCGGACGCTCCGTATCGTGCTTGTGCGGCGGATACCCGGACCAGCAGCCGCCATCGCCCAACAATTCGCTCACGAGCAGATTGCCCGCCCGGCCCGCCGCATTCTGGCCGAGGATGTGAAAGATCCGCCGGCGCGAGTGCGTGTCGGCCGATCCGACCTCGACCATCTCGACTTCCTCAGGCGTGATCCGGAACGGCGCGAACGGCTGGGAGCAGACGCCACCGGCCACCGCGACCTCGGTGTCGTCGCGCAGCGCCCGAACGGTCACGCGCGGACACGTTCCGCAGTAAACCGAATCGGCCGGCCCCTCCCAGATGTTGGCGCGGCGGCCGACGTTCTTGAATTCCTGGGCGCAGGCGGCGATGTCGGCGCGCCCCGACAGCACGACGCACAGGAGTTCACAGCTCGGCACGTCCAGCGTCTTCGTCTCGCCAGCCTCGAGGCGCAGCAGCGTAAAATAACTCAGCGTCAGGTCGCCACGGCCCGGTTCAACCAGCGGCGCATTGCGGTGATCATGAGCACGGATGAGCTTCGACATGGCGGACGCACCGACACCGTTCCCGCGCTCAGGCTCCCATCTGCCTGAGCCGCGTCGCGACATCGGTCCGCAAACGGTCGACATGGTTCAGCGCAAAGTCGAGCGGCGAGAGCGATTCGTCCTGCACCAGCGGCGTGAGGTCCATCGCCCATGAAATCGATGTCGCCTGATCCGTCGCGTGCGAGGAATGAAACGTCGCGTTCGCCGCCCGGCGGCCCATCGCCGCGAGGTCGTAACGCTTGCCACCCGCGATCTGCGACTCGAAGACCGCGACCAGTTGCTCCGCGAGCTGCGGATACGGACTCGCGTCCATCGCGACCTTGTCGGCATCCGCCAGCCAGTCGAGGTCACGCCAGCCCTCGACGCCCAGCACGCGCCGCGGCCGGCGTTCGCGCGGGAGCGATCGGATCGCCTCGAGGCAGCGCAGCAGACACGCGACATGGGTGTCGTGCTTGTCGATCGGCTGATGCAGATAAACTTCCTGCAACGCGCTCGTGCACCCGCCGAAAATCGTGCGCAGGTCGGATGCCACGCCAGCGTGGTTGCGATCCTTCACGTCGCGACTGCTGTGCCCAAGCTGAAGCTGCAGATTGTATTTTCCCAGGTCGGCCGCGCGCCGCTGTTCATCGCGCCGGATCAGCTGCATCTGGGCGTCGGTCGTCGCGGCAAATTTTCCCGTGCGCGCCGAACCGGCGCCATTCGTCATCACGACCCCCGTGAAGAAACGATCCGCACGACCGTAGCACGCGGCGACCGCCGGGTACGCGTTGATCTCAATGTCGTCCTGATGCGCGATGACACACAGATGGGTCGTGCGCGCCAGCGCGGCCTCGGGCGTCATGCCCACCGAGCCCGTGGGCAGATGAATATCAGCGTCGGAGCGGGAGAAGTTCATGATGAGATCAACGGTGCGGGAATGGGATCGCGGACAGTCCGCGCCCGACTGAAGTGGGAGGTTTCAATCCTTTTTGCCCACGGAACACACGGAATACACGGAAGCGTCCGGAGCGAATCGGGCATTTCCGTGTATTCCGTGTGTTCCGTGGGCACAAATTTTCACGCCCAGAGCTTCGCCGGATAGAGTCCCGCCTGCACGAGTCCGACGATCGCCGCTTCAACGCGCGGCTTGTCCTCGCGATACGTGACACCGAACCACGTGCTTTCGGTCGGCAACACCCGCACCGTAGCTTCGCCGCGCGCGATGAGGGTCGAAACCGCCGCCGGCAGATAGAACTCAGCCTTCAACTCGCTGCCGCGCTCGGCGAGGAAGGCGCGGAACTGCGCGTCGAGTCCCGCGAAGAACGCCGGCGTGAAGCCCCAGCAGTTCATCGAGACGATTTCTTCGCCAGTGTATTTCTTACCCGCCCCGACATCCGCCGCCGCGATGCCCGTCTGCTCGACAATCGAACTCAACGCGCCCGTGCGATCCGAGCTGCACACGCCGCGCGCGACGGTGCCGTGCTCGGACAGCGTGTTCGCCAGCCGGAAACCGACCATCGCGTATCCGGTGTCGGTCGTCGTCTTTCCTCGCAGAAAGTCCGCAAGCTGCCGGAACGAATCGGCGCCATAAAAATCGTCCGCGTTGATCACCGCGAAGCCGCCGCGGATCGCCGCGCGCGCGCACCAGACCGCATGCCCCGTGCCCCACGGCTTCTCGCGTCCGGCGGGCGGCACGCTCCCGGCCGGCAGCGCATCGAGCGATTGAAACACGTAGTCGACCGCCGCGCGGCCCGCGTAACGCGCGCCGATCTTCTCTCGGAACAGCGCCTCGAAATCGCGACGGATCACGAACACGATCCGATCGAAGCCCGCGCGCAACGCATCGTACACCGCGTAATCCAGCACGGTTTCGCCGCCGGGACCGACCGGATCGATCTGCTTCAAACCGCCGTAGCGGGAACCCATGCCGGCAGCGAGGACGACGAGAGAAAGTGACATCGCCGCCGAGGAGAAACGAACGCGGCCCGGGCGGTCAACGCATTCGCATGCGAGGTCCCGCCCCGGCGCAACCCGCCCCCACCTGAGCCCGTTTCATTTCATCCCGCCAACCAACGCCTGAAACGCCGGATCGCTCCGCAGTTTGTCGAACGCCTTCTCGTCCTTCACCCGCGCGGCATCCCTGAAACCGACCGCCACCGCCTGCTGCAGCGCCGTCATGGCTGCCTTGCGATCGCCGAGCTGCGCCCGCACGCGCGCCAGATCGAAGTGACCCTGCGGCCGCTCAGGACGCACGAGCACCACCATCTCGAGCACGGCGGCCGCAGCGTCATAATCGTTGGCGCGCAGCGCCTCGCGCGCCATCTCGCCACAGGTCGAACCGACGCCCTGCAACACCCGCACCGCCATCGCGCGCTCGGGTCCGGTGCCTTTCGCCTTCATCTGCAGATCGGTCACGCGCTTGCGGACGGAACCAACGTAGCCCTCGTTCACCGCCGTCAGGAGATCCTCGATCGTCGACTGCTCGGTCCGTTCCAATGAACGCTCGGCCTTGAGCGCGTCCTTGAATTCCCGTGACGCCCCCAGCGTCGCGACTTCGCTCTCCAGCGCCGCCGTGTCGGCCAGGCCCTTGAAATCGGCCGCGAGCGAACGCAACGCGCGGTGCCGCTCAATCACCGGTTCCGCCGGCACGGCGGTGCGGCGCGCACCAAACTGTTCCGCCGTCCACGTCGGATCCTTCGGTCGCGTCCCGGACCGCATCGCCTGCAACTCGAACCAGGCGAGCGCTTCCAGCGCGAGCGGTGCCGGCAGCCATTCGTGGCCACCGTCAAAGATCACCACGCGATGCACCGCGCGTCGCTCCTCCAGTTCGCGATCGACGCGCGCGAGTTCGCGATAATTGAAATCGGTCACGCCCGCCGTGCCAAAAAACAGGAACGGCACCTTGCGTGGCGTCTCGCTGCCGGCAAACGCCGCGCTGCATGAAATCACACCCTGCAGCATGCCGCTCATCCCGAGCTGACACGCCACGCGCGCGCCGCCGGAAAGGCCAGCCGCGTACACGCGTTTCGAGTCAATCGGCAGATGCGCCGTCAGGTCCTTCACCATCGCCTGAATCGCGGCGGCGTTGGCCTCCCACGGGCCGTTCCGCGAATTGTTCGAGCCCGCCACGAGCCAGCCGAACTTCTCTGCCGCCGCCTGGAAGCGCTCGACCGGCGCCTTTCCGCGCGCTCCCGGATCAAAGCACAGCAGCAACGGCATCGGGCGCGCGGGATCAAAGGTCGTCGGAATGTAGAGCGCGTAGGTCTGGTTCGGATCGGCAACACACGCGACCTTCTCGAGCACGCGCCCCTTCGGCACGTCCGCCGCGGCGAACGACCTCACGCCGGCGAGGCCGAGGGCAACGAGCACGACGAGGAAGAGCCGGGGTGCGTTCATCGGGACCCGAGCGTGGTCGGTATCCGCGAACTGGTCACGAACCAAAGGCGCGCGCGGCGCGTGGCCACGCGCTACTCGACCAGCGGCACCCCGGGAGCGCAGGCGTCCCGCCTGCCTTCGAAGCGCTTAGGATGCAGGCCGGAGGCCTGCGCTCCCGGGGCTTTCCCAATCTTCAAACGGCCCACAACCGCCGCTGCGCGTCGACGAAACGTCCGACGATCGGGCCGTGCGCCACGTGACGGCCGTTCGTAATGCGCTGCCGCGCGCCCACCCACACGTCACGAATCGCGCGGCGCTCGAGCGCAAACACCATGTTGGCCAGCAGCGATCCGGCATCGGCTCCGGCAATCGAAGGATCGAAGAGGTTCACCGTGAAAAAATCCGCCGGCCGGCCGACTTCCAGCGCGCCGCTGGTGGCGCCGAGACTGCGCGCGCCCGTCACCGTCGCGGCATGAAACAACGACGTCGCCGGATCAGCCGAGATCGCGCTGGGTTTGTGGCGCGCCACGCGCAGGTGATACTCGAGCAGACGCGCCTCCTTCAGGAGATCGATCTGCACCTGACGATCCGTGCCGAGCGCGACGCCAGCGCCCGCGGCCAGCAGTTTTTCCACCGGGGCCACGCCGAGTCCGAGCGTCTGCGCAGAGAGCGGGCATGCGCACACCGTCGCGCGCGCGGTGCCGAGCAGCTTCACCTCCTCATCGGTGAGATGCACGGCGTCGACGGCCGTGAAGCGCTTGTCGACCACCCCATGTTCGGCCAGCAAGGCGACCGGCGTCCGGCCGAATTCGGCCACGCACGCGGCGTTTTCCGCCTCGGTGGTCGAGACGTGCGCCTGGAAGCGCAGGCGCTGCGTGCGGGCGTATCCTGCGATCAGCTTGACCTGATCGAGTGGGACGTGGGCCAGCGAGTGGATGCCGATGCCGAGCGCCACTTCGTCGGCGGGAAACTCCTTCTCGAGCGCGAGGCGGAGCACGTCCGTCTCGCGCACGAACGTTTCCGCGGCGGCGGTGCGAAAGCGTGACGGCGCCGCGGCCGCGTCACCGCGAAAGTCCCCGCGGGCATACGCGATCCGCAGCAGCACGATCCGGATGCCCACGTCGTGAGCGGCACGCACGATTTCGCGGCTGAGGTGATTCACGTCGGGCCACGGCGTGCCGTCGGTTTGCTGGTGCAGGTAATGGAACTCGCCCACACAGGTGATGCCCGCGAGGAGCATTTCCATGAAAGCCATGCGCGCCGTGTCGAACACCTCCTCGGCGGACAGGCGCGCGAGCGCCCGCTCCGGCGCCTCGCGCCCGGGCTGCTCCGTGCGTCCGCGAAAGATGCGTTGAAACGCATGCGAGTGCGCGTTCACCAAACCCGGCAGCGCGGCCTGGCCCTCGAGCCGCCGCGCCGACGCCAGATCGGCCGGCTCGCGCGAGAAGCGCGTAATGCGCCCCTGCGTGTCGGCGAAGAACGCGAGGCCCGTTTCAAATTTCTCGCCGGTATAAACGCAGTCCGGCAGCCAGCCGCTTTCACGCGCGCCGTGCGGGACGCCGGACTTGACGACGAGCGGCGCGGGAACCGGTGCCGCCACGCTCGCCTGCGGTGGGCGCGAGCCCTGGGCCGGGCGCTGGCCGGCAGAGCTGCGGCCGCCGCCACCGGAAGGAAGGTCGCGCGGATCGCGGGGCTGACGCGGCCCGCGATCGTCGCGGCGCGGGCGCGAGTCGCGCGAGGGGTTTTGGTTTTGGTCCATCGTTCGTCGTCGGTTGAGCACCAGCCTGCGGCCAGCGCCCAGAGATGCGACGCCCGATGGGACGGAGACAAGCCGCAATGCGGGCGAACAAAGTCTGTTAGCCCGACCGCATCGGTTTGAATGGGACCGCGACCGCCCCCGGTCGCAACGGCACTCCAGCGACCGGGGGCGGTCGCGGCCCCAGGAAATCGCCGGCTTCTCTTCCGCCCCTAACCCGTAAGCCCTGTAACTACGAGCGATAGCGAGTGGCGCTTGGTCCACTCGCCCACGCTCATGGCTACGGTCAGAGCCGGCCGGTGACGCCGAACACGACCTTCGTGTGGAAGGTGCGCCAGGAGTTCGGACGGTCCTTGTAGGCCGCGTAACGATTGTCGAGCAGCTCCTCGGTGAAGTTCTCCAGGTCGACGAAGGCGCTGAGCGTCTTCGTGAACGCGTAACGGGACTTCCACGTCCAGGAGGTCTTCGGCAGCTGCCAGGTGACGAGCGCCGGCGTCGTCGAATTCGAGATCAGGTATTCGCCGCGATGAACGGCCTGCAACCGCAGGTCGAAACCGTAGCCACGGAAGCTGACGCCGATGTTGCCCGTGAAGTCGAGGAAGCCCGCGAGCGTGCCGCCCGCGCTGCTGCCAGGGCCGGTGACGAAGGCCGAGTTGTTGCCCTTCGTCCAGAGCTTGGTGGCGTTCATGTAGACGCCGAAGCCGCGGGCCCAGCCGGGCAGGAACGTGAGCTGCTGCTGGTAGTTGAACTCCAGGCCGCGAATCTGCGCGTAGCCGCTGTTGATCGACGTGTTGATCCGGTAGCCGGCATACTGGCCGTCGTAACCGTTGTTCTGCCCCTGCGCCACGAACTGGCTGCTGTCGCTCTGGATGTAGTCGTTGATCTTCTTGTGGAAGGCACCGAACGAAATCATGCCCTGCGGATTGAAGTAGTACTCGGTGGTGAAATCCCAGTTCCGCGCGTACTGCGGCTTCAGGTTCGGGTTCGTCACCGTGATCGTCTGGCCCGCATCGTTGACCGTCGTATTCGGGATGATGTTACCGAACGGCGGGCGGCCGACGCCGGTCGACCAGCTGAGGCGGCTCACGAGACCGGCCGTCGGCTGGTACTTCAGGTGCACGCCGGGGAGGAAGAAGCGGTAGTCACCCTTGTTGGTCGAGCGTCCGCTGTATTGCGCGACGTTGCGGCGGATCTGCTCGACGTCGGTGATCGGCCCGACCCAGGCGGCGCGACGGGCCGCCTCTTGGGGCGAGGTGTAGTTGAGCGGGCCCTCGCCTTCGACCTCGGTGTTTTCCAGGCGGACGCCGGTGAGCAGCGAAAGCTGCCGGGTAATGCGCGTGCCGGCCATGACGTAGGCGGCGCCAATGGTTTCCTCGACCTGCTGATCGGTCGTCAGGCGGGCGCGGGACGAAAGCTCCACGTCCTCTTTCCAGAGGCGCGGATTGTCGCGGCGGTGAGCGGCCACCTTGTAGGCGTCGACCCACGGCGGCACGCCACCGCGGTTTTGGTAATACTCCTTTTCATCCCACGTGAGCGACTTCGGGAAGGCGTTGAAGATCTCGATGCCGTTGTTGTCGTCGGCGGTGTTCAGGATGCCATCCGGGCCCGTGTAGAAATACCGGCGGGGATCCTGCCAGAGCTTGCGCGTCTGCCGCTGGGCCGTGAAGCCCGTCTTGACGTAGGTGGGCAGCGTGATGCTCAGGTCCTTCTTCAGGTCGAACTTGGCGGAGTAGACCTTGTCGTAGCCGCGCTGGTCGGTCTGATCGATGCGGAGGCGGCTGTAGTTCTTGAAATCCTGCCAGCTCGGACCCTCGGTTTGGCGCACCGTCGGGATGAACTTGTCCTGCGAGCGATCGATCACGAAACCGAGATTCGGAATTTCCAGGAACACGCTGCCCGTGGGCCGGGCGCTGTACTTGTCGCGCTCGTGAATCACGTCGTAATACGTGGCCGAGTCGGAATACGAGACACTGTAGTCGATCTGCAGCCCGGGGAAGCGATGGCGCACGCTCGGGGAGAAGACGAAGGTGCGGCCCGACTTGTCATTCGACGCAACGTTGAGATTCGCCGTGCCGCCGAGGTTGGTCCAGCGGGAGGTGAAATACGCTGTGTCGCGCGTGCCGGCGCCAGGGGTGACCGGCTCGACGCTGTTCGCGAAGATTTGCGTGACCGTGTTGGTGTAGCCCGGCTTCACGAAGCCGCCGCCCGTGCGCCGGCCGGCCGCATCCACTTCAGCGATCAAGTTGGGCAGACCCGCGCCGGTCACCACGGCGGAGTTCAACACGTGGAAACGCGTGTCGTTGTTCTCGTGGAAATAATTGTAGACGTTGTTCAGCGAGACCGTGGTGTTCTCACTCCACTTGTAGACAAACTTGGCGCCGGTCGCGATGCGGGAGCGGGTCGCGCCGTTGACGATGTAACGGCTGATGCTGTTCGCGAACGCCGGACCTGGATCATTGCGGCGTTCGTAGGTGCTGTTGATCAGCGCGCCACCGGCGGGCTGGCTGTGCACCGTGGCCGTGAGCGTCATGCCGAAATTGCGCTTCTCGCCGAGCACGTCCGAGTAATTCAAGTTCACCGACGGGCCGAAACCGCGGATCGGCTGCTTCCACCGCGCTTCCACGGGGCCGGAGTACGTGGGCTGCGCGGTAAGGCCGACGGTGTAGGTGAAGATTCGGCCTTGCTTGCTGTCGAACGGGCTCTTCGTGACGAGGTTCACGCTGCCGCCGATGGACGCGCCGTCCATGTCGGGCGTCGGCGCCTTGGTCACTTCAATCGACTCGATGTTGCCGAGGGAGGCAGTCTCGAACTCGAACTGACGACCCGTGCCGGCGGATTGCGCGCTGGCGACCTGGGCGCCGTCCATGGTCACGGAGCTCAGTGCTGAACCGACGCCGCGGATGCTGATCTGGCGGACGTCGGGCCCGTTGTAGTCGGCGGTGATGCCGACGACGTGCTGCAGCATGTCGCCAATGTTGCCGTCGGCGATGTTGCCGAAGGTGTCGGACGAAACGATGTTCTTCACGTTCGGCGCGAGGCGCTGCAGCGTCTCGGCCTTCGCCGTGCCTTCGCGTTCACCGGCGACCGTGAACTTCTCCATCTTGTAGATCGACGAGGTGAGTTCGACGTCCTTCACCATCCGCTGCCCGGGAGTGACGACGATCGGGACGCGCAGCGCGTCGAGACCGGTGAAGTTGACCACCAGGGTCGCCGGACCCGCCGGCACGCCGAAGAACTCGTAGCGACCTTCGCGGTCCGTGGTGGCGGAAAGCGCCGTGCCCGCGATTTCAACGACCGCACCCTGCAGGTAGGACTTGGTGACGGCGTTGCTCACCTGTCCGCTAATGACGTTCGAGCCTGCCGTCTGGGCCAGGGCGACGCCGGTGAGCAGGACGAAGGACAAAAGGAGGCGAAGCCTCCCGGCTAGGTTCAGGATGGTGTGCATGATTTCTGGAAGAAAGTAACGGGCACCCGCGGAGGCCGGGCCATCAGCAGGGAACGCAAGCCCAAGGGGTTGCTGACGGCCAAGAAGCAATAAACGGACCAAAGGGCGTCGGGGCGTAAGACGCAATCTTCTTGGTCTCCGAGGGAGCGCACGAAAGTGCGTTGGGGCGGGACGGGTAGAATTCTAAAGCCAGGAAACCGCGAAAGAAGCTTTGGGCGGCGTCGACCATCCGCCTTGCCCATGCCGAGGCTCACCGCAAGCCACAGCGAAAGTGCGATCGTTCCACGCGCACCCTTTGCTCGTAGCGGGAGCATCCTGCTCCAGCGGTTCGGAGAGGGAGCTGGAAGCTCCCACTACTTTGCACGTGATGGGATCGGCGGAAGCTTTTGGGCTTTAGAATTCAGAATCAACACCGCCTTCGGCGCGCATGTAACTCGCACCGGCGCGCATGCAGCCGTCACTCCGCCAGCACCGCCGCGAGCCACGCGCGCAGCTCGCGACGCGCGGGAAGGTCGCGCAGCACCCAGTCGGCGGAATGATTGCGATACGGCAGACTCACGAACGTCCACCGGCCCGCGACACCGCTGCTCCGGAGCCACTCTTCCGTCGGTCGCACCGAACCTTCATGGCTGATGAACTGCGGCCGACCGGCCAGCCGCAGCAGCCGGCCGAGTGCCGACGCCCGGTCCGCGCCGGGATATGGCCAGCGTTCATTCACGCCATCATAGTGACTGTGACAGATGAACGCGCGCCAGAGGCGGGCAATCTCGTCATCGTGCAGTCCGATGAAATTCGCCGCGATCGATCCGCGCGAGAAACCGCAGAAAATCACCGCACGCTCATCGCCGCCGTAGCGGGCCACGACGTCGCGCACCGTCGCGAGGCAGTAGCGCTTCGTCTCCGCCACGTCGCCCCACCACGTGATTGCGTTGCGCCGATCGTCGCCCGCGCCGGCGACAAACGGCAGACACACCCAGATGAAACCGCGCCCGCCGCTGATGCCATAACCGAGCCGGCAGCCTTCCACCGTACCCTCGGAGACATCGCCGTACGCGTTTCGATAATTGCCATTGCCCGCATACTCGACGAGCACCGGGAGTTTTTTCCCCGGCGACCAGTCAGCGGGCAGATAGAGCGTGTGCTGCACCGCCGTCGTTTCCCATCCGGACGTCGTCTGGATCGCACGCACGCCCGCCGCCGGATCCACCCGGCGCGCTTCGGGCACGACGAGATCCGGAGGAACGGTGGAGAGATCAGGAAGCGTGGAAGGCACGGCGGCCGCCACAGCGTGCACCACCAGCAGCGCCATGGCGATCAAGCCGAGGAGGCGTTTACTTGGGAGCGCGACCGCCCCCGGTCGCTGCCCGGAATGCGACCGGGGGCGGTCGCGGTCCCAACCTACCCAACTCACCCCGGTCCTCGTCTTCACTTTAATTGCGTCGGCGCCATCGCCATCGTCGCCGTGTGCGCGGCGGCGGCGGCTTTCAACTCCGCCACGATCTCCGGATGATCGGCGGCGACGTCGAAACGTTCCCCGGGATCGCGGCCGAGATCGAAAAGCAGCGGCGGCTCGTGCGCCTTGGCCGCGGGCTCGCCGTAGCCGGCCTGCGTGTGAAAGTGGAGTTTCCATTCGCGCAGGCGCACCGCCATGAGCGTCTCACCGCGATAATAGATGAACGGCTGCGGCGGCAACGTTTGCTGCCGGAACAGCACCGGCGCCAGATCCCGCCCGTCGAGCACGCGATCCGCCGGCCGCGGCGCCCCGGCGAGCGCGAGCGCAGTGGAGAAAATATCGAGCGTGCTCGCCGGCTGCGACGTCACCGCCGGACCGATCTTGCCCGGCATCCACACGATGCCCGGCACGCGCATGCCGCCCTCCCACGTGCTGCCCTTCCCTTCACGCAACAGTCCGGCGCTGCCGCCCTGCGTTTTCTGCGTCAGCCACGGCCCGTTGTCGGAACTGAAAATCACCAGCGTCCGCTCCGCCACGCCGGCAGCCTTCAACGCCGCCACGACTTCACCGACGCTGGCGTCAAGTTCCTCGACGGTATCGCCGTAGATGCCGCCGCGGCTCCGGCCGCGAAACGCCGGCGACGCGAACAACGGCACATGCGGAAACGTGTGCGCGAAGTAGAGGAAGAACGGTCGCGCGCGATTCTCCTGGATGAACTTCACCGCCTCGGCCGTGTAGCGGGCCGTGAGGGCGCTTTGATCCACGGGGCGCTCGACGACCTCGCCATTGCGCAGCAGCGCGACGTTCCAACCATCGGCCGGCGGGGTGGCGGACATGGCGGATCCACGCGGCAGATCCGGCCGGGCGTCCATGTCGTTTGAATACGGCAGACCGAAGCTGAGATCGAAGCCCTGGTCGTTGGGCCGCGAGCCCGCGTGGATGCCGAGGTGCCACTTGCCGATGTGCGCCGTCGCGTAGCCACGCGGCTTCAACGCCTCGGCCAGGGTGACCTCGCTCGCAGGCAAGCCGCCGGCGGAATTGGGAAACAACACGCGCCGCGCACCCGCCATGCCGCTCCGAGGCGGATAACGACCGGTCAGCAAGGCGGCCCGCGACGGCGTGCACACTTCGGCAGCCGAATAGAAATCAGTGAAACGCATCCCTTCGGCCGCCAACCGGTCGAGATGCGGCGTGCGGATCGTCGGTGAACCGTAGCACCCGAGATCACCGTAACCCAGATCGTCGGCGTAGATCACAACGATGTTCGGCGGCGTCGGCTCGGCCCGCTTCGGCGTGGTGCTCGGCAGCGTGGCCGACGCATACGCAAACGGCTGCGCCGGTCGACGGCCGAGCAGGTGCTGATCGAACCATTCCACCATGCGGGCGTCATCCTCGCGCATCTCGGTCCAGCCGCCGTGGCCGGCGCCCTGCCGCACGCGCAATTCGATGCGCGCGCCTGCTTCCTTCGACCGACGGAAAAACCGCTCCGCCTGCGCCAGCGGCACGACCGTATCCGCATCGCCATGCACGATGAAAATCGGCGGCTGCTGCGCGTGCACGCCGGTGATCGGCGAGATCGAATGCCCGAGCCGCGCGCGGCCGGCGGGCGTCACAGCGTCGGGCCCGAAGGCAGCGGCGAGCCACGAGAGGCCACCCACGCCGACCGCCACGTCGTCGTCACCGGACCAGTTCATGAAATCCGTCGGCGGATAATAACACGCCACCGCCTGCACCGCGCTGCTGACGCGATCGATCGGATCCGCGGCCTTCGGATTTCCCGGACCGCCGCGCGTGCCGACCATCAGGCTCAGGTGGCCGCCGGCACTGCCGCCGGTGATGCCGAGCTTCTCCGGATCGACGCCGTACTTCGCCGCGTTCGCGCGGATGAAGCGGACCGCGCGCAGGAGATCCTGGCCGATCTCTTCGACGTTGAACCGCGGCTGCGTGCCGTGCACGACGACGAACGTCGTGTATCCAGCTTGTGGCCACGGCCCGCCGCCGAGGCTGCGATGACTCGAGCGCCAGCCGCCGCTCACGACCCGGATGATGCCGGCGCCGTTCGGCTGCGCGGGTTGCAGGACGTCCATCGTCAAAGCCACGCCATCGTGCTTGGCGTAGATGACGTCGGTCGTCCGACGCACACCAGCGGGATCCGTCTGCGCGACGAGACGCGCGCTGGTCCAACCGGCAATGACAACCAACAGAAAAAGGAAGCGAATCATGGGCAGTGGGGTGAAAACCGTTCGCGCGGGCGCGCGGCTAAAAGTTCAAGCACACGGCCCGGCAGATACGACTACGAATTCTACTTCGGCGGAACGGACGTGGACCAGCGCGTGCACGACCCTTCGCGGCTCACCAGCGAATCGGCTGGCCTCAGCGACAGCCGCAGGAGTTTCAGTTTGCGGGCGAGCGCGGTCAGTCGGTCGCCGACCACCGGGATTTTCTTAGGTGCCGAACGTCCGCGGCTCTGGTACGCGTGCTGCGCTCATGAACGATCCTTTCTGGAGTTGGATTTTGCTTTGCGCCTCGGCGGTCGCCGCGGGAGCGGTCAACTCCGTCGCGGGCGGCGGCACGCTCCTGACGTTTCCCAGCCTGCTCGCGGTGCTGAGTCCGGTCGGGGCCAACGCCACGAGCACGTTTGCACTTTTTCCCGGCTCGCTCGCCTCCGGCTTTGGCTACCGGAAGGAGCTCGCGCTCTGCCGGCCGCATCTCGTGCGCCTGCTGCCGCCGAGTCTCATCGGCGGGCTCATCGGGTCGCTGCTTGTGACACGACTGCCCGAACGCATTTTCGCGAGTGCGGTGCCCTGGCTGCTGATTGGCGCGTCGATTCTGCTGCTCGTACAGCGGCCGATCGCGCGCTACCTCGGCACGCATCCGCACGACAAGCCCACGCCGAAGACCGTCGCGGTCATTGTTTTCTTTCAGCTGCTGGTCGGCATCTACGGCGGCTATTTCGGCGCCGGCATCGGGATCCTCATGCTGAGCTCGCTCGCGTTCATGGGCATTCCCGACATCCACCAGATGAATGCGGTGAAGAGCATTCTCGCGGCCGCGATGAACGCGATCACGCTCGTGATCTTCGCGCTCTCCGGCGCGATCGTCTGGAAATACGCGCTCGTGATGGGACTCGCGGGCACGATCGGCGGCTACGCCGGCGCCCGCGTCGCCCGCCGCATGAAACCCGACTACATTCGCGCGTTCGTGGTCTTCGTCGGCTTCGCCGTCGCGTTCTACTCGTGGTTCGGGAAGAAGTGATGGGGAGGGGGAAGAAGTTGAGAGTTGAGGGTTCAGGGTTGAGAGCGCGATCACGGCTGGAACGGTATCCAGAAAGTGAGGCGCGACTGACTCGATTCGCCCCGTGCCAGCAGGCCGTGAGGTCCGATTGATTGTCTCGGTGAGCTGGGATAGGGGCGCGTTTCAGATCTCAGATCTCAGATCTCAACTTCAGTCCGCCCCCTTGGTAACAGCCCTGTTACCGTTTTGATTTCGCGTCGAATCGACCGGGAGACGGATGGTGGACGTGACGTATGCTCGCTACAGTCATGTCCATTTCAGTCGGCTTTTCCGCGGCGCGGCAGCGCGCGTTCGAATAAGCCCCGCTGCGTCACGCCGCCCCACCTTCGGTCCAGTTTTCTGTCTGCAACACCAAAAAAGAGGATGAGACGTTCATGAAACATTCGAGCCGGTTCTCGATCAAGCGGGTCGGCGTGGTTGCTGGCATGCTCTACGCGAGCACGGTCGCGTACCTGATCGGCGCCAAGCCCGCGCCCGCCGCTCCCGCCACCGTCGACCACGGCGGCGCGGTCTACGTCGGCGAGGCGGTGTGCATCGCCTGTCACACGACGCAGAACAATCAGTTCATCCACACCACGCACGCGGCGGTGTTCCGGCTCAACCCGAAGAACGAGGCGCAGAAGCACTCGTGCGAAGCTTGTCACGGCCCGGGCTCGAATCACCTCAAGGATCCCGCCAACCCCGCCAATCGCGGCGCGCTCGTGGGCTTCACCCGCGAATGGGGCACACCGGTGGAAAAGCAGAACAGCATGTGTCTCACCTGCCATCAGGGCGGCCAGGCGATGTTCTGGTCGAGCTCCGCCCACGCCACCAACAATCTCGGGTGCAGCGACTGCCACAACCCGATGGCGCGACTCTCGGACAGCGGCCTGCTGAAGAAGCCGAGCATCAACGAAACCTGCTACACCTGCCACCAGCAGCAGCGCGCGGAGTTTGCGAAGCGTTCCCACATGCCGCTGCCGGAAGGCAAGATGACCTGCGTGGATTGCCACAACCCGCACGGCTCGACGACCCGCACCGCCCTCAAGGCCGATTCGGTCAACGAAGTCTGCTACAACTGCCACGCCGAGAAACGCGGCCCGTTCCTGTGGGAGCACGCCCCGGTGCGTGAAAGCTGCCTGAACTGTCACAACGCCCACGGCTCGAACCACGACAAGCTCCTGACCGTCGCGCGTCCGTTCTCGTGTCAGCAGTGCCACGGCAATCCCGGCCACCAGACCGCGCTGTACAACGCCGGTCAATCCGTCGGCGGCGGTGCCGCGGTGAGTTCCCGCATCCTCGGGCGCTCGTGCCAGAACTGCCACTCCCAGATTCACGGCAGCAATCATCCGGCGGGCGCCCGGTTCCAACGATGAACCAGCCCGCCCTTCTCCCCACCCCGCGCGGATCATCTCCCCAATCCTTCAGCGAGACGCCAACCATGAAGACCTCCTCGCGTTTCCCTCTTCGCACCCTGGCCTCGTGCCTCGGCGCGACCCTGGTTCCGCTGGCTTCCGCCGCGCCGCTCGCCGACTCGGCGGTCGGAGTCGGCACCGTCCTTGGCAACGCCATGAATCCCGCGCCGTCCAAATCGCGCGCGCAGGATCCGGATTGGGCCACCGCCAAGCACTCGCCCACCGGCCAGATGTACAAGCTGCCGTTCGCCGTGCCGAAGCTGGAAGACATCAAGAAAACGGCCAGCGGCTGGGAATACTCCGGTCAGATCGAAGTCGGCGTGATCGGCGGCGACGCCGACGAGCGCAACGCCCAGTTCACGATGTATCAGGACATCGACAACGGCGCCTACGTTAACAATTTCAACCTCCAGATGAAGAAGCCGGAAGGCGGCTACATGGTGGAGCTCTCGGGCGGCGGCGCCGGCCGGCACGATCAATACTACGGCCTGCAGTTCGGGCGCTACAACGACTGGAAGGTGAAGGTCTATTTCAGCGAGACGCCCCACGTCTTCACCGATCGCTACAAGACCTTGTGGACCGGGATCGGGACCGACGTCCTTACGCTGCTCCCCGGCCTCACCCCCGGCGGCACCGCTTCGATTCCCAACGACAACGCCAGCGTCGCCGCCGCGGCGGCCGCCAACGCGAACACCATGCTGAGCCTCACGCGCAAACGGAGCGGCGTGCGCATCGACGCCAACCTGACCAAGACGTGGAAGGGTTACGTGAGCTACGCGCTCGAAAAACGCACCGGGGCGCGGCCCTTCGCCGCCGTCTGGGGCAACAACGGTGGCACCGCGCCGATCGAGATCGCCGAGCCCGTCGACTACGACACGCAGGATATCCACGCCGGCGTCATGCACGCCGACGGCCTGAACGCGTTCAATCTTCGCCTCTCCGCGTCCCGTTTCAAAAACAACCTCGATACACTCACGTTCCAGGAACCCTATCGCATCACGCCGGCCGCGGGCGTGACGACGGTGCCGGCCGCGGGCGCCTACACGCAGGGCCGGTTCGATCTCTATCCGAGCAACGACTCCTACAACATCCGTGCCGAGTACACGCGCTCGATGCCGGACTTCCACAAGAGCTACCTCACCGCCGTCGTTTCCGCCGGCACGTGGCGGCAGGACGACAACCTGATTCCGTACGCCGTCACCCCGAATGTCACGCAGGCGAACGTGACACTTCTCCCCGGCGGCGCCTGGGACACCGTGGGCTCGTTGAGCCGCAAGAGCACCGACGCCCGCGTCGACACGCGGCTGGCGGATCTGACCTTCTCGGCGAATCCCACTGCGGCGCTGAACGTGAAGGCGAAGGCCCGTTACTACGAGACCGACAACAGCACCGATCCGTTTCTCGCGGTGAATCCGAATGCGGTTTACCTCGATGCCGACGCCACCACCGCGGGCAACCAAACGCGCGGACTGACGCTGGACGGCGTCACGGGCGTGTGGGGCCGGCCGCTGAACGACGGCAGCGGCCAGTCGATTCTGCTCGGCACCAACGCCACGCCGGCGGGCAACGTCGCGATCAAGAGCACGCCGTACGGCAGCAAGCAGTTCAAGTTTGGCCCGAGCGCCGACTACCGTCTGAACAAGGTGTCGAATCTCAACGCCGCGTACGAGCGCGACACGGTCAAGCGCGAGCACCGCGAACGCGATCGGACTTGGGAGGACAAAATCAAAGTCGGCTACGTGAACCGCGGCCTGTGGAATTCCAGCCTGCGCCTCTCGTACGAATACGCCAAGCGCCGCGGTGACGACTACACGTCGTCCACCTACGACGAATATTTCAGTCCCGCCATCTTCCCGATTCCGACCACGGCCGGCACCAACGTCACCAGCTGGGCCGTCCGCACGAACAGCGGCTTCCGCTCCCTCGATGTCGCGGACCGCGATCAACACGTCGTGAACCTTCGGCTGGACACCATGGTGCGACCCAACCTGGACGCCGGCATCTCGCTGCAGGGCCGGGAGGCGGAGTATCCTCATTCCACCTACGGACTGACGGGCCAGAGCCAGCGCTCGGCCAACCTCGACCTGAATTACCAGCCGTCGCCGCGCCAGACGATCTACGGCTTCTATTCGTATCAGCTCGGCCGCAACCATCAGGCCTCGGTCGCCAGCGGCAATGGCAACGTCACCATCGGCGCCGCCACCGCGCTCGGCACCATCACGGCGGCCAACGCGATTGCGATTGGGTCGGCGACGGGCGGACCGGTTTTCCCGGCGCTGAACGACTGGACCGCGGACAGCACGGACCACAACCATCTGATCGGTGCCGGCATCAAGCAGGACATCGGCAAGGCCAGCCTCAACGTCGACTACACGTACTCGACCGGCCGCACGCGGATTAACTACGCGTACACCGTCGGCGGCGCGCTCAACGCGGCGAACGCCGCCCTCGCCCGGAACCGGATGCCGGATTTGGCGACCGACGTGAACTACCTGGATGCCAGCCTGCGCTTCCCCTTCACCGATCGCCTCTCCGCGCGTCTCATCTATCGTTACCAGAAAGAGACCATTCGGGACTGGCACTACCAGAACCTCGAAGGCACGCCGGTCGTCCTCGGCAACAACGGTGCCGCCGCCCTGCCGACCTCCATCCAGCTCGACGGCGGCCCGCACGACTACAAGGTCAACTGGTACGGCGTCATGTTTCAGATCAAGCTCTGAGGACGCAGGAGTTGAGGGTTGAGAGCTGAGAGTTCAGGGTTCGCTCACGGACTTCCGAACGTACTCGGCGCCAGATCAGTCCTCCCTTCCTCTCTCAACTCTCAGCTCTCAACCCTCAACGCCCAGCTCCCAGCCACCCTTTCCTCACCATGAAGTCCACATTCCTTGCCTCGCTCGTCCTCGCCGCCGCGGTGTTTTCCGGCGGTGCGTCGCTTACTGCCGCCGACACCGCCGCCGCGCCGCGCGTGATTAAAATCCAGGCCGGCGTGGGCAACGCGATGAAGTTCGACCTCGCCAGCATCCCGGTGGCACCTGGTGAGACGATCAAGATCGTCATGACCAACGCCACGACCCTGCCGAAGGAAGTCATGGGCCACAACTGGGTCCTGCTCGCCGCGGGCACCGACGTGAACGCATTTGCCGCCGCCGCCGCGCCCGAAGCCGCCAACGGTTACATTCCCGCGAAGATGAAGGACAAGGTCCTCGCCGCCGTGAAACTGCTCGGACCCAACGAAACCGGTGAAGTCACTTTCACCGCGCCCACCGCGCCCGGCAGTTATCCGTTTCTCTGCAGTTTCCCCGCCCACTGCCAGATTGGCATGAAGGGCGTGGTCGTGGTGAAGAAGTAAGGCGTGCCCGGGTTGAGGTGCGGACGTAGCGGGAACACCCCGCCCGCACACCGTTCGCGTCCACCTCTCACGGTGCCGCATTCGCGCGCGGCGGCGTCAGCCCGAGTCGCTCGTACCGGCGGCCGAGGACGCGATAAAGCTCCACGCGTTTGCCTGGTGGCAGTTCGGCGGCAATCCGGCCCACGGCGCCGCGCAGTTCCGCCGCTGCCTGGCCGGCGACGCTGACGCGCAGCGCCTTCAGATTTCGCGCCGACTGATCGAGGATGCCCTGCACGCGGGCCGCCTCCTCCGGCGACAAGCGCAACGATGCCTGGAGTTCCGTGCCGATCCGCGTGGCGGCCCGATCCGCGAGCATGATCTCTCCGGGTGGATTCTGCAGCGCCTGGCGAATCACGCGCTGGCCGGTCCACGTGACCACGCCGGCGCCAATCGCCACGCCAAAAACGAAGATGACGCCGCCCGCGATCCAACCCCGCCAGCGCGGCCCATTCATGGCGCACCTCCCGTCGACGCCAGCAGCTGCGCCCAAGGGAGCACCGCCCAAAGGTCGACCATCTCCCACGTCGTCAACGTGGCCACGATGAGGGTCGCTGCGGCAAATGCCGGCAGCGCCCGACGCGACGCAAAGAGCGCGACGAATTCATCGACCCAAGTGGCGCGCGCCGGCAGGTCCGCGTTCCGCACCGCGCGTTGCAACGCCGCGACATCGACCGGCGGAGCGGCATCGGCCCGCGCCGTGTTGAGCAATTTATCCCAGCGCGAGCCGGGATCGGGATTGGAGCCAGGTGTGTTCATGTGAAATCCTTTGATTGCAGCAGCGCGCGCAACTGCCGCCGCGCGCGCCAGGCCCGCAGCTTTGTGGCGGTGAGCGTCCAGCCGAACTGCGCCGCCACCTGCGCCAGCGGCCACCCTTCGAGATGATGCAGCGTGAGGAGCGTGCGATCGTCCGGCGCCAGCTCGGCGAGCATCGCCTTGACCTCGTTGGCGGCCGCGCGGGCCGCGGGGTTTTCACCAGGATCGATCGCCTCCGGCGCGGGTGCGCCCGCCGCGGAGCCGGGCGTATCCGCCATCCAGCGACGCCGGACGGCCTGACGACGGAAATAATCGCGCCCCGCGTTTGTCGCGATGCGGAGCAGCCAGTGGCCGAACGGCTGGTGCGGCCGCCACGCCGGCAAACCGCGCACCATGCGCAAAAAGGTGTCCTGCACGAGGTCATCGAGGTCGGCCTGCGTGCGGACAAAGCGCCACAGCAAGCGCGCAATCGCCGCCTGATGCCGCTCGACGAGCGCCGCCATCGCCCCGCGATCGCCGGCCTGCGCCCGGGCTGCGAGATCCACGTCGGGGTCGGCCATAACATCCGAAGCACTCGGGACGCCATCCGTTGCGTGGCTGCACTCCGCGGCATTGTCGGAATCCGCTTTCAATCGTTGCGATCGATCCGGGCTGAAGGAGAGCAAAACGCGAACCAAAGCAGCGCGGGCGGGGTGAGGGCGTCGCAAGCCCCCGGGAGCGCAGGCCTCCGGCCTGCTTCCCCGAGGTATCCGCTGACAGGCGGGACGCCTGCGCTCCTGCGCCAGACCGCGCCTATAATACCAATCGCTCCTTGCTTTTGGACTTCTGGATCGATCGTGGCTACGAGCGCCAGCGAGTGGCCGAACGACCACTCGCTGGCGCTCGTAGCCACGGCTAAAGTCCAAAGGCAAAGAGCGATTGGTATAATCACGCCACTTCTCCTCACGGCTTCGGGGGCGTCTTCGTACCTGCGACGGTGCGCTTGATCACACCGGCCTCCTTCGAAACGGTCACGTCCTTGGTGGCCGAGCCGCCCTTCGGGCCGGCGGCCACGGCTTCGCGAGTGAAGCCGGTTTCCGTGCGCGTCGACGTCGACTCGTAGGTCGCGGTGCCGCCGTTGGGGCCAGTGGCCTGAGCAGTCGTGGTCCGACCGGTCTCGGTTTTCTCACTCTGCACCGTGCTCGTGGCCGTTTTGCCGCCGGGCAGGGTGGTCGTGGCTGAGCCGGTGACCGTGCCCTCGGCGCGATCGACAGTGCGGGTTTGGTTGCGCGTCACGGTTTGACCGGCGGCGTTGGTGGCGGTCGCGTTCTTGGTGACGGTGCCCGCGGAACGCTCGATCTCGCGCTGGTACGTGCCGCCTTTCGGACCGTTGCCGGCGACGTTCCGACCCCGCGCGTGGAGCGGCGCCGCGGCGACCGTGGCCAGCCCCAGCAGGGCGAGCGCTAATTTCGAGACACACGAAGCGAGAGCAGTGGTTTTCATGGTGAATGGAATTGTCGGTTCGCATCCCTCAACGCGGCAGCCCGCATTCGGTTTCCAAGAAAAGTGCGTCGCGCTTAAGTCACTTCGATCCCGTTGATTGGCATCATGACCGCCTGGGACCGCGACCGCCCCCGGTCGCTTCCGGCGGATGCGACCGGGGGCGATTGCGGTCCAGCTCAAACCTCCACGTGCTCAACTCTTGTCGCCGCGCTTCCAATCGTGGCGCGACGGCCGCTGGCGGAGCGCGTTGGCTTGGGCGTCGTCGAATTGTTCCGCCTTCGGATCCCACTTCAACGGCCGGCCCAGCTCCATCGCGATCGCCCCAAGATGCAGCGTCGTGCTCAAACGGTGCAGAGCCTCGGCGGTGTACATCGGCGGCTGGCCGTTCTTGAGGCAGTCCAAAAAATCGCGGTGCTCGCGCGGGCGCATCTTCCCGAGCTTGTTTGTCCCCGCCTCGTAAGTTTTGCGGTAGACATCCATGTTGCTGCCCTCGAGCCGGCCCAGCCAGCCCTTGTTGCCGACCCAGCCATCGGTGCCTTCAAGCCGAATGGACGGCTCGCTCGAACTCACCTCGAGCACGACGCCGTTGGCGTAGGTGTAGGTGATCTCGTAGGTGTGCGGGACGGAATTCATCACGTTGGGCGGGATGTTGCCCTTGCCCGTGACGGCGACCGGACTGGAGTTTTCGGAGAAGTTCGCGACCTGCGCCGTGTCGATCAGATGCGCGCCCCAGTCGGTGAGCGACCCGCCGGAGAAATCGCGGATCTGCCGCCACACCTGTGCATCGGTGAGCGTCGGCGTGTACGGGCGGAACGGCGCCGGCCCGAGCCACAGATCGTAATTCAAATCCGCCGGCACCGGCGCAGGCTCCTCGCGCGGCACGACCGGTTTCGTCGGCAACCCCACCTTGATGCGTTGCAGCTTGCCGATGCCGCCGTTGCGCACGACCTCGGCGAGTTTGTAATACTGAATGACGGACCGGTCCTCGAGTCCGGTGGCAAACATCGCCCCGCGCTTCGCCACCGTGTCGGCGAGCTCGCGCCCCTCCGCGATCGTCAACGTGGGTTTTTCGCAGAAGACTTTCTTGCCGGCGGCCATCGCCATCTGCGCCATCGTCACATGCCAGTGATCCGGCGTGGAAATCACCGCGACATCGATGTCGGGCCGCGCGAGCAGCGCGCGGAAGTCGGCGATCTCGGCGCAACCGGTGTCGCCGTATTTTTCGTTCACCGCCTTGATCGCACGCGTGCGCCGGCTGCCGAACACATCGCACACCGCGACGATGCGACAATCGTCCTCCTGCAGGAACTGTTTCAAATTCACCGCGAAGCCGTGCGCTCCGAGGCCGATGCAGCCGAGTGTGACTTTGTTGGAGGGCGCCTGCGCGCCGAAGAGCCGCGCCGGGAGAAACTGCGGGGCCGCTCCAGCGGCGATGATGCCGGCGAAACCGGACTTGAGAAACGTGCGGCGGGTCGAAGGGGTCGTTTTCATGGGGCGGACGGCATCGACTGTGACAGCGCGCACACGAAGGTCGAGCCGCATGGTCACGCCGCGTGGGCCAGCGTCGCCGCCGCTGGCCGCGCCTGCACCGGCTGGATCCGTTCCGGATGCGCCGTAAGGACGGCGGCGTGCACGGACGCGTCGATGTTGCGCCCCCCGATGGGCAGAACGCAGGCGCGGCCGGCCACTTTTCCCGCCAGCACCGCGGCCAAGGCGGCGGCACCCGCGCCCTCGACCACCGCACCACACGTGCGCGCGAGCAACGCCAGCGCGGCGCCGAGTTCGGACTCGGTCACCGTTACGACGTCGTCGACCCGCGCCGCCGCCAGCGCAAACGCCTTCGTCCCCACCCGCGCGACCGCCAGTCCATCCGCGAGCGTGCGGCCCGGCGGCTCCACGATCGGCGCGCCGTGACGCCACGCCGCCCGAAATCCGGTCGCAGCCTCCGGCTCCACCGCGACCACGCGCACGTCGGGGCGCAACGCCTTTACGACCGTGATCACGCCCGCGAGCAAACCGCCGCCGCCGACCGGGACGACAATCGTGTCGAGCTCCGGCGCCTGCTCGAGGATCTCCAAGGCCATCGTGCCCTGGCCGGCGATGACCCGGAGATCGTCGAACGGATGTACCAGCGTCGCCCCCGTGGTCGCCGCCAAGGTTTCCGCATGACGCTGCGCCGCCTCGAATCCACTGCCCTCCAGCACGACGTCGGCTCCCAGGCTGCGACACCGCGCG
The DNA here is from genome assembly GCF_047521145.2 of Terrisphaera buseokensis. Lineage (GTDB taxonomy): Bacteria > Verrucomicrobiota > Verrucomicrobiia > Opitutales > Opitutaceae > ER46. Next base: position 163,502 of record NZ_CM134186.1, on the reverse strand, counting down.
ATCTTCACCGCGGGCGCCGTGACGGGCATGACGACCGTGACCGCCACGCCCAGCTGCGCGCCGTGATACGCGAGGCCGAGGGCGTGGTTGCCCGCCGAGGCCGCCACGACACCGCGCGCGCGGGCACTGGCATCGAGGCAGAGCAACGCGTGGCGCGCACCGCGCTCCTTGAACGACCCGGTGCGTTGCAGGTCGTCGCGTTTCAGCCAGATCCGCCGGCAGGTGAGGTCCGACAACGCGGGCGCGGGCACGCAAGGCGTGAGACGGACGCCGTGGGCCAGCCGGCGACGGGCCGCGACGACGTCAGCCAGGCTCAGGGCCGGGCCCGCGCCACCGAGGCGACGGAGGAGTGAATGAAGGGCGGAATTCATGGGCGGGAGGCGGAGCGACGAATTTGGACAAACAAAAAGCCCTGAGCGGGTGCTCAGGGCTTCGGTGGAAAGAGTGACTGGAATCGTTGAGTTATGCAGTCACGCGCCGCCGCCCTGATTCGGGAAGAATCATAATAATGGCGGCAATCATGACGGAACGGAGGCTCATGCGAACGAGGTCGACGAGAACAACCGTCAGCCGGGTTGTCGAGGCCGGACTAACGAGGCCCTACCGCCCCGCCAACACCGTCGCGCGGAGCGTCGGTCCGTCCACCCACCGGGCGGCGAGTGCAATCGTCTTGGGATTGATCGGGACGCCATGCTCGTTGCGCTGTAACTGAGCCACCACCGACTCCACCGCCGCCGCGCCGAGAAACGCCGGCTGCAAGTCCAGCGCGGCGCAGGGAGCGGTGCGCTCCGTCCAGTTCAACTGCAGAAATCCCACGTCGCGCGGAATCCCGACTCCGGCCTCGCCCAGCCAGCGCGCAATCCTCTCCTGGATATGACCAATCACGACATCGGGACGGTGCAGCTGGAACCAGCCGAGAAACTCCTCGCGCGTCACCGCCGGGCGGAGAAGCACGGGCACTTCCCGGGTCATCGGCTGGCTCCGACAGAAACTGCCAAACGCCGCCGACCACCGGTGCATGAGTCGCTCATCGCGATCACCCGTGAGGACCAGCCCGGGCCGCGCATAACCCGCCGCCACCAGCCGCTCGAGCCCGCGAAACAGCGAGAGGTGATGATCCGGCAGCACGGTGTGCAGCGCGGGTGCGCTCAGGCAGTAATCCATGACGACCGACGCCAGCGGCGCCCAGTTGAGGGCGGAAAAGTCCCGCCGGTCGGCAAACGGCAGCACCACGACGCCCTGCACGCTGCGCGCCTGCAGGATCGCGTTGAGCCGCGCGAACGAGAGCTGCCGCGGGCCCACCCAGCACAGCTCCATGCTGTAACCCAATTCGCGCGCCCGGCGTTCCGCGCCCACGAACACCTCCCGATGGTACGCGTTCAGGACCGGTTTATCGTCGTCGGTGTGATTCACCGCGATCAGCGCGCCCTGAAAGCTGTCGTGCGACGATCGCCGCACCGCCGCCATCACCGAACGCACCAGCGGATTCGGCTGGTAACCGGCCACGCCCGCCGCCTGCTGCACCCGACGTTTCGTCTCCGGTACCACGCGCGGGCTGTCGCGCAACGCGAGCGACACTGTCGCCGCTGAGAGGCCTAGTTGGTGGGCGAGACTGCGAATCGAGGTTTGGGCCATGAATGGGGATGGCTCGCCGACCACCGGCGAGCACCCGATTCCCAAACCAAGATTCAGCGAAGTTAACTGTTTTATTCGGAAAAATTCGCCCCCGGCTTCTCCGTCGTCATGGTCGTGCCAACGATTGGCTCATTCCCACCAGAGCCTCGTTACCAACCAACCCCTCATGAACACCACACCGATGCCGCGACGCATCGTGGCTCTTGCCACGCTGCTTACGCTTCCCGCCAGCCTTGTCTTCGCCCAGCCGAAGACCGCCGCCTCCGACGAGACCATCAAGCTCTCGGAGTTTAACGTCTCCGCCGAACGTGCCTCCGGTTACCGCGCCCAGAGCGCCATCACCGCCACGGGCTTCGGTGCCAACATCCTCGACGTCCCCGTCACGATCAACGTCCTCACGGGCGAATTCGTGGCTGACGTCGGTGGCAGCCTCCAGAGCGAGGTCCTGCGCTACGTCCCGGGCGTCATCACCAACCCGAACTACGAGTCCTACATCAACATTCGCGGCTTCTCGGGTCTCCAATCCTACCGCAACGGCCAGTACCGGCGTCAGCTGTATTCGACCTGGGGCATGGATCGCATCGAGGTCATCAAGGGCTCATCCTCGATCTTCTTCGGTCTCGTCCGTCCGGGCGGCGTGGTGAACTACATCACGAAGAAGCCGAGCTTCAAATCCCAGGGCGGCGACGCCCGCGTGACCTTCGGCAGCTGGGACTTCAAGAAGGGCGAGCTCAACTACAACTACGGTGGCGAGGCCGTGGCGGCCCGCATCGGCGTCGGCGCGATCGATTCCGGCGGCTGGCGCAACGACGACTTCAAGAAGGAGCACTACCTCGGCGGCTCGGTCAGCTGGAAGGTGTTCAAGGACGGTCTCCTCTCGCTCGATCTCGAGACCGTGCGCCGCGTGAACCAGGACCGCGAATCCGCGGCCGTGCTGCGCACCAACTCGCGTTACTATGGCAACCCCGCCGCCATCGCCAGCGGCCTCGGCGCCCGCGCCTGGCTCAACGCCAACGGTCTCGCGAGCACGCCGACCTTCGACATCTTCGCCCCGGTCTTCGGCGGCGACGATCCGTACGGCCGCAAGGTCACGATGGGCAGGGAGACGTATTCGTTTTATGAATCCTACACGGCGGACCTCGAGTACACGCAGAAGATCGGCTCGAGCCTCGTGTACCAGCTGCAGTTCAACTTCGCGATCGACGACTTCGAGATCCTGCGCTCGATCGGCGGCGATCAGGAGCCGTTCGCCGATGGCACCGTGCGTTTCCGCTTCGGCAATTTCGCGAACTACCGCGACTCGTATAATTTCGACAACAAGTTCACCTACCGCCTCGCGCTCGGTGACACGAACCACACGATCTCGTTCGGCCAGGAATCGCAGCGCGTCTATCAGGACACGCCGGGCTGGTACGACACCGCCGGCCGCTTCCAGGATGGACGCTACGGTGCCTTCGCGGTGTGGAATCCCCGCACGCAGCCGCTGCGCAACGCCGCCCAGGAGCGCGCCGCCAGCCCCGAGACGTGGAACATCATGCGCCGCCGCGCGGAGAAGCTGATCGGCTACTACGTCGGCGTGCAGTCCGAATTCCTCGGCGGTCGCCTCCGGACCATCGTCGGCGGCCGCCGCAACGAATACACGCGCAACAGCTACTACGAGCGCAGCGTCGGCAACCCCGAGGGTGCCACGCCGAAGGCCAAGGCCACCACGCCGCTCTACGGCGCGCTCTTCAAGTTCACGCCGACGCTCTCCGGCTTCGCGATGTACTCCGAGTCGCTCGAGCCGCAGCTCGGCGCCGACGCCGACGGCCGCGGCCTCGATCCGGTGACGGGCAAGGGCTACGACATCGGTCTCAAGTCTTCGCTCCTCAATGGCAGCCTCGCCGGTTCCGTTTCGTTCTACGGCGTCAAACGCGAGGATCTTTCCTCCCGCGACAGCGCGCGTGAAGTTTCGACCGGCCGTCAGCCGTGGTTCATCTACGGCGACGCCGAGGAATCCCAGGGCATCGAAGTCGACCTGTCCTACAATCCGATGGCCAACTGGCAGATCATGTTCGGCTACTCGCACGCGACCAAGGCCGAGACCGTCAAGTCGACCACGCCCGCGCGCGTCGGCCTGCCCCTCGCCGCGTTCCCGAAGGATGTGCTGTCCATCTGGACCAAATACGATGTCCGCTCCGGCGCGTTGAACGGCTGGTCGTTCGGCGGCGGTCTCCGCGACAGTTCGTCCGTCGTGTTCGTTGCCGACCAGAACCTGACGGCCAAGATGCCCGCGTACACCACGGTGGACGCCATGGTGCAGTACCGCTTCAAGTTCAGCGGCCGCGATGTGCAGGCGCAGGTCAACGTGAAGAACATCTTCGACAAGGAATACCGCGAAGGCAGCTTCGGCGCCTTCGGCGATCCGCGCAGCTTCCTCGTGTCGCTGAGCACGAAGTTCTGATCGTAGTCGCAACCATCACCCCCTCGCAAACGCGGGACGCTTCGGCGTCCCGCGTTTTTTTATGGCCTGAACGATCCGCTCGACCAACGCCGTGGCTACGAGCGTGAGCGAGTGGCCTTTCGCCAGCGGGCAAAAAAACTACGACGGCTTCCACGCCCACTCGCTCACGCCCGTAGCCACCTGTCCCCTCGCGCTCGCACACACCGTGTTTCCTTGAGGAATCAGCGCACCCGTCCGACGCTGCCGGCGCCGATGTCGCCCGATGCCTTCCAGCTGCCAGTCTGGTTCGACCTGGCGGCCACGTTTGCCTTCGCCGTCACCGGCGCGCTCGCGGGCCTGAATCGCGGGTACGACATCGTGGGCGTCTTCGTGCTCGCACTCGTCTCGAGCATCGGCGGCGGCCTGATCCGCGACGGCATTTTTCTCCCGGGCAAGGAGCCGACGCCGCTGCTCACCGACGGACGCTACCTGCTGGTCGTCGTCGTGGCCACGGGTGTCAGCGCGCTTTTCGGCCGGCACGTGAAACGTTTCCATCGCGTCATCGCGTTGATCGACGCCGTCGGCCTCGGCGCCTACGCCGCGTTCGGCACGCAAAAATCCCTGCAGTTCGGCCTCGCCGTGCCCGCGGCCATTCTCATCGGCGTCATCAACGCCGCCGGCGGCGGATTGCTGCGCGACATCCTCACGCGGCAAGAGCCGCTCGTGTTCCGGCCCGGCCAGTTCTATGTGCTCACGGCAGTGGCCGGCGCGGTGACGTTTGTGTTTCTCAGCGTGCAGCTGGACCTCGACGCCACGCTCGCCGCCGTCATCGCGATCGTCGTGACCTTCACGTTTCGCGTGCTGACCATCGTCTTCAACTGGCGCACCACCGCACTCGCCGCCCCCTCCGAACGCGATCTGACCCCGTGAACAACGATCGCCCCTTGGGACCGCGACCGCCCCCGGTCGCACCTTGGTTCGACCCGAATGACCATCACCGTCCGCAGCGCTAACTTCACTCGCCGCCCTTCCCTTTCCACCGCCGAACCGCCACACTCCGCCTCTCGCTTCACCGTTCCATGAACTCCCTCACGCGCCGCACGTTTCTCCAAAAAACCACGCTCGCCGCCGGTGCCACGCTCGCCGCCAGCCGCGCGTTTCAGCCCTCGGCGCACGCAAGCGCCGCCGGCGCCAACGACACGGTGCGGCTCGGACTGATCGGCCTCAACGGCAAGGGCTCCGCGCATCTCAAGAATCTGCTCAAGATGCCGGGCGTGCGCGTCGCCGGTTTGTGCGACGTCGACCCGCGCGTGCTCGAGCGCGCCGCCGCCACGATGCCGGCCAACCAGCCCGCACCGTTCAAGACCACCGACGCCCGCGAGCTCATCGGCCGCGCCGACATCGACGCGGTGATGATCGTCACGAGCAACCACTGGCACGCGCTGCTCACGGTCTGGGCCTGCCAGGCCGGCAAGGACGTCTACGTCGAGAAGCCGATGTCGCGCACGGTCTGGGAAGGCCGCAAGATGATCGAGGCCGCTGCGAAGTATAACCGTATTGTACAAGTGGGGACGCACTATCGCTCCGAGACCGGCCTCGCCGACGCGATTCGTTACCTGCACGAAGGCCAGCTCGGAAAAATCAAACACATCCGCGCCATCGTCTACAACCTGCGGCTCTCCATCGGCCGCAAGCTGCCGTGGTATCCCGAGGGGCTGAATTACGATGTCTTCTGCGGCCCGACCCCGATGCGCCCGCTCGAGCGCAATAATCTCCACTACGACTGGCACTGGGAGTGGGACACCGGCAACGGTGAGCTCGGCAACAACGGCGTGCACGTCCTCGACATCGCGCTCCGCATCGCGAAGCACAACGCCGCCCCGCGCCGCATCGTCAGCTTCGGCAACCGCTACGGCATCGACGACGTCGCGCAGACGCCGAACACGCACGTGGCGGTCTACGACTACCCGGAAATTCCGCTGCTCTTCGAGCACCGCGCGCTCCCGGCCAAGCCCGGCGTCTCGTACATGGATCAACACGGCGGCATGCGCACCGGCGTCGTCGCGCATTGCGAAGGCGGATACTTCTCCGGCCTCATCGGCGGCACCGCGTACGATCCGAGCGGCAAGGTGATCAAGAAATTCGCGGGCGACGGCGGCGGCACGCACGTGAAGAACTTCTTCGACGCCGTGCGCTCGCGTCGCAAGCAGGACCTCGCCGCGCCGGTGGAGACGGGCCACATTTCCGCGTCGCTCTGCCATTTCGGCAACATCTCCTACCGCGTCGGCGCGCCCGCCGCCACGGCGAGGATCGACGAGACGCTCGGCGCGTTTCTCGCCGCCAGCGAAATCCACCGCGAACTGCAGACGCATCTCGGCGTGCACGGCATCGACGTGGCGAAGCAGCCGTTCCGCCTCGGCCCGTGGCTCAATCTCGACGCCATCGGCGACGGCATCACCAGTCTGGATACGCCCGACGACACCGCGCTCGCCCGCGCTCGCTTCCTCCTCAAGGAAACGCAGCGCCCGCCGTACGTGATTCCGGAACAGGTGTGAGGCGTCCTCTGCTCCCGCAGCCACGGGCGTAAGCGGAGCGGACTCACGTCCGCGAAAGCATCGTTGGTGGCTACGAGCACCCGCGAGTGGCGCGTCTTCCCGTCGTCCCGTCGTCCGTCACTCGTCGGCCACTCGCGGGCGCTCGTAGCCACAACCCCTGATCAACTCCACCCTCACTTACCGGCGGCGGCACTGACATCCTGCCACCGTCACCCGGCATCCTATCGCGTCGCGACAAAAGGCTCGATCGGCCGGAAGCCCGCTTGCGCGCACGCGGCGTCGCGCGCGGCCGGCTCAGCGAACACGTACGCCGCGTAGCCACCGAAACCACCGCCGCAATATTTCGCGGCCAGCATCCCGGGGATCTCCGCCGGCAGCGCCGCCATGCCTTCCGCCCGCTGCACCGCGTACGACTGTCGGACCGCCTCGGCGATGCCCGTGAGGCTATTCGACCACACGGCGTCGCGGGCGGTCGCGCCCGCTCGCGCAATCGCGTCGTAGTCGCGCGCACCGGCCACGATCCCGGGCGTGTCGTGAGAAACGCCCGTCCAGTATAACGCCAGACGGCCGCGCAGGAAATCCCCGCTGGTCTTCACCTCGAGCACCGGACGCTGGCCGCTGCGCCAGACACAGAGTCCGGTTTCCGCAATGACCGCGGGATCCTGCCAGCCCACGCCGAGATCGAGCTCGGAGCCCACGCCGTCGCGACCATTGAGCAGCGCCCACGCGCCGGATCCGCCGAGGCCGGCGTTCCGTTCATACGGCCACTCGCGCAACGACACCGTCGGCGAGATCGCGCAGTTGACGATATACGCGCCATCGCGCGCCAGCCGCGGCACATCGAGCCAGCCGCCGCCGAAATCGACGCGCAATGGCGCGACTTCGGGCGCGCGGATGAACTTCACGATCTGCGTGGTCGAGATCGGCGGGAACTGCGGCGGCGTCTTTGGCATCACCACATAACGTGCGCCGACTTCGGCGCAGAGCGCGCGCTTGAGCGGGCCGTACTTGTCGTCGTCGGTGACGGCGAGGATGTCCGGCCTCACTCGGAGGAAGTGCTCCTTGAAATCGATGCCCTCGTCATGTCCCTGGCCGATCACGACCTCGTCAACCGTGGCCAGCGCCGCAATCAACGCCCGCTTGTGCTCGTCGGGCAGCGAGCTGCGCCGCTGCTTGTGCAGCCACAGGACGTCATTGGACGCAAAACACACGGTCAGGTGATCGCCGAGCGCGCGCGCCTCGCGGAAGAACTGCACGTGGCCCGCGTGCAGGATGTCGTAACAGCCGGAGACGAAAACGCGGATCATGGAGAAAGGAGTCGCCAAGCTCGGGCGGCGGCGTGCGACGCGTCAACCTGCGAATTGACCGCGACGGGGCGCAGCGTGACGCCGGATCAGTCCACGCGATTCGCGCGACCAACGCCCGCGGCCGCACCCGCGCCTGGCGCGGGCTCATCGCGCCGGCCGAAGGCCGATCGCCACACGCGCGCCGCGTGTTCGCGCAAATCGTCGAGCAGCGTATAAAACAGCGGCACCACCACGAGGGTGAGCACCGTCGACATGATCAACCCGCCGATCATGGTGCGCCCGAGCGGGGCGTACGGCATGCCGATGACCTTCGAATTGCCGACCGCCATCGGGATCATGCCCGTCACAGTCGTGAGCGTGGTCATCATGATCGGCCGGAAGCGGTGGCGGCCGGCTTCCATCAACGCCTGGAAGCGGGGCTTGCCCTCGGCGCGGAGCCGATTGGCCATGTCGACGAGCACGATCGCGTTGTTCACGACGACACCGACCAGGATCACGACGCCAATCTTGGCCATCATGTCCAACGGCGTCGTCGTCAGATAGAGCATCCAGTACACGCCAAGCATCGAGAACGGCACCGCGATCAGGACGGCCAGCGGCAGCACGAACGATTCGAACAGCAGCCCCATCAGGAGAAACACGAAGACCACGGCGAGGCCGAGCGCGAACATCATCGCCTGCTGCGCCTCGTCGTTTTGCGTGAAGTACCCGCCCTTGTCGAAGCGGTAGCCGCGCGGCATGTCGAAACCCTCCATCGCCTTGTCGATCGCCGCAAAGAGCGTGCGCGAATCCTGTCGGGGCGCCCGCGCCGTGATCCGCATGATCGTCTGCCGCGCCTCGCGTTGAATCTGCGACATCGCCTTGGAGACGTTCAGATTCGAAATCGCCTCGAGCGGCACCTCAACGCCGCTGTCGGTGAGAAAGGTCATGCTGCGCACATCATCGAGACCGGTGCGGTCGGCCTCGCCGAGTTGAGCGTAAATTCGCATCTCGCGTCCGTCCGGCACCGGCATCCGCCCGAGCTCGAGGCCGCGCATCGTCTGGCTGATCGTGCTGGAAACCGCCTGCGGATTGATGCCCAGGCGGCGGGTGCGATCGCGATCCAGGACGATCTGCAGCTCCTGTCCGCCGCGTTCCATGTCGGTGTCGACCGAAAGCAGGCCCGGGATGGAGCGCAAACGACGCACCGCTTCCTCAGCCAGGCCAATCAGCGTCGTCGTATCCTCGCCATAGAGCGTGAAGGAGAGAAACGAGTCCTGGTTGGCGCCGGTGTTGCGCTGGATGGAGCGCGAGACGACGCCCGGGGGAATCGGAAAATTGTCGCGGAAGTGCGCCTCGATGCCGAGCCGGTCCATCGGCGGCTTGGCGAGATCGAGCTTGAGCAGCAGCGATTCCCACGCCGCCACATACCACGCGGAGTTGGCGTTATCCTGCAGCCGCAGCTGGATGCGACCGTTGTTGTTCCGGAAACGAGTCTCGAATCGCTGGAGGTTGTAGAGCTTGGAGTGGACCTTGAGAAACTCCTCGGCGCTGGTGAAGAACTCATCCGTCTGTTCGAGCGTGTTGCCACTGGGCAGATCGAAGTAGAGGTACATCGAGCTGGCGCTGCTGCCGCCACCCATGCCGCCACCACCGGCCCGGGGCAGGTTGTTGTACGGGTACCACATCGTGGCCACCGCGGCGATGACGACGATGGAGGCATCCAGCCGATGGGTGAGCACCCAGTGCAGCGCGCGGCAATACGTCTCGCGCAGCCACCTGATCACGCGCAACTCACCGTGGTGACGGCGGCGCGAAAACCGTTGCGCCGCCAGCGGCACGAACACCAGCGCGATGAAGAGCGACGCCACCAGCGACACGATCACCGGGATGCCGATGCGATACATCCAGAACGAGAAGTCCTGCGCCCGGCCCATCAGGATGAGCGGGAGAAACACCACGATGCTCGTGCAGGTCGACATGATGACCGCGAGCCCGACTTCGCCGGCACCGCGGATGGAGGCGACCCCGGCCTCCTCCCCCTCCTGGCGAAGACGATAGATGTTTTCCACAATCACGATCGCGTTGTCCACGACCATGCCCACCGCGAGCAGCAGGCCCATCATCGTCGCCATGTTCAGCGACCAGCCCATGAAGAAAAGCACGATGACGGTGCACAGCAGCGACAGCGGAATCGCCATCGTGAGGATGCCCGTCATGCGGGGCGCCCGAAGAAACGTATAGATGACGAGCGCGGCGAAGATGCCGCCGAACAGCCCCGCCTCCTTGAGTTGATCGATCGCGTCCCGCACCTCCTTGCCCTGGTCGTAGAAGATCTCGAAATTCATCCCGGCCAGCTGCGGCATCGTCTTCAGCTCCTTCAAGGTGTCGCGCACCTCGCGGCTGATGCGGTCGATGTTGCCGCTCGACTCGCGGGTGATTTGGAGCCCAATCGCGGGCTGGCGGTCCACCCGGTAGACCCATTCGCGCCGGGGGAGGCGCAGGGAGACGTTGGCCACATCCGCCAGCCGCAGGCCGCGGACCGGATCGATGATCAGCGAGCCGATCTGCTCGACCGAGCTGAAGCGTCCGAGGGACCGCACGTAGATCTTGCGCCCGGCTTCGTACACATAGCCGCCGGACAGCGCGAGGTTCTGGCTGCGCAATGCGTTCGTCATCGCCGTGACGTCGATGCGATGGCTGCGCAACCGCTCGTCGAGCAGTTCCACCGTGATCTCGCGCGACTGCACGCCCCAGATATCGACATTGCCCACGCCATCGATGCGCTGCAGCGCGGGCTTGACGAAATTCTCCAGCCGGTACGCCGCATCGTCCATGTCCCGTGGCAGCTGCGCCACGAGGTTCATCATCGGCTCGTTGGACTGATCGTAGCGCCGGATGTAGATGCGATCGACGTCGTCCGGCAGCAACGGCTTCACGCGATCCAGCCGGTCACTGAGTGCCGCATAGGCGGAGCGGAGGTTGGTGCCCGTGTGAAACTCGACCCGCGTGTACGAATAGCCGGTGCTCGCGTAACTCGAGACGCGTTTCACATCCGGCACCGTGCCGATGATGTCCTCAATTTTGCGCGTGATCTTTTCCTCGATGTCACGCGGCGAGGCATTCGGATACTGGACGCTGACGTGCAGCTGGGTGCTTTCGTGACCCTCGGGATACAGCGCGAGCGGCACTCGCGTGTACGCGATGTAGCCGACCACGATGATCGCGAGCAGGATCATCAGCACCGTCACCGGCCGGGTGACGGAGAAGCGCGGAATCGCGGTCGTGAACGGCTCGCGGGGCATCAGCTTACGGGGAAGGCGGCCTCGGCTCTCATTTGGCGAACGGTTCCGGCTGGGGCTCGCCGGCCACGGTGCCCGAACCGGGAATGACCACCGGCCGGTTCGACGTGAACTGATAGTAGAGGGTCGGAATCACGACGAGCGTGAGCAACGTCGCGGTTGAAAGGCCCACGATGACCGTGATCGCCATGGGCGCGCGGATTTCCGCACCTTCGCCGATGCCGAGCGCCATCGGAATCAGGCCCACGATGGTCGTCAGCGCCGTCATCAGAATCGGGCGCAACCGGGCGCGGCCGGCCTCGACAATCGCCTCGACCTTCGCGACGCCGCGTCCGCGCAGCGTGTTGATGTAGTCGATGAGCACGATGGCGTTGTTCACGACGATGCCGACGAGCAGGATGAGGCCGAGGTACACCATGATGGTGACGGGGATCGCCGCGAGCCACAGCACGAGCACGACGCCGATCATGGCGAGGGGCACCGTCGTCATGATCAGCAACGGCTGCACGAGGGACTCGAACTGGCTCGCCATCACGATGTACACGAGAAACACGGCGAGGCCGAAGGCCAGCAGCAGGCTGTTGAGCGACGTCTTCATCTCCTGATTCTGCCCCGCGAGGGCGTAGGAGAACCCGGGCGGAAACGTGATCGTCTCCATCGCAGTCACAATGTCACGTGACACCGTGGACAAGTCGCTGCCGCGGATATTTCCCGTGATGAGCGCGGTGCGCTGCTGGTCGACGCGGCGGATCTCGCTCGGGCCCTCGTTGATGGTGAGCGTGGCGACGGAATCGAGCGTGACGGGGACGACGCCGTTCGGGTTGACGATGAGCCGGCGGAGTTCCTCGAGACCGAAACGATCTTCCTCCCGCAGTCGCACCACGATGTCGATCAGCTGGTCGTCCTGCCGGAATTCCGTGGCCACGCGCCCCTGGACCTTGTTGCGCACGAGGTCGGCGACGTTGCGCAGGCTGAGGTTGAGCTCGGCGAGCCGGTCGCGGTTGTAGATCACCTGGATTTCCGGATGGCCGGACTGAAGGCTCGAACGGATGTCGACCAAACCGGGCACCGCGGTCGAGAGCACCGACTCGGCCTCCCGCGCCATCCGCTTGAGCGTCGTGAGCTCGTGCCCGCGCACCTCCACTTCAATGGGACTCTTGAAACTGAAAAGCGACGGATACGAGACCTCCATCTTCATGTCAGGCGTGTGGAGAAACTCCGCCCGGATCCGATCGATGAGGGCGATTTCATCCGCCGCCGTAAGATCCGGCTTCATGCGCACGGTCAGCTTCGCCGTATGCTCGCCCGCTTCGATCGACGTACTCGCGCCTTCCTCGGCTCCGACCGTCAGCGAAGTGCGGGCGACTTCCGTCTGCCGGAGCACCACCTGGTCGACGCGGGCCGCCACTTCCCCGGTTTTCTCGAGCGGCGTGCCGATCGGCAGCACGATATCGAGGTTGAATTCGCCCTGGTGCACCTGAGGAATCAGATCGCTGCCCACGCGGGGCAGCACGAGTACGGCGCTGATGACCACGGCGGCAAACGACCCGCCGAGCACCGCCAGCCGGTTCCGCAACGCCGCGTGGAGCAGCGGCGGATAGTTGTTCTGCAGCCAGGCATTCGCGCGCTCAAACCAATGCAGGCCCGCCGATGTTCCCGGCGAGAGCATGAGCACAGAAGCGCGAAAGACGCCGATGGCAGCCTGAGCCGCCATGAGAATGAGCGCCTGCAGCACGGTGCCGACGACGCGAAACGCCACCTCCACCACGAAACGTCCAGCCTGGAAAGCCAGGCCCAACGCGGCCGGCACCAGGCGCAACGGCATCCAACCGCGGGGACGAGCCAGGAACCAAGTCACGATCCTGCCGGCGCTGCCCGCGAAATGGCCGGGCGCGGCGAACGCCAGCAGCCGCGGCCAGACGCGACCGCCCTGCACCGGGCCCAGCCGATCCCCGGCGGCCCACTGCTGCAGCCGGGCCCAGCGGCCGGCCGTCGCCGGATGCGGCCGCGGAAAGAGCACGGAGCTGAGCGGGAAAATCACCGGCCAAAGCGCGACGGCCGTCAGGACCAGCAGTCCCTTCACGATGGCTGCGACGCTCACCGCGAGACCGAATCCAAGCCGCCCGAGAACGATCACGCCCAGTCGCCACGGATGGGCGAAGCGCGCGGTGCCATGCTGCGGGGAAGGCGGAAAACGCAGGTATCCACTTTCCCGCCACGGCGTGGTCGTGCCTTCCGGTCCGGCCAGACCCGCCGCACCGCCGGCCGCGAGGGACGCGAGCATCGGAATCAGGTAGAGCGCCGCGATCAGCGAGGCGATCTGCGAAAACACGACGGCGAGCGCCATGTCGCCGAACATCTGACCGGCAACGCCCTCGACAAACACGATTGGGAAAAACACGGCCACGGTCGTCAGCGTCGAAGCCACGACCGGCATCGCCACCTCGCTCGTGCCGCGCACGACGGCGGTCACCGCATCGTCACCCTCCTCGCGACAGCGATACACGCTCTCGAGCACGACGATCGCGTTGTCCACCAGATTGCCGACGCCCAGCGCGAGACCGCCGAGCGAAATGATGTTCAGCGTGATGCCCGACATGTGCATCGGCGCGAACGTGGCGAGGATCGAAATGGGAATGCAGAGGCTGACGATGACCGTCTGCGTGACATTGCGCAGGAAAAGGTAGAGCACGACGATCGCGATCAGGCCGCCGAAGATCGCGTTGTCCTTCACTTCGTCGATCGAATTTTTGATGAACACCGATTGATCCGAGAGCAGCTGCAGCGTCGCGCCAGGCGGAAGCTGATACGCGAGAAAATCCGTCAGCCGGCGGCGATCGATGACCTGCTGCGCCTGGCTCCGCGCCGCGGCGGCGAGATCGAGCGGACCCTGCTTGCGCTTCGCGGACGGTGGCGCTCCCGCCTTGGCCTTGCCCTTGACCCCCGGAACGGGCGCCGTGACGGCCGCCGGGTTCTTCAGGTTCTCGACATAGGCCTGCTGCTCCGCGCTGCCGAACAGCGCCTCCTTCACCGTGGCGGCGACGACCAGCACGTTGGCGTCGGCCTCCTTGAACACCTCGATTTCGACGCTCTCCTGCCCGTTCACGCGCGTCAGGACCTGGCGGTCTTCGTGGAAGCGCGTGATGGTCGCGATGTCGCGCAGACGGATGTCGACGTTGTTCTGCCGGCCCACGATCAGCTGCCCGATCTCCTCGACCGAGCGGAACTCGTTCAAGGTGCGGATGAGATACTCGGTCTGACCTTCGCGCAGGTTGCCGCCGGAGAGGTTCACGTTGCCCTGCTGCAGCCGCGTCGCGATCTGCGTGATGTCGAGCTTGAGCGTGGAGAGTTTGCTCTCCTCGAGCGCGACCAGGAACTGCTCCTCGAGTCCGCCCTTGATCTGGATGGCGGCCACGCCCGGGAGCGACTCGATCTTCCGCTTCACCTCATGGTCGGCGAGGTGGCGGAGTTCATACAGCGACTGGGGCCCGGCGAGACCCACGCGCAGGATGGGATCGAGCGACGGATCGTAGTGCAGCAGCAACGGACGCTGCGCGCCGTCCGGCAGCCGGATGCGATCGATCTTCTCGCGGACTTCCTGCGCGACCAGATCCATGTCGGTCTTCCACTGGAACTCGAGCAGCACATCGCACTGCGAGGCTTTGGAGATGGAGCTGATCGAAACCAGTTTCGGGATGATGCCGAGCTGCTGCTCCAGCGGCCGCGCCACGACATTTTCCATGTCCTCGGGCGCGGTGCCCGGATAAACCGTGCGCACCGTGAGCGTTGGATAGCTCATGTTCGGCATGAGCGTCAGCGCCAGCCGCTGGTAGGAAACAAAGCCGAACACGCCCACCGCCAGCGTGACCATCAGGATCGCGACCGGCCGCCGGACCACGAGGGCGAAGTGCGAGTCGTCGAGACGAAACCGGGGACGCGTGCTCATGCGGCGATCTCAGGCTGGGGCGAACGTGACCCGGGGAACCGGCGGGAAAGGGGGCGCACGATCACGCGGTTCACGATTTGACGGGAGGTTTCGCCTCGCCGGCCGGCGTCGGCACGGGTGCCACGGCCGCTTCGGCCGCAGGGACAATCGCCGGAGCGTTGACGGAGCGGACGAGCGAACCGTCTTTCAGACCACTTTGGCCGAGAACCACCACCGGTGTGCCCACCTCGAAACCGGACAGGGCCTCGATGTTCTGCGGATCCTCATAACCCGCCGGCAGTTTTCGCTTCACCGCCCGGTCGTTGACGATGGTGAAGACATAGCGTTCGCCGCCTTCATAGACGACCGCGCGCTTCGGGATCAGCACGGCATCGGACCGCGTGTCGGTGATTACTCGCACGTTGACAAATAGCCCGGGCGGCAAATCGGTCGGCTTCTCGCCGGTGACGCCGACGGTGACCTTGAACGTGCCGCTCTTGGGGTCGATCACCGGACTGATCCGCTTGACCCAGCCCTTGAAGATCCGGTTGGGCAGGAACTCAGACGTCACCACCGCGGGCTGCTTTTCCGCTACGATGGGAAGATAACGGCCGGGCACGAAGACCCGGGCGACGATCTCATCGAGCTTCACCATCGAAAACAGCTTGGAGCCGCTGGTCACGCGCGCGCCCACCTGGGTTTCGCGCGACGAGATGATGCCGGAAAACGGCGCGCGCACCGTCGCATAGGCGAGGCGGATGCGAGCCCGCTCGAGCCGGAGTCGCGCCTGCTCCAGCTGGTAGGCCTGGGTTTCAAAATCCTGCTTGTTGATCAACTTGCGCGAGTACAAATCCTCGGAGCGGGCGAAATTTTTCTTCAACTGATCGTAGTTGGCGGTGCTTTCGTCCGCATCGACGCGCAATTCGCGGTCTTCGATCTTCAGCAGCGGATCGCCTTCGTTCACAATCCGGCCTTCCTCGACAAGCAACGTTTCGACCTGCCCGGTGGTCTGCGGATAAATGTCGACCATCGCCTCGGTCTCGAGGGTGGAATTGAACGCGAGAAACGCCGAAATCGGTCCGCGGCTCACGAGCGCAGTCTCCACCGGCACCATCTCGGCGGCCGACTGGCGGGCCTTTTCCTTCTCCGCCTCGGCCGCGCGGCGCGCACCGGGTGCCGGCGGAACCGCCGCGGTGGCCGGACTCGTGCCTGGTGCCGCCGGTGGGGCGGACTTGGTCGCAGCCGGAACGCCGGCCGCCGGTGCCGCGGCAGGTGGCGGGGTGCGGTTACACGCCGCCAGCATAGTAAACGCGAGGCTCGTCAGCACAGCCGCGGTGGAACGAAAGGAATTCGGGAAAAGGGCGTGAGACGACACGGGAGAGCTCGGCGGAGCGGAGGATAAACAGCAGGGGTTAAACGGAGGAAAAAAGCTCAAGTAACTGACGGGATACGTCAAAGATTTCGGCGGAAAAAAGCATCAGGGCACGAGGCGCGACCGGATGCGCCAGCGAGACGACTGGGACGCCAAGGCGTTACGCCCGGGAAGAAACTCACGGCTGCGGTCTCCCATTGCCATGCGACTTCTTCCCGGCCTCCTTGGCCTCGTGCTCGCCGGCGTGACGTCGGACGTGTCCGCCGACCCACACATCCTGCGCAGTGGACCGGCCGCGGTCGCACTCGTTGAACTCTTCACCAGCGAGGGTTGCAGCAGTTGTCCGCCGGCCGAGCGTTGGCTGGGCGCCCTGCGATCCGACGCCGGGCTGTGGCGCGAATTCGTGCCGGTGGCGTTTCACGTCAACTACTGGGATCATCTGGGCTGGCGCGACGCGCTGGCCTCGAAGGCTTTCACCGCCCGCCAGCGCCGATACGCCGCGACCTGGGGTGCCGCTTCGGTCTACACTCCGGGCTTCGTCCGCAACGGCGCCGAATGGCGACCGGATGGCACCCGCCCCGCGGGCGGCACGCCCGCCGTCACCGACGCCGGCATCCTGACCCTCTCCTGGGACGCCGTGACGCGGACGGGGACGGTCGTTTTTTCGCCCGGGAACGACGCGCGGGCGCAACGGAAGTTGGAGGTGACCGTGGCTCTGCTCGGCGGCGGCATCGTCACTGCGGTACGGAGCGGTGAAAACGCCGGCCGCGAGTTGCACCACGAGTTCGTCGTCCTGCAAATCGACACCGTGGCCCTGCACACCCGTCAGGATGTGACGGGCGGCGTTACGGGCGAAGTCAGGCTGCCCGCGAGGACGGACCTCGCCCCAACGCGGCAGGCTCTGGCCGCATGGGTCACGCCCCACGGCGATCTTGCTCCGCTGCAGGCGGTCGGCGGGTGGATCGAATAGGCCTCCCCGGTTCCAAGTCCCGCCGAGACCCTGGCGGCGCAGCACCGCCGTCCCAATCCGCGAGGTAATCGACCCGGTGCTAGTACATCAACCGATAGCTGGCCGCCAACTCGCGCCCCGCACCGAGGCGCGCCAGTTTGCGCAGCAGATCGGTGTCGAACACGTTGCGCACGACGCCGCCCACGCTGTGCGTGTACTTCCCGATCCGCCGCGAGTAACTCGCACTGAGCGTGGTCAGGCTGTAGCCGGGAAAATCGAGCCGGTACCGCTGCCGGTCTTCGTAGTTCGAAACGAAATCGGAGATGTAGACCCAGCTCGAACTGATCGAGAGGCCCTGGTAACGGCCTTTGCCGAAACTGTAGCTGCCCGCCACACTCGCGTTGTAGGGCGGGAAACGCGTCAGCTCCCGGCCCACTTCCTCGGGCAGGTCGGGTGACGCCGTCGTGATCGCACGCACGTACGTGCCGCGCACCGACAGCGTGATCGGCACCGAGGGCTTCCAGCTGCCTTCGATTTTTCCGCCGGTGTAACGTTCCTCACCCGCGGCGACGAGCTGCGGCTGGGTGTGATTCGCGTCCTGCACCGGGTCGCCGTAGAGCGGATTGCGGCGCGAGATGTCCTGGTTCGCAAAGGTGAAAACCGACGTCGTGAACTCCAGGCGACGATCGACAAACCGCGCCTTGAAGCCGCCCTCGTGGCCCCCCGTCGTCTCATTGCCTTGAATACGTCCGGTGCGCGCATCGACGCGGGTGGACGGATTGAACGCCGAGCTGGTGGTGGCAAACAGCAGCAGCCGGCTCGGGCGCGCCTGGTAGTTGACGCCCGCGTGATACGTGAGTTCGCCCGCGGTGTCATTGACGCGCGCCAACGCCGGCGCCACGCCCACCCGGCGATCAAAGAGCTTCAACCCGACCAGATCCTGCCGCACGCCCGCGGTCAGCACGGTCCGGCCCTGCGCCAGTCCCACCCGCTCGCTCAACTCAATCGCGGTGTAGCGCGTGTGCTCCTGCCGGTCGGTGAGCACGCGATTGTAGGCGCCGGCGCTGTACGCCGGCCGCGAATAGTCCGGTGCGGCCGGATTGAAGATGCGCACGGTCGCCGGCAGGGCGTTGCGCACCGCCACGGGCAGCGCCCGCTCCTCGCGGAGGTAGTCGCCGATGGTGTGGCTCGCTGCGAGCAGCAGCTTGTGTTCACCGCCGAACGCGGCGAAGCGGCCGGTCAGCTCGGCGCGGGCGACCCGGGCGCGATCCGGCTGCTCGCTGTGCAACGGCTCGCGCGTGCCTTCAAAGCGCGCGGTCGTGAGATTCAACAGGCCGGTGGTGAAACGATCCTGTTCAATGCGGCGCCACCACGCCTCCACGCCCGCCCGCAACGCCACTTTCGGATGCGGCTGCGCATCGAGCATGACCATCGCCACCGTGCTGCGGCGGCGGACGCCCGCTTCCGGGCCGAGGGCGTTGAAGCCGGCGATCGGCAGGTACGGACCGACGATCCGCTGGCCGGGCGCCACGCGGTACTCCGGAATGCCGGGCGCAGCGGTCGCATGCGTCTGCAGGTAATCGAGCGAGAAGAGCGTGCTCGCAGCCGGGCTGTGTTTCCACGTCATCGCCCCGTTGAACGAGCGCGTCTCGCTCGCGGCGAAGGTCTCCGGCCCGGTCTTGCGCGACCAATCCATCGCCACGCGGTGCCAGGCGCGCTTCGCCACGGTCACGCCATTGAGCTCCATCGCGGCCGACTGCCGCTCGAGCGACGAGATCGAGTAATCAAAGCGCCGGCTCGTCGCGGCCCGCGGCCGGTTGGTCCAGAAATCCTGGATACCGCCCGGCGCGCCGCGACCCAGCACCGGCACAAGCGCGCCCTGGATGACGATGGTGCGCGCCGTATTCAGAACGTCGATGCCGCCCATGCGGACGAAGCCGTTGCTCAGCAGCGGCGTGGGAAAACCACGGAGACCGACGCGGCTGTCGCCCGTCGCCAGATCCACGGCCGCAGTGGGCGTCGCGACGATGCCCAGCTCGACGGCGATCTCCATCGCCGCTGGATCGTCCTCGATGGCGTCGGCCGAGATCATGTCGTTCGAAAACGGCGAATCCTTCAGCTGATGCTCGTACGAACCCATGCCGGTCACATCGACGCCGTCGTTTTCCGCCCGCGCCTTTACGTCGACGGGTTCCAGCCGGATCGGATCGTCGGCCGTTCCCGGTGCAGGCGTGACAACCGCCGTCGTGGTCTCAACCGCGGGCTTGGGCGCCACCTGCGCACCGGCGGTCGCGCCGAGACTCCACGCCGCCAACCCGGCCGCAAACAGCCGGCGCAGCCGCCCTGGACTGGAGCAACCAGACCTCATCGCAAAAAGTCGTCCCGCATCACTCCGCTCCGGGCAATCGTGAACCGCCGGCCGGACCCGCATCGGCCAAGAAACGCGTCGAGAATGGCAAGCGACGCCCGGTGACGCTCCCGTTGCCCACGCTGCGGCCTCAGTTTTCCCGCGCAAACGTCGTCTGCGGCCGGTCGAGTACCAGCTCCTTGATCCACGCATTGCGGAACCGCACGTCGTGGCCTTCGCACTGCAGTTTCAGCCCGCCGGGGACGTCGGTGATGCCCCGGCCGCCGTCGTTGCCGCCGTCGAGGCCGGAATTCGCGCCACCCCACACCTGGTTGATCTCCTGGTTGGCGTGAATCTTCACGCCGTTGAAGAACATCGTCACCCGCGCCTTTTCCACCAGCTTCCCGTCCTTGAAGCGCGCAGCGCGAAACTGGATGTCGTAGGAATTCCACTGCCGCAGACCCTTGTAGAGGAAGTACGGCGACTCCGTTTCATTGATCACCGAACCCATGCCGTGCTTCGTCGCATCGCCGTCCTGAATCTGGATCTCGTAACGGTTCTGCAAATACACGCCGCTGTTGCCGCCCTCCTTCATCACCATGAATTCGATGTGCAGCCGGAAATCACGGTAGGCCTTCTTCGTGACGATGTCCGCCGTGCCATACTTCCCGAGGCCCGCCGCCGGATCATCGGTCATCAGCACCGTGCCCTTGTCCACCGGATCCTCGACCAGCTTCCACTTGATCGGCAGCGCCGAGGCGAAGCGCGGGCCCTGCCAGTACGTCCATTTCTCGTCGAGCGTGGCGCGCGTGCCGTCGATCAACACCTCGGCTCCGGGCAGGGGCTTCGCGCCCACACCCACGCCGGCGCGGGCCGTCAACGGAACAACGATCAGCGCGCAGGCAGAGAGCAGCAGTCCGAGGCGGGTGGAGAGGAACGAAGATGGCATGGGGGAAGGGATTTCAGGTCAAAATGCGAAGTCCGCCACCGAGTGACAGCACATTCTCCCGCACTTTCGGTGCAGGCCGCGCTGAACAGCACCCATCGCTGCGCGCAGTCGCCCCGCTTCAGATATCGATGACCGATGACGGGCCCGTCCGGCGTCGCGACGGATTCCTGTCCCAGGCGGCAATCGGGCTCTGCGTCCCGCAGTGCACGCACGTGATCTGGGGCAGCGTCGTCTGGCAGTGCGGGCACACCGACCCGGTCGAGAACGCATCGAAGGCGTTGCCGCAGGCGGTACACCGCCAGAGGGGACCGCCGGGCGGCGCCTGCTGACACGAGGGACACGCGTAGCCGGGGTGCCGCGGGAGTTTTTCGAGCGCGAGCAAACCCTGCGCCGAACGGTAGCCGACGAGGCAGCGCTGGCCGGCGAAGAGCGCCATGATGCCCATCCAGATCGACTGTTGCCACACCGCGAACGCCACAAACCCGGCCACGCCGATGAACCCGATGATCGATGCAATCTGCAGGCTGCGCGCGCGACCGACCGCGAACCAGAGCAGCGACCGCAGAATCTGCCCGCCATCGAGCGGATAAATCGGCAGGAGGTTGAACGCGAGCAGCAGCAGGTTGATCTTGATCAGATCGGACAGGAACTGGCGCAAATCCGGTTCGGCCGCGAGCCAACCCTGCGTGCGACACAGCCACACCGCGCCGAAGAGCACGGGCACGAGCACGACGTTCACCAGCGGTCCGGCCGCTATGCTCCACAACTCCGCGCCCGGCCGCACCGGAGGCTGCACAAACGCCACGCCACCGAGCGGCCACAGCACAATCTCGTTCGCCTGCCCTCCGGTCTGCCGGCACGCAAGCGCGTGGCCAAACTCATGCATCAACACGATGAGAAAGAGCGCCAGGTACTCGGCCACGTTCCAGACCGGCGAAGCGTAAAAAGCCCGGCGCGCGGAAATCTCGATCCACGCGATGATGAACCACGACCAGTGCACATACACCTGGATGCCGGCGACGCGGAAGAAACGGAACGAGCCGGAAAACGACGATGACATCGCGCAGGCATGGGGGCTTTGCCGGCATTTGTGAAGTCAGCGAATCCGATTATGATTTTCGCATGAGCCGGGCCTTTGTGCGCGAATCCGATTTTCCCTCCCTGCCGGACCTGCCGCCGGTGGTGTCCGCGTTGCCGCCCGGAGCCAGAAACTACATCGTCGGCGTCGACGAAATCGATCTCGACCGCAACTGGGTCAGCTGGCTTTCGCCCCTCGCCCGCGCGCTGCAAAACGCGCGCCGCGGCGAGACCGTGACCTTGAAAACGCCTCGCGGCACCCGGGAGCTGCAGATCGTCGACATCGTCTGCGAGCCGTAACCCCAATCGCCCGCGGCGTTTGGACTTCAGCCGTGGCTACGAGCGCCAGCGAGTGGTGATCGGCCACTCGCTGGCGCTCGTAGCCACGTTAGCTCAAGCGGGCCGCTCCCGTCCGGCGCCCGCGAGCTGCGCCCGCAACCACCCGGGGCGGTTGGTGGTGAGGCCATCGACGCCCGCCGACTTCAGGTGTCGCGCCGCGGTCACGTCGTCGACCGTCCACACATACACGGCGCAGCCGGCCGCACGCGCAGCAGCCACGCTTGCACGAGTGAGCGTCCACCCCGCGTCGACATCGATGCCGTCCAAGCCGGCCGCGAGCGCCGTCTCCACCAGCGCGGCCAGCGTCGGTCGCGGCGCTTCGGCACCGGAATCGGCAAGCCAGCAGACCTCCAACGCGGGCAACACCTGCTTCGCCGCCCGCGCGGCCGCGAGGTCGAACGCGATGATCGCCACCTGCGCCGGCTGCAGCGTTTTCGTTTTCAGCGCTGCCTCGACGCACCGCCGCAGTTCGTCCGCCACGCCGGGCCCGCCCTTGATCTCGACGAAGACGCGTTTGCCCGCTGGCACGAGTGCGAGCACGTCCTCGAGCGCCGGGATGCGTTCGCCGGCAAACGTCGCGCCTTTCCAGCTTCCGACGTCGAGCGTCTGCAGTTCTGCGAGCGACGTCGCGGCCACCACGCGTTCAACGCCGGCCGTGCGTCGCGTATCCGGATCGTGGATGACAGCGAGACGGCCGTCGCGCGTCAGATGGACATCGATCTCAAGGGCGTCCGCGCCCTGGGCCCACGCGAGGCGCACCGCCGCGAGCGTGTTTTCCGGGGCGTCGTGCGAAGCGCCGCGATGCGCGATGATCAGCATGCCCGCCGAGCGCAGCACAGCGGGAGGCGTTGTCAAAGGCGCAGCGGACGCGAACGGCCACCCGGAATGAGCCGGCATCGATGCGGCGATCGGCGCGTCAGGCCGGCTGCGCCTCGAACGCACGCGCTCGCGCGATATCACCCGCCATGAACGAACGATAACCGATGAACAGCCACACGCCCGCGAAAATGAAGATCGCGGCGCTGCCGGCGAAAACCGACTCCAGGCCCCAGCCGCGCTTGAGAATGCCGGCGAGTAAAACGCCCACGCCGCCGGCCGCGGTCGCGCAGGTGTTCATCAAGCCCAGGGCCGTCGAGCGAAAGCACGCGGGGACAACGTCGCACAACGCGGGTTTCTCACTCGCCTCACCCAGGCCGCGCAGGAAGGAAAACGCCGACACGGCAAAAATCACCGCGGCAAATCCCGGGCGCTGCAGAAAGATCAACAGGAATGGCGCTGCGCAGACGTAGCTCAAGCCGAGCACCAGCATCCGGCCCCGCGGGCTGCGCCGCGCGACGCGGTCCGAGATCCAGCCGCCACCCGCGATGCCCAGCATGGTGGAAATCTGCAGCATGAACGTCCCCGCAAAGCCCGCGGCACCGAGCGTCATGTGGAACGCCTCGTTGAAATACAGCGGCAGCCAGCTGAGAAAAATCCAGATCGTGAAGCCCGCGAGCATCGTTTTCAGGAGCAGCACATAGAACGAGCGCACGCGCATCAGGTAGCGCAGCGCGGCCCCGGCCGTCGGGCGCGCGGCGTGGATCGCACCGGCGGGTTTTACCGCATCCACGATTCCGTTACGCGCCAGCACCGCGAGCAGGATGCCCGCCAGCCCGAGCACGACGAAGCCGGTGCGCCAGCCGAAGTGTTGCGCGGAGTAGCCGGCAAACGCCCCGCCCACGACGACGCCGCAATTCAATCCGATCGAGTGCAGGCCCATCGCGCGACCGCGCGTGGTGGTGTCATGGTGGTCCGCCAGCAGCGCCGTGGCCGCCGGGAGGTACAGGCTCTCGGCGACACCGAGTCCGATGCGCAACAACGCGAGCGACAACACGCCGCCGGCCGCGCCGGTCGCCAGCGTGACGGCGCTCCACGCGGCCAGGCTCACGAGGACAAGCATGCGACGGGAATAGCGGTCCGCCAGGATGCCGGCCACTGGCGACGCCAACGCGTAGCTCCACAGGAAGAGCGAACCCATCAGACCGAGCGCCGTGTCCGACAAGCCCAGTTCCGCGCGCAACGGCGGCAGCACGCTCGAGAACGCCGCGCGATCCGCGTAGTTCAGCGCTGCGGCCATCGCCAGGAGCAGCACCAGACGCCAGCGCGGGGCGAGGGACGTAAACATGAAGGGACGAAGCGCGGCGCGAGACGAAGAAGAGCGCGGGGGTGAATCCTAGCGTCAGCCGAGCCGGTTCTGCAGCGGAAAACCCGCGGCGCCCAAATCCGCCTGCACCTTGGTCAAACTTTGGACCAGGCCACGATAATCGCTGATCACGTTGAAAAACCGGAAGCCCATCGCGTGATACTTCGGCACCTGATCCACGGCGCAGGGAATGCCCGCCACCTTGCCGTGTTTTTTGCACGAGTCCACGACCTGCTGGAGAATCGCGAGCACGTCGGGATCGTTGACCTGTCCGAGCTTTCCCATCGTCAGGGTGAGATCGCCGGGACCAACGAAGAGCACGTCCACGCCGGGCAGCGCCGCGATGGCGTCGATATCCGGCACCACGTCCGGTTCCTCGATTTGCACCAGCAGGAAATTCTCGTCGTTGGCCTGCTTCAGGTACTCGGCCGGCGGCATGCGGCCGAAATGCGACTCGGCCTGGATGCCGTCGTAGCCGCGCCGGCCCGCCGGTGGAAACTTCATCATCGCGACGACCTCGCGCACCTCGTCGATCGAGACGACCTTGGGCAGCATCACGCCGCGCGCGCCGGCCTCGAGGAGCCAGAGCAGGTCGGAGTGATTCGACGGCTTGATCCGGATGATGGCATCCATGCCGCCCAGCCGGCTGGCGCGAATCATGTGGTTCACCACCGCTGGATCGACGCGCCGGTGCTCGAGGCAGATCCACACGCCGTCAAAGCCGAACGTGCCCATCAGCTCCACGATGTCCGGGTCCGGGAACGAAGCCTTCGCGCAGAGGACAGTTTCGCCGAGGGCGAGTTTCTTTCGGATTCGGGAGTGAAGCATGGAAAAGGAGCGGAGCGCGGCGGCGCGGAATCGAGCCCAAAAATCAGCGGGCCCGCGGTGGTGCGGGCGGCCGCGGCGGAAGGCGGACCGGCCCAAATGCCGGCAACGCGAGATCCAAGCTGTCCACGACCGTGCAGACCGGATCATGACCGCGGCCGTACCACAGATCGATCTCCTCGGGCACGGTGCGCGTCGCACTGTCACGGTTGGCTGACAGCACAATCTCGCTCGTCGCAGGGTCAAACGTCGTGCGGAAGAACAGCCGCTTCGCGCGGCCGTCGGCGTCCAACGCCTCAAACCCGAGCAGGCGTCCGTCCGTCTTCAAGCCGCCGTTCACCCCGCTCAACTGCACGCGCAATTCAGTCGGCGACGTCCACCGCGCCTCGACGAAGCGTGGCCCGCCGCGGCCTTGCGCAGCCCAAGCGAAGCGCCGGCCGAGCCGGTCCTGGCTCTCGCGACTCAGGTGAATGTAGTCGCCGTTCTCCAAGTCGACCGTCGCGACGAGCCGCGCGGGCGCGAGTTCGGCTTCCGCGAGGCGCTGCGCCTCGCGCACGACGTTCCATTCGGAATAGAACGCCGTCGGCTCGTTCGCAAATCGCGCCAGCTGCGCGTAACAGAACGGCAGGGACGGGTGCTTCAGGTCGGCGCGGAGCCGGGCGACGAAGGCGCGGAAAGTCGTGGCGTAGACGGCCGACGGCTCCGGGCCGGTGTCATTTTCACCCTGATACCAGAGGACGCCGCTGACCCGGCCGCCCGCGAGGCGAAACTGCTCCAGCAGATTCCCGTAAAGCGAAGCGCGGCCCTGGCTCGCCAGCTCCGGCGACCATTGCGCCATCGAGGTCCCGCCCTTCGCGCAGATGATCAAACCGATCGGCACGTCGAGCGCCCGCGACAGCGCGCGGCCGAATTCCAGGCCCGGACCGTGGCCCGGCCGCGTGACGCCCGGGGCCGTGACCTGTTCGTGCAACGGATGCGTCGCGAGCTGCCACACCCCGTCCAACGCCAGCATGCGCACGCGCGAATCGCGGGCATACGGTTCCTCGATGCGCGCCCGGCCGACCATGTTCGACTGGCCCGCGAGTATCCATAAATCACCGACGTAGACGTCTCGCGCCGTCTTCTCCGCCAGCGTGGCACCCGCAGCGTCGTGCAACCGCAGTTGGACGCCATGCGGGCCGCCGGTCGGCAGCGGCGGGAGTTTCGCCTTCCAACCGCCCGCGGCCACGGCCGCCACGTCCTGCCACGCTGCGTCGCCCGTGCGCCACTGCAACCGGGCGGGACCATCGGCCGTGCCGGTCACGACGGGCGTCGCCGTCCCGCCGGCTTCCCGTTGCAAGACTTGAGAGTCGCTCAGGCCGCCGGTGAACGCGAAGGCAGCCAACAGGAGAGGAAGGCTCATCGGAGGGGTTTCTCGCGTTGCGCCAGCCAGCGAACGGCGGGCGGAAAGTCCGACTCGTGCGCGCCATCGAAAATCGTCAGGCGCACCGGACCCGCGGTCCGCCGGAAAAGGACGGCGCGTTTGCGGCCCGTTTCCTCCAGCGATTCCGTGACGAGCCCGTCCGGAATGCGCGCATCCCGCGCGATGGTTTCCATCGCCGCCGCGCTCAGCGCCTGCCCGCCCTGATCGTTCGCTGCGGCGAGCGCGTTGAAAGCGCGCAGGGAATTCATGACCGGCACGGAACCCTGATGGCCGTCGCGAATGCCAACCTGGATGTCGATCGGCACGCCCGCCGCCCGCGCGAGGGTGAAGAGCGGTGACCGTGCGCGGTATTCGGCGTCGGTCGCAGGCGTGCCCGGAGGACCGCCGCAGGATTGCTCGAGCATCTTGAAATAGGCCGAGCCCTGCTGCTGCGAGAACGCATGCCACGCGGCGAGATCGGTGATGGGCACGAACGCCGACACGCCGGCCCACAAGTCCGGCGCCGCCTGCGCCATCATCAGGGCCATGTGCCCGCCGCCGGAACCGCCGATCAGGTAGATGCGCCGCGTATCCACGGCGGTCGCACGCCGTGCGAAGGCGATCGCGTCAAGGACGTCCTGGATCGCCAGCCGCGAGCCGCATGCCTCGGGCCGGCGGTTGGGCCCGCGGAAATTCGGTGAGAGAAACGCCCAGCCGCGTTTCAGGCACTCGTTCGCCAGCGATGCCTCGCCGAGTCGCGCCGACCAGCTGTGGAGATGCACCAGCAGTGGTGCCGGCTGGGCGGAGGGCGCCGGGATGAACCACACGGGCTCGGCCACGCCGTCGATGCTGTTCACCACCGTGATTTCCTGCACGCCGGCCGGCGGGGCGGACGACTTCGCCGGTGGCGCGTCGACCGCGCCCATGCGAATCGCGAACGCGGCGAACACCAGAAGCCAGCGCGTCGTGGAATTCATAGCGGCAAACCCAGGTGAAAGCGCACGCATTGCTCGGCGGTGCGGTTGGTTTTTCCTGCCAGGTAATCGATGTAAAGCTGGTGCTGCTGATCGGCGAGCGCGACATCCATGCTGGCCCGGCTGATGCCGAGATAGCGGCCAAAGAGAAACAGCGGCATCATCGTCCGCTTGAGCGCGTTCACCAGCCAGGGGTTGCCGCTCAGTTCCCACACGTAGCCGTGAAACGCGATCTCCATCGCGTCGCGCGCGGGCCGTTCGCTGTCTTTGAAGAGGCTCACGAGCTCTTCCTTCATCTCGCCCAGTCGCTTCAAGTCCGCGGGCGTCACGCGCTCGCGACCGCGTTCGAGTGCCCGTGACTCGAGCATGAGCCGCAGCTCGGCGATGTGTTCCTTGTCCTCGGCGCTGAGGTCGATGACCGAGAAGCCGCGATTCGGCGAATGCGTGAGCAGGCCTTCCTCCACCAACACCAGCAAGGCTTCGCGAATCGGCCCGCGGCTGACCTCGAACTGGTGGGCGAGCGCCACCTCGCTGATGTTTTCACCCGGCTTTAAATGTCCCTCGCGCAGCGCCGAACGGACGGCGTCGGCGACCGAATGCCGGATCGAAACGGAACGAATTGCGTGCAGTGCCATGGGACTAGGCGCAAAACTCCATCGCCGCGGAGCCAACTGTCAACAGTTCTCAGTTGACATGAAACGACCCGACTCGCTTTCGTCCCCGTGCGACCCGCCCACTTTCGGGTGAGGCCGGAGCACTCCCCGCAGGCCGAACTCACTGTCATGAAACCGTTAACTCCTGTGCTGTTCCCACCGTGGCTCACCTGGGGCGCCGTCGCCGCCTGGGCTGCGCTTCCCTTGCAAGTGGCGGGACAGGCCGCTGCAGAGTCCGCCCCACCCGCCATCGCGCGCTACGTCGTCGTCGACAACGTCTGCGCGTGGCCGAACCTCACGCTGCTGCGCGACGGCTCCATCGCCGCGATCATCCACAATCAGCCCAGCCACAGTCGCATGCCGGGCGACATCGACTGCCAGATCAGCACCGACGGCGTCTTCTGGAAGAAAAGCGGCAGTCCGGCACCGAACGATCCGGACACCGTGCGCATGAACGTCGCGGCCGGTCTCGCCGGGAATGGCGACCTCGTCGTCATCTGCTCCGGCTGGGAACGGAAGCCCGGGCAATCGAACGGCAAGATCATTCCCGTGTGGGTCTCGCGCTCGGCGGATGGCGGCAAGACGTGGACGCTGATCAAGTCGTTTCCCGAGCCCGAGCCGGGCTGGACACACTTCGTCCCGTTCGGCCCCATTCTCGCGGGCGACGACAGACGGCTCCATACGACCTGTTACGCGCGCGGCATCAAGGATCCCGCCGCGCGCCACGTGTGGCACTTCACGAGCAACGACGACGGCCGCACGTGGCAGCGCGGGGCGCTCATTGGCGCCAACCACAACGAAACATCGATCTTCCACGCGGGCGGGAAACGCTGGCTCGCCGCCGCGCGGACCAATCCGCTCTACCGGATGGAGCTGTTCCGTTCGGACGACGACGGCATTACCTGGCAGGGTGGCACTCCGATCACCGAAACGCGCGAGCTCAACGCGCACCTCCTGCGCCTGAAGGACGGCCGCATCCTGCTGAGCTACGGGAAACGGCTCGAAGGCCAGAGCGGCGTGCTCGCGAAACTGAGCCGCGACGAGGGTGCCACCTGGAGCGCACCCATCCGCATCATGCGCAGCACGGCCATGGATTGCGGCTACCCGAGCACCGTGCAGCGCGCGGACGGCAAGATCGTGACTGCCTACTACTCTCAGGCGGTGGAGAATCACGATCGCTACCACATGGGCGTCGCGATCTGGGAAGCACCCACGCCGGCGCCATAAACGCGTTTTCTCTCGCAGCCTCCAAACGCATCGCCGCCCTGAAGCTCGGTCGCGGCAGCGTGGGGGCGTTTCTCTTCCGAGCAGCTGAAAATGAAGGTGGAATTCAAATATCTCCGGGTTCAAGCAAGGGAATGACGCGGACGCCGTCATTCCCGCCCGCACGAAAACCACCATGACTTTCCCATTCCCGACCCGCTTCGCCTGGCTGCCATGGATTGGGCTGCTCGCCGTCACCGCGTTGAGCGCCATCGCTGCGGAGCCGCCCGCCGATCTCGTCGTGCGCAACGGCCGGGTGCTGACGGTCGACGACGCCTTCCGTACAGCGAGCGCGGTTGCGATCAAGGACGGCGTATTCGTGGCCGTAGGCTCGGATGCCGATGTGCGATCCCACATCGGCGGCAGCACGCATGTGATCGACGCGCAGGGCCGAACCGTCATTCCCGGCCTGATCGAGTCTCACGTGCACGCCACCGGAGCGGCCCGCGGCGAGGCGTTGCAGCCGTTCGTGCAGCTGCACTCGATCGCGGAAATTCAGGACTGGGTGCGAAAGCAGGTGCGCGACTCGGCACCGCAAAGCTGGATTCAACTCCCCCGCGTCGATGCCACGCGCATCCGCGAGCGCCGCATCCCGAATTCCGCCGAACTCACCGCCGCCGCCCCCAACAATCCGGCCGTATTCACCTGGCAATACGCCAACCGGCAGGTGCAGATCTTGAATCGCGCTGCGCTGCAGGCGGCCGGGATCACCCGGGACCGCGTCGCCCCCACCGGAGGCAAAATCATCCTCGGGCCCGACGGCGAGCCCACCGGCATGACGGAAAACTGCGGCGCCCTGCTGACCAAGTTTCTCTCCGGCCGCGGCGTGACCGAGGAAAAATACCTCGAGTCGCTCGAACGGTTGCTCCGCCGGTACAACGAACTCGGCATCACGAGCATCACCGAACGCTCCCCGCGCGCCGAGAATTTCAAGACGTTCACCCAACTCCGGGAAAAGGGCCGCCTGCCGGTGCGCGTCACCGTGACCGTCGGCCTCACCACCGACGGCAGCGTGGAGGCAACCGAGAAGGCGATCCGCGCGATGCCGTTCAAGACCGGCGACGGCGACGACTGGGTGCGCTACGGCCCGATCAAGTTCAGCGTCGACGGCGGCGCGCTCTACGGCACTGCGTACATGCGCGAGCCCTATGGGGAAAAGGCCTTCGCCATCTACGGCATCACAGATCCGGCGTACCGCGGCGATCTGCGCGTGAGTCCGGACAAGCTGAAGAACATCATCCGCACCGGCCACCGTCTCGGCTGGCAAATGTCGTCGCACGTTACCGGCGACGCCGGCGTCGATGCGGTACTTGATGCGGTCGAAGCGGCGAATGCGGACAGCCCCATCGCGCCGCGCCGTTACAATCTCATCCACGCCTACTGGTCCGACCCCGCCACCGCGCAACGGGCGGCGCGGCTCGGCGCCGTGTTGGATACGCAGCCCACTTGGTATTACAAAGATGGAGACACGCTGGCCGCCGTCCTCGGTGAGCCGCGCCTCACCCACTTCATCGGCTTGAAGACGTGGCGCCAGGCGGGCGTCAAAGTGGCGATCAACGCCGACCACATGCAGGGCTTCGATCCGAACACCTCACTGAACCCGTTCAATCCGTTTCTCGCCATGCAGATTGCCGTGCTGCGCCGGACCGAGGGCGGACAGATCTTCGGTCCGGATGAACGCGTGTCGCGCGAGGATGCCCTGCGCATGGCGACCATCGAAGCGGCCTGGATGAGTTTCGACGAAACCCGCAAGGGCTCGATTGAGGTCGGCAAGCTCGGCGATCTCGCGATCCTCACCGGCGACTTCATGGGGGTGCCGGCAGAGAGCCTGAAGGATCTTCGTTCCGCCGTGACCGTCGTGGGCGGAAAGATCATGTACGAGCAACCCACCCGCCCGTGACGTTCCGCGCTCCGCCCCGCGTCGGTCCCTTTTCATGAAACTCCGCCTCTTCACCAACAAATCGATCCTCGGTGCCGCCGCGGCGCGCGACGCCGCCGCCGCCATTCACGCCGCGGTCGCGCAACGTGGCCGCTGCCGGCTGACCGCCGCGACGGGCGGATCGCAATTCGAGTTTCTCGCGGCGCTCACCCGGCTGCCCGGCATTCCGTGGGACAAGGTGGAGATGTTTCACCTCGACGAATACGTCGGTCTCAGCGCGAGCCACCCCGCAAGTTTCCGGCGTTATCTCCGCGAGCGCCTGATCGTCCCAACCGGCTTGAAGCACTATCACCTCATCGACGGCGAAACGGATCCCCGGCGCACGTGCCGCGAGCTCGGCGAACTGCTCCGTGCGGAGACGGTCGACGTGGCGTTTGCGGGCATCGGCGAAAACGGCCACCTCGCCTTCAACGATCCGCCCGCGGACTTCGTCACCGAGGACCCCTACCTGATCGTCGATCTCGATGCAGCGTGCCGCCGTCAGCAGGTCGGCGAAGGCTG
Organism: Terrisphaera buseokensis; assembly: GCF_047521145.2. Taxonomy (GTDB): domain Bacteria; phylum Verrucomicrobiota; class Verrucomicrobiia; order Opitutales; family Opitutaceae; genus ER46. The sequence continues at coordinate 131,605 of NZ_CM134186.1, read as the reverse complement.
GTTCGCCACACTCGACGACGTGCCGCGTCAGGCGATATCAATGTCGGTGCGGCAGCTGCTGAAAGCGCGCACCATCATCGTGCCGGTCCCCGACGCGCGCAAAGCCGCGGCCGTCCAGCGCTGCGTCGAAGGTGCGATTTCACCCGACGCCCCGTCGTCCATTCTGCGCGAACACGGCGCGACGACCATCTACCTCGACCTGGAGTCCGCCGCCCAGCTGCACCCGGAAACGCGTCCGTTCGTCGAGACCGCGTAACGCGAGCCGGGCCTGCATCGACATCGATGTCGGTGGGGTTCATTTCCACTGCTGTCCGCCATGGCCCTGCACCCCACATCCACCCGTCGCGAATTTCTCCAGTCGGCCACCCTGGCAGCGACGTCGCTTTCACTGGCGTCACTCCCGGCGCGCGGAGCGAACCCGCCCGCCGCCACCGCCTTCTCGTTCCTGCTGCTCGGCGACCTGCACTACGACAAGCTCGAGCACCACGATCTGGCCTGGGTGCGGCGGGAAAAGTCCAACGACATCAGCCAGATTGAAAATTACAGCCGCATCACGCGCGATCTGACGCCGCGGTTGCTAGCAACCGTCCGCGACACCATCGCCGATCTCAATCGGTCGGCGCCGACCCGCGTCGCGTTCGTTCTGCAGGTGGGCGACCTGGTCGAAGGTCTTTGCGGCAGCGAGGCGCTTTCCGTCCAACAGAATCGCGAAGCTCTCGCGTTTGTGCGCGACGCCCGCCTCGGCGCGCCGTTCCTCTTCACGAAAGGCAATCACGACATCACCGGCCCCGGTGCGGTGACCGCGTTCGGCGAGGTCTTTCATCCGTTTCTCAACGATCAGGCGCGGGCCGTGTCCCCGGGCACGGACGCGGTCACGAGCGCCCGGTACACGGTGACCTCCGGCAACGCGCAGTTTGTTTTCTTCGACGCCTACGAGGCCGGCGTGAGTCTCGACTGGTTTGAAGCGGTGGCGGCCCGACGCACCGCGGAAAACCTCTTCGTCGTCGTGCACCCGCCGGTCGTGCCGTACGGCGCGCGTTCGACGTGGCATGTATTTTCATCGGCCCGGGAAAAGGCGCGGCGCGAGCGCTTCCTCGCCCTGCTCGGCGATCAGCAGGCGATCGTGCTCGGCGGCCACATTCATCGCTACAACCGTCTGGTGCGCGCTGCGGGCCGCGGACGTTTCAGTCAGTTTGCCCTGAGCAGCATCATCAGTGCGCCCGAGGTGAAACCGAAGACCGAGCTGCTCAGCCCCGATCGTTACACGCCGGATCAAATCACGGTCGAACCCGCGTTCTCGCCCGCCAACGCCGACGAGCGCCGAGCAGTCTACACCGCCGAGCAGGCGTTCGTCAGCCGCTTCGAATACGCCGATTTGCCCGGTTACGCCGTCGTCACCGTGGACGGTTCCCGCGTGACCGCACGGATGTATTCAGGAATTGGACGCGAGCTCTGGCGGACGGCGGAGCTGAATCCGAACGCCGCTGGCTAAACGTTCGCCGCCGCCGGGAGCGTGATGAAGAACTCGGTGCCGGTGGCCGGGCCGCTTTCCACGCGGATGTCGCCGCCGTGGGCTTGCACAACGTTCTTCACGATGGCGAGGCCGAGGCCGGTGCCACCCTGCTCGCGCGAACGGGCTTTGTCCGCGCGGAAGAACCGCTCGAAGATCCGCGCCTTCGCCTCCGGCGGGATGCCCGGACCGTCGTCCCGTACCGTCAGTTCGACGTGTTGAGCCCCGAGCGCCCGGCCGCCGACGACCACGCGGCCGCCCTCGCGGCCATACTTGATCGCGTTGTCGATCAGATTGGCCAGCACCTGCCGCAAACGAGTCGGATCTGCCTGCGCCGCGAGTTCGATCGGCACCTGGTTATCGAGCTTCACGTGACGCGAAGCGGCCATCAACGCCGCATCGTCGAGGGCATCCTGGGCGGCGTCCTGCAACGGCACCGCCTGCAGTTTCATTTCGATGCGGCCGGAATCCAGCCGGGCCAACAACAGCAGGTCATCGATGAGCAGCGTCAGCCGGTTCGCGTGTTTTTCGATGATGTCGAGGAAACGGGCCGTCACCACTGGATCGGATTTGCCGCCGTCAATCAGCGTCTCGGTCGCGCTCTTGATCAGCGAAAGGGGTGTCCGCAATTCATGGCTCACGTTTGCGACAAATTCCTGTCGCACGGCCTCGAGGTGACGCAGCCGGGTCAGGTCGTGAAAGACAATGATGGCGCCGTCGCGCTCGCCCGCGGCGGTGCGCAGTGCGAGCGCGTTCACCTGCAGATAACGGGTTTCGGCCACGCCATCGAGCCGCAGTTCGTGGTTCAACACCTCCGCTTCGTGTTCGAGCCGGTTGACCAGCGCGGCGACCTCGTGATGACGCGTCGCCTCGAGCACGGTCCGGCCGGCTGCAGGCGGCGAGACGTTGAAGAACGCGACGGCGGCGCGATTCGCGAGGCGGATCCGGCCGTCCGCGCCCACCACCAGGATTCCCTCGACCATGCGATCGAACAACGCCGCGGTCCGCTCAGCCTGGGCCGCAAGTTCGGCTTCGCGTTGCGCCCGCTGTGCCGCGATTTCCCCAGCGTGCGCAGCGTGTTCACGCCGCAGCCGGTCGCGAAACCACCACACCGCCGCCGAGGCGGCGGTGAGGAGCAGGAGCAGGAAAATTTCCAATGCGATCATGGATTACCGGGAGCGCAGGCGTCCCGCCTGCACTCGGGAAGGTGCACGGGGGACACCTGCGCTCCCAGCGGAATCATTCGTCGGCCTTGAAGCGATAACCGACGCCCCGGATTGTTTCCAGATAGCGCGCGGCGTCGCCGATCTTCTCGCGCAGCCGGCGCATGTGGGTGTCCACGGTGCGGCTGTCGATCGCCTTGTCGTAGCCCCACACGTCCTGCAGCAGGCGTTCGCGCGTCTGCACCCGGCCGCGGCGGCGGGCCAGGAGCTCGAGCAGATTGAATTCGGTTGCGGTCAGCGCGACCGCGGCGCCGTTCAGCGTGACGCTGTGCCGGGGGACATCGATCTCGAGTTCGCCGAAGCGGATGTGCGCCGCGGGCTCGTCGCTCGTCTTGGCGCGGGCGAGCAGCTTCTTGATCCGCAGCACCAGCTCGCGCGGACTGAACGGCTTCGTCACGTAGTCGTCGGCCCCGAGCTCGAGTCCGAGGACGCGATCCATTTCCGCCGCGCGCGCCGTGAGCATCAGGATCGGAATCGTCGCGGTGGACGGATCGCGACGGAGAATTTTGCAGACTTCGAGTCCGTCCACCTCCGGCAGCATGAGATCGAGCACGATCAACGCGGGGCGTTCGTCGCGGGCGGCGGCGATCGCGCGCGCACCGTCCTTGGCGAAGATGGGCGCGTAGCCGGCCTCCTTCAGCTTGAAGCCGAGAATTTCCAAGGCATCGGGCTCGTCGTCGACGACGAGAATCTTAGGCTTCATTTCGTTTTTGGTCGGAGTGCCGGATGTCCTTCGCCTCGTAAAGATACACGACCTCCTCGGCGATATTGGTGGCGTGATCCGCGATCCGCTCGATGGCCTTGGAAATCACCATGAGACGCAGGCATCGGGTGATGGTGGTCGGCCGCTCGACCATGTAACTGGAGAGTTCCCGGTGGAGCTGGCGGTTGAGATCGTCGACGTCGTGGTCGCGTGGAATGACGGCCCGGGCACGTTCCGGCTCGCGATTGACGAAAGCGGTCAGCGCTTCGCGGAGCATCTCCAGCGACATCGTCGCCATCCGCGGCAGGTCGACGTAGGGCTTCAGCTGCGGCTCCGTATTCAGTTCGATGGCACGCCGCGAAATGGTCACCGCCTCGTCGCCGACGCGCTCGAGGTTCTGCGAGATCTTCATCGCCACGGTGATCAGCCGCAGCTCGGTGGCGAGGGGCGCCTTGGCCAGGAGATGGATCGCGGTGTCGTCGATTTCGATCTCGAACTGGTCGAGGACGTTGTCGTCCTCCTCGACTTTGCGCGCGAGCGCATCGTCACGATCCACCAGCGCGCGCATCGCGCGGGTGACGGCGGATTCCGCATGGCTCGCCATGGCCAGCAGGCTTTCCTTCAGCTTCGCGAGTTCTTCAGCGTAGTGGGTCATGTGGCAGGAAGTTGAAAGTTGAACGGTGAAAGTTGAAAGTCAGAGCACGGTTTGGCGGCGGGGACTCAGGGGAATTGTCGGCTGGCATTGGTTCAGGTCTTTCAACTTTCACCGTTCAACCTTCAACTCCGCACTGCCGGCGCATCTCAGCCGAAGCGGCCGGAGACGTAGGCCTCGGTCTGGGCGTTGGCCGGGTTGGTGAAGATGTCGCGCGTGTCGGCGTATTCGATGAGGCGGCCGAGATAGAAGAACGCAGTGCGATCGGAGCAGCGCGCGGCCTGCTGCATGTTGTGCGTGACGATCACGATCGAGTAACGCGTGCGCAGATCCTGAATGAGCTCCTCGATCTTGGCGGTCGCGACCGGATCGAGCGCCGAGCACGGCTCGTCCATCAGGATGACCTCGGGTTCGACGGCGATGGCGCGGGCGATGCACAAGCGTTGCTGTTGGCCGCCGGAAAGTCCCAGGCCGCTGCTGTGCAGCCGGTCCTTCACTTCGTCCCAGAGTGCGGCGCCGCGCAGCGCGCGCTCGACGATCTCGTCCAGCTGCGCCCGGTTGCTCTTTCCCTGCAGCCGCAGGCCGTAGGTGATGTTCTCGTAGATCGATTTCGGAAACGGGTTGGACTTCTGAAACACCATGCCGACGCGTTTGCGCAGCTCGATCACGTCGACGTCGCGCTGGTAAATGTCGACGCCGTGAATCCGGATGGAGCCCCGCGCGACGCGCGTGCCCTCGATGAGGTCGTTCATCCGGTTGATGCAGCGGAGCAGCGTGGACTTGCCGCAGCCCGAGGGCCCGATGAACGCGGTGACCTTGTGATTCTCAATCTTGAGATTGATGCCATTCAGCGCCTGGGTCTGCCCGTAGAAGAAATCGAGATTTTCGATGTCAATCAGCGTCGAGGTGGTGACCGCACGTCCATCGGCGGGCACCGGAGCCTTCGAGGCGGGAGCGGAAGCGGAAGCGGGATGTTCCATGACGGCGGAGGCTACCATTTGTAGCGATTGCGAAGATGATTGCGGAGGAGAATCGACGCGGTGGCGATGAGGGCGACGATGGCGAGGAACACGAAGGCCGTGCCGTACTGGACGCGCTCCGTGTACTCGTTCTGCGGAATCTTGGAGCTCACGACATAGATGTGATACGGCAGCGCCATCACGCCCTGCAGGAAGAAATCGCCGACGCGTTCCACCTCCCACGGCAGCTTGTCGCGCACCACGTAGGCGGCGGTGAACATGATCGGCGCGGTCTCGCCGGCAACGCGCGCGATGCCGAGAATGGACGAGGTCAGGATACCCGGCAGCGCATACGGCAGGACGTTCTTGCGGATCGTCTGCCACTTGGTGGCACCGAGCGCGAGCGAGCCCTCGCGAAAGCCCTTCGGCACGGCCTTGAGCGATTCCTCGCTCGCCGTGATCACCACCGGCAGGACCATGAACGCGAGCGTGAACCAGCCGGCGAGCAGCGAGACGTTCCAGCCGAAGAAAATCACGAACATGCCGAAGCCGAACAGGCCGAAGACAATCGAGGGCACGCCCGCGAGGTTGAGGATCGCCAGCCGTACGAAGCGGATGAACGTCCCGTCGCGCGCGTACTCGTTCAGATAGATCGCGGCGCACACGCCCAGCGCCAGCGCGATCGTCATCGAACCCACGACCAGCAGCACGGTGCCGACGATGCACGGGAAAATCCCGCCCGCCGAATAGACGTAGCTCTCCGTCTTCACCTTCGCCGCCTCGGGGTTCTTTTCCTTGAAGGCGCGGAACTCCCGGTCGCCCATCTCCCGCTTCTGTCCCTGCCATTCGAATACATACAGCGACTCGGGCGCCTCGGTGAGAAACGCGGTGTTGATGAAGGGCGCCTCCGTCTTGAAGACCGTGCCCGCGCCCTTCGTGATGATGTTGAGAAACACCGCCGCGCCGCAGGCGAGGATCAGGTACGCCGAGGCGCGGAACAGCCAGAAGATCGCGGCTTCGCGGCGTCGACCCGCTCCGGCCGGAGTGCTGAAAATATGCGGCGCGCGGTTCATCCGATGGAAATCCGGTAACGGCGCACAATCTTCTGCGCGACGTAGTTGATGATCAGGGACAGCACGAACAGCACGAGGCCCACGAGGAACAGCGCCCGGTAGTGAATGCTGCCCCGCACCACCTCGCCCATTTCCTGGGCGATGATGCCAGTCATCGTGTGCACCGGCTGCGTCACCACGGCGAGCCCCTGCGTGAAGTCCGGAATCGCGATCCGGTTGCCCGCACAGAGCAGCACGACCATCGTTTCACCAATCACGCGACCAAGCCCGAGGAGCGCCGCGGAGATGATGCCGGAAAGCGATGCGGGGACGATGATCCTCAAGGTCGTCTGCAGGCGCGACGCCCCGAGCGCGTACGATGCCTCCTTCAAGCCGCGCGGCACGTTGTTCAGCGCGTCCTCGGCCAGCGTGAAAATCGTCGGCACCGCGATCAGCGCGAGCAGGCAGCCCGCCGTGAGGATGTTCAGCCGCTCGCTGTACGGAAAGCCCGGGACCCAGGAGAGCCACTCCTGTTGGGACAGGAGCCGCAGCGCCTGCCCGAGCACCGCAATGCCGAAGAAACCGAGCACGACGGAAGGTATCGCTGAAATGAATTCGATCGCCGGCTTGATCAACTTTTGCTCCCGCTCCGTGGCGACCTGGTTGACGTAGATCGCCGCACCGACGCCCAGCGGCACCGCCAGCAACAATGCGACCACCGACACCATCAGCGAACCCACGAGCAGCGGCACGACCCCGTACCAATCCTGCCAGAAGCTGGCCGTCAGCCACTGCCGTCCGAAAAGAAACGCACTGAACGCCCGCCATGCCGGCACGGGCTCGCGAAAGTCCCACTGCTCGAGCCGCCGCTCCACCTCGGGAAACGTGGCGAGATAATCACGCGTCAGCGCGGAGAACGTTTGCAGCCGCTGCTGCAGTTCCGGCGTCGGCAGCGGTGGCGACGTCGCGAGGACCGATGTAAGCTGCTGCGCCAGGGCCCGGCTGGCCTCCTTGTACGCCGGCAGCGTGCCCGTCAGCGGCTTGAGCTCGCTGACAAAATCCACCGGCACGATCACCACCTTGTCCGCCTCGGCCACCTTGCCCTCGGCGAGCAGTTGCCGGCGCTCCTCCTTCTTGTCCTCGCTGACAATGAACTTCGTCTTGATTGCACTCGCGACCTCCGTGAGGTCGGAGACCAGCCCGCGCACCGGATCGACGGCATCGGTGAACTTGCCCGTGAACTCGTCGAGCGGCGCCAGCGCGGCATTCGCCGCCTCCAACGAGAGTTTTTCCTGCTCGAGATGATGCGTGAGGGCGCGGAGGCGGACATCGGCGAGGTAGCGAGTGAGCGCCGTGTGGTCATCGGACAACGCCCGCATGAGATCGACGTATTCGAGCCCGGCACGCCGGTAGACTTCGAGATTGCGCTGATTCTGCCCGAAGAACCCGGAGCCCTCCCGGATCAGGAAGTACGTGATCAACGCCAGCACCACGACCGAGATCACGGCGTTACCGCCGAAGAACACCTTGATGCAGTCGTCCACGGTCAACCCCAGCAGCCGCACCGTCTTCTTCTGAATGACGAAGCCGGCGGGCGGCGTGGTCGGAGGGGCGGTGGGAGCCGGAGGCGTCATGCGGCGCGAATCTCGATTGGTGCGCGTCTCACCTTACTTCAGCGGCACGAAGCCAATCTTCGCGGCAATCTGCTGCCCCGCCTCACCGGTCGTAAACGCAATGAACCGGGCCGCCTCGCCGGTCGCTTCGCCGTTCGTATAGTAGAACGTCGGACGCGCGTAGGCGTATTTCTTGGAAAGCACCGTTTCCTTGGACGGCATGACGCCGTCGACTGCAACCACCTTGATGCCCTCGGCACCCATGTAGGCGAGGCCCACATAGCCGATGCCGTTCGGGTTCTTTGCGACCTCGGCGGCGATTTGCTCGTTGCCCGCCATCTTCTGCGACGACGACGCGTAATCGCGGCGCTTCATCGCGAGTTCCTTCCAGTCCGAGTACGTGCCGGACGACGTGTTGCGGGTGTAGATCGATATCTTGCCGGGCTTCCCGCCCACCGCAGACCAGTCGGTCACATCGCCGGTGAAGATCTGCTCCACCTGGCGCAGCGTCAGCTTTGCGATCGGATTGTTGGCGTTCACGACCACGGCCATGCCATCGTAGGCGACGATGATGGGCTTGAGCGTGACGCCCTTCGCCGTGGCGGCCGACATCTCGGTCGGCTTCGCGCGCCGCGAACTCATGCCGATCTGCGCGGTGCCATCAATGATGGCGGCGATGCCCGTCGTGGAACCTTCGGCGGCGATCTCGAAGGAGACGCCGGGGTGCTTGGCCTTGTATTCCTCAGCGAGCGTCGGGACGAGTTTGGCGCCGAGCGTGTCGGATCCCTTGATGACCAGCTTCTGGGCGGAAACGGCGTTTGCCGTGGCGATGGCGGCGAGGAGAAGAAGAGCGGTTTTCATGAATCGTAGGGTGGGAGTTTTCCCGGGAGCGCAGGCCTCTGGCCCGCACGGTTTGAAGATATGGTCGGGTCGCCTGCGCTCCCGTTAGAATTGAACCTGCATTTGGGAACGGACACCGACGGCCTTGGCTTCGGCCGGAGCACCGGTGACGGTGTCCTTGGTTTTTCCGGCGTGGGCGCCGAGCTGGAATTTCAGGTCGTTGCCGCGGAGGTAGAGATTGAAGCCGGCGTACCATTCACTGTACGTGTTCATCGTGCCCCCGGACGGGGCCGAGCGGAACGTATCCGGAAGCTGGACGCCACGACCGTCGGTATCGAGATACTGGTAACGTACCACCGCCTCGATGGTGTCGGTGAGCAGGAGACTCGGCTGGATGAAGTAGCCCGCAGGCTTGGCGTCGCGCGTCGCGGAAACGCCGCGGTCGACGTCGGCGGCGAGATATTCCGCCATCAGACCGAAGCGAGCCATCTGCAGGTCGAAGAAGACCGAGTAGAGCGTCAGGTCGAAGCCGCGGCCGAAGTTCGTCGTGCCGAAGCCACCCCGATCCGGCATGTGCCCGACGCCCGCGCCGGCGATCCATGTGCCGTTGTTGGCGAGTTTGCCGGCGAGTCCGGCGGTGCCCCAGAGCGCGATGTGGTTGGTGCTCGCATCCCCCGAAGCCGAGGCGTCGGCAAAGTTGTCACTGCGCTCGGGATCGGTGAGGGCGGCGCTGTAGACCAGATTGAGCGTACTCGTGAGCTCCTTCTTGCCGTCCAGAAACGCCCCGATGCGATAACTGGCGGCACCCAGCCGGCGCCCGTTGTTGCCCTCGACAAAGTAGCGGGTGACGCCGGAACGTTCGATCGACTTGAGGTTGCCACTGCTCGCGCGTTCCTCGTAGCCGACATTCACCTTGCGCAGTCCGAAGTTGAACGCGAGATCCGGCGTCGGCTTCCACTCGACGATGGCGTCGTCGTAGTACCCTGAGGCAAAGTCATAGGTGAACACGGCACCCCAGTTGCCGCCGACGCCCGCCTTCAGCGTCAGGTACATGCGCCGCAGGAACGCCTGGTCGGTCGGCACCGGTTTGGTCGCATTGCCCTTAATCTCCGTTCCGATATTTGCATACTGGATCTGCATGCGCATCCCGACGCTCAGCCGGTCCGTGGCCTTGCCGCCACCCACGGCGTGCGCGGGGATCGTGTTGTTCTCGCGTACAAGGTCGGCGCGAATGTCCTCGGCTTCCTGATTGGTGAGAATGCCCTTGCGGATCAGGGCGTCGATCAGCGCTCCGCTATCCTGGCCCACGGCCGGCAGCGCCGAGAATGCGACGATCACGAGAAGCGCGAGAGACCGCACGAGCGTCGGCTGCTGGCGTAGAATGGAGGGACGGACTGAGATCACGCCGACACGGTCTCATCCTTATGTTACGAACAGATGGCGATTCTGTCACAATCTCGGCGCAAAAGCACCCGACACCGTCCGGACCGTGGCAAAACGGTGACGAAACGGTGACAACGCCTCGCACTCACAAGCCGAGGCGCGGGAGCCCGCGTTCACCCGTTGACGCCTGCCAGCGGGCCGGTCGGCTGCGGCCCATACCGGGCGGTCACCGGCCACCGCCGGTCATTTTCCCGCCCGCAGCGAGATCTCAGCCCGCACCTTCTCCAATTCCGCGCGCAACACCGGAGTCTTCAGCGCGTCAGCGAGGATTCGCTCGGCGAGCAGCCGGCCGGCGATGACGTCGGTGGGAAAATGGACGCCGCCCACGACGCGCGCCCACGCGTGGTCGTGAGCCTGCCGCGATAGTTCGGCCCGCTTCTCCGGAAAGAGTTCGGCGAGAACTCCCGCCCGCACGAAAACCTCGACCGCGTACGTGCTGGGATAGCAATAGCCCGCGGGCTTCGCCACGCAGGGAATCACGTCGGCGCTGACCGTAAAAGGCCGGTCGCGTTTGAACACCGCTTTCGCGCCATTGTTCACCGCGGCGGCATCCGCATCGAGTTTTCTGAAGAGCTCAGCCGTCGCGGGCAGACTCTCCTTCTTGAAACGGTTTCCGACCACGTCGCTGCTACTGAACACATCGCCCTTGATCACCGTTCCCGCCCACTCGACGTCAGCGGGCGTGCGCCTGGCTTGTATCCGCAGCACCGTCTCGAGATCCGCCCGTTCCGCCAGGGAACCCGGTTCGGGCGGAACCGGCAGGATGCGGCCAAAATCAAAGGTGGTGAGATCGACAAAGAAGGCCTCGGCCGATCCGCGGCCCCCCATCGCGTTCATCCTGTTCCCACCGTCCATGGTGCCGCCCTGCCCCATGAGCGGCACGGTTGCCAGAAGGCAGGCCATCCCGCACGCGAGGCGGAGGCCGGTCACACCACAACCGACCGCGTTAATCACCGACGGCAAAACGGAGGGCATACTGGGCGATGTTGTAGTCGGCAATGGTGGCGAGGTAGTCACGTCGCGCCCGGGCGAGTTCATCCTCCGCCAAAAGGTCTTCCAAGGCCCCGCTCACCCCGGTCTCACGGCGTTGGCGCGAAAGGCGTGCCGTCTGATCAGCCGCGTCGAGGGTCTTGCGGGCCAACTCGATCTGGCTGGCGAGCGAGCGCAGGCGCACTTGCTGTTCCACCACCTGGCGCCGGATGAGATCGCGCACCTTCTCCTGCTCGAACTCGACCTGCCGCTCACGCGACTCCGTCTCGCGCTGACGATTCCGATCGAACAGCCCGCCGGGACCGACGCGCCAGCTCAGGCCGATACCATAGTCGCCGCTGTAGTCGAAATCGCGCGTCAGGGTCGAACCCGCGGGTCCGCCGCCCAGCCCGCCCAGCGAAACTTGCGCGCCCACCGTCGGAATGAGCGGCGCCTTGGTCGCCGCCCGGCGCTGAGTCCGCGCAACTTCAAGTCGCGCCGCCGCTTCGTCGAGCTCAGGCCGCACCGCCAGCGCGCGGGAAATCAAACTTCCGAGATCGTCACCCGGCGTCGCCAGAGACAGCGGCGCCAGATCGCCATCGGCCGGCGTCAGCTCCACCGTCGGATCAAGGCGGAGAATTTCCGCGAGGCGCGCCGCCGCGACCCGTTGATCGGCCCGCGCCCGCACGAGGGTCAGTTCGGCCCGTTCGCGACCGGCCCGGACGCGCGCGGCATCGCCCGCAAACGTCAGTCCCGCTTCCGCGGTTGCGCCGATTTGTTCGGCATGACGCGTGGAAATCCGCGCCGCTTCCTCGGCGGCGATCACCGCGGCGCGCGCGCGCATCATTTCGAAATACGCCGTCGCGGCGCGCAAGGTCGCCTCGCGTTGCCGGCCGGCCAGCGCAGCTTCGCTCGAACGCACTCCCTGGCGGGCCACGAGATTCTGATAATAGGTCTCTCCGAGATCCACCTGCGCGGTCAGCAGGATCCCCGCCGCCAGTGACTGCTTGTCGGCATCGAGAATGCGTCCCTCCACGCTCTGAATGTTCGTCTCGTGCCGTTTCACGGAAATCGACGGCGTGATCCACGGGAAGAATCGCGCCCGCGCCGAATCATGCGCCGCGCGCGCTTCGCTCACCCGTTCACGCGCGATTTCCACGTCGAGATTCTTGGCCCCGGCCAGGCGCAGCGCCGTGGGCAGGTCGATCGTGCTCGGGGTCGTCGGCGCGGGCTGTGCCGCCAACGCGAAGCTCGAAAGGCAGACGACCACGCCCAGCGCCCCGGCGCGGAGACCAGCGGAACCGTGTGACGATGCGGGGTGCATGAGACTCATTTCACCTCCGTGGCGGTCACGGCCTGACCTGAAACCAATGCGGCTTTCCCGGGAATGATGACGCGGGCGCTCTCGGCCAGGCCGTCGAGAATCTCCACGTTGGTGCCATCGTTGAAGCCGTACTTGACCGGCCCGCGCACCGCCTTGCCGTCAACCAGCGTGAAGAGGAAACCCGCCGCCTTTTCCCGCACCAGCGCCGCGGCCGGCACGAGCAGGGCACCCGTGTGCTTCTCGACGCCGATTCTGGCCAGCACGTACATGCCGGGTCGGAGCGTGCCGTCGGCATTGGGCACATCCGCCTCGACGAGCAGCGAACGCGTCGCTTCATCCAGCGCGCCCGAGCTCCGCGTCACCGTCCCGCGCACCATCCGGCCGGGGAGCGAATCCGTGGTCACGATCACCGGCTGGCCCACTTGAATCCGCGCCGACTCGATTTCCGGGACCGGCACCCGCACGCGGATGGTGGAATAATCCATCACCGTGACGATCGCGGCCGCGGTGGGATTCGAACTCGCGGTGGCGGCGGGGACGAACGCGCCCGGGTCAACATAGCGCATCGTGACCACACCGTCGAATGGCGCGGAAATCTTGCTGTAACGCAGCAGGGTTTCGTAATGCGCCAGCCCGGCCTGCGCCAGCGCCAGCCGGCTCTCGGCCGTGTCGGTCGCAGCCGGCGTGATCAAATCCGGGGCCTTCGCCCGCGCGGCCACCAGGCGCTCCGACTCCAGTTTGGCGATACGCAGCTCGGCGTCGAACTTGGCGCGCTCGGCCACGAGTTCGGGCATCTCGATTTCCGCGAGCAGCTGGCCGGCTTTCACGGTGTCGCCCTTGTCCACGGCGATCGACTTGAGATAGCCGGCCACCTTGGCGTGAAGCGTCACCTGCTGGTTGGCGCGCAGCGTGCCGGGGAGCGTAACAAAACGGTGGATATCGCCGCGCTGGGGCGACGTGACTTGAACCGCCGCGGGCGCGGGCGCGTTCTGCGCGATCACCGGCAACCCCGCGGCGGACGCGAGCAGGAAAACGGCGAACGGTCGCGTCACAGGGGTGAGAGAACTGATTTTCATACGGGTCGAAAAAGTTGAAGGTGGGGCGGGCTCAGTTGTGGCCGACGGGGGAACGAAAGTGTCCGCTCAGGGGATCGTCGGGATCGAGCGAGCCGGACCGCGTCGAGGCGCGACGACGGATAATGGCGAAGAAAGCGGGCAGGACAAAAAGGGTCGCAAGCGTGGCGAGCGCCAGTCCGCCGACGACCGCCCGGCCGAGCGGTGCAGTCTGGTCGCCGCCCTCGCCCAGGCCCAGCGCCAGCGGGAGCATGCCGGCGATCATCGCGAAGCTCGTCATGAGAATCGGCCGGAGCCGGCTGCGACCGCCTTCCACCGCCGCCGCGAGGGCGTCGCTGCTTTGGAGCCGGCTGCGCTCGGCAAAGGTCACGAGCAGGATCGCATTGGCGACGGCCACGCCCACCGACATGATCGCACCCATCGCCGACTGGATGTTGAGCGTGGTGCCGGTGAAGTAGAGCGCGAGCACCACGCCGGCGAGCACCGCGGGCACGGTCGAGACGACGGCGAAGGCGAGCCGCAACGACTCGAAATTCGCCGAGAGCATCAGGAAGATGACAATCACCGCGATGATCAGGCCCGACCGGAAACCGTCGAGCAGTTGTTCCAAGGGCACCACCTGACCGCGGAGATCAACTTTCGTCGAGGGCTGGGGCAGCGGGCCGGCGTCGGCGATCGCCTTGCGAATGGCGCGCGTCGCCGTGCCGAGATCGGAACCGTAGATGTTGGCCGTGATGCTGACGAGTCGCGCCAGGTTGTAGCGTTCGTAAGTGCCGACCGCCGTCCCGGGAGCCAGCGTCGCGATGTTGCGCAACAGCACGGGCGCTCCGCGGTTCGAAACCACGGGGACGTTGCCCAGGTCCTCCATCGAGGTGGTTTTCGATTCCGGGATCTGGACCTGGAGGCTGAAGCTGATGCCGGAACCGGGATCCGCCCAGTAAATCGGCGTGGTGAAACGACTGGACGTCGTCGCGGCGACGAGCGAACGGCTGACATCGGACATCTGCACGCCCAGTTGGCCCGCGCGTTCGCGATCCACGTTCACCGCAACGGTCGGATAATCCAGGGTCTGAGCGATCTGGATGTCGCGCAGGTAGGGAATCGCCTTCATCTTCTCGATGATTTGATCGGCGTACGCCTTGGACACCGGCAACGGGGAGCCGCTGATGGCGATTTCCACCGGAGTGGAGGAGCCGAAGCTCATGACCCGCGAAACGATGTCCTGCGGCTCGAACGAAAAACGCACGTCGGGCAGATCGCGGGCGAACACCGCCCGGAGCTTCTCCTTGAATTCCTCGATGCGAATGCCGGTGTGCGGCTTGAGCTGGATCGCCAGCCAGCCTTCTTCCGGTCCGCCGTTCCAGAGATGCACGAGGTTCACCGGGAAGCTGGAATTGTGCACGCCCACCATGCCGATCGTGACATCGATCTTGTCCGCGCCACCCGCTTCCCGGGCGATCGTATCGAGCACTTTTTTCGCGATCGCCTCGGTCAGATCGACGCGCGTGCCGCTCGGGGCGCGCAGACGAAGCGCAAACTGACCGTTGTCCGTCTTGGGAAAAATCTCCGTGCCGAGACGCGCGCCAAAGATCCACACAATCGCGCCGCAGGCGACGAGGTAGACGAGGGCGAGCGGCCAGCGCATGGCGACGGCACCCCGCAGGATGCCCGCGTAGCCGCGCTGCAGCTTGGCGAAAAACGAGGCATCATGAATCTCGGCCGAGTGCCCGCGCAGGAGCCACACGGAGAGAATCGGCACCAGCGTGCTCGACAGCAGGTAGGACGCGATCATCGAGAACCCGACCGCCAGCGCCATGGGCACGAAGAGCGCCTTTGCCGCGCCCACCATGAAGAAGGCGGGGATGAACACCGCCAGAATACAAAGCATGGCGAGCAATCGCGGCAGCGCGGTTTCCCTCGTGCCGTCGAGGGCGGCGCGGGACACCGACGCGCCGCGGGCGATGTGGGCGTGGATGTTTTCCACGGCGACCGTCGATTCGTCGACGAGGATGCCGATCGCGAGCGCCAGGCCGCCGAGCGTCATCAGGTGAATCGTTTCACCCGTGATCCACAACGCGAACACCGCGCCCAGCAGGGACAGGGGAATGTTGATCACGACGACAAACGCGCTGCGCCAGTCGCGCAGGAAGAGCAGCACCATCAGGCCGGTGAGGATCGCGCCGAGGCCGCCTTCCTTCAGCACGTCGTTGATCGAGCGGTTCACCACCGGCGACTGGTCAAACACGTAGCTGACCTTGATGTCGTCGGGCAGGATCTTCTGAAATTCGGGGATGTTCTTCTTCACCAGATCGACGACGGCGAGCGTCGACGCATCGCTGCGCTTGGTCACCGGCAGGTACACGGTGCGCAGGCCGTTCGCCAGCGCGTGGGCCGTCGTGATGTCGGCCCCGTCGACGATGGTGGCGACATCACGCACGTAGACTGCGCCGTCGTCGTTGCGGCGCAGCATCAGCGCCTCGAGATCCTTCGGGTTCTTCACGATCGAGTTCATCTCCACGATCGGATACTTGTCCCCCAGGTTCATGTTGCCGGAGGGGCTGATCTTGTTGCCCTCGAGCAGCGCCTTCACGATCTCGTCCGGGGAGAGGCCGTAGGCCCGCATCCGCTCGGGGTCCACGTTGACGATGATGCCGCGCGAGCTGCCGCCGAAGGGTGGCGGCGCCGACACGCCCGGGAGCGTGGCGAAGGCCGGGCGCACGCGATTGAGCGCCTGATCCTGCATTTCGTTCAGCGTGCGATTGGGATTGTTCGTCGAGAAAACCAGGTAGCCGACCGCGACGCTGCCGGCATCGAAACGCGTGACGAACGGTGCGGGCGTGCCCTCGGGCATGAACGCCCGCGAACGGTTCACGTAGGCGATCGTCTCCGAGAGCGCCTGCGACATGTCGGTGCCCGGATGGAACTGGAGCTTCATGATCGAAGCACCCTGGATCGACTTCGATTCCACGTGTTCAATTCCGGAGATGTAGAGGAAGTGATACTCGTAGCGGTAAGTCAGGTACCCCTCCATCTGCGCGGGATCCATGCCGCCGTACGGCTGGGCCACGTAGATGGTCGGAATACCGAGCGGCGGAAAGATGTCCCGGGACATCCGTTGAATCGCCAGACCTGCGGCGAGCGCGACCGCGATGACGAGAACGACAACCGAGAGGGGGCGACGCAGGGCGAGTTGAAGAAAATTCATGCGGGGGGCTTGACGTGGGTCCGCGCTTTGACGAAGCGAGAGTGGATTGGTTACTCGAACATTTCGGATGACAAGACATTCTCCGCCCGCCCCTGAAGATTTTCATCCCCGCTCCGGGCGGCCTGGCATTACGGCGGCCGTAATCGATCTGCGGTAGCGATGCCCGACCAAGCCCTGGAGAACGAAATTCTCCGCCCGCTATGGAAGGTGCACATCCTGCACCACGCGCAGCAAGGTCCCATCGTCGGGCACTGGATGATCGAGGAGCTCCGCGAGCACGGCTACCGGGTGAGCCCGGGCACGCTGTATCCACTGCTCGCGCGCATGGAGAAACTCGGCTGGCTCGCGTGCTGCAACCCGAGTCGGAAGAAAGCCGCGAAAGAGGCCTGTCCGTACCGGCTCACCGCCGCCGGTCGACGCGCGCTGCGCGAAGTCGAGGCGAGGTTGAAGGAACTGACCGGAGAGATCCGGACCAAGGCGCGCTCCTGAGCAACGCGGCGGCCCGCGCGGGCGCCCGGCCAGCATGAACGAGCCGGAGGCAGGCGCCGCGGACACGCCGCGGGTCTGGATTACGAAATCGTAATCCGGCTGTCCCAAAATTGTGCGGGGCCGGGGCGCATACTCGGTGTGCAGGAAAACCGATCGTCCGACGATCGCGACGGCCACAGGCCGCCCCTGCCAGTCAACCGAAACCCAAAATGAAAACCACGCGGATTAAACTCATCGCAGCCTTGGTGCTGCTTGCGCCTGCGCCCCTGCTCGCCATCCCGGCCTGGTCTCGCTCCGAGGCCACCGCCTGCTCGACCTGCCACGCCACGCCCACCTGGCAGCTTACCAATGTCGGCCTCGACTTCATTCGCAACGGCCATCGCGCGGACCCGTCGAAGTTCAACGCCAAGATCCAGACGTGGGACAACTACTTCAGCCTGATCTGGAAGGGTCGCTTCTTCAACGACCGGCTCGACGACGCCAAGACCGGCAACGCCAACACCCAGCGGCCCAGCACGAACTTCGAGCAACACTCGTTCTCCCTCTACACCGGCGGCGCCCTGTACAACCGGTTTTCGTATTTCACGGAACTCTACCTGAGCGAGAATACGGGCTCCACGTCCGGAGCGAACGTCGTGCAGGGTGACGCCTCGCGCAAAAAACTCGCGGAAGCTTTCATCCAGTACAATCACCCGCTGCCCGACAGCCAGTTTGTCGCGGTGCGCGCCGGCGAAATTCTTCCCTCGATCCTTCACACGTTTGGCGTGGGGGCCCGGAGTGCCGAACAGCGGGCCGTCGTGCTGAACGAGGCCCTGGCCGGCAACAGCAACACCTATCGGCCCTTCAGCCGGCAGCAGGGCATCGATGTGCAATACAATGCCAAACACTTCGAAGTCGCGGCGGGCCTGCTGAACGGATCGGACACCTCGACGACAAATTCCATCGATGCCGACAGTCACAAGGACTGGTTCGTCTCCGGACTTTATACCGTCGACGAGCAGGCGTCGGGCGTCGGCGTCATCCACTACAACGGACAGTTCTCAAACTACACGACCAAGCAGGACTTCAGCACGGCACTGCTCTACCGGAATGACTTTTACCGCACGGGTCTCCTGGGTCGCTTCATTCGCGACAAGTGGCGGCTGGTCGGCACGTATTTCATGGGCGAGGAAACCGTCAACGCCACGAAGGCAAAGGCCAAGAACAAGGGCTACTACGGCCTGATGGATTACAACTTCACGGATAGTTTCGGCGTCTTCGCCCGCTACGACTTCCTGGACCCGAACACGAGCCTCGGTCGCAACGAGAGCAAGATGATCCTGGTCGGTCTCAACGGCCTGCTCTACTCCTCCATGAAGAGCGGTGCCCGCTGGCAAATCGAGTACTCGGTGAAAGACACCTACCTCGGCGGCACGCTCACGACGGCCGGCACGACGAAGTACTCCGACCAACGTCTCTTCGCCCAAGTCACCTGGGGCTTCTAGGATCACGCCGTCAAATCCACCCGAAATCTCCCCGGACTTTCAGCGCGGTTTGTCGTTCATCAAATGACAAACCCGCCTGGCAGTTCTTCGCCAGGAACGTGGCGTGGAGAATCTAGGTCATCGGTTGTTGGTTGGGCGGACCAGCACGGACTGAATCCCGTGCTGGTCTTTTCTCTGGAGGGATCCCACTCGGTTTCACCGCAATAAATGCGGTGAGATTCGCAACGGCGGCTGCACAATCCTCATCGCGGCCTGAACGGGCCCACGCTTATGTCCACCGTCATGCGCATTCTGATCGTCGAAGACGAGCGGAAGACCGCCGACTATCTTCACAAGGGCCTTACGGAAAGCGGCTTTGTCGCCGATGCCGCCTATAACGGCGACGACGGCCTGCATCTCGCGCTGACCGAGGACTACGATCTTGTCGTGCTCGATGTCACCCTGCCGGGACGCGACGGCTGGTCCGTGCTGGGTTCGCTGCGCCGCGCCGGCCGACAGACTCCCGTGCTGTTTCTCACTGCCCGGGACACCGTGCTCGAACGCGTGAAGGGCCTCGAGCTCGGAGCGGACGACTATCTGGTGAAGCCTTTCGCGTTCTCCGAATTGCTGGCGCGCGTCCGCTCGATCCTGCGGCGCGGACCGCACCGTCAGCCGGAGACCCTGCGGGTCGCGGACCTGGAACTGGATCTACCGCGGCACCGGGCCTCGCGCGGCGGCCAGCGGATCGATCTCACTCCCAAGGAATTCGCCCTGGTCTCGCTGCTGGCGCGCCGCAAAGGCGAAGTACTTTCCCGGACACTGCTGGCGGAGCTCGTCTGGGAAATGCATTTCGACAGCGACACGAACGTGGTCGACGTCGCCGTACGCCGCCTGCGGGCCAAGGTGGACGACGCGTTCGAGCCCAAGCTGATTCGCACCGTTCGCGGTGTCGGTTATGTCCTCGACGACACCTGAATCGCTGCGCCCGCCTCTGCCCGCTCTCCTGCGCCGCCCCTGGTCCATCGCGGGCCGGCTGACTCTGCTCTACGTCGGCTCGACCGCCGCGATTCTCGTTCTCGCCGCGGGCTACCTCTACACCGGACTGCAGGACGGCCTTGCGCGCCAGGACCGGGCGTTGGTCACCGGCAAGCTCGAGGTCATGCGCCTGCTGCTCGAAGAGCACCGCGATAAAACCGAGGCGCTGGCGAGCGAAGTGGAGCACGAGGCGGCGGCAAACTCCGTTCTCAAATACTACCTGCGGGTGCTCGACGCGCGCGGCCGCGTCATCCTCGAAACGCCCGACATGGGGCGACTGCTGCCCGCCAGCCTGTTTCCCGAGCCGCCGGCGGCAGTCAGCAGCCTCTCGCACGTCACAACCCGACGGCTGAATTCCGGGCGTTCTTATCTGGTGCTCACCGGCTCAAGCGGTGCCGGACCGCAGGCCACCGAGCGCAGGACTCTGCAAATCGCGCTGGATGTCGGCCACAATGACTCCCTGCTGGCGGACTATCGCTGGAAACTCCTTGCGACTCTCGCCGCCGGCATCGCGCTGGCCGCCGGCACCGGAATTCTGATCACCCGCGCCGGGCTGCGCCCGCTGCGCCACATCACCCGCGCGACGCAGACGATCACCGCCAGCAAGTTGAATGACCGACTGATCGCGACCGAGTGGCCGGCGGAGCTGCACGAGCTGGCGACGGCGTTCGATGCGATGCTCGATCGGCTGGAGGAGTCGTTCAACCGGCTCACGGCGTTTTCGTCCGATCTCGCCCACGCGCTGCGCAATCCGATCAACAATCTGCGCGGCGAAACCGAGGTGGCACTCAATCGCGCCCGCACGCCGGCCGAATACCACCAGATTCTTGGTTCGAGTCTCGAGGAGTTCGAGCGGCTCTCCCACATGATCGAGGCGCTGCTGTTCATCGCGCGCTCGGACAACCCGCACGCCGTCCTCGAACGGGTACGGTTTCCCGTGCGCCACGAAATGGATGCGGTGCGGGAATTCTACGAAGGCGTCGCCGCAGAGCGGGACGTGACCGTCACCTGCGAGGGCGAAGCATCGCTGACGGGCGATCCCATGCTCGTGCGGCGCGCCCTCAGCAACCTGCTCGGAAATGCGCTCAAGCACACGCCGGCCCGAGGCGTCATCACGCTCGCCGCGCACGCGGAGTCCGACCACTCCGTGTCGCTCACCGTCACCGACACCGGAGCCGGCATCGCCGCGGAAGACCTGCCCAAAGTGTTCGACCGTTTCTACCAGGTGGATCGGACACGCGGGCCGGAAGCAACCGGCGCCGGTCTGGGCCTCGCGATCGTAAAATCGATCATGCGGCTGCACGGCGGAGTCGCCCGGATTGAAAGCACCCTGGGTCGCGGGACGAAGGTAACGCTGACCTTTCCTGCCGCAGACGAGCGTTCCTGAGTCGATCGCGTGCCCGCGAGGCATCGACCGGGCCGCCAAATCACGGGTTGACATGACTCCGCCGGAGGGAGCCCACTGGGTTCAATGTACTCCAACAAGCTGACGCTGGGCTTGGTGGGCGCGATCGGTCTCATCGTGGGCCTGGCTTTTCTCGTGCAATGGCAGATCAACGCCGGGCTGCGTCGCGATCTCGCGGCCCTGCACGAAAAACTCGGCCCCGGTGAACCGTCGAATGGAGCCAGCCGCACCCCGTCACTCGTTGCAACCGGCGCCCCCGCGACGGCCGGCACGCTTGGCACGGCTGAACGCGTGGAGCTGGGCCGATTGCGCCGTGAGTTGAACGAATTGAAAACGCGCACGCAGGCCCTCGCACGCGTTGCAGCCACGAACGCCGGCGGCGTCGCGCCCTTGCAGCTGACGCCCTCGGGTGCCTGGAAAAACGCCGGGCGCAACACCCCTTCGGAGGCAGCCGAGACGCTGCTGTGGGCGACGGACAGCGGCGACGTGCAGGAACTGGCGAAGTCGATCACGCTCGATGCCGCGGCGCGCGAGAAAGCGGAAACGATGCTCCTGCAGATGTCGCCCGAACTGAAGAAGACGTACGACACCCCGGAGAAACTCGTCGCGCTGCTCCTGGCCCGGGAGGTGGACATTCGCGCCATGCAGGTGATCGGCGAGAGCACCGCCGGCGACGACGCGCTCGTGAACCTGCGGCTGCAAAAGGACGACGGTAAGACCAAGGAGGAAGGCATGACGTTTCAGCGCACGCCCGAAGGCTGGCGGATGCGCGTGACCGGCAAGGCCGTGGACAAGATGGGCAAGAAACTGAACGACCCGCCGAAGAAGTAACGGGAAGAAGCCGGGCCGCCACGGGCCGTGCTCCGCGGGAAAGGAGTTGAAACCCGCAGTCGCCCCTCCTGAATCGGACCACGGTAATGGATTTCTACCCTCCCGCCCGCGGGGAAAACCGCCTGACGCACGTCAGCGCTGATGATTCCTACTGCGAAGCAACGCACTAGGAATCACCATGACATTATCACTCTGGCTAGCCTTCAGCGGCAAACAGCACCCGGCCTTGAAACAGGTCGTGTTCTCGCACGACGCGCGTGAACAAAACCCAGCGCAGGTCTTGGTCTCGACGCCATGAAGCGCCTTCTCGACTACCGGGAACACGCGGAAACGCTCGCCCAACTGCTGCGCTGGACGCTGCTGGTGGTGCCCGTCGGAATTCTCGGCGGCTCGGCGAGCGCGCTGTTTCTATGGTCGCTCGATCGCGTGACGGAGCTGCGCTGGCAGCACGGCTGGCTGCTGTTTCTGCTGCCAGTCGCGGGCGTCGCAGTGGGCTGGGTTTATCACGCGGTGGGCCGGTCGGCCGCCGGCGGCAACAACCTGATCATCGAGCAAATCCATGCACCCGGCGGCGGCGTGCCGACCCGCATGGCTCCGCTCATCCTCGCCGGCACGCTCGTGACGCATCTGTTCGGCGGCTCGGCCGGCCGTGAGGGCACCGCCATTCAGATGGCGGGCAGTCTGGCGAGCGCCTACGGGCGGCTCTGCCGCTTCGGCGCGGAGAACACGCGCGTGCTGCTCATGGCCGGCGTCGCCGCGGGCTTCGGATCCGTATTCGGCACGCCGGTGACTGGAGCGATTTTTGCGCTGGAAGTGCTCGTCATCGGACGGATGCGCTACGACGCGCTGCTGCCGGTGCTCGTCGCAAGCGTGGTCGGCGACGTCACCTGTTCGGCCTGGGGCATCGCCCACGCGCAGTACCGCATCGCGTTCGATGCGACCACGACGGCGCATCTTCACCTGGACGCCTGGCTCGTGGGTAAAGTCGTGATCGCCGCCGTGGCGTTTGGTCTGGTGAGCCGGCTGTTTTCGGAACTGACGCATGCGTTGCAGGCCACCTACGAGCGCTTCATTCCCCTGCCCTGGCTGCGTCCCGCGGCCGGAGGCGTTCTGGTGATCGGCCTGGTTTATCTCGTCGGCACCCGCGACTATCTGGGCCTGAGCGTGACATCGCCGGACGCGAATGGCATCTCGCTCGCAACCGCCTTTGTGCCCGGCGGAGTGACGCCGTGGAGCTGGTGGTGGAAAGTGCTGTTCACCGCCGTCACGCTGGCCGCCGGCTTCAAGGGCGGCGAAGTCACGCCGCTTTTTTTCATCGGTGCCGCGCTCGGCCACACCCTTGGCGTCCTGCTGGGCGCACCGATCGATCTTTTCGCCGCCATCGGCTTCATCGCCGTTTTCGCCGGGGCGACGAACACACCGCTCGCCTGCACGGTGATGGGCCTCGAACTTTTCGGCGCGCACCACGCCGTGTACTTCGCGCTCGCATGCTTCATCGCGTATTACTGCAGCGGCCACTCGGGCATCTACCTTTCGCAACGCGTCGGCGTGCCCAAGCGTGGGGGCGCTGTGCCGCCGGAAATGTCGCTGCGCGAAACGCGTGACGTGGAGCGGCGCTGAACCGGGTCCGAGGGGAGCGCCCCCAGGAGCGCAGGCGTCCCACCTGCAGTCCGATACCTTCAAGCGGGACGTCTGCACCCCCGCCAGCCAGCAGCATCGGCACCATTAGACGACGTTACGATTGCCGGACTTCCTGCCGGCGCGTTTGACTTCACTCCATTTACTTTGTCATTTGGCAAAGTAACATGACACGCCGCGCCCTCACCCTCGATCCGACATCCTCCGAAACGATCCAACGCGGGGCTGAGATCTTCAAGTCGCTGGGTCATCCGAGCCGGCTCGCCATGATCGCCGCGCTCGAGCGGGGCGAAAAATGCGTCAACGATCTGCACGAGCTCGTCGGCGGCGATCTCTCCACGATCTCCAACCACCTCGCCGTTCTGCGCCAGGTCGGCCTGGTCCGCAGCGAACGCCGCGGCACCCAGGTATTCTACACGCTGCGCATGCGCTGCATCCTCGATGTCCTGGGCTGCGTGGGCCGTTTCGAGGACTGCTGAGCGTGGCCCGTCCCCTTCCGCCAGAAATTCCCCCGAGCCAACCTCCCCTCATGAAACATCTCCAGGTTTTCGATCCCCCGCTCTGTTGCTCGACGGGCGTCTGCGGGCCCGACATCGACCCGGCGCTGCCGCGCTTCGCCGGCCTGCTGGCCCAACTCAGCGCGGCCGGCGTCGTCGTGGATCGCTACAATCTCGCCCACCAGCCGCTCGCGTTCGTGCAGCATCCCGCGGTCAAGGCCCTCCTCGATCAGCACGGCATCGAGGCGCTGCCGGCCGTCTTCGTCGACGGCGAACTGGCGTTGCGCGGAACCTACCCCACTCCGGAACAGTGCGGGGAGTGGCTGAATCACGTCGGCGTCGCCTCCCGACCATGAACTCCCGGCCCATCAGCGAGCTGATCACGACGGCGCCTCGCCACCTGTTCTTCACCGGCAAGGGCGGTGTCGGCAAAACGTCGCTCGCCTGCGCCACCGCCGTCGCGCTGGCGCGGCCCGATCATCGCGTCCTGCTCGTCAGCACCGATCCGGCGTCGAATCTCGACGAGGTGCTCGCGACACCGCTGTCGCGCGAGGCGCGCGCCGTATCCGGGGCGCCTGGACTCGACGCCCTCAACATCGATCCGCAGGCCGCCGCGCACGCGTATCGCGAGAAGGTCGTCGGCCCCATGCGCGGCCTGCTCCCGCCCGCCGCCCTGCGCAGCATGGAGGAACAACTCTCCGGCGCCTGCACGATGGAGATCGCCGCGTTCGATGAATTCGCGCGGCTGCTCGGCGACCCGGCCGCCACCGCCGGCTACCGTCACGTGATTTTCGATACGGCGCCCACCGGCCATACGCTCCGGCTCATGCTGCTGCCCCGGGCATGGACGAGTTTTCTCGACGCCAACACGACCGGGACTTCGTGCCTCGGCCCGCTCGCCGGTCTCGACGCCCAGCGCACGGTGTACGAACACGCGATGCGCACGCTCACGGATGCGACGGCGACGCGCGTCGTGCTCGTGACGCGCGCCCAAACGGCGGCCTTGCGCGAAGCGGAGCGCACCGCCACGGAACTGCGCGGCGTGGGCGTCACCGGCCAGGTGCTCGTCATCAACGCCGTGTTCTCAGCCTCCGATCGCACGGATGCGACCGCGCTCGCCTTGGAGCAACGCGGCCAGCGCGCCCTCGCCGCGGCCGCCCCCTTCATTGCCACGCTGCCGCACTACGTCGTGCCGCTCCGCCCCCAGAATCTCGTCGGTCTTGCCGCCCTGCGCACCCTGTTGGACGAATCCGCACCGCCTCCGCTTCCCGGCGTCGGTCACGCCGCGATCCCAGCGCATGCCAGCGTCGGGGAACTCCTCGAGGCGCTGGCCGCGCCCGGCCATGGCGTGATCATGACGATGGGCAAGGGCGGCGTGGGCAAAACCACCGTGGCCGCCGCACTCGCCGTGGCGTTGGCCCATGAAGGTCACGCCGTGCACCTCACGACCACCGACCCGGCCGCACACGTCACCGCCACGCTCGCCGGCAGCCTGCCGAATCTCACCGTCAGCCGCATCGATCCCGCCATCGAAACCAAGGCCTACGTCGACCAGGTGATGGCCAGCCAGGGCGCGAACCTCGACGCCAGCAGCCGCGCGTTGCTCGAGGAGGACCTGCGCTCGCCTTGCACCGAGGAGATCGCGGTGTTCCGGGCCTTCGCCCGCACCGTCGCCGCGGGCCGTGAAGGCTTCGTCGTCCTCGACACCGCACCCACGGGCCACACGTTGCTGCTTCTCGACGCCACGGCGGCGTATCATCGCGAGCTCGGACGCCAGTCGCGCGACACCGCGCCGGAGGAAGTCCGCGAGCTGCTGCCCCGGCTGCGCGACCCGGCGTTCACGCGCGTCATTCTCGTCACGCTGCCCGAGGCCACGCCGGTGCACGAAGCCGCTGCGCTGCAGGCCGACCTGCGTCGCGCCGCCATCGAGCCCTTTGCGTGGATCGTGAACCAGAGCTTCGCGCTCACGCCGACGTCCGATCCCTTGCTGGCCGAGCGCGCGCGCCGCGAGCTGCCGTATTTCGAAGAGGTCATCGCCACCCATGCGACCCGTACCGCAGCCCTGCCCTGGCTGGCCACCGAGCCGGTCGGCATCGACGCCCTCGCCCAGCTTTTTCCCCTTCCCCTGAAGCCATGACCACCTACGTCTACGAAACCATCCCGCAACAACCCGGCGAGAAGTCCACGTACTTCGAGCTCAAGCAAAGCATGCAGGACGCGCCCCTCACGCAACATCCCGAATCCGGGAAACCGATACGCCGGGTGATTCTCGGCGGCTACGGCGTGTTGAAGTCCGGCGGCGCACCCGCGCCGAAGAGCGGCGCCGCGGACGGCGGCTGCGGTTGCGGACCCGCCGGCTGCTGCAACTGAAGCCCGACGATGTTCGCATGAGCAACGGCTCCGTCAAACGCCTCGATTTCTTCGAGCGCTATCTCACGTGGTGGGTTTTGGGCTGCATGGTCGTGGGCGTCGCCGTCGGAAAACTCCTGCCCGGAGTCACCACCACACTCAGCAGCTGGGAGTTCGGCACGGGCTCGCACGTCAACATTCCGATCGCCGTCCTCATCTGGATGATGATCTACCCGATGATGCTGAAGATCGACTTCGGCGGCCTCGCGGGCGTAGCGCGGCGACCCAAAGGCCTGATCATCACGCTCGTCGTCAACTGGCTGGTGAAGCCGTTCAGCATGGCGCTGCTCGGCTGGCTTTTCGTGCGCGTGCTCTTCGGTGACTGGCTTGGCCTGATTCCGCCCGAAGCGGCCAAGGACTACACCGCCGGACTCATCATCCTCGCCGCCGCGCCTTGCACGGCGATGGTCTTCGTCTGGAGCTATCTGACCGACGGCGATTCCGCGTACACGCTCGCGCAGGTCGCGATCAACGACCTGATCATGCTCTTCGCCTTCGCGCCGATCGTGATGTTTCTCGTCGGCGTGACCGGCGTGGTCGTGCCGAACCAGGTGCTGTTCACGTCGGTGATCGTCTTCATCGTGATTCCCCTCGCCGCCGGCTGGCTCAGCCGCGTGCTGCTCCTGCGCACGATGGGCGCGGAGTGGTTCAACACCCGGTTTCTCGCGGCGTTCAAGCCGGTCACGATCTTCGCACTCCTGGCCACGCTCGCGCTCATCTTCGCGTTCCAAGCGGAGAACATTCTCACGAACTGGATCGCGGTGTTGCTGATCGCCGTGCCGATCCTGATCCAGGTCTACTCCAACGCCGGGCTGGTCTACCTGCTGATGCGCACTTTCAAGGTCCCGCACAACGTGGCGACGCCCGGCGCGCTGATCGGCGCGAGCAACTTCTTCGAACTCGCGGTCGCCGTGGCGATCACGCTCTTCGGCCCGACGTCCGGCGCTGCGCTCGCCACGATTGTCGGCGTCCTCGTCGAGGTGCCCGTGATGCTCTCCGTGTGCCGCCTGTGCACCGGCTCCCGCACGTGGTACGAACAAAGGACTGCAGCTGCCTAGCGAAAGCGGATCGCACGCCGTTCGATGCAGCCACGCCCATGCATTCACAGGAGGTAACCGAGGCAACAGAGGAAAAATCTGTCTCCGTTCTCTCCGTTTCCTCCTGTGCACCTTCCGGGCGCAGCCGTACTGGCACAGACGTCACTCGTAATTTTCCATGAAACCCAACGTTCTCATTCTCTGCACCGGCAACTCCTGCCGCAGCCACATGGCCGAGGGCATCCTGCGCGCCGCCGCCGGTGATCTCATCGAAGTCCACAGCGCGGGATCGAAGCCCGCCGGCTACGTGCACCCGAAAGCGGTCCAGGTACTGAAGGAGATCGGGATCGACCTCTCGGCGCACACGTCGAAACACATGAACACGTTTCTTGATCGCCCGATCACCACGGTGATCACGGTGTGCGGCAATGCGGATCAAGCCTGCCCGGTGTATCCGGGCCAGGTGAACCGCCACCACTGGGGTTTCGACGATCCCGCGCACGCGACCGGCACCGAGGAGGAAATCCTCGCGCAGTTCCGGCGCGTGCGGGATGAGATCAAACTCGTCTTCGAAGCCTACGCCGCCGGACTGCGCGAAGGGCGGCGGACTGCTGCGAAGGGCTGAGAGTTGAGGGCTGGAGGAGACTGAGCCTAGGACCGCGACCGCCCCCGGTCGCACGGTTTCGGATGCGACCGAGGGCGGTCGCGGTCCAGGTCAATCCCTTCCTCCGCCCGCCTCAGTCGATCTCGTACACTTCTACAATCACTTCACCGCCGCCGGTCTTGCCGCGCACCTGCAGCGTGTAGGCGCCAGGCGGGAGCGTCGCGAGCAGCACCGCGTCGCGGCTGCCGGGCGTCAGCGCAAACGCACCGACCTGCGCCGCCAGCTGCACCGCCTGCGTGCCCGACCAGTCGTCGTTCTCCGCGATCTTCGCGGAGCCCGAGTATAGCTCGAGCACGGGATCGGCGACCACGTTGCTCACGCCGAGCGCCGTGAGTCCCGGGCCGACCGCGCGAATCATGACGGTCTGCGACTGGTTGCCGTTGATGAAGAACCCGGGAAACGCCACGCCGCCGGCCGCCAGCGTCGTGCGCGTGGCGATGTTGCTCAACCGGCTGGTCGAGCCGCTGTTCACCACGACGGTGCTGCCGCCACCCGTGTCGCTGAGCGCACTGGCCGGGGAGAAATAACCATCGCGGCCGAGCTTCGTCCACGCGTACGCCCAGTTGCCCGACGTCGTGAACGCCCCGAGATAACTCGCCGGTGTGAAGAAGCCGTCATTCGGCGGCGTCGCCGCCAGCTGCAACGCCGGACTGCCCGCGCGCAGCCGCGGATCGAGCAATCCGCCCTTGGTGCGATCGATGGCCACGAACAGGGGATCGGTGTTCACGCGGTTGGCCTGCGCCGCGGCACGAATGTGCTCCGCCGTGTAGTTGGTGGCCGGAGCCGCGCCGCCCGCCGTCGCGTTCGGGCTCAGGAAGAGCTGCGCGTCGGTCGTACCCGCACCGAAGGTGCCGAAGAGATTGTTCGCGATCGTGATGTCGCCCGCCGCGAGCCGCTTCGCGCTGTCCTGCGCCTGCGCCGTCTCGGTCTCGATCCGAAACGCGTAGCCGCGGAAGTCGTGGAAGATCGAATTGAAGATGCGACCGCCGGTGTTGTCGCGGAAGATCGGTCCGAGACTCAGCGTGTTGGTGGCAGTCGCGCCGGAACCGATCGCCGTCACATTGTAGACCTGCGGCAACGCGTACGGCGTGCCGTCCTCGGGCGTGGTGCCGCCATCCGACTCGAACGCCTGGTTGCCGACGGAAGGATCTTGGATCAGGAAAAGAAACTGGAGTTTGCCGCGGAAGCCCTCGTCCCAGTCGAAACCGTCGTCGTCGTTGAAGGCGCTCACGAGATACTTGCAGTTCACCGTGCCGCCAAACCATTCGAAGCCGTCGTCGGCGTTCGCAAACACCTCGACGTATTCAATCGTCGTGCCGGATCCGACCGCACCCATCGTCAGTCCATTGAGCTCGTTGTTCGGCCCGAGCAGCGATCCGGCGTGACGGATCGACACATAGCGGAACGTGCCGGAACTGTCCGCGTCGTCCGTGCCGCCATAAAGGCCCAGCGGCTCCGTCGTCGGGATGCCCTCGATGTTGCCCTGACCGGAGGCGGTGTTGATCCGCGCGCGTCCGAGCAACACGACGCCGCCCCAGAGGCCGCGGTCGTTCTGGCCGAGATTGCCGTTCAGATTGTCCGCTTCCGCCGTGAAGATGATCGGCTCGGACGCGGTGCCGCTGGCATTGATCTTGCCGCCGCGCGCGATCACGAGCGCAGACGCATCCTGCGCGGCGCGCACCTTGCCCTTGATCACCGTGCCGGGCTCGATGGTCAGCGTGACGCCGTCGGTGACGAAGACGCGCCCGTCGAGAATGTAGGTGTTGGCCTTGGTCCACGTCCGGCTCGACGTGATGTTCGCGTTGACGGCGACATCGGCGGCAAGGAGCGCGGCTGGAGCGGAGAAGACCGCGAGGAGTTTCAAGAATCTGTGATGCATCGTTTCAGTGTGTTTGCTAATCGGATACTGACGGAAAGAGCGCGGGCTGGACCTGTTTGCGTCAGCCCGAGATGTGGGTGGGTCAGTAGGTGTAGGTGACGCCGAGCGACGTGGTCACACCGCGCCGGTGCGAGGACCGCAGGTAGTCGACGCCGTGATACGTGTAGGTTTCCTCGGCGGCGCGATTCAGGAGATTCTTCGCGCTGACCGTGATCTTCCACCGGTCACGAAGCTTCTGGTTCCAAATGAGGTCCAGCGTCGGCGCCGGCTGCTCGAACACATTCGGCGTGCCCGGCGGGCTCACCTGCGAGAGTCGCTCGCCGAAGACATTGTAGTAGGCACTCACCGTCGTGCCCCAGCGCGCGTTGTTGTAGGTCAGATCGAGATTGTAGATGTACGGCGACTGGCCGGTGAGTTCCCTCGTCCCGCCGGCGTTCGGCTCATAAAAGCGGATGAAGGTCAGCTCCGCGGGCGTGATATCCACCGCCGACTTCACGTACGTGAAGTTGAACCCGCCGGACAATCCGCGCAGTCGCTCCGAAAGGAACGCGAGGTTCTTGCGCAGTTCGATTTCGACGCCCTGCACCTCGCCGCGCGGTGCGTTCTGGAACTGCAACTCGCCGCTGTTCACGACGGAGAACACGCCACGTTCGATCGGGTCCGTCATGGCCTTGTGGAAAAGGCTCACCGCCACGATTTCTCCGCGGCGCGGAAACCACTCCCAGCGCAGATCGTAATTCCTGATCGTCGTGCGGCGCAGGCTGGGATTGCCGATGTAGACAAAGTCGCCGACGAATTCGAATGAGGTGTAGTCGGCGATTTCGCGGAAGTTCGGCCGCGCGATCGTCTTGGTCACTGCCGCCCGCAGGTTCATGCGATCGGTCAGTGCATAGACGAAGTTGAGCGACGGCAGGGTGTCGTTGTTATCGAGCACACCGGCCCGACGGCGGGGATCCCGGCTGCGCACATCGAGCTTCGTCGACTCACGGCGCACCCCACCTATGACCCGCAGCGCGCCGGTGACCGGAACATCAAGCATGCCATACCAGGCGTCGACCGCCTGCTCGCCCAGGTAGTTGTTACCCGCCGCACTCGTCTCGACGAGATAGAGCTGGCCGCCGCGAAACCGCCCCGTCGCCGGATCGACCTGGCCCACCTGCGACTCCCGCAGGAACTGCGACTCGTTGCCATCGTAGCGCAACACGGTGCTGCTGTATTCGAACAGGCGCTCGTTGAACGTGCGTTCGGTGCGCGCGATGGCCACGCCCGCCTTGAACTGCGCGCTGCGTCCCTCCCACGATCCGAAAGGCACCGCCACGTCGGCCGAGTAGTCGCGGCGAGTTTCCTCGAGGTCGCGGAAATAGCGGGACGGACGCGGCACACCGGAGGCCTCGAAAAACTGGCTGCCGTCCGGGGTTTGAAAGGTGCTGAAGTAGCGTGTATCCGGTTCGTCCTGCGTGGTCGTCGCGTCGGTGATGCTCCAGTTGACGCGGGTGTCGCGCAGCGCGGGAACGAGATGTTTGCCGGACAACTGGAACGAACGGAGCGAGCGCTCGGTGTAGCGCAGTGTGCGCGTGGTGAAGATCTCGGTCTCGCTGATGCCGCCGCCGGCCACGTTCATGCCGCTCTGCCGGCGGGCCAGATCGTTGCCCGACTGGTTGAACATCGAGTTCAGGCTCATCTGGTGATCCGGACTGAATTGATACGACAGGTTCAGCAGGGTCCCGATCAAGGCGTCGTCCTCGCTGCGCGTGTCGGTCAGCTGCACGAGGGGCGCCAGCGACGGCGAGTTCACGCCCTGCCGCTCGTAACGCCCGAGCACGCCATTGCTGTATCCGCCGAAGCTCCGATCGTACGAAAAACTGGCGGCATAGCCGAGCTTGCGTCCCAGCAGGGTGGTGACGCCACCGAGCGCAGTCGCGAAACTGTGGTTCAGGGGCGCGTCCTTCATCCCCGGCGAAATCACCGGACTGAACGCCCGCGTCAGCCGGCCAATCTCCGCGTCGACCGTGGGATTCGAAAACCGGAGCGGCATCCGCTGCCCGGCCAGCTCGCCCGGGAGATTGCGCCCGCCGTCGTCGCGGCCCCAGGTGTTGCTGCCACCTCCCGTCGAGAGGAAGTCGCGGCGGGTGATCCGGGAGTTGCTCGCGATCGAGGCCGAGACGGAAAACGTGAACTGCTCCGGGAACTCCTTCGTCTTCAGGTCGACGCTGCCGCCGGTGAAATTTCCGGGCCGGTCCGGCGTGAACGTCTTCGTCGTCACGATCGCATCGATCAGATCGCTCGGAAACATGTCCATGTTCACCGCCCGGCGGTCCGGATCGGCGCTCGGCACCTCGACGCCGTTGACCAGGGTGGAGCTGTAGCGCTCGCCGAGGCCGCGGATGTAAACGTATTTGCCGCCGACCACCGAGGCACCGGTGACCGCCTTCATCGCCGCCGCGGCGGTGCCGAAACCGAGCTTGCTCATCTGATCTGAACCGATCGCGTCGCTTACGCCGGTGGCCTTCTGCCTCACACCCAGCAGGCCGACACCGGAATTTTGCATCACTTCCGCGGAGACGGAAAACGCCTCCATCTTTACGACGGCATCGCGCTGCGTCGTCGCCGTGGTCAACGCGACGTCGATTCGCGCGGCAGTGTTGATTGCGACGGTCACCCCGGAAATCGTCACAGGCTGAAATCCTTCCTTCGTGACCTGAAGATCGCGGGCTCCGACCGGGACCTGCTCCAAGCGATAGCCGCCCTCCAGATCGGAGGTGGCCGTCTGGTCCGTGCCAGCGAGTCGCACGACGGCGCCCGCCACGCCGCGACCCGTGTCCACGCTCACGATCCGTCCGCTGATTCCAGCGACCGACTCCGCTGCCCGCAGTGCGGTGCCGATCAAAAGACCCAGCAGGACTGCGATGCTCCACCGGGACCATGTCCGCGCCGACGTTGAACACTTCATCATGCCTTCCAGCACGCCACGCCGCAATTCGTCCCCGCAATGCAATTGGTCCCGCGTCACGGACATTTCACCCGGCCGTCACGCATCCGTCATCAAGTGACGATTGGGTCACGCTTCCGCTGCGTCTGCCGCAATCTTCCGGCTAGAAAAAAGGCCGCCCAAAAACCCGTTGGGCGGCCTTACCTTACCGTACACAACACTGCTCTGAACAACCGCGACGAAGGACGGTGGTGACGGAGTTTCATTCAATGCAATTCAGGCGCGGCACCCACGATTTAACGCGCCCGTAACCTGTATCCGAGGGCGTCGTACGCCCCCGCGCCTAGACGCCGACGCCTTGCGCGGGAAATTCCAGGCTCGGCGAGTCCGCCCCCGCGGCTTCGTCGTCGAGTGGATAGCTGCGCACAAAGTCCACGTAGTTCACCAGCTCGAAGCGGCCGTCCCAGTGCTCGACGAGCGCGGTGAGCGACTCCACCCAGTCCCCGGAGTTGAGGTAGTGAACGTCGCCGATCATCTTGTCGGCGGCGGTGTGGATGTGCCCGCACATGACGCCGGTGCAACCCCGCTTTCTCGCCAGCTGGGTGATGTGTTCCTCGAAGTTGGAGATGTGGCTCACCGCTTCCTTGACGCGCGCCTTGATGGCCTTGCTCAGAGACCAGTACTCCTTGCCGCGCCACGCGCGCCACATGTTGTAGAATCGGTTCAACGTCAGCAGTGCCCGATAGCCCCAGTCCCCGAGGTGCGCGAGGAAGACGAAGTTCTTCGTCACGGTGTCGAAGATGTCGCCGTGCAGCACCAGATAACGACCACGCTGTCCCTCGTGGATATGTTCCTCCACCACCCTGAGGTTTTCGAAGTCGAGCGGCAGGAAGGACGAAAGGATGTCGTCATGATTCCCGCGGAGATAAACGACCTCGGTGTCGCGCTTCTCGAGTTTCTTCAGCACAATCCGGACGAAGCGCGTGTGCGCCTTGGTCCAGCTGCCACCGCGCCGAAGCTGCCAGCCGTCGATGATGTCGCCATTGAGGATCAACTTCGCGCAGCGGACGTGGCGGAGAAAGTGATTCACCTCGCTCACCTTCGATTCGGACGTGCCGAGGTGCACATCGCTGATGACGACGGTACGCACATGGAGCTTCATGGGAAAAGGAGGGCGAACCGGGCGGGTGTTGCCTTGCGCGCCGGCGCGACGACGCCCGACGCGGCCGGAACGAGAACATTGAGGCTGCCCGGCTGCACGTTCACCTCGATGCGCGCCCCGGTGGGGTGCGTTTCACCATCGGTGTGAATCAATCCCGGCGCCACCCGGTCGATCACGAAACGCGGTCCCGTCAGCCGGGTCACGTGCGGACTGCGATCGATGGTGCCGAGAAACAGCCGCGGCACGAGCGTGCCGGCGCGCCAGAGACCGACGGAGTGAACGGCCACCAGATCGAGCCGGCCGTCATCAATGCGCGCTCCCGGCGCAATCCGCGCGTTGTTGCCGTATTGATCCGAATTCGCCACCGCAATCAGCAGCACCTCCAAGGTCTCGCGGCGGGTGCCGGCGGAGACGATACAGTGCTCCGATCGCAGATTCCTGAGCGCGGCGCACGCCACGCGAATGTAGGCGGGGAGGCCGCGGCGGGTGAGACCGTTGAAGCGCTGACTGACGTCGGCGTCGAATCCCAGGCCCATGGCGTTGACGAACGGCAGCCCGTTCGCAGTGCCCGTATCCACTGCAACGATGCGACGGTCGGTCCCCGTCGCGAGCTGCAGGGCTCCGAGCGGGGAGCGGGGCAGCCCGAGATGCAAAGCGAGACCATTCCCGGAGCCGCACGGCACCAACGCAAGTGCGACCGGAGTATGGATCAGACCCTGCGCCACCTCGTTCATGGTGCCGTCGCCGCCGACGGCGACGACGAGGTCATGGCCGGATCGCACGGCTGCCCGCGCCAGTTCCGTCGCATGGCCGGGTCCTTCGGTGGTCGCTAGGTGCGCATCAAGCGAACGGGAGGCGATGAACTCCCGAATCACACCCGCCAGGCGTGGCCGCTGCCGGTTCCGGCCGGAGTTGGGATTGAAGATGAAACAGGTCTTCATGCGGTCGCAGCGACGCGGAACGGCAACGGGATGGGTTCCACTTCATCTCCGTGCGATCCCTCGACGCTGCCCAAAACGGCCCGATTGATGTCGTACGCCGCGCGGGTCCTGACCAGGGGCGCAATGGCCAGGCGCCACTGGTGCCAGACGCGGCCCTGGTCAGCAAAGGCGCGCTGCAGGGCCGCAAGCGCCTCGGCCGGCGTCTCGGCCAGCGCCCCGATGCCGTGCCGGCGGAGCAGTTCGTAATTTCCCTCCTCCTGCCCGGGCACAATCTGGTTCACAATCATCGGACAGCGGGCCGCCAGCGCCTCCTGCGTGGTTGCCCCGCCGGCTTTGCTGATGACGACATGGTGGGTCATCAACAGCCGGGGAATCTGATCGGTCCACCCGAGGATTCGGCACCGTCCGGGCCGCGCCGCCGCGAGCTGCGCGAGTTCAGCCCGCAACGTTTCGTTGCGTCCCACCGTACACGTGATCTCCCACGGGGTGTCGGTCAGCAGGCGCCGGGCCGTCTCGGCCGCGCCCGCCGTACCGGAATTGATGATATAGAGCACCCGGGGCGTCGCGCGGTCCCCAAGCCGGGGCGGTGCGAGCTCACGCGTGTGCGCATCGAAGAAAGGCTGTACTGGAAATCCGGAGACGTGAATCTTGTCAGTTGCGACGCCCGCGCGGCGCATGACCTCGGCGGAGTCCTCGTTGGGCACAAACCAGCCGGCCGCGCCGGCGCGCCACCACAGCGGGTGGATGCTGATGGAGTCGGTGACGACGTTGTAGAACGGAACCGTCAACCGGCCCTGCCGCGCGAGTCGGCGCAAAAGAAACGCATACACCGGATAGGTGCAGCAGATGGCATCAGGCCGCTCTCGCGCCATCAACTCGCCCAGCACCCGCCGCTCGCGCCACAGCAGCGAGAATGCGACGGCTGTTATGCCGGGCATTTCCAAGCTGCGGTACGCCAGGCTCCACGCGGCGGGCAGTCGATTGATCAACCCGAGATAGCACCGCCGGAACACCTCGTTCAGCCGCGGCGAGGCGAGTGCAAACACGTCCTCCACGCGGGCGGTCCCCGGGCCGTGGCTGCAATCGCAGGCCGCGGCGAGCGCCCGGGCGGCGGCGTTGTGGCCTTCGCCAAACGCGGCCGTGAGGATGAGCAACCGGGCGCTCATGCGAGGACAGCCTCCCGCGTTTCGAGCAGCACGCCGGCGACTTCCGCCAGGTCCGCTTCGAAGCGCCCGATCACGTTCTCCCATGACTGTCGCTCCACGGCGCTGCGCGCGGCGGTGCGAAGCTGCAGGCGCAGGAACTCATCCGAGGCCAGCAGCACCGCGGAATCAACCAATGCATCCGGCTGATCGCACGGGACGGCCAGCCCGTTCGCTCCATGGCGCACAAACTGTCGGGCCGCCGCGTAGTCGAAGCCCGCGACCGCGAGGCCACTCGCCATGGCCTCGGTCAGGACGTTGCCGAAGGTCTCGGTGAGACTCGCGTGAATGTAGATGTCGGCCGAGGCGTAGTGCCGCGCGAGGTCTCCGCGCGAAACGAAGCCGGTGAACACGCACTGCGGGTGATCGCGTTGCAACCGCTCCCGCAACGGTCCGTCCCCGACCAGGACGAAACGACAGCGCGGATTGGACACGCGCATCGCTTCGAAGGCGGTGAAGAGCAGGCCGTAGTTTTTTTCCGCCGCCATTCGTCCGGCGTGAATCACCACCGGATCGGTGTCACCCGCGCCCCACTTTGCCCGCAGGACCGCGGCCCGGCGGGCGGGATGGAACTGCCACGTGTCCACGCCACGGGACAAGAGTGCGACCCGCTCGAAACCGCTCGCCGTAAGCTCGGCACACAGGTCCTGCGTCGGCGCAAACGTCCGCTGCGTGCGGTTGTGCACCCGCCGCAGCCAGGCGAGCACCAGGCGGCCAAGGAGCGGGAAACCGTAGTGCCGCGTGTAGGCGTGAAAATTAGTGTGGAAGCTGGACGTCACTGGAAGGCCAAGCGCGCGCGCCGCGCTGATCGCCGACGCCCCGAGCGGGCCCTCGGTGGCGACATGCACCAGATCGGGACGGTCTGCGGTCCATTCGCGGCGCAACCGCCGCGCCGCCGGCAGCCCGAGCCGCAGCATCGGATACCGCGGAATCGGCATGCCCGGCAGCGGTATCTCGCGGAACTCCGGCTGCGCCTCGCCCGCCGGCAGGTCGTCACGGCGCGGCCGATACACCCGCACCGCGTGGCCGCGGCGCCCCAGCTCGCGGGCGATGACGCCGAACGTCATCGCGACGCCGTTGATTTCCGGCGGGAACGTTTCGGAGACGAGGGCGAGTTTCACGGCGGAGCGGAAAGGTGGAATGCGGCCGCGGGCAGTTAAGCCCGGCCGCGTCGCAAACGCGTGGCGGTGTAGTTACATTCTGGAGACAACGGCGCCGCGGCCGCCGGAATGTCGCGAACTCGTCGCGTCCCCGCCATGCAACCGACACCGGCGGGGGCCAGAGTGGCGCGCGACGCCCGGTCACCACGGTCCCACGCCGCGGGGGCGCCACCTTCACCACACCATGTCTGCCTCCCTTCCCTCCCTGCGACGCGCCGGCCACTGGCCCGCGCTTCTTGCCGCCGCGCTGCTGACAGCGACGGCGTTTGCCCAGGACAGCGGCCTGATTGCGGGCCGCGTCTCCGACGCCGCCACGGGCCGGTCACTGCAGGGCGCCGTCGTGCGTGCGCGCGGCACCTCGGCCGTCACCAGTACCGATGCCACGGGTCGATACCGCCTGACCGGCCTTCCCCCCGGGGAAATTCGACTCGAGATCGAGTACGTCGGTCTCGATCACTTCGAACGCAGCGTGACGCTGCCGGCGGGATCCACCCTTGCCGTCGATGCCACGCTCGAGAACAAGGCCCTGCGCATGGAGGCGTTCACGGTCGCGGAATCCGCCCGCGGACAGGCGCTGGCGATCAACCAGCAGAAGACCGCGAGCGGCCTGGTGAACATCGTTTCCGAGGAGACGTTCAGCACGAACCTCGGCGGCAACCTCGGCTACACCCTCCAACAGCTTCCCGGCCTGAGCGTGAACGAAGGGGAGGACGGCGAGCCGGCGGGCGTCAACATCCGCGGGCTCGAGGCGAAGTACAACTCGGTCCAGGTCGACGGGAACCGCATGCCCGCGTCGGGCAATTCGCGGGCGTTCTCCATCGGCCAGCTCAACGCCGACGCGGTGAGCAACATCGAGGTCGTGAAAGCGGCGACGCCGGACCGCGACGGTGACGCCCTCGGCGGCATCATCAACGTGATCTCGCGCTCGGCGTTCCAGCGCGACGGCCGCACGCTCGAGTTCACCACGGGCGGGGTCTACTACGACATGCGCGAGAAGTGGAATTACCAAGCTTCGCTGAACTATCTCGACATCTTCAGCGTCGCCGGCGGTCAGAGGAACCTGGGCGTCGGCCTCAACCTCGCCTGGTCCGAGTCGGCCCGCGACTACGACAACCTCGACAAGGACTACGCTGTCCTGCAGCCGCAGTTCGAGCCCGCCCTGGGCCTCACCGCTCCGCTCTACTTCCACACGAACGCCGCGCCGCAGACGAACTATCGCGAAACGACTTCGCTCGGCGCGAACCTCGCCCTCGACTATCGGGCGGGCCCGGACACGACCCTCTACCTTCGTCCGTTCTACCGTTTCAACCAGGTGGACGCGGAGAAGCCGCGCGCGCGTTACTACGTCAACGCGAACCACAACTTCAACGCGGCCACCGGCACGAAGAGCATCGCCGAAGCCACGTACAACACCGGCCGCAGCGTCGCGAGTGCGTTGAACGAGCTGCGTTACCAGAATGACGTGAGCAGCACCGACAACGACGCCTACGGCGGTTCGTTCGGCGGGCGTCACCAAATGGAGACGACGACGCTGACCTTCGATCTCTTCCGTTCCGACAACCTCTCGAACCGGGACCGATCGCTGGCCTACGTCATTCGCAACCAGGGCTACCAATTCGGCTACGATCAGACGACGCGCTGGAAGCCCGTGTACACGATTCTCAATGCCAAGGATCCTTACGATGTTACCACGATCAACCGCGGCGACCTCACGCTCTCTCCGCGCGACGCGGCCGAGAAGGCGTTCAGCGCCCGGATGGACCTCGAGCGGAAATTCATCGGCAAGGCGCTGAGCGGATCATTCAAATTCGGCGCCAAGCACCGTACGAACGTGAAGGAGCAGGACCAGGCCTCGATCGTCTACCGCACCGGCACGAACGCGAGCGGGTTTCCCTATGCCAGCCTGCTCTCACGCACCGACTACAAGGTCTTTGGCGCGCTGCCGATTTACCAGTATCCGGACCTCGATCGGACCGCCGCGCTGCTGCGGAGTTCGCCGGGGCTCTTCGCCCTGCAGACGAACGACGCCCTGCTCAACAACGTGATCAACGACTATCGCGCGGAAGAGAATGTGACCGCGGCTTACGGCATGGGCACGGTGCGATGGGGCCGGACCACGCTCATCACCGGATTGCGCATGGAACACACGGCGTTCGAGTCGCGCACCTATCGCTACAACAGCAACGCACCGGCCATGCCGACCACGGTGAACGCAAAGCATGACTACACGATGTGGCTGCCGGGCCTGCACCTCCGGCACGAACTGGCCAGCAACCTCATTCTGCGCGAGAGCTACCACCGCAGTTACAGCCGGCCGGACGTCAACGCCCTCGTCGCGGGCCTGAATCTCGACACCAACACCGGCAATATTTCCGGCGGCAATCCGAACCTGAATCCCTCCACGGCGCACAATGTCGACGTGCAGATCGAGTACTACACGCCCAGGGGCGGACTCTATTCGGCCGGCGTGTTCTACAAGAAGATGAAGGGATTTTACTATGACAGCTCGCTGCGGTTCACCGACACGGATGCCAGCGGCTATCCCATCCCGGACGCCAACGGCACCCGCATCTACACGTCCACCGACAACGCCCTTGGCGCGACGAACTACGGGCTGGAACTGATCGCCCGCCAGCGCCTCCTCTTCCTGCCCGGCCCGTTCAACGGCCTGAGCGTGGCGCTTTCGGGCACGTTCACCAAGAGCGATGGCAAGTACCCGGGCCGCCTCAGCGAGGATCTCCCGACCTACGGCTTCAGCGATGGCATCTACAACGCGTCGCTCCAATATGCCGGTGGCGCCTTTCGCGGCCGCCTGAGTTACACGTATCGTTCGGACTTTCTCGAGGGACTCGATGCGAACAACTTCTTCGACGACTACTTCGGCGCCTACGAATCGCTCAACTGGGAATCAAGCGTTCAGCTTTCCCGGAACGTGCGGCTGTTCCTCAACGTGAATAACCTCACCGACGAACCGCAGATCTCTTACCAGGGATTGAACCACCCGGACAACCCCGAGGACTACACGAAGTATTCGTGGCGCGCCTCGGCCGGGATCTCGGTGCGGTTCTGATTCGCACTTCCCCGGGCCTCCCGCCGGCCGTCATCTTCGGATGACGGCCTTTCTTTTGCCGCGACGTTGCGGCATCGACGCGCGACCGTAACCGCTGGCGTGCACCGTAGGTGAACCATGGAACCCGATTCACCCGTATCGACCGCCGTCACCAACGGCGTCGTCGCCGCACCCGCCGTCAACTACTTCGACTCGCCCCTCGCCGCACGCCGCTACGCCGCGCACCGGCCGCGGGGCCATGCCCAGGTTCTCGCGTTCCTGAGTCAGACGCTCGGGGGAGTGATCCCCGTCGGTCGGGCAGCCGACGTCGGCTGCGGCACCGGACACTCGACCGTCGCGCTGCTGCCCTATGCCACGTCAGTGGTCGGCATCGATCCCTCCTCGGAGATGCTGAAGCAGGCGGAGCGGCATCCGCAGATTGAATACCGCCGCGGCTACGCCGAGGCTCTCCCCGTCCGGGCCGGCGAGTTCGACCTCGTGACCGTCAGCTCCGCGTACCACTGGTTCGACCAGGAACGATTCCTTGCGGAAGCCGCCCGCGTACTCCGTCCCGCCGGCTGGCTGGTGCTGTACAAGGCGGGTTCAGTCGGGCGAATCGCCGACCGGCAGGATTTCGACGTCTGGCGACGGGAGGTGTTGAAGGCACGCTATCCGAAAATCGAGCGCCACGGGGAGCGCCTCACCCGCGAACTCGCCGCAGCTTGCGGTTTCGCCGAGCTCGCCTGCGATACGGCCGCCACTTCCCGGCGTTACACGCTCGACGAGTATGTCGACAACCTGCTCACCCACAGCAGTGTAATCCGCGTGGTCGAGCGCGGACCGGAGCCGGTCGACACCGTCCGCCGGTGGCTCCGCTCCGAGCTCGCCGCGTACTTCGCCGCCGGCAGCGCGGAGTTCACCCACGAGTCGTGGATCCAGGTGTTCCGGCGCGGAATCGTCACCCCATCGTCACCATAAAATGTAACATTGCCGCGTTTGCCCGCGGGCCGGAGGAACCGTAGCTTGGAAACGCCCCATGAAATCCAAGCCGACGAAAGCAAAACCCTCCGCCAGCGCCGCCGTTGAGCTCAAGCGCGCGGAGGCTGAGATGGAACGACTCGCCGCCATCGCGCACGACGCGAAGCGATCCGCGAAACAGGCCCGGAAAGTGCACCGCGACGCCAAGAAAGCGGCCAAGCAGGCCCGCAAAACCTTCGAAGCGCTCGTTGAGTCGGCGCGGAAGCAGACCTCCGGGAAGCGCGCCGCGAAAAAAACCGCACCTAAAGCAAAAGCGGCTCCGGCACCCGCGCCCGAGGTCGCTGAAGCCAATCCAGCCGCCTGACGTTCGACTGGATTAGCAGGCGGTGGGCAGGTTCCGCCCGCGCGCGTCCCACCCGCCCGGCGTGAGTTTGGGGCCGCAGCTCCGGGAATGGCGGCTCAGATCACTTCCTCGACCACGAACGCGCAGTAGAAAAACGCCTTGTCGCGCGCGTGCAGCGCCTGGCTGAGTTCGGGCAGCGAGCGGAGCCGATCGGTCATGAATTCGGGCCGATGCCGGTCCGCGAGTGTGTTCCAGTAGGCGAGCCGCGCGCCGCTCTTCCCAGAGCGCACGATCCGCTCCAGCAGCCGGTGCGTGTTCTCCTCCGAAATGTACTCGAAAATGTCGCTGAGGTTGAACGCCCCGAACCTCCGTTCGCCGGCGCGCTCGAGATACGCCTCCATGGGCTCGCAATGCCACTCGAGGCGATCAAGGTGCGCGCGGATGACCTCGAAGTTCTCGGGCCGGAGCGCAAACGGCAGCGCCGTCGGATGCGCGCCCGTGAGGATCCACTGCAGATACGGATTCTCCGCCGGATTCAGCGTGGTGGTTGCGTAGCGTCCACGCGCGAGAAACCGGTCGGACACGCTGCCCTTCACGTAGCGAAAGAAACTGGGATCGCGCCCCATCCGGCCCATGACGAAGCGCGAGAAAAAGATCCGGAACAGCAACTGCCAGCGCCAGGTGTCCCACTCGTTCGCATAAAACGTCTCGCGCTCCTCCCGCGTGCCGCCGCGCAGCAGATGTTCCACTTTCCGGCGCGAGTGCACGAGCGGCAGAATCCGGTGACGAAACGTCGCGAAGTAGCGCTCGAACTTTCCCGCCCCGCCGATGCCGGCGGCGATCTCCGCGGATTTTCCATCCCAGAAGGCGCGCACGGGCGCGGTGAGCTGGCTGCGGCAGCGTTGATAAAGCGCCGCACGCCGCCCGCTCGGCCGGGAGCCGATCAACTCGAGCAGCTCGGCGTGTTCAAGTTCCCGATACGCCGCGACCCGCAGCTCGAGACAGGCGAGCTGCGACGGATTCAGGTCAATGACGACGACGCGGCCGGGCCGGCGCGAGAGCAACGCGAGCGCGTTGTCGCCCGCCGAACCAATCGACAGGCAGTCGTCGCCGGGCTGGATCGCGAGCGCGTCGAGCAGGATGTCCGCATCCTCCCAGCATTGCGCGTAGCGAATCAGCGAGAAATCGGCGCGCGTGGCCGCCTCACTGCCGGCGGGAACCGTGGCGGGGAGCGCGGT
The DNA here is from genome assembly GCF_047521145.2 of Terrisphaera buseokensis. Lineage (GTDB taxonomy): Bacteria > Verrucomicrobiota > Verrucomicrobiia > Opitutales > Opitutaceae > ER46. Next base: position 88,690 of record NZ_CM134186.1, on the reverse strand, counting down.
CACGGCGACCCGGCTGACAACCGCCCGCGAATCACGCGAACCGCCGCGAATGTGGGCCATCGTTTCAAAGCCACGCGCGTTTCCTCAGATGGGTGGTTCGATGCAGGCCTGAGGCGCGGGCCGCAGCCCCCTTCCGCCTCAGGCCGTGGTCCTTCACGCCGCTTTGCGCCGCGACAGGATCCGGCCGACGATCAGGCCGAGCACCGCGCCGCCGACGCCGATCCAGAGCAGGGAGCTCTTCGCGGCGTTCAGCATCGGATTGTCGAGCGCGTTGAGTGAAACGTGATAGCTGGCGAGCAGCCATTTGCCGTTCTCCTTCACCAGCGTGGCCGTCCAGCGACTGGTGAATTCGTAGTCCTTGCCGAGCAGCTTGTAGTTCGCGACGACCTTGCCGAACGACACGCCGGTGTCGCCGCCGTAGAGGATCGTGAGGTCGTCGGGCGTCGGCGGCACCTTGTAGCCCTTGAACGAATCCGTGCCCATCTTCGTCATGAACTCCCGCAGCCCCTGCGGCCCGCGGCATACTTCGGCGTTTTGCCACGTGACCACTACACTCGGGTGCACGTGCTTCACCACGGCTTCGAAATCGCCCTTGGTGATCGCCTCGATCACCTGGGTGCGCAAGGTGCGCAGTTCATTGTGGGCCGGATCTTCCGCCGCCTGCATCGCCGGGCGCAAAACGCCGAGGAGCAGGCTGGCACAACAGAGCAGTCGCAGGAGGTGTCGTTTCATTTTCATGGAGGGGAATAGTGGAGGGTGGAGGGAAAAATCAGGAGGCGGAGGCAGGCCGCTGGAATCCGGGGCGGTCGCAGGCGGGATCAAATTCGACGAAGCCCTCGCTGCCGTGAAGCACGATGGCGGCGCCGTTGGGAATGCGCGTGGTGGCGTCCGGCACGCCGAGCACCGCCGGGATGCCGTACTCGCGACAAATCACCGCGGCGTGCGACAGCAATCCACCGGTTTCGGTGACCACACCCGCAACGCGATCGAGCACCGGCGTCCAGCCGGGATCGGTGAACGGGCACACGAGGATCGCGCCTTTCTCGACGCTCATCGCCTCTTCGATGGTGCGCGCGACGCGTGCCACGCCGCGCACGCGGCCGCCGCTCGCGCCAATCCCGCGCAGCGCGCCGTGCGTCGGTTGCGGATCGAAGGTGAAGCGTCCGCCAATTTCATTCGGCGGACGGAAATTCCGGTAGCTCTCGTACGTCTGCCGGCGCGTCTCCACCTCACCACGACGATCGGCGATGATGTCGGCAAAGGTCATGAAGAAGATATCGTCGCCGAGTCCGCGACGCGCGGCGATCGCGAGCACGTAACGCCGGATCACGTGATACATCCGGCTGGAGAGATCGCGCATCTCCTCGCGCAGCCAGAGGAAGTGCCGGAGCCGGTCGAGCTTGCGCGCGAAGCTGCGGCGCTTGCGCCACGGCAGCGCGGCTTCGGCCCGCGCCCGCGCCGCCAGGTAGGCCGGCCGCGGGTCGTTGCCGGCCCCACCGGCATGCTGCTGCAGCAAGGTCGACACCCATTCGCGATCCTCGTCCCAGCGCGGTGCGCGGATGTCGAGCTCGCGCCGGCCGCGGTGCGGAAACGCGCGCATCAACGGCGTGACGTCGGTCTCGCCGCGCGCCGCCATCGCGCGCAGTGCATGCGTCGGCTCGAGGTGCCGCATCGGCGGCAAAGCCGACACCAGCGCCGCGTAGTCGGCGTCGGGAAACGATTCGAGAAACGCGATCTTGGCCAGCGACGCGCAGAAGATCGTCCGGAAGTAGTTCGTCTCCGTGGTGCGGTAATCCTCGTGGATCAGCCGGGCGAACCCGCCGTCGAGATCCACCGGCAGCGGCGCGTGGCGCCGCTGCAGGGCGTCGAAACCCCCGGCGAGAAACGCGTGGTCAAATTCCTCCTGCCGGCGCCAGACGCCCGGAATGGACAGCACCGTGGGCAGCGCGCGCAAGACGCCGCGGAGCGTCACCGGCGTGCTGATACCATCGCCCTCGTAGTTCACCTGCACGCTGAGATCGCGATCGAACTCGCGCTCCTTGAACCCGGGGAGCTTGGCGAGGCATTGTTTCACGGCGCCCAAATTCCAGTACGGTCGGCCGAAGCACATCCGCCCGGCGGCAAAATCGCCGCGCCACAGATGGATGTCGCGCAGGAACTCCTTCAGCGAGGCGTCCCAGATGTAGTCGTACAATGACCACATCAGCGGCGTGCACACGTCGCTCGAGACGCCGCCATCGCGGAAGTCGGCGTTCGTCCACTCGCCCACTCCGGGCGCAAACTGGATTCGCGTGATCGGCCGCGCCTGCAGGATGAACAACCGGCCGCCCTCGATCGCGAACTCGATGTCCTGCGGCGAACCGAAGTGGCGTTGGATCGCCTGCGCGACGCGGGTGATTTCAGCGCGATGCTGCTCCAGCAGCGGATGGCCCGCGGGCAATGCCGCCTGGTGACCCGCGAGCAGGGCGTCGGCGAGCCCGGCACACGCCTCGATCACCACTTCCTCGGCACCGGTGGCCGGGTTCACCGTGAACGCGACGCCCGCGAGCTCAGGTTGGATCATGCGTTGCACGATCACAGCCATGCGGAGCGTGCGCGGATCGATGCCGCTGCGCCGGCTGTATTCCATCACGGACGGCGCGCGCACCGAGGCCTGGCAGCGTCGCACCGCGGTCGTCACCTCCTCGAGCGATCGCAGGTTGAGAAAACTCTGGAACTGGCCGGCGAACGAGACATCGCGGCCGTCCTCGGCCGAAGCCGACGAGCGGACCGCCACCGGCAGCCCGAGTACCTCGAGCGCTTTCGCGAGGTCGGGGGGCGAGCAGAGAAAATCCGGCACGTTGAAGCCGGCGAGCTGCAGCTCGACGAGTTGCTTCGCCTTGCCGCCAATGACGGTGGGAGTGGCCTTAGCGGGCGATCGCATAGGAAGGAATCTTCTGCTCCGAACCGAGCACGCAGGCGCGCCGGTAATCGGCGAGGGTGAAACCGTGGCGGGCCGCCATGGCCGCGACGCGTTGCACATGATCCGGCGTCAGCGATCCGGTGAACGTCGTGTCGCGCACGCCCTCGAAACCGAGCAGCAGCGCCTCGGCCATGCAGCCGTACGTCTGGCCGCGGGGCAGTGGAAAATCGAGGATCTCCAAGTGCTCCCCGCCCGGCAGCGCGGCAATCCCGCCCTTGATCACGATCAGGTCGGGCCGCGTCGCGGCATCGGCCGGCGCAAGACTTGCGGGCACGGAGAGATCGCACAACACCGCCTGCGGCGCGAAGCACCGCGCGGCGAGCGGGGCGTCGACCGCGTTCATCGCCGCAATCACGACCTGGCCTTCGCCGACCGCGGCGAGATCGGTGGTCGCCACGGCGTTTGGGACCCGGGCAGCGAGTGCCTGCAACCGCGGCCAGGAACCCGGCCGGGCGCTGCCGATCAAAATCGTGCGGCGATACCGCGGGGCGAGAATCTCCGCGCAGGTGCGGCCGATGTTTCCGGCGGCGCCCGCGATCACGAGCACCGAGTCCCGCGGATCGCGTCCGGTCTCGCGGTGCGCGCGCTCGATCGCCTGGATGGCGAGGGCGATTGCATAGCTGTTGCCGGTGGTGATGCCCGCGCCGCGCGCGGCCAGGCGCGTGCCGTTGAGGGTGGCGATCGACGTGTACTGGCCGAGCGCGACCATCTGGCAGCAGAGCGCGTGCGCGCAGTCGATGCCCTGCTGCACGAGCCGCTGCGGCGGCGTGAGCCGGCGCGCGTCGAGCTGGCGCTTGATCCAGCGCGAGGTGAACGGCAGCAGGATCGGATAGAGCCGGACGACGGCGCCGGTGATGGAACGCACGTCGACCGCGCTCATCACGACGGGGGCGATCCGCGACACCAGTTGCGCCAGGTAGTCCTCACGTTCCTCGAGCGACAGCACGCCAAACGCCGGGTCCAGCGAAACGAGGTCGTCGGCGTCGACCATGTGACACAACCACGCCACCTTCGTCGCGGGCGCGTGCCGCTGCTGCTCGTGGAAACGCGGTTCGTCGTACGCGAACGCCCGGCCGTCCACGCGACCGGTGTCGGTCGTCGCGCGGTGTTTCTCCCCGGAGCGGAGCAGAAAACGCGTGAGGCCGAAGGCGTCGGCCTGCGTCAACCGGGAGCACACGTCGCCGAGCGCCGCGAGCACGCGATCCATGGCGGCGTCGGTCAGCAGCGCCGACGGCTCGATCCGCAGCGTGAAGCGATCGCTGAGCGTCGGGGCAATCCGGATACGATGGACGTTGAGCAGATAGCCGGTGAGCACGAGCGCCAGATCCTCCTGGGCGCTGAGGAAGCGGAGCAGGAAGCCGGGCGAGCGGGACAGCGGACGGAACTCCACCGCCGACATGAGCCCGGCGCCGCGCACGTCTGCGATGATCTGCGGAAATGCCTCAGCCAGCCGCCTCAGGCCCGCCAGCAGCCGATCGCCCTGGGCCCGGCACGTGGCGAGCAGCGGTGCGTCGATCAACTCCAGCGTCTTCAACGCCAGCGCACAGGAAAAGTCATCCTCGGCGTAGGTGCTCGTGTGCTTCAGATCGAATTCATCGCAGTAACGGTCGCGCCGCACGAGCAGCGCGGAGATCTTGGCGATCCCGCCGCCGAGCGCCTTCGAGAGAATCACGTAGTCGGGCCGCACGCCGAGCGCCTCGCTGGCGAGAAAGGTCCCGGTGCGGCCCATGCCGGTCTGACATTCATCCGCGATCAGCGGCACGGCGCGTTGCGTGCACAGCGCGGCGGCGCGTTGCAAAAATCCCGCTTCAAGGAGACGCACGCCGCCCTCGCCCTGGATCGGCTCGTAGATGAAACCGGCGAGATCCGCAGTCTCCGCGAAGGCTGTTTCCAGCCGCGCGAGATCGTTCGCCGGCACCCGCACGACATTGAGCCCGGCCACATCGAACGGTTCGCGGTGCTGCGCGTGGGCCGCGAGTTGGAGCGCGCCCAGCGTCTTGCCGTGAAAGCCCCGCTCGAGCGCGATGAACGTTCGCGCCCCGCTCTCGAGCATCGCGTGCTTCATGGCGGCCTCGACGGCTTCCGTGCCGGAGTTGCCGAAGATTACGCGGTAGTCGCCGCCCGCGCGACGCGACAACTCGGACCCGAGGCGTTGCGCGTAGTCGCGCCGTGAACCCTGCGCGTGAAACGGACGGCCGCTCGCGAGCAGCCGCTGCGCCTCCGCCACGATCGCCGGATGGCCATGACCGAACAGCAGCGCGCCGTAACCGCCCACGACATCCAGCACCTCGACCTCCCGGCCGGCCTCGTCGCGGTAATAAAGGTAGTCGCCCGCGCCCCGCTCATAGGTGACGTCGAGGCGCAGCGCCCGCAGCATCCCCGCCAGGCGCGGTTTGCAGGCGTCGGTGGGTTCGCCGGGAACCGGACTCGGTGGCAGAGCTGGACTCAGCGGATCGCGTTTCACGAACAGAGTATAGTTAGCATCCCGCCCCTCCGGGTAATCGATAAAATTGTTGCCGGGCAGCACGAAAATCAATGCGCCCCCGTCCCCGCCGGCCGCGTCCCAGGCGGAACCGGCAACGCCGTCACGGTGCGCGCCGCGATCAACGCCCCGAGCCAGCTCAACCCGGCTGCAAGCGCAACGGCGATGCGAAACGCGTCGACAAACGACGCCTTGATCGCGGCCTTCACCGCGAGCGTTTCCTCCGCCGTCAGTCCCGCGGGCACCTGCGCGTCCGCCAGTTTCGCCGCCTCGTGCTGCAACTGCGTGGCCACGGCGGCGGGCAGATGGAGGTCGGCGGTCCGTTGCGCCAACGCCTGGCCAAACCACGCGAGGACGATGGGGCCGAGGATCGCGATCGCGAAGACACCCGCGACGCGTGTAAGGCTGCTGTTGATACCCGACGCCAGCCCCAGGCGTTGCGCCGGGACCGAGTCCATCACGGTCGTGCTCAACGGTGCCGCCGTGACGCCCAGCCCGGCCCCGACGAGCAGAAACCCGGGCAGGTAGGTGAACCAGAATTCCTTCGGGCCCGCGGTCACGCCCGGCACGGCAAAAAGGAGAAAGCCCGCTCCCGCCAGAGCCGGTCCGAGCGTGAGCGGCAGCCGCGGCCCGCGGCGATCCACCAGTCGGCCCGCCCACTGCGACAGTCCGACCAACAACGCCATCAATGGAAGCTGCGTGAGTCCGGCCAGTGCCGGCGAATACCCCTGCACCTGAATCAGGTTCAGCGGCAGAAAAAACAGCGTGCCGTGAAAGCCCATGTAGAAGAGCAGGCTCAACGCGCTCGCGCCCTTGAGTGTCCGGGATTCGAATACATCGAACGGCAGCAGCGGATGACGGACCGTGCGCTGGATCACGACGAATGCGATCAACGACGCCACTCCGACCACCAGCGCGGTCACGACCCAGGCATCGGCACCGCCTGGCTTGGACCACTGAATCAGGCCGTGCGTGAGGCCCCCCAGGCCGAGCGTCACGGTGATCGCGCCCCACCAATCGACCGGCACCGGCCGCGCCGGCTTTTTGTCCGCGGGGATCTTCACCAGCAATATGCCCAGCGCGACCGCCGAGAGCGGCAGGTTGATGAAGAACACGCCGCGCCACAGCCCCGCACCCGCCAGCACGCCGCCGAGGACCGGACCGACCGTCGTGGCGAGCACGCTGAACGCCGACCACGCCCCGATCGCCTTGCCGCGTTCCGCCGGCGGGAAGAAACTCGAAATCATCGCCAGCGCGCCGGGCACCATCAGCGCGCCGCCGACGCCCTGCGCCACGCGGCCCGCGATCAGCCAGGGCACGCTCGGCGCGAGGCCGCACGCGAGCGAGGCGGCCGTGAACGCCGCGATGCCGGCGATGAAGATCTTTCGCCGGCCGAAACAATCGCCCAGCGCGCCCCCGAACAGCAGCAGCGCCGCGAGCGGCAGCGAGAATCCGTTGGTCACCCAGAGCAGATTGGCACCGCTCGCCGCCATGTCGGCCTGCAACGCCGGCATGGCGACGCTCAGCGCCGTGCCGTCGATGAACACCATGCCGGAGGCCAGGATGGAAGCGATCAGCACCCAGCGCGAAACCGGCCACGAGGGGTTGCCCGCACGAGAAGCGGATGAAGCGGAAGCGAACACGCGGCGGAGCATGGAATCGCGCGAGGGTCTGGCAAGCGACGGACCCTTCGCCTTTCGACTAGGGCCGAACGTGGCCGCTCGACGCGCTTGCCAAACACGCGGCTTCCCTCGCGAAATAGCGCCGTGACGGGATCTGAAACCACCCCTGACGCCATCAAGCCGCACCCGCGCCGGACGCGGACGTGGCTGGGACTAACGCTGCTGGTGGCGGCGGCGATTGTCGGGGGCGGCTGGCTCGGACGCACGCCGCGCACCGATCGGGACTGGGATCCGGAAGGCGCGGAACTCGCGTGGGGCGAAGTCGCGGGTGATGTCGTGACGGTGCACAACGTCCGCAACTTCACGTGGCGGTCGCCGACCGACGTCACGCCGCGCTGGGAAACCCGCACGTACCGGCTCTCACAGCTGCGGCATCTCGACTTCATCATGACGTACTGGGGATCGCCGCACGTCTGCCACACGATGGTGACCTTCGACTTCGGGCCCGACGGCCGGCTGTGCGCGTCGATTGAAGCGCGGCGCGAAGTGGGCGAGGAATATTCCGCGCTGCGCGGGATGTTTCGCGGCTATGAGTTGATCTATGTGTTGGGCGACGAGCGCGACCTTGTCCGCCTGCGCACCCGCATCCGGCCGCACAACGACGTTCACCTGTTCCGGCTCAAGGCGACGCCCGAGGTCACGCGCACGATGTTCCTCGACTACATCGACACCGCGAACGGCCTGCGCAGCCGGCCGGCGTGGTACCACTCGCTCCTGACGAATTGCAGCACGTCCATTCGCCACCACGTCCGGCGCGCGCACATCGCCGATCCGTGGGACTGGCGCGTACTGGCCAACGGCCACGCCGACGAGCGGCTGTACGAGTTTGGTTACGTCGAACGCGATCTACCGCTGCCCGAACTCAAACGCCGCAGCCACATCAATGAGGCTGCGCTCGCCGCTGATCAGGCGCCGGACTTCTCCGACCGCATCCGCGCCGGCCGACCGGGATTCTAGAGCAGGATCGCCCGCGAATCACGCAAATCGACGCGGATGGCGGCATTCGCGGCCCTTCGCGTGATTCGCGGGCCGTGTCTCTGGTCCGAACTCACGGCGCTGCGCCGAGCGGGCTTTCCGTCAGCGCATCGCGGGTCTTCACGGTATAGTGGCACTGCGGGAATTTGCGGCAGACCCATTGCGAAGCCTGGCCGCCGTCGTTCGCGCGCAGCACCAGCTTGAGATGGCAGCGCGGACACGTCGGCGTGGTGTAGTCGCCGCGCGTGATCTCCTCGAGGATGCGTGACCGCACCAGCAGCGCCAGCCGGTTGAACCGGCCGATGAAGTCCTCGCCGGACAGCAGCGTGATTTTATTCTGCCGCGCAAACGCCGCCGCCTCCGTCGTGAAATCGCCGCTGGTAACGAGCAGGCCTTCCGGCACGCGGTTCGCGATCATCACGCCGAACAAATCACGCACGTGCTTCACGTCGACGCGCGGCGTGCCCCACGCGCTGCACTGCACGTAGCAGAACGGACGCTGGGCCTGACCGCGGTAAAGATAAACATCCACGCCGCCGTCGGCCCCGACGCCGTTGCTCTGGGCCCGGACGCCGGTCGCGGTGAAATAGCGCTCCACGAGCAACTCGAAGCGTTTCCACTCCAGACTTCGCAGGAGATCGAGCGGCAGTTCCCAGTCGGATAACGTGGGTGGCTTTGACACATGCGGCGAACGCGAGTCGGACGACGCCACCACGGGCGCGGCGGGAACGAGCGTCGGTTCGGGCGCCGCCACGGGCGTCGCTGGCGTCGCCGCTGCCGTGGTCACCGGCGTTTTCACCAACGCAGCCAGCATCGCACCCGCACGCGTCGTCACAGGGTGGGTTGCACCCGCGGTCGCACCCGTCGTGGCGCGCCGGTTTCGCCGCCAGAGCCAGAGTTTGAAGCCAACGATCGCCACGGCCATGAGCACCATGCCCGTGAACACCAGTTTCACCTGCGCCCAAAGGCCCGATGAACGTGGCCGCGCCGGCGGGGCGGGCCGGGCCACCGTTTTCTCGACGGGCCGAGAAGTCGCTGCGGGCGCAACTGTGACGGGCGTGGAGGAGATCGGCGTGATCGAACCGGACCGTTTCTCCCACTCGACCGTGCCGCCGTCGGTCGGGAGCGGGGTAAGTGAAGTCATGCGGCCGCGTTCGAACACGACCTGAAACGTTGGATACATCCAAATCTCCCGTTCCTTCGCGGCGCTGCGGGAACGCGGGGTGCCGAGCGTACGCAGCACGGAGTCAGGGGACGATCCGACCGGCAGTCCCTGCGCCGAAGCGGAGAGCGTCACCAGCACCAGCAAACCGGTGGCCAAAAGCGTTCGCATGCCGTCGCCGAGCACAACGGCCCGAGTCGGTCCGCCAAGCCTCATCCGCAGGATCGCCGCCGCGGCAGCTGGGATTTACCGTTCCTGAACACGCCGGCGGCGCGACCCGCTTCCGGCCGGTCGCACGGGCGGGGATCGTTGCCCAGATGCCGGGGCGGCTACGCACGGAAACCACTCAGCCGGGAAGCGGGAGTCGCTTGAACGTTCCGCCGGAGTTACTTCCGCCAGCCGGGGCCGCCGCCAGGCAGATTTTGCGCCCGGATAAAACGGTCTAAATCCCGGCCCTGACGAGAACTACTCATTAAAAACCTGAGTGAATTGCCGTATTCTGTCGGTATGCCGCCCGCAACTACAGGTCCCGCCGAGAAAATCGGAGTCATGGTGGTCGAAGATCAGACTGCGATCCGCCAAATGCTCGTGGCCTTCGTGGCGGCGATGCCCGAGTTCGCCGTCGTGGGCCAGGCGGGCGATGTGCAGGAGGCGTTGCGCGTCGCCGAGGCCACAAAGCCCCGCGTGGTCGTGCTGGACTGGATGCTGCTCGGCGGACTCGGCCTGGAGTTCCTGCGCTCCGTGCGCATCGATCCGCCGCCGCACGTACTGATTTTTTCCGCGAATACCACCGACCTCGCCGTGCGCGAATCGCTGGCCGCGGGCGCGAAGGGTTACATCGAAAAGACCGCGAGCTTCACCGAGTTCACCACCGCGTTGAAGGCCGTTGCGGCAGGCCAGACCTATCTCGGCCCGGCCATCACCCGGAGCGTGCAGCGCATCGTGAGCAATCCCGAGGCCGTCGATTCGAACATGGAGCTCTCCGCGCGCGAGCGGGAGGTGCTGCGTTTTCTCGCCGACGGCCTGTCGTCGAAGGAAATCGGCGATCGCCTCGGCATCAGCGTGCGCACGGTCGAGAATCACCGCGCCAGCATCTCCCGCCGCACCGGCCTCCGTTCGGTCGCGCACCTCACGCTGCATGCGATTCGGCTCGGTCTGGTCGAATCGGCGCCCTCCGCACCCGAGCGCGCAGCTGCCGTCTGAGCCCGCGGGCGAAGCCCTCCGCCCCGCTCTCGTGCCACCACTCATGCCAGACCTCTGCACCGCCCGCGACTCTGTGCTCGCCGGAAGCGCCTGCGCACCGCTGGCGTTCCAGGAGCTCGTGGACAGCCTCGACGACGTCGTCTTCCGTTTCGACGAACGCGGCTGCTGGAGTTACCTGAGCCCCGCCTGGGAGAAACGCCTCGGCTGGACGGCTGCGGCGAGCCTCGGCCGGCTCACGCCGAAATTCGTCCATCCCCTCGACCGCGGACAGGTCCTGCGGAAATGGGGCGAGGTGCTTGCCGGACAGATCGACGCGTATCGCGGCGAGGTGCGTTTCAACACCGCGGACGGCGGCTTCCGCTGGATGCTGGTCAGCGCCCGCAGCATCCGCGACGACGCGGGCCTGCTGCGGGGCGGCACCGGCACGCTGACGGACATTTCGGCGGCCAAGGCAGTCGAGGCGGATCTCGTGGCGGCGCGCGCCACGGCAGAGGTCGCGAACAAGGCGAAGAGTGAATTTCTTTCGGCCATGAGCCACGAGCTGCGCACGCCGCTCAACGCCGTCATCGGCCTGAGTGAGTCCCTGCTCGAGGCGGGCGCGGCGGTGGATCCCACCCGCGCGCGGCGCTACCTCGGCATCATTCACGACAGCGGGAAACAGCTGCTCGCGCAGATCAACGACATCCTCGATCTCGCGCGCATCGAGGCCGGTCGTATCCAGCTCAACGTGACGTCGTTCGATCTCGGCCTGCTGGCCGCCGCCGCCGTCGAATCCGCACAGCGCGACGCGCGCGCAAAACAGCTCGCCACCGAGGTCAACCGTCCACCCGCGCCGCTGATCGTCAGCGCCGACGAGCGGCTGCTGCGGCAGGTCGTGCAGAACCTGGTGAGCAACGCGGTCAAGTTCACGCCGGCCAAGGGCACCGTCACCGTCACCGTTGCAATCAACGCCGCGGGCGCGGTCGTCATTGCGGTGCGCGACACCGGCATCGGTATTCCGCCGGACAAACTGGACCGGTTGTTCAAACCCTTTTCGCAGGTCGATTCGTCGCTGGCGCGCGCCTTTGGCGGCACCGGCCTCGGACTCGTGCTGGTGGAGCGGCTGGTGCGATTGCACGGCGGCACCGTCACCGTGGCGAGCACGCCCGGCGCGGGCAGCACCTTCACGATCGAGCTGCCCGCGTCGATCGTCGTGCCGCCGGTCACCCGGCCCGCCGATCTGCCGCCGCGCGCCCGCCGCGTCGTCCTCGTCGACGACGATCCGCGCCAGCACACCCTCGTAGGCGACTACCTACGCGATCACAGGATCGAGGTGGTGCACTGCGACAGCGGCGAGGCGGCGCTGCAGGCGATCGCCGCGGCCGAGCCGGGCCTGGCGCTGGTCGACATCAACATGCCCGGCATGAACGGCCTCGATCTGATCGCGCGCCTCCGCCAGACGCCGCACGGCCGCGACCTGCCGATCGTGGCCGTCAGCGCGCTCACCGAGGCGGAAGCCGTGGCCCGTTGCCGCACCGCCGGGGCCAACGCGCACCTGCCCAAACCCGTTTCGCTCACCGCCCTCGCCCTCAACCTTCGCACCTTCGCCGGCCTCGCTCCATGAAACCCAAGATCCTCATCGTCGACGATGAACCGCTCAACCTCGCGACGCTCGAAGCCTTTCTCGCCGGCGACGCGTACGACCTGCTCTTCGCCGAGAACGGCCCCGACGCGCTCGCGCTCGCGCGGCTCCACCAGCCCGATCTGATCCTGCTGGATGTCATGATGCCGGAGATGGACGGCTTCACCGTCTGCCGCACGATCCGCCGCGACGCGATCATCGGCCGCATTCCGATCCTGCTGATCACCGCGCTCGACGACAGCGCGTCGCGGCTCGAGGGCCTCGACGCCGGGGCGGACGACTTCCTGACCAAGCCCTGCCGCCGCGAGGAAATCCGCGCCCGCGTGCGGACCGTGGCGTCGCTCAACCGGTTTCGCAGCATCGCCGAGCAGCGCGCGCGCTTCGAGCATCTCTACGAGCTCGCGCCGGGCGCCATTGTGCTCACGGACATCGACGGCCGCGTCGTGGCGGCAAACGCCCGCGCCGAAGGCCACCGCATCGGCGAGCCAATCTTCAGCCAGTTTCATCCCGACTCCACGCCGGTGCTCCGCTCCGCGATCGTCGACGCGATGCTCGACAACAGCGCGTCCGCCGCGCGCGAGGTGCGCGCGGGCACCGGGGAGCAGGAACGCGTGTTCAACGTTCGCGCGGCCTTCGTGCCGGAAGGCGCCAGCCGGCTCGTGATGCTGGTCTTCGACGACGTGACCGCGGAGGTGCAGGCGCGCCGGAAGCTGGAAACGATGAACGAGGAGCTGGAGCGACAAGTCCGCGCCCGCACGCGCGAACTCGAGGAATCGAACGGGCTGCTGATGTCGTACGCCAATTTCGTTTCCCACGATCTCCGGTCTCCGCTCACCGTCATCAAGGGTTACCTCTCGCTCATTCAAGAGGGCGTGGTGCCGTTGAACGCCGAGGCCGCGCCGCTGATCGACCGGGCGTTTCAGTCGACGCTCACAATGCAGGAACTCATCCAGAACATCCTGCAGCTTGCGCAGGACGAACATGACGGCCAGCGCGGTGACGCCAGCATCTGCGTCGACGCGACGCCGGTGATCTCCCGCCTCTGGATGCGCGTGCGAGACTTGTTTCCCGCGGTCACGCCGCGCTTCGATCTGGCGCCGTTGCCGGAAGTGGGTGTCAGCGCCGTCGTGATCGAGCGCATCTTCTACAATCTGCTTTCCAACGCGCTGAAGTACTCGTCGGCACAGGCGGAGCCGGTCGTGACCGTCGGCGCCACGCTCTCGCCGGAAGGTCCGGTCCTTTTCGTGCGCGACAACGGCGTCGGCTTCGACGCGCGTGATTCAGACAAGCTGTTCCGCGAGTTTTCGCGGCTGTCGACGGCCGGCACCACGGAAGGCTTCGGGCTCGGCCTGTCGCTCGTCGCGCGCCTCGTCCGCGCGCATGGCGGCCGAATCTGGGCGGAAAGCGCGGTCGGCGCAGGCGCGACGTTCTTCGTGCAGCTGCCCGCGCCGCGGGCCGCGAGTGCGGAGAGCGCAGACACGCCGGAACTTCAGCCCGTGGCGGCAACCGGTTAAACCGGATGACGCCCGCACCCACCCCACCCGGGCCGGGCTGACGCCATGAAACGATCGCTTCGCCATCCGGGACGCGTGGCCGCGCTGGTCGCGGTTGCCACCGTGCTCAACACGGTGCCGATCATGCTGCCCGGTGACGTATCCCTTTTCCCGGGACCGTTCGTCTACATGCCGCTGGTGCTGATCCTGCCGCGGACCTGGGCGATCCTCGCGGCCGCGGTGCCGATGAGCGCGACGCTGTTCATCCTCGGCGATCCGTTCACGCTGATGATCTCCACCGCGGAGGCGGTCTGGCTGGCATTTGCCCGCCGGCGCTCACGGGTCACGCAGGATGGCATTTTCTGGGTCGCCATCGGCCTGCCCGCGATCGGCCTCCTCCATCTCGGCGTCGCGCGGCAGCCGCTCGATGTGACCGCGATCGTCGCGATGAAACAGATTCTGAATCACATCTCGGCGGTCGCGATCGCGGTGTTTCTGCTGCGCATCACCCGGCTGGCCGGGTGGCTGGACGAAATTGAAACGCCCCGCGCGCGGATGCGGGACATGGTGTTTCAGGCGGCGTTCGTGCTGGCCATGGTTCCGCTCGTGCTCGTCGGCATCGGCATGTCGATGCTGCTGCGAACGTATTGTGAACGCGAGGACCGCGAGGTGCTCGCCGAGACGAGCCGGCGGCTGTCGCGGCAGCTCGGACTGTTCCTCAGCACGCACCAGGCGGCCGTCGAGACGCTGGGCAACGTCATCAGCCGCGGCGGCACCGATCCGACGGCGCTGCTCGAGGAAACGCGCCGCACGCATCCGGCGTTTCTCACCATGCTCGTCACCGACGCCTCCGGCCGGCTGACGCACACCGCTCCCGCGCGCTCCCTGGAGCGCCTGCCGTTCCGGACCGTGGACGATCGCGAGTACTTCAAGCGCGCGCGCGATCTCAACCGCACGTTTGTCAGCGGCGTGTTTCGCGGACGCGGCTTCGGCCGCGACATCATCATGGCGATCAGCACGCCGCTGCGCGACGCCAACGGCGCGTTTGCCGGCGTCGTGCAGGCCTCGCTCGAGGTGCACCACTTCGCCAAGCTCATCGTCGGCACCCGGCAGCTCGAGGACGTGGAGTTGATCTTCTGCGATGCGAACGGCCGCGTGATCTACGCCGATGCGGCCTCGGGCATTCCCTCGCTCGCCAACCTGCATCACACGCCCCAGGGCGTGCTGCTCAAAAGCGACTCGCCCGATGTGCCGGCGCTCGTGGACCGCACCGATCCGCAAACCGGCACGACGCGGCTCAAGGCCTTCGCCTCGCCGGCGGAAGCGGCCGGGGTGAAGGTGATCGCCCAGCGCCGGCTGCTCGCCGGCCTCGAGGGCAGCGGCTGGGTCTTCGTGCTTTTCGGCGGCGTCGCCGTCGGCATCGCCGTCGCCGCGGCGCTCGTGGCGCGATCGACGCGGCGGCGCACGGCGCTGCCGCTGGAACACTTCGCCGCCAACGCCAACCGCCAGGCGGAATTGAGCACGGTCGAGCCGATCCGAAACACCAATCCCGACGCCCCGTACGAAGTGGCGATGGTGTTCCACGCCTTCAACCAGCTCGCCACGCAACTCCAGGTCACGCACGCGATGCTCCGGCGCAACAACGAGGAGCTGGACCGCCGCGTGATTGAGCGCACCGCGGAGGCGGACGCGGCGCGGCGTCAGGCCGAGGCCGCGAGCCAGTCGAAGACCGACTTCCTCGCCACAACCAGCCACGAGATTCGCACGCCGCTGAACGCGATCATCGGCCTGGCGGAATCGCTCGCCGAGAAGACCGCCGATCCCACGGCGGCGGAGCGCCTCCGCACGATCCGGAATTCGGGCCAGCGCCTGCTCGGCGTCGTGAACGATCTCCTCGATCTTTCCCGCGTCGAAGCCGGCAAACTCGAGCTGCGGCCCGCCCCGCTGGAACTCGGCGCGCTGTGCGGCGAGGTGCAGTCGCTCTTCGCCCTGCGCGCGCAAAAACAGGGCCTCGATCTCGCGCTGGAAGTGGAGGCCCGGGTTCCGCTGTGGATCGAAACCGACGGTCCGCGGCTCCTGCAGGTGCTGATCAATCTCGTCGGCAACGCGCTCAAGTTCACCGAGGCCGGTCGGGTCACGCTGCGTGTCACGGTGGAATCCGATCTCGGATCCGAGCTCACCCTCCGTTTTGCCGTGATCGACACCGGACCCGGCATCTCGGCCGAGCAGCAGTCGCGGTTGTTCCAGCCGTATGTGCAGCTCGAAGGCGGACTCCAGGCCTCCGTGCCCGGAACCGGACTCGGCCTTTCCATCAGCCGTCGGCTGGTCGATCTATTCGGCGGCACGCTGGCCGTGCACAGCGCCGAGGGCGCGGGCGCCGAGTTCCATTTCGCGATCACCGTGCCGCGCGTGGCGGCGCCTCCATCCACGCCGGCCGCACCGTCGCCCGCCGCGGGCCGATCGGATCTCCGCGTGCTCGCCGTCGACGACAACATCGCCAATCAGGAAGTCCTGCGCAGCCTGCTCGAGACGCACTGCGACCACCTGGTCGTCGTCGACAGCGCCGACGCCGCGCTGACGGAGCTCGAGCGCGAGGCGTTCGACGTCGCACTGGTCGATCTCGAGATGCCGGTGGCCGACGGCTACACGGTGGCCCGCGCCGTGCGCGCGTGGCAGGGCGGTGAGGCCTCGCGCGGCTGCCGGCTCGTCGCGTTCTCCGCTCACGGCCGCGATGAAGTGTGGGGCCGCTGCGCCGCGAGCGGCTTCGACGATTATGTCGGCAAACCCATCGATCGGCGGGAACTCCTGCGCGTCGTCGACGAGTCCGCCACCGCCCGCACCCGGAGCTGAAACCCGCCCGCCCTTTTCGTCCCAACCCTCAATCCCACTCACGCCATGTACGGAATGGTCAACAAGGCAGTCGAAGAGATGGTCGTGTCCGCCCACGGCGAAACCGTGTGGCGCGACATCAAGCGGCGCGCCGGCGTGACGGAGGAGGTCTTCATCAGCAACGAAGGCTATCCCGACGAGATCACGTACCGGCTCGTGGGCGCGGCGAGCGAGCTGATGCAGACGCCGCCGGAAAAGATCCTGCACGCCTTCGGCGAGCACTGGGTGTTGAACACCGCGCGGAAAGGCTACGGGCACATGATGGCCGCGGGCGGCAAAAGCCTCGGCGAGTTCCTCTGCAACCTGCCGCACTTCCATGACCGCGTGGCGCTGATCTATCCGAAGCTCGTGCCGCCGCGGTTCGAGGTCACGGACCGCACCGCGACGTCATTGAAACTCCACTACATCACGCATCGCGCGGGGCTCACGCCGTTCGTGGAGGGCCTGCTCAGCGGCCTCGGCCGGATGTTCGACACCGCGGCGCGCGTCACGCTGCTGCAGTCGAAGGCCGGCGGCGGCGATCACGACATCTTTCTGGTGGAGTGGTGAACGCCGCACCCGCCAACGCCATCACGCTCTCGGCCGCGGAGTTCGACGCGGTCTTCCCCTTCCATGTCGCGATGGGTGGCGACGGCCGCATCACGCGCACCGGACGTTCGCTGGCGAAGGTCGCACCCGCGGCCCGGCCCGGCGTGGCGTTCGACGCCGTGTTCGCGCCGCAACGACCGGACGATCCCTTCGAGACGACGCGCCTGCGGGCCGCCGACGAACGCCTCTACACCATCCGCGCCATCGCGGGCGGCGTGATTTTTCGCGGCCAGATGCAGGTGCTCGGCGACGGCGTGGTGTTTCTCGGCTCGCCGTGGCTCGGAGATACGCGCGACCTCGAAAAAATCGGCCTGACGTTGACCGACTTCGCGGTGCACGACCCGACGCTCGATCTGCTCCAGGCGCTGCAGGTCCAGCGCATCGCCGCGGACGATCTGCACCGGCTCGCGGATCAGCTGCGCATCCAGAGCGCGCAGCTCGAGAGTTCGGCGCGGGTGAAGGACACGTTTCTCGCCAGCATGAGCCACGAACTTCGCACGCCGCTGGTCGGCATCCTCGGCCTGACCGAAAGCATGATTGAAGGCGTCGCCGGCACGCTCAACGAAAAGCAGGCGCGCTACCTGCGGATCGTGGAGGGCAGCGGCCGGCGGCTGCTCGCCCTCGTGAACGACATCCTCGATCTCGCGCGGATCGAGGCGGGCCAGGAGCAGCTCGCCAAACACGAGTGCCTCGTGAGCGAGATCTGCCAGGCGAGCATTCACTCGGTCCGGCCGTTCGTGACCAAGCGCCGCCAACAGCTCCACTACGACGGCGTGCCCAATGATCTCCGGATGATCGTCGACAGCCGGCGGATCAAGCAGGCGCTGGACAATCTGCTGGAGAACGCCTCGAAGTTCACCCGCGAGGAAGGCACGCTCGGCCTGCGTGTGGTCGTGGTGGAGCGCACGCTGCGTTTCGAAGTGTGGGACGAGGGCATCGGGATCTCCGCCGACGAAATTCCCCGTCTCTTCCAACCTTTCGTCCAGCTCGATGGCCGGCTGGCGCGCCGCTACGACGGCTCCGGCCTCGGCCTCGCGCTCGTGAAACAGCTGGTGCGACTCCACCAGGGCGACGTCGAGGTGATCAGCCAGCCTGGCAAGGGCTCGCGCTTCACGCTGGTGATTCCCGCGGGCATCGAACCCACGGCCGCACTGCGCTCGCCGTCGGTTCCGACGGGCAGCGTGACGGTCGGGTAAGTCGCACCGAAGCAGCGGCCCACGAAATGCGGCCGCCATCCCCGCCGCAACGCGGACGTCCGTGCCGGGATTGCGCAGACGCTTCGGATACCTCCAAACCATCCGCCTGGTCCGCGTGATCGGGGTTCTGGCCCGAAACCCCGGGGCGATCGATGTTACCTGCGGACAAGGGAGTTGCGCGGTTGACGACGATGGCGAAATCCCGGGCACGTAGAGGTCCGGCCGGCGATTGAGTAGATCCGCTCCCGCGACGCTGGAGCGGCGATCCGGTAGAGTGGTGGCGTCAAGGGAGCCGCCTCCGCGGACCCCGTCTTACCCTCCACTCTGCCGCCAATGAATTCCGTCCTCTGCTCCCAGTCTCGCGCCGCTGTCCATTCCGCCCTGCCGGAGGCGATCGAGACCTGCTGCATCGCCGCACCTCGTTCCGACCTGGCACCGACATCCGCCGATTCCGCTGAAATCTACACCAACGTCGTGCTCGGCGGGAACCCCTACGCCATCGCCGATGAGCGCATCTGCGCCGTGATTCCGCTGCCGTACCTCACCGCCATCCCGCAACTGCCGCGTTATGTGAAGGGTCTGTGCACGTTTCGCGATCGTCTGATTCCGGTGGTGGATCTGCGCACCAAGTACGGCCTCCCGGACGCACTCACGGACGACACCCGCGTGGTGGTGATCCAGACCGAGCTGGCGCCGGGGCGCGAACGCCAGATGGGGCTGATCTTCGATCGCGTCGGTGGAGCGGTCGCGTTTTCCGCCAACCAGTTTGCCGCCCTCTCGCTCGGTGGCTCGACCAAGCCCGCCGACTATCTGCTCGGCCTTGTTCCCACCACCAACGGCGTGCGCCTGCTCCTCGAGGTCAACCTCGCCGTCACCGCGGAGCTCATGGAGCTCATGCGCAGCAACTGAACCGCGTCACGTCGAAACCGCCCGCCGATGTACGCGATGAACGAAGTCTCACCCGTCAGCCTGCCGCCGCCCCGCGAATCCTATCTCACATTCATGGTCGGCGGAGAATGCTACTGTCTGCCCTTCCTGCGCGTCGCGGAAGTGCGCACGCTCCGCAACTCCGCGCCGGTGCTTGCGGCACCCGCGTTCGAGCACGGCTTTGTGATGCTGCACGGGCGCTCGATTCCCCTGGTTGACCTGCGGGTTCGCTTCGGCTCCGCGGCGCATTTCAACTCCGAGACCCGCATCGTCGTCGCCTGGATTTCCCGTGCCCGCCGTCCGGATACGTCCATCGCCCTGATGGTCGACCGGGTGGAGAATCTCGTCCCGATCGATTCAGCGACCGTCGACACCGCGTCCTGCGCGGGCTTCAGGATTGCGGAAGGATTCATCCGCGGCATCGCCTCGCTCAACGGCACCGCGACCGCGCTCCTCGACCTTGAGGAGTTGATCGATCCGACGATCGAACAGCTGCAGCAGCGCTAGTTCGCGGCGGGCAGGGCGAGCGCGGAGTCCCGCAGGGGTCCGCCTCGCATCGACCTCATCTGGACGGGCTTGCCCTGGTGGCGGGGATGTCGATAGTTTGGTCTTCAGCACCGGGCCCTTTGTGCCGCTCCTTCCAGCAAAGGGCACACCGATGGCTCGAACCCCTGCGCCCATGACTGACGTCTCCGCCCTTTCTTCGGCCGGCCCCCGCGGCAGCGGCCAGCGGCGCAGATTCCTCCTGAGCTATGCCCTGGCGATGGCCGGCACGGCGGTCGCGTGGTGGATCTGCTACGCGCTGGACTCGGCCCTGACCGAGAACGCGGCCCTGGTGATCTTCACGCCGCCGATCATGCTGGCGGGTTATCTGGGCGGGCTGACGCCCGGCCTGCTGATGACGGCCCTGACGCTCGTCGTGGCGCGCTATGGGATTTTCGGTCCCGACCTGCATGCCCACGCCGGCACCAGCTCCGAGTGGTGGCACCTGGCGATGCTCGGCGTATCCGGAATTGTGATCAGTGCCCTGAACGGTGCCATCCACCGGTCGCGGCAGCGCGCGCTGCAGACGGCGGCCGACGAGCGCGAGGCCCGGATCAAACTGGCCGCGGCCCTGGCGGCGGCGGATCGGTTGCGCACCGCGCTCGACGAGCATGCGATCGTCGCCATCACGGATCCACAGGGCACCATCACCTACGCGAACGAGCGCTTCTGCGCCATTTCGGGCTATTCCCGCGCGGAGCTCGTCGGGCAGAACCATCGCCTCGTGAATTCGGGCCACCACTCGAAGGCCTTTTTCCGCGAACTCTGGGCCACGATCAGCCAGGGCCGGGTGTGGCGCGGTGAAATCAAGAATCGGGCCCGGGACGGATCGTTCTACTGGGTGGCCTCGACCCTGATGCCGATCCTCGATGACCAGGGCAAACCGCGGCAGTACGTCGCCATTCGCGTGGACATCACCGAGCGCAAACGGGCCGAGGCGCTGCTTGCGGGCCAGTCGCAGGTGTTGGAAATGATCAGCACGGGGCGTCCGCTCAACGATACGCTGGACGTGCTGGTCCGCATGCTGGAGCTGCAGTCGCCGGAGACGTTGGGCGCGCTGCTGGTGATTGACACCGACGGCGGACTGCTGCGCTTCGGCGCCGCGCCGAGCCTGCCCCGGGCGTTCACGCGGGCGATGGACGGACTCGTCATCGAGAATTCCGGCTGTCCGTGCAGCGCCGCCGCCTACCGGCGCGAACCGGTGATGGTGGCGGACATCGCCCGGGACGCGCCGGACGCCCCCTACGCCTCGCTCGCCCTGCAGCACGGCCTGCGCGCGTGCTGGTCGACGCCCGTGTTCGGGGAGCGAGAGCAGGTGCTGGGAACGTTCGCAATTTGGTACCGTCAGCCGGCCGACTCCAAGGCCGGCGACCACCGGCTGGTGGAAATGGTCACCCACCTGGCGGCGCTGGCCATCGACCGGCACCGCGCCGAGACGCGGACCCGCGAGCAGCTGGACGAATTGCTGCGCTGGCAGGAGGTGATGCTGGACCGCGAGGATCGTGTCATTGCCCTGAAGGCGGAGGTCAACGACCTGCTCTTCCAGCGGGGCCGGCCCGCCACCTACGAAACTCCCCCTCGTTCGCCGTGATCATCGCCGCCAAGCCCGCCAACGAATCCAGCCGCGTAGCGGCACTGCGGCGTTACGAGATTCTGGATACCGCGCCCGACCAGGCCTTCGACGACCTCGTGTTTCTCGCCAGCGAAATCTGCCAGGCCCCGGCGGCCATGGTCACGCTCATCGACGAGAACCGCCAGTGGTTCAAGGCCCGCCTCGGGCTCGATCTCTCCGAGACGTCGCGCGATCTGGCGTTCTGCGCCCATTCCATTCTCCAGGGAGATCAGGTCTTCGAGGTGCCGGATGCCTCCGAGGATCCGCGCTTCGCTGATCACCCCGCGGTCGTGGACGGCCCCAGGTTCCGGTTCTACGCCGGTGCCCCGCTGGTCGATCCCGACGGCCACGCCCTCGGCACCGTCTGCGTGATGGATCACGTGCCGCGCACCCTGCCGCCGGAGAAACGCGAGGCTCTCCGGGCCCTGAGCCGGCGCGCGGTCGCGCAACTGGAATTGCGGCACCAGGCCCGCGCCCTCGCCGCGAGCGAGAAGGAGGCCGGACGGATGCTCGCGCTCGCCGAAAAATCCCGCCGCGCCCTCCTGAGCGTGCTGGAGGACGAGCGCCGCGTCGTCCGCAGCCTGCGCGACAGCGAGGAGCGCTTCCGCCTGCTCGCCGAAAACATCGCCGAGGCGTTCTGGATCATGGATCCCCTGCGCCGGGCGATGATCTACGTGAGCCCCGCCTACGCCACGATCTGGGGCCGGAGCTGCGAAAGCCTGTACGCGAATCCCACCACGTGGATTGAATCCATTCATCCCGACGATCGCAGCCGGGTCGCCGCCGCCACCGCGCGCCGGATCCAGGGCAGCTACCAGGAAATTTATCGGATTACGCGGCCCGACGGCGCCGTGCGCTGGATCCGTGACCGCGGGTTTCCCGTGCGCGACGACACGGACCAGGTGCTGCGCGTGGTCGGCCACGCCGAAGACATCACCGAGACCCGCCGGCTCGAGGAGCAATACCTTCAGGCCCAGAAGATGGAAGCCATCGGCACGCTCGCCGGCGGCATCGCCCACGATTTCAACAACATCCTCGGCGTCATCAACGGCTACACGGAACTCGCCCAGATGAGCACGACCGATGCCGTCGTGCTGGAGCATCTCGGCTACGTCCGCCAGGCCGGAACTCGCGCCGCCGATCTCGTCCGCCAGATCCTCGCCTTCAGCCGGAAGGAGGAACAGGCCCGGCGCCCGGTCCAGATGAAGCACATTGTCGCGGAGGCGCTGAAACTCCTGCGCGCCACGATCCCGAGTTCCATCGAGTTCAAACTCGATCTTGATCGCGATCCGCCCGTCGTCCTCGCCGATCCGACGCAGCTCCACCAGATCGTGATGAACCTGTGCACGAACGCCTGGCACGCCATGCGGGAGCAACCCGGCGTGCTTGAGGTCTGCCTCAAGGCCGTCGAGCTGCAGCACCCGCTGGCCGTGCTCAACACCGAACTGCCCGCCGGCCGCTATGCTTGTCTCACGATCGCGGATACCGGCGTCGGCATGGATGAGACCACGCTGAGCCGGATGTTCGAGCCGTTCTACACCACGAAAGGACCGGGCGAGGGCACCGGCCTCGGCCTGGCGGTCGTCCATGGCATCGTGCGCAGCCACGAGGCCGGCATCACGGCAACCAGCCGGCCCGGCGCCGGCACCACGTTCCGCCTTTATTTTCCCTCCCACTCGCTCGAAGCGATCACCCCGGCCATCGCGGCCGGCGTCGTGCCCTCCGGTCACGGCGAACGCATCCTGGTGGTCGATGACGAGGCTCTCCTCGTCCAGGTCACCCGCAAATCGCTCGAGGAACTCGGCTACAAGGTCGAAGTCAGCACCAACCCGTTGAGCGCGCTGGAGGAGTTTCGCCGCCGGCCCGCCGACTTCGATCTCGTCGTGACGGATCTCACCATGCCCCGGATGAGCGGCATCGAACTGGCCGGCGCCCTGCTCGCCATCCGGCCCGACATCCCCATCATTCTCACCACCGGGTACACCGCGACCGTGAATGCCGAACGCGCCCGCGCCGCCGGCATCCGCGAGTTCGTGCTCAAGCCGCTCTCCTTCGACATCCTCGGCGCGACCGTGCATCGCGTCCTGTCCGCCGCCGCGCCATGAACCTTTCCCCCCGTATTCTGGTGGCCGAGGACGACGCCCTGATGCGTCAGATGCTTCGGGCCACGCTGGAACAGGCCGGCTACGTCGTCGAAGTCGCCGTCAACGGCCGTGAAGCGGTCGCGCATCAACAGCGCGCTGCCTTCCACGTTTTGCTCACCGACCTCGTGATGCCCGAACAGGAGGGCCTCGAAACCATCATGGAATTCCGCCGGCATCACCCGGCGGTGAAAATCATCGCGATGTCCGGCGGCGGTCGCGGCAACGCCGAGGACTATCTTTCCGTCGCCGCCAAACTGGGCGCCCGCCAGGTGCTGGCCAAGCCGTTCTCGACCGAAGTCCTGCTGCGCGCGGTCGCCGACCAGCTGTCGACGAGTTAACGCCAGCCACGTCCGTCGTTACTTCTTCACGTTCTCGAGCAGCGCCACCACCGCGGGCTGCTTGTACTCGCGGGCGAGATCGAGCGCGGTGACGCCGGGCTTCGAACGGATCGAAGGGTCGACGCCCCGGGCCAGCAGGAGCTTGACGATCTCAACGCTTCCCCCCGCGGCCGCCTCGTGCAACGCGGTCCCGCCCAGCTCGCTCAGCAGATTCGGGTTCATGCCGCTGTCGAGCAGGAGCGTTGCAATCTCCACACGGTTCTTCGCCGCCGCGTGGTGCAGCGGCGTCCACCCGATGCGATCCCGCTTCGTCGGGTCCGCCTTCCGTTCCAGCAGCGCCTTCACCACGACGGCGTCACCGCGCTCGACCGCCAGATGCAACGGCGTGCGACCCGACGTATCCGGAGCCTGGACATCCGCGCCCGCCTCGAGCAGCAGCGGCACGATCTTCAGCTGCCGGCGCAGAATCGCCTGATGCAGCGGCGACAACTTGGCGTCCTTGGTGCCGCGCACCGCCGCAGGGTCGCGTTGCAGATGGCGTTTCACGTCCTCGACGTCGCCCTTCGCGATCGCCTCGTCGAGCGTCGCATGCACCAGCGCCGCCGGCGCGGCCCCGGTCGTCGCCGCGCGGCCCGGACCGGCACCCGCGGCAGCGAGAACGACAAGCAAGAGGAGTCGGGTGGGAACGCGGGGCAGGGAGTTCATGGGAGGAGCGCCCCCAGCATCGGCGCGAACGCGCGCATGGCAAGCGGAGCCCACACCACCGGGAGCGCCGGTCACCGGCCGGCTTCTCCTCGGACCCTGAACACTTGAGGCCAGTGGGACGCCTGCGTTTCCGGTTCGCACCGTTGCGAGCGATCGGCTCCCCCCCATCCAGGCTCACCCGCCGAACCAAATCCAGCACTCGTTCCCAGCGCAACAAAGCTGGCCAGCGCCTTCGGTCGAGGCCACGCTCCGCCCGTCGAACGCTCGACCAGGCCGCGCGGGATCTCCCACCGCGCCGGCCCGTTCCCCGAACCCACCTGTCCGTCCCATGAACACCCTCATTGTCTTCGCGCGCTTCCGGCGCGCTTTCGCTCCGGTCCTCGCCCTTGGCCTGCTGTTTTCCTCTCTGCCGTTTGCGGCCGTTGCCGGCGCTGAAAACGGCAATCCGAACCAGCCCGATCGCAATCCGCCCTTCAGTGCGATCTACGTGATTGGCGACAGTCTCTCCGACACGGGCCGCACGCTCGCCGCCATCGGTATTCCGCCGTTTCCGTATTTCAACGGCCGCGTCAGCAACGGTCCGAACTGGATCGATCAACTCGCGCCGCAGCTGCGCCTGACCTACAATCCCCTCGATAACTTCTCCTGGGCTGGTGCCAACACCGGCCGGACCAACGTCTACACGGGCCTTCCGGGCATGCTCGATGAAGTGGACGAACTGCTCAGCCTGTATCCCTTTCCGCGACGGCTGGACAAAAAGGCGCTCTACGTCGTGTTCGGCGGTGCCAACGACTTCTTCCGCATCCTCAGCGGCAACGAGAATCCCGCCGTCGTCATCCCGCAGGGGGTGGCGAACCTCGTCACCATTGTCCGGCGCCTGAGCGCCGCCGGTGCCGAGCACATTGTCGTGGTGAATCTGCCGGACATCGGCCTCACGCCGCGCGCCCGCCTGGCCGGACCCGCCACGTCGGCCGGCGCCACCCTCCTCAGCGCGCAGTTCAACCAGCTGCTCAACGGCGCGCTGAACGCGTTGAGCATTTCCACGGTCCGCGTCGATGCCTTCGCGCTGCTCAACGCCATCGCCGCCCAGCCCGCGGCGTTCGGCTTCACCAACGTGACGACGCCGGGCATCGCGCTTTTTCCTGCGTCGGCCGACACGTATTTGTTTTGGGATGACGTGCACCCGACGACCCGCACGCACGGCCTGTTCGCCGCAGCGGTGTTCGACGCACTCGCTGACGCCGGGCTGCTGAAGCAGTTGCTCAAGCACCCGTAAGGCGAACGGCGCTCCCGGGTGTTCGTTGATCGCCCCGCCCGGGATGCGCCGATCCCGCTGCGGCGGGCAGCGGACGCTGCCGGAGGTTGAAATGTCTCCGCGCCCAGAACCCACGCTTGCGCGACCACGCCGCCGCCTCATCTTCGGCGTGTTCTTTGAAGCGGGCCTATAGCTCAACGGTTAGAGCAGAGGACTCATCAATGGTGCCGGCGGAGGGGAAACTCCCGCCGGGATTCGGGGAAGTTCGGCGAAACCTGCTGCCCACGCGGGCATGGCGACGCCGAGCCGAGCCAGCAGTGCACTGCTGGAAGGTGTAGAGACTAGCGGAGGGGTTCAGCCCCCTTAATGACCGCATCAACCCCCGACACCCGCAACGGGCAAGCCGTGGGTGAAGACATAGTCCAAGGAGCGTCGAAAGACGCGCAAACTTGAATCCTTTGGTTCTGGGTTCGAATCCCAGTGGGCCCACCACTTCAAAGGCACAGCGTCGATTGCTGGTGCGACCGGAGCGCGCGCATCGCGCCCGCTTTTTTCCATGCAGGCCGGACGCCTGCGCTCCCGGCGCGCACGATCCTGTTCGTGCCACGCGGGGAACTCGAGCGGCAGCCTCAGGCGCCGCGGTTCTTCTGACTCTTGCCGACAGCGCGCTGAATCTTGCCCACTTCCTTCTGGGCGGCGCCCTTCAATTCAAGTTTCGGACTGCGGACGACCTTGCCGGTCACTTCCTTCACTTTTCCCTTAACGACATTGGCATTTCCGCGGGCGATATTGGTGGTGCTGGCTTTCATGGGAGGAGCGTTTGGGTTTACGATACAGGAGACATCATCGTGAGGCACGATGACTGCACCTGATCGTACGGTGGCGAACCGGGCGGTTCCGATCTATCGCGAGAAACACGCTTCAACACCCGCGTGTGCGCGACGCTGCTTCATGCGGCGGCCGATCTTGAAAAAGAAAAGCCCGCCGAAGTCCGGCGGGCTCGGGATCGCAATCGCCGCAGGCGGTTACTTCACAGTCTTGTGAATCTCACGCGCCTTCGCGAGATGCGTCTGCAGTGTCGGCAGTGTCTTGCTGGCAAACGCCATCAGCTCGGGATCTTCCCCCTTGGTCGACTGCTTCTCGTACAGCTTCACGGCCTTCTCGTGATCATCGACCATCTTTTCCATGTAGTCCTTGTCGAACTCCTTGGCACTCTTCTTTTCCCAGCGCTGCACGTTCACGCGCTTCGCGTCGACGGCGACGCCACGGACCGTCACGAGCGAACTGAGCGCGGTGCCTGCGCCCTCGTGGTCGCTCACCATCATCTGCGCGAACTCACGCACCTGCGGATGCGATGCCTTCGTGACGGCGATCTGCGAGATCGCGACTTCCTCCCTCGCCGACTGCGTGGCTTCCTCGAGGAAGTTTTTGTCGCCGTGGCTGGGCTTCATGGTGACGCTGACGCCGTTCTGACGCGGATACACGGGGGCAGCCGTGCGATCCGGATCGCTCGCATCGCGGTTGCTCGGGGTCACGTCGCGATTGGTGCCGGGCCGCTCACGCACCGGTTCTTGCGCCAGCGCAGTGGCGGCCAGCGCGCAGCAAGCGCCCAGCCAGAGAAGTTTGGAACGGGAGTGAGTGCGGTGATTTGGGTTGTTGATGATCATTTTCATACAGGCGCATTGTTCCAGCACGGCGCCCGCAGTTCCCCCTTCACCCGGAATTTGGGAGAAACTCCCATCCCCGCGGTCGAACTCGCTCCAACGCAGCCTTCGCCGCGGGGCGGGCAAACTAAACCCGTTCAGGTCGCACGCGGCGCGGCCGGCGTCGCCGCCGCAGCCAACACGGGACCATACTCGCGCGCAGTCTGAATGCCGGGGCGCGGCACGGGATACTTTCCGTCGGCCTCGAGCTGCACCGGAGCGGGCGACGTGCTGGTCAGCTTGTCCACGTCCGGCGCAAACTCGTGATCGCAGTTCAGAATGTCGTCGTAGGTGATGATCCGGCCGGTGTGCGCCGCCATCCGGCCCATCGACGCCACGAGGCTCGCCTCGACGCCGCGCTTCACCTCGTTGTACGGCCGGTCCTCGCGAATCGCCGCGACGAGGTCGTCCCACTCAAGCTGATACGGACTCGGCTCCGGCTGCGGAAACGCCCAGCGCAGATTCGGGTCGGCGAGGTCGATCTTGTCCTTCGGCGTCAGGATGCGCGGGATCTTCTGCCCCGCGTAAATGCGCACGTTGCCCGGCGCGTGCGAACGGGTCGTGATGACGGCCGAGCCCTTCGCGCCATGGGCGTAACTCGCGAATTCGTTGTGCACGCCAGGCATGTTGCGCCCCTCGTAGTAAAGTTTCGTGCCGTCGGGATACGTGTACTGCACCGAATACGTGTCGAAATTCTGATCGAGCGAGTCGCCGCGATAGTGGCGGCCGCCAATGGCCATCGCCTCGACCGGCCAGGCGTCCTTCATCCACGAGCATTCGTCGATCTGGTGGATGTAGTAATCCGAAAAGACGCCGCCGCTGGCCCAGAGAAACGCGTGAAACTTCGAGATCTGATACAGCACCTCGGACATCTCCGGCGGCTTCGGCCCGGCGGTCCCGCCGCCCGATCCCATGCGATAGGCGCGCATGGCCACGATCTCGCCGATTTGGCCGTCCCGGATGCGCTGATACAACTCCTGGCGGCCCTTGCAGTGGCGCACCATCAAGCCCACGCCGACCTTGAGATTCTTCCGCGACGCCTCCTCGCCGAGCTGGAACATCCGTTTGCTGGTCGGACCGTCGACCGTGAGCGGCTTTTCCATGAAGACATGCAGCTTCCTGGAAATCGCGTAATTGAAATGCACCCAGCGGAACGCCGGCGGCGTCGCAAGAATGACGACGTCACCCGGCTTCAGCACATCCATCGCGGCCTTGTACGAGTCGAAGCCCAGGAACCGGCGATCCGCCGGCACCTCGACCGCGCCCGCCTTGGCGGCGAACTGTTTCGTCAGGCGATCGAACGAGCTCGTGAGCTTCGTCTCGAACACGTCCGCCATTGCCACGAGTTTGATCGGGCCGCTGGTGGTGGAAAGCGCCTGGCCGGCCGCCCCGGTCCCGCGCCCGCCGCAACCGACCAACGCCACTTGAATCATGTCGCTGCCGGCGGCGTGAACGTGCGGCAGCACGACACCCGCAAGAGCGGACACCGTCGCGAGGCGACCGGTGTTTTTCAGAAAATCACGACGCGTGAGATCAGACGAGGACGGGGAGTTCATAGCGCAGGGAGCCCGATTGAATTAATACCGCGGTACGCGGTTGATTGTGCACGTTCAGCCGCTCGAAACAAGGTTTCTCCCGCCGGCACCGGACGCCACCGCCATGCTCATCGTCGACGCGCTCAACCGCGACGCATCAGGCCCGCCGCCGCCCCGGACCTCACTTTCGTTTCGTCGCGTTGCGCTGCAAACGCTCGGCCAACCAGCGACCCATCCGACCCGACTGCGCCAGCTGTTGCGTGAGCCGCGCGGTCTCCCCGGCCTTGGCCGTCTCGGTGGTGCCGTCGTGGAACGACAGTGCACAACGCGGCACCAGCCAGTGCGCGAAGTTGCGGGCTTCGGTGGGATCACCGATGCGGCTCATGATCTCGCGCCCGCGCTTGCGGGCCTCGGCGGGAGACACGGCACCCGCGGACAGCGTCGTCACCGCGTACAACCGGTACCAGTGATCGCCCTCTGAATCCCGCTCTTCGATCAACTGCAGCGCGGTGGCCTCGAACTGCCGCCGGACGCGACCGTGGGCGCGCTGCTGCAGGGTGAGAGCGCCCGGTCCAAGCACCCACTCGCTGCGGTAATACGTCAGCCGATACGCGCCAAATCCCACCAGCCCCGCCACCACGCCGACGATTGCACCCAGCGAGCGCAGCGAGGACTGGGCCAGCGACGCGTTCAAAATATAGCCGGCGACGAGGGCCAGCGGCAGAAAGATCATCCACACCACCATGGCCACTCTTGCCCGCACGGCGGGACTCTTGAGCACGAGGGAGTCACCTTCCGGTGACACCAGCTCCCACCACTCGCCGGGCAATGCGCCCGCGTCGGGGGCGAGCGGCCCGATGGAAAACGCCTCGTTCAGCGCCGCTGCCAGGCGCTCGAGATCGCCGCCGGTGCCACGCCGCGTCAGCTCGACCGTGCCTCGCGTCGTATCGACGGAAAGGATATCGCGCGCCGGCACCCGGTAGAACCTTCGGACGTGATCACGCCGGAATGACTTCAGGGTTCGAAAAAGCCCGAAATGGTACTCAATCTCCAAAGCATCGGGCCGGACGACGAACCGGTCGCGGCCGAACAGCAGGCTGAGCAACTCCCGGCCGGCCAGCACGCCGCCCAGCGTCCAGAAGGCCAGCCAGGTCAGCATGAACAGACCGACGGCCAGCGCCGGCGCCGTTTCGAGCGGAGCCCGTCCGACGCCCGGCGGCTCTCCGGTCATGAGTGACCACGCGCCGCGGATCAGAATCCATGCGACGACCGCCTCGCCCGCCACCCAAAAGGTCAGCCACACGGACAGGAACGCCGCGCCGCCAAAGCGTCCGACTCCGGATGATTTCAATGTGGCCTCCAGGCCTTGAAAAGTGCGGGTCAGGTTCATGCCTTCCCGCCGATGGTGCAGCCCCCGCCCGGCGAGACAAGCGACCACCCTGTGAGAAAGCAGTGAAAGCTGGATACACCGGCCCGCACCGGGAGCGCAGGCATGCCGCGTGCAGCAAGCGCACCCGAACGCCGCGCCTGCGCCGCCAGCTCACACGATGTGCTGCCGCAACAGCTCGGCTGCCTCCCACTCGCGGCCGTCGTGCATCGCCTTCACGATCGCGGCATGCTCACGGTGGCTCTCCATCAAGGTTCGATGCCGCGAATAGCGCAGGTACATCCGCAGGATGATCGGCAGCCAGAGATCCACGAGGCTTCCGTGGTCCGCGGTTTCGACGAGCAGCCGGTGAAACGCCATGTCCACTTCGACGACCCGCCCGAGCTCACCGGCGCGGCACGCCGCCTTGTACTGCGCGAGATTCTCGTCGAGTGCGCTCAAGAGCGTGCGATCCTTATTCTCGAACCAGGCCGTCAACGCCGAGGCCTCGATCTCCCGCCGCAGGTGAACGAGCACGTTGCGTTTGAATGCGGACGGTTCGGCCGCAACTTTCACGCCCACGTTGGGCCGGGCCGTCAGCAGTCCCTCCTTGGTCAGCGTAAGCAACGCATCGCGAATCGGACCGCGGCTGATGCCAAACTCGCGCGCGAGCGACTCCTCGCGCAACGGCGTACCGGGTTGCAGCCGGCCGGAAAGGATCCGGTGGCGCAGGTGAACCACGACCTGTTCCTGCAGGTTGGAAATGAGTTTCATTTTGGGAGGAAGGAGGGCCCGGTCGAGGAGCCTAATTCGACGGTTTGGGCGGCGGCGCAGATTTCTTGCGCAGGAACGCCTGCAAGCGATCCGCGGCGTCGCCCTCGGTCAGGCAGCGCTGCGAGGCGTTGGCCTCGATCGTCGCATTCTCCTCGAGGCTCGTGTCCGGACACGACGCCAGGATCTGTTTCATCTCCCGAATCGCGACCCGGCTGTTGCCCTTCACCGCCGTCAGAAATTCGTGGAGATGCCGTTCGAGTGCCTCGGGCGGGCCGTGCCACTCGGCCACACCCCACTGCACCGCCTCGGCGGCGTCGAACAGACGGCCGCTGAACACCAGTTCCTTCGCGCGCGCCACGCCGACCCGGCGCACGAGGCGGTAACTCCCGCCCCACCCGGTCACGAAACCGAGCTTGGTTTCCGACTGCCCAAAGCGCGCGGCGTCCGAGGCGAAAATCACATCGCACGCCATCGCGAGTTCCAGGCCACCCCCCATGGCATAACCCTCGACACACGCAATCACCGGAAGAGGCAAAGCCTCCAGCCGGTTCAGCAGCCGGTGGCCCTGCCGCACCCAGGGCGCGATCGAGTGGCGGTCGATTGTCTCCAAAACCTGGATATTCGCTCCGGCGCAGAAGAACTTCGGCGACGCGCTCCGCACCACCACCGCGCTGAGCTCCGCCGCGTGCGCCTCGATTCCAGCCAGCACCGCGTCCAACGCGTCCATCACGGTGTAGTCGAGCGTCGGCGGCTTCCCTTCCGGCGGCTGCAGCAAGAGCGTGCAAACTGAGTCGGCGTAAGTGGTCGTCAGTCGGGTGATCATGGGAGGAAAAGCAAAACGGGCGCCAGCGTCGCGGGACATTCGCGACCCTCTGACACATCAGGGACTTTTTGTTGACAATCAACAATCCAATCGCGGGTGTGATGCACCCCACGTTTATGGCCACTGCATCCGCGCTATCGGGCATTCGCATTGTTGATTTCAGCCACGTGTATCAGGGGCCGGTCGGCACCCAGTTGCTGGCGGACTACGGCGCCGATGTGATCAAGATCGAGCGGCCGGACGCGGGTGACTGGAGCCGCCGCTGGGGTCCGTTCGTGCACGGCGTGAGCCTCCCGTACGCGGGCCTCAACCGCAACAAGCGGAGCTTCGCCGTGAACCTGAAGAGCCCGCGCGGCAAGGAGGCGATTCGCGCGCTCGTCGCGACGGCCGACGTCGTCGTGCACAACTTTCGCGCCGGAGTCATGGAGAAGCTTGGCCTCGGTTACGACGAACTCTCCGCGCAAAATCCCAAACTTGTCTACGCCTCGTCCGGTGGCTGGGGCGATCACGGCCCCTCGGCCGATCGCGCGCGCGGCGGCCATGACCTGATGGCCCGCGCGGAGGCGGGCTGGTTCACGCAACCCGATCCGGCGAAGCCCCCGTTTCCGGCCGGTATTTCCGCCGACTACCCGGCCGGCCTGATGCTGATGCAGGGCATCCTGATGGCGCTGCTCGCGCGGGCCCGCACCGGCCGCGGTCAACGCGTCACCACCGATCTGCTGAGCGTCGCGTTCCATGCCCATTCCTGGGAAGGACCGGCCGCGATGAACGCGGCGCGCGTGACGGAATTCGCCGGCGTGAGCGCGAACGAATCGATCGTGGACAAGTCGTTCGCGACCCAGGACGGCTACATTGAAATCTCGCCGGTCTTCTCCGACAACGCCGTGCGCGACATCTCGGTGGCCATTGGCCTCGGCGATCTCTCGCTGCAGCCCCAGTTCTCGACCCACGAGCAGCAGAAGGCCAACGGCCGCGCGCTCAACGCTCTCCTCGCCGCGCGCTTCCGCGAGAAGACCACCGTCGTGTGGCTCGCGGAGCTCGAACCGAAGGGCGTCTTCTGCGCCAAGATCAACACGCTCGAGGAATCGATCGACGATCCTCAGCTCAACGCCAACGGGATGGTCATCACGATCGATCATCCCGCAGCCGGCGCGCTCCGACTGCCCGGAACGCCCGTGCGGCTGCACGGCACGCCACCCGTTCCACGCCACTGCGCCCCCGAGCTCGGCGAACACACGGTCGCGATCCTGCGCGAGCTCGGCTACGACGAGGCCGCCCTCGCCTCGCTGAGGCAGGAAGGAGTCATCGCCTAACCGGGCTGCGCCCCAGCCCGACGAAACAGGTCCAAGCAGGAAACCAAGAAACCAGGAAAAATCCGTTCTTGGCTTTCTGGCTGCTGAATTCCCCACCTCCGGGTTCTCCGGGTTTCATAGTTTCCCGCTCAAACTTTGGTTTCTGCCGTCGAACCGTAAACGGAGGGAACATGGGGAGCGATGAGAGCTGAGCGTCGAGAGATCGAGCCGACGAATCGCGCCGTATGAGTTCTACCAAGCCCTGACCCCATCCCTCTAAACCTCCCAGACGCTCTCAGCGCTCGCCTCTCGCCTCTCGCCTCAGACCTCTCGCCTCCCGTTCACCCCACCCCGCCATGATCCGTCGTTACCCCGCCCGGTTCTGTTTCTCCGTCGTCGCCCTGTTCACCACCGCCGCAAATCTGGCGTGCCCTAATTTTGGATACGCGCAATCCACGGCGACGACCGACGCCGCCACCGGTCGTCTCACCGGTCAGGTAAGCAACGGTGCCACCCGCGCGCTGCTGGAGGGCGCGGCAGTCGAAATTCCGGCGCTCGGGCGAAGGATGCTCACCGACACCTTCGGCCGTTTCGTTTTCGACGGCCTGCCCGCGGGCAACCACGCGGTCAGCGTCACCTACATCGGACTCAATCGCGAGGAACGCCTGATCCCGCTCGCCGCGGGCCAGCAGCTTTCCGTCGTGTTCGACCTCGGCGCGGATGTTTACCGGCTGGAAAAGTTCAGCGTGGTGGGCGAACGCGAGGGCAACGCGGCCGCACTCACCGCGCAACGCAACGCCGACAGCGTGAAAAGCGTCGTCGCGCTCGACGCGTACGGCAACCTGTCCAACAGCGAGGCCGGTGAACTCCTGATCCGGCTGCCCGGCATCGCCGGTTCGCTCAACAGCGAGGGCGTGGTCAGCGAGGTGCTCGTCCGCGGGACGAACCACACGCTCAATTCCGTCACGGTCGACGGCAACAAGATGGCGAGCTCCGGCGGCATGAACCGCAATTTTCGGACGAACAGCATTCCCGGCGCATTCTTCGACACGATTGAGGTGACGAAGGCCGCGACGCCGGACATGGACGCCGACTCGCTCGGCGGGAACATCAACATGAAGACGCGCTCGCCGCTCAGCATGAAGGAAAAGCGGCGGATGATTTACCGGTTCGGCGCGAAGTGGGCGCCGTTCTTCTACGATCACAATCCCGCGACGCGGAACCGGCCGCTGCACCCGATGACGTCGTTCAGCTACCAGGAGGTGTTCGATGCGTTCGGCGGCAACCGCAACCTTGGGATCACGTTCAGCATGTTCTACAGCGAGAACGCCGTCACCGGGTATCAGCTGACCCAGGACTACGCGTTCACGGTCGCTGATCCGGCATATGTTTGGGACTACCGTTCGGCGGATATCTACAACAACCGCCAGAACAAGAGCGCGACCCTGAAGATCGACTATCGTTTCAGCCCGACCTTCCGCGTCTTTCTCAACGGCATCTACAACGACGCCCACGAGCGTTCGTTCGAATACCTCCGCACTCGCGCCTTCACCGCGCGCACCCTCGCACCGCTGAACGCCGCCGGCCAGCCGACCGGGAACAACGCGATTCTCGCGGACTTCACCAACGCGATCACGCGCGTGCGGCCGGTCGCGGCGTCGACGTTCGAGCTCCAGAGCGACGGCAACCGCTTCGAGGATTCGCAGCGCCAGGTGCACGCCGGTGCCGAGCACACGTTCAAGCGCTTCACCCTCGATTACGACACCGCCTACTCGGAGAGCATCGTGCGGCAGAACGATGGTCACAACAGCCCCGACGTCGGCTCCGGCGGCTTCTTCCGCACCTGGCTCACCGGCGTGGGCTGGACGCTCGACAAGACCGTGAATCCGTCGCTCCCCGTCTTCACGCAGACGGCCGGACCGAGCATCTTCGATCTCCGCAATTACACGAACAGCGAACTCAACAAGCGCGACAACGAGCGCAACGGCATCCTCCAGAGCGCGTCGGCGAACGCGAAGTATCATTTCGACGCCCGCGGCACCACGTACCTCAAGGGCGGCGTGCGTTTCCGCCGCCAGTCCGCCGAGGAGGTCGGCGGCGACCGACGCTGGCAGTACGCGGGGCCGGACGGCGTGCTCGGCGTGAATCCCGCGACCGGCCGCAACGACGGCGATCTCAGCATTTTCCTTTTCAAGGACGTGCAGACCTCGGAGAGCCTGCGCAACGGACCGATTCCGTATACGCACGTCGGATACGCTGCGGAACACGTGAAGAAGAACCCGACGCACTGGATCGCCGATCCGTACTACGACGAGTCGCGCAAATTCATCGGCACGCGCAAGGTGGTCGAGGACATTTCGTCGGCTTACCTCATGACCGGCACCCGCTGGCGCCAGCTGCGCGCCGTGGCCGGGGTGCGCTTCGAGGAGACCGAGGTGACGGGCAAGGGCTTCGTCCGCTCGCGCACCCTCGCGACCGCCGCCGCGATCCCCGATCCGGTGCTGCGCGCGCGAACGGACTACAACAATCCGCGCCGGATCGAGGGGCGCTACAGCCAGACGTTTCCCGGCGCGTACCTCACGTACACCTTTTCGCGCAACCTCCTCGCGCGGGCCAACTGGTCGAACAGCATCGGCCGCCCGCCGTTCGCCAATCTGGTGCCGCGCGAGGACGTCAACGACCAGACGCAGACCCTGACGGTCGGCAATCCGGCGTTGAAGCCGCAGTTCGCCGAGAACATCGACTTCACGCTCGAGTATTATTTCGAGCCGGTCGGCGCGTTCTCGGTCGGCGTGTTTCGCAAGGACCTCAAGGACTTCATCGTCTCGCTCGGCGGCCAGACCGTACCGAACGGCCCCGACAACGGCTTTGGCGGCAGCTATGGCGGCTACAATCTCATCACCGATCTCAACGCCGGTCGCGCGCGCATCGACGGGATCGAGCTGAGCTACCAGCAGCAGCTCACGTTTCTCCCGGCCGCGCTCAAACGGCTGAGCTTCTTTGCCAACTACACGCGCCTCACCACCGAGGGCGACTACGGCTCAACGGGCCCGCGCACCACGAACCTCGTTCCGAACTTCGTGCCCAGCACCGCCAACGCGGGCCTGAGCTTCCCGTGGCGCAAACTGCGCACGCGGCTCCTCGTGAATTACACCGGCGAGCATCTCGTCGGTTATTCCACCGACGCCTCGCGCCTCCGTTACAAATTCGAACGCACCGCCGTGAATCTCAATTTGAGCTACGTGTTCTCGCCGAAGCTGGAGATCTACTGCGACCTCCAGAACATGTTCAACGCGCATCAGGAATGGTACTACGTCCGGCCAAACCGCGTGCAGGGCGATTTCGACAACGGCGCATTCGTGAACTTCGGCATCAGCGGGCGCTTCTGAGGCTTCAAAGGAGATCGTGTGGGACCGCGACCGCCCTCGGTCGCATCCGGCCGGAAGCGACCGAGGGCGGTCGCGGTCCCAGATCGGTCCATCCCAGATCGGTCACGGTCCCAGACGGTGGCCGTCCGATCCAATTCACCGCGGAATCCGGTTCAGCGTGTAGTACGCATCCGGATGCGCGAGCGGGTTGCCAGCGGCGGAACGAACGCCCTCGGCGCGCAGTTCGTGCACGTAGTGCGGACGCAGGCCCTCGACTTTCAGGCGCACGTTGCGCCGGTCGGCGCTGACCGTCGCGCTTTCGATCCGCAGCGGCTGCGCGTCGATCTCCGCACTGCCATAGGCGTTCGAGTAAAGATAGGTGTAGCTCTTCAACGTGTACGACTCAACGCGGCCGGCCGTCGCGGGATCAACGTCAGCGGTGAAGGCCAGCTCGAAGCCATCGGGTCGCGCGCGCATTTCGCGCAGCGCAAACGGCGTCACGCCGTCCCAGCGCACCCGCTGCAAGCCGTAAGATTGCGTGCCCAGCGACGACCAGCCGCGGCTGCTCATGCCGACCAGCAGGCTGCCGTCGGGCGCAAACAGTAGGCGCACGACGCCCGATGCCAGGCCCGCCATGAAGGGAAACGCGGCGCCCTGATACTCGCCGTCGACCTTCTCCAGAAAGACGCGGCTCACCTTCGCATCGGTGAATTCGCCGACAAACAGCTGCCCGTCGAAGGGCCCGAATTTCCCCGCCTGATCGCAGACCACGAGGTCGGTGCCGCTGCGGCCCATTTTATTGTACGGCAGCCACACCGCCGGCGGCACCATTTCGGGCAGGGCGCGCAACGCCTCGGGATACGGCACCTTGCTCGGCACCGGGGCGGACAACTTCACCGGCGAGCCCGGACGGTTCTCGGAGGCGATGCCCTCGGGATTGAGATAGAACGCGCCGCGCCGCAGGTGATAAATCGGCGTGGAGGGAATCCACGTGCCCTGCTGATCGACGCAGAACATGTCGCCCTCGCGGTTCGCGCCGAGGCCGCACGGCGATCGCATGCCGGCGACCATGGGTTGAAACTCACCGTCGGGCCCGATGATTCCGCCCCAGCCGCGCCACGCGGCCTTGTTGTCGGTGCGGTCGCCCATGTCGAGGTTGAGCGTCACCCAGCGCTGGCCGCGGCCGTCGCGCTTCGGTCCGTACGCATAACCATGATACGCGCCGGAAACATTCCAGCCCCGGCCCGCGGTCAGATACTCGTCCGCGATCCCGTCGGCGTTCGTGTCGCGGAGTCGCGTCACCTCGGTGCGTTGCGCCACCAGCAGACTGTCGCCCTCACGCAACACTCCGAGCGGTTCATGCAGGCCCGAGGCAAAAAGCGTGTAGCGCGGCTTCGGCACGGCCTCGCCGACGACCCCGTCGATCAGCCAGACCTCGCCCTTGCGAATCGCCACCGCGAGGCGGCCATCGGGGGCGAAATCCATGCCGCTGACCTCGAGCGGAATGCCCTCGCCGGGTTTCCAAGCGGTGCTGCGCGACGCCGTGGGCGAGCTCGCCGTCTGGATGGTCTGGAGCTCGTAGTGCTCGGTCGCGTGGCTGAAGCCGCCGAGAACGAGGCCCAGCGCGCCGAGGCCAAGCATGCGGAGCGCGCGCGGCGTGTGCGGCGACAGACTGAAGAAGGTCACCATGTGTAGAGATAGCTGAGTTTTCCCGCCTCGCTCCCCGCGGCTTCACTCACCGTCACGCCGGACGGATGCGAGACCGGGAGCGATCGCAGCGCCTCGACGTTCCAACGCAGTGTCCGCCGCAGTCCGGTTGCGGTCGCCTCGATGCGATCTTCCACCACGACGCCGTCGACGGAAAAGAGGAAGGTCGGCACCCCGGCGGCATCGAGCCGGTAGCCTTCGAAGCGACGCGTCCCCTCCGCTGCGGCCGGCGCGGGCCAGGAGACAATCGCATCTCCAAGTGGTTTCTCGAACGGCGCCGCGCGCACGAACCACGTGCTGTACGCATCAAAGAAACGCCCCTTCCACGCGATCGCCGGACGCGCCTCGCGGCCATCGTAGGCGAGATGCACGCCCGCGGGAAAACCCACGAGGATGGCGTGCGTGCCCGCCTGCTGCAGGAACGTGCGCATCACGATCGGACGATCGCGGGGCGTCAGTTCAAACTCCCGCGACGCCGCTTCCGGAATGCCTTCGGGCAGTCCGCGACCGCTGCGGGCAAACGCGAAGATCGACGCAATCTGCCGGTCGGTGTCGCCGCCGAGAATGGCGTGATTGGACGCCTTTCCCTCGGGCCAGAACGACGGCATCAACGTGCCGGGACGATACGCCGCGGGATTCACGAGGTACTCGCGCAGCCAGCCCGGTTCGAGGCGTTTCGCCATCGTCGAGAGATCCAACGCCTGGATACCGAGGGATGCGCGGTCGCTCCAGCGGTGACACGTGATGCAACTCACCCCGCCCTGCGTGCCCAGCAGCTTGCGTCCCGCCTCGATGTCGCCCGGAGGCAGCGCCCTTTCCGAGCGCGCATCACTCTCGTGCAACAGCGCCGGCAGCGCGGCGACGGCGTTGCCGTACACCGGCATCCGCGTTTGCAGATACGGACGGACCCGCGCGGAGCCTTTCAGTGTTTGCGCGAGCCAGTCCGGTTGCAGTTTCCGACCGGCACCCGTGAGCGGCGGCGGGAGGCGTCCCGTGTCACCGAGATTGTGATCGCCGAGAAAGTACGCGCGCCGCGCCCCGTCGGGCCCGCCCCGGCCGTCGCGTTCATGACACGCCGCGCAGTTCAAGGCCGCGAGCGTCAGGCTGGCGCGCAACGCGGCCGCCAAGGGTTCGTCACGACGTTCCAGATACGCGGCCAGCGCGCGGCGCTGGGCGGCGCTGAGCGGATAGCGCGGCAGGCCGGCGGCGGGAGTTTCGCCCAGGCAGCCGCCGGTGAAAGCCTGTAGGGGAATGGTGGTGACGGCCACGGCCGCGGGCAGATCGTGGCACGCGGCGCAGCGGAACGTTTTCACGATGGCGCGGCCACGCTCAGCCTTGGCGGCGTTCGACAGGAACGGACGCAGCTTCGGCACCGCTTCGCCATCGCTGCCGGACAGGCCGAGCAGATAGCCCGCGATGTCCACGGCGTCCTGTTCTTCCAATTCGATCCGCGGCATCCGGCCGTCGGGCCGTGTCTTCAACGGGTCCCGAATGACCTCGGCGAGGGTGGCCAGCACGTACTTCTCCTTCAGCTCCGGCAATGCGACGGACGCATGCGTGAACTCCGTCGCCGCGGGCCGACCTTCCGGCGGCGCATAGTCGGCTCGCGGCGCATGACAGGCAACGCAGCCCTTGGTGTGAAAGAGTTCTCGGCCCAAATCGGTGTTGATGTGCCGCAGCACCTTCGGCCGCGGCGGAGTCTTGGACCCAAGGGTCCCGAGATAATGGACGACGGCGTCAACGTCAGCGGCCTCGCGCGCCGCGAACAGGTGCGGCATCGACGTGCCCGCGCGATGTCGCGACGGATCCGCGATGAACGCCTGCAGCCACTCTGCGGTGGCGCGGGTCGTCACGGTCGCGAGTTCCGGTCCGCGCCGCGCGGGCAGACCAGTGTCGCCGCCGTGGCAGTTCGCGCAGCCGAGTTCGTTATAGAGCAACCGGCCGCCATCGATGGCGGTGCCCTGCGCATGAAACCGATCGAATCCCACCACCATCGGCTCGCCGCGCCCGCTCGCGGCAGCGGCTGCCGTCACCGCCGCGAGTAGCGCCCACCGCCACCAGGGCGAGGCACGGCTCATCCGCCGACCTCCCGCAGGCAGGATTCGACATAGGCCCGCGACTGGTTGATCGCGCCGGTGATTGCCGCGACGGTCGGCAGGATGGGAATGCCGCGCGGCGTCGGATGCATGAAGATTTCGACGTAACCCGTGTAGCGGATGTCGATGAGCGCCTTGAGCAGCGGGCGGTAGTCGAGCCCGCCGCCAAATCCCGGCAGTTGTTTCATCTCTATTTCCTTCGCGACCTTCTGGCGGATCCCGTCGGAGTGTTCCTGAAAATACATGAACGAGATCTGCTTCGCGCCCAGATCGCGGATCAGCGCCGGGATCTGATCCGTCCACGCGTGCAGATGATGCGGCGCGAACGCAATTCCGAGGTGCGGCGAGCGGTTGAACTCGGCGAAGTAACGCAGTGAGTCCGGGTGATGCAGCAGTTGCCGGTCGTGATTCTCGATCGCGATGGTTACACCCGCTTGCTCGGCGCGGGCGACGTGCGGCTTCATCTGCTCGAGAAACGCCAGGATGCCGGCCTTCGCGGCCGCGCCCGACGGCTCGCTCGGTCCCTTGCTGCCGGTAACGATGATGCCGCCGCCGAACTTTTTCAGCCACTGCATCTCGTCCTGCAGGCCTGTCGGCCCGAGCGGATAACGCGTGCTCACGCCGAGTTTCACCTGGTGTGTCGCGAGCAACGCCGCGAAGGCGTCGTCGCCCATCGCGGTGATTTGTTCACGCTGGTTGCCGTGGACGCGGCACCAGATGTCGATCGCTTCGCAGCCTGTTTTCGCCACCTCGGGGAGGATCGCGTCGAGTGGCATCTCCCCGTACATCGCCGACGAGAGCAGATAGCGCAGACGAAAATCCGGTTTCG
This sequence comes from Terrisphaera buseokensis, assembly GCF_047521145.2. Taxonomy (GTDB): domain Bacteria; phylum Verrucomicrobiota; class Verrucomicrobiia; order Opitutales; family Opitutaceae; genus ER46. Next base: position 47,420 of record NZ_CM134186.1, on the reverse strand, counting down.
CCACCGTCGCACCGATGACCGGCGTGGCAGCGGCAAGCGCAAGGGTCTGGAGGAACTGGCGACGGGGTATCATGCGAAAGGGAAGGGGAATTCCGCGCCACTCAGGGCGGCCGGAGCGAAGTGTTTTCCTGCGCCGTCCATCCACGTCCAACGACGCGGAGACTTCGAGTCCGAATTGGAGCGGAGTGAACCGGCGGTGCAGCTTGATGACCGTACCGGTCTGTGCCTCATTCAGCCGATGCGGTTGCCCGCCCTCCCCCTGCTGTTGCTGACGGTGCCGGCCTTCGCGGCGACGCCAGACTTCGTGCGCGACGTCCGGCCGATCCTTGAGGCGCATTGCTTCAAGTGCCACGGCCCGGACAAGCAGAAGAGCGGGTACCGGCTCGACGTAAAACCCATCGCCCTCACCGGCGGCGAAGGCAGCGCGCCCAACATCCTGCCGGGCCAGGGCGCGACGAGCCCGTTGGTGAAATTCATCGCGGGCGAGGTCGAGGACATGAAGATGCCGCCCGACGGCGAGCCGCTCAGCCCGGCCGAGATCGCGACGGTCAAATCCTGGATCGACGCCGGCGCCGCGTGGCCCGACTCCGCCAGCGCCGCCGTCCGCGATCCGCTCGACTGGTGGTCGCTCAAACCGATGGTCGCAACGCCTCCGCCCGCAGGCGCGCCGCATCCGATCGATGCGTTCATCCGCGCCACCCTTGCCACCAAGGGCCTGACGCCGTCACCCGCCGCCGACGCTCGCACGCTGGGTCGCCGACTGTATTTCGATCTCACCGGCCTTCCGCCCACGCCCGAGGAGTTGGAAGCCTTCGCCACCGACCCCGCGCCCGACGCCTACGATCGTCTCGTGGAAAAACTCCTCGCGTCACCGCGCTACGGCGAACGCTGGGCCCGGCACTGGCTCGACGTCGTCCACTACGGCGACACGCACGGCTACGACAAGGACAAGCTCCGCGCGAACGCCTGGCCGTATCGCGACTATGTGATTCGCGCGCTCAACGCCGACAAGCCCTACGCGCGCTTCGTGCAGGAGCAGGTCGCGGGTGACGTGTTGTTTCCCGACACCATCGATGGCGTCGAGGCGCTCGGCTTCATCTCGGCCGGCCCGTGGGATTTCATCGGTCACGCCGAGGTCCCGGAGTCCAAGATCGACGGCAAAATCGCGCGCCACCTCGACCGCGACGACATGGTCGCGAACACGCTCGGCACGTTTTCCAGCCTCACGGTTCACTGCGCCCAGTGTCACAACCACAAATTTGATCCGATCCCGCAGGAAGATTACTACCGGCTGCAGGCGGTGTTCTCCGCGCTCGATCGGACGGACCGCGAGTACTACCGCGACGCCACCCTCAACGCCCGCTTCCAGCGTGTCCGGCGCGAGCAGCGCGAAACGCAGGCGGCCCTCGCCGCGCTCGAAGCCCCGTTGCGCGCGCAAGCCGGCGCCGCGTTGACCGCACTCCAGCACCGCCTCGAACTGCCCCCGCAAAACGATCCGGCGAATCCGGAGAAACCCAGTCCGAGTCGCGGCTATCACAGCGCGCTGTCGCCGACCGCCGACGTGGAAAAATGGGTGCAGGTCGATCTCGGTGAATCGGTCGAGATCGAACGCGTCACCCTCCTGCCGAGCCACGACAACTTCAACGGCATCGGCGCCGGCTTCGGTTTTCCCGTGCGTTTCAAGGTGGAGGCGAGCGATGACCCGACCTTCCAGAGCGGCGTGAGCCTGCTGTGGCAGAAATTCGATCTCACGTTCATGGCCGATTTCCGGAATCCGGGCCTAACCCCTTTCACGACGGGGGGCGGCAAGGGCGATGGGATCATCGGCCGTTATGTGCGCGTGACGGTCGTGAAACTCGCGCCGCGCAAGGACGACTACATGTTCGCACTCGCCGAACTGCGCGTCACCGATCGCACGGGCAAGAACGTCGCACTCGGGCGGCCCGTGACCGCGCTCGATTCCATCGAAGCCGGACCGCGCTGGGCCAAGGCCAACCTCACCGACGGCGTCGCTCCGTCCGCGCTCGCCGCCGAGGAAAAACGCGCGCTCGAACGCGAGCTTGAGGCGTTGTTGCAAAGTGTGGCGGACGAACCCACCCGCCTGCGCCGCGCCGCCCTGATGGAGGCGTCCGCGCGCATCGCCGCAGAACTCAAGACGCTGCCCAAACCCGACCTGGTTTACGCCGGCGGCATTCACACGGGAACGAGCTCGTTCAAGGGCACGGGCGACACCGGCGGACAGCCGCGACCGATCTTCCTGCTCGCCCGCGGCCAGGTCACGCAGCCGGGCCGGCCCGTAGAGCCCGGGGCGTTGTCCGCGCTCACGTTTGCACCGGCACGCTTCGCGCTCCCAGCCGACGCGCCCGAAGGCGAACGTCGGGCCGCCCTCGCCCGCTGGCTCACGGATCCGGCGAACCCGCTCACATGGCGGAGCATCGTGAACCGGGTCTGGCAGTATCACTTCGGTCGTGGACTTGTGGATACGGCGAACGATTTCGGACACAACGGCAGCCTGCCCAGTCATCCCGCGCTGCTCGACTGGCTCGCGGCGGATTTTCGCGACAGCGGCGGATCGCTCAAGGCGCTGCACCGGCGGATCGTATCCAGCGAAACGTACCGGCAGGCGTCCGCCGGCAATGCCGCTGCCGAGGCGGTCGATTCCGGCAACACCCTGCTCTGGCGGCAAAACCGGCGGCGGCTCGAGGCCGAGGCGCTGCGCGACGCCATCCTCAGCACGAGCGGCAAACTCGATCTCACAATGGGTGGCCCGGGCTGGCAGGATTTCGTGATCGAGCGGCCGGAGCACTCGCCGCATTTCCGCTACGATCTTGCCGATCCGGACAACCCCAAGACCTGGCGCCGCTCGATCTATCGCTTCATCGTGCGCTCGCAGACGCAGCCGTGGATGACGTCGATGGACTGCGCCGATCCGTCGATGCGCGTCGACAAGCGCAACGAAAGCCTCTCGCCCCTGCAGGCCCTGGCGCTGCTCAACAACGGCTTCGTCGTCACGCAGGCGCAGCATCTCGCCGCGCGCGTCCGAAACGAGCGACCCGACCTGCCCGCGCAAATCGAACGCGCCCATGCGCTCGCCCTCGGCCGCGTTCCCAACGCCGCGGAGCGCGCGAAACTGATCGCGTTTGCCGAAGCCGAGGGCCTGCCCGCGCTCTGCCGCCTGCTGCTCAACCTGAACGAATTCACGTTCGTCGACTGAACCAAGAAACACCGTTGAACCACTAATTTTCTCTGATGACCACTGATGCAAACCGTGCGGTGCCAGGGAGGCCGCCCAGCCGATGCGTGAACGGGAAGTTCCATCCCATCGACCTGGATCTGATTCATCAGTGGTTATCAGTGCTCATCAGTGGTTACTTCTTCCGGTCATTTTAATCTGAACCATGCGCAACGATTCGCCCTTTCATCGTCCGCTGGCGTCACGCCCGATCTCCCGTCGCGATTTCCTCTGGCAGTCCGGCGGCGGGCTCGGCGGCCTCGCGCTCGCCGCGATGCTCGGGAACGATCGCGCGCTCGCGGCCGACACCCCGGGAGCAAACTCGCAGCCGCTGCATCATCCGGCGAAGGCGAAGCGCGTTGTCCAGTTCTTCATGGCCGGCGCCGCGAGCCACATCGATCTCTTCGACTTCAAGCCCGAGCTGATCAAGCGCCACGGCCAGCCGAGCGATTTCGGCGAGCCGGTGGAGGCGTTCCAAAACGGACTCGGGCCTTGGCTGCGTCCGCTCTGGGATTTCAAACCGTACGGCCGTTCCGGCAAATTGCTCAGCGACGTGGTCGCGCCGCTTGGCGACGTCGTCGACGATCTGGCTTTCGTGCACAACATGGTGGGCAAGTCCGGCGTGCACAGCGCGGCCACGCTGCTGCAGTCGACCGGATTTCAGCTGCCGGGATTTCCCGGCGCGGGCTGCTGGGTAAGCTACGGGCTCGGTTCGATGAACGACAACCTGCCGACGTTCGTGGTGCTGCCCGACCACCGCGGCTTCGCGTCGAACGGCGTGAAGAACTGGGATGCGTCGTTTCTCCCGTCGCAGCACAGCGGCACGATCATTTTTCCGGGCACGGACACCCCGATCGCCGATCTCTTTCCGCATCCAGCCGGCAAGTACATCACGCCGCAGGGCGAGGCCGCGGCGCACCGCCTGATGGCCGACCTCAATCGGCAGCATGCCGGCGGGCGCGAGGGTGATCAGCGGCTCGACGCCCGCATCCGGAGTTACGAACTCGCAGCGCGCATGCAGCTGGCCGCGCCCGAGGCGTTGAATCTCAAGGCCGAGCCGGAACACGTGCATAAACTTTACGGCCTCGACCGCGGCCCGCAGACGTGGCCGAAGGAAATCACCGCCGACGAGGAGGCGTTTCACTTTTCGCAGAAATGCCTCGCGGCGCGGCGGCTGCTCGAACGCGGCGTGCGCTTCGTGCAGATCTGGAGCGGCAACGACAACAGCTTCCCGCGTCGCAACTGGGACTCGCACGAGGACGTGAAACGCGACCACGGCCCGCTCGCGCTCGGCATGGCGCGCGGCGCGGCGGCCTTCATCAAGGATCTCAAGCAGCGCGGCTTGCTCGAGGACACGCTGATCCTGTGGACGACGGAGTTCGGCCGCATGCCCTCATCGCAGGGCGGCAAGGGTCGCGACCACAATCCGTACGTCTTCACGAACTGGCTCTGCGGCGGCGGGATCAAGGGCGGCACGACGCACGGCGAGAGCGACGTCTGGGGCTACAAGCCGCTCGACCGCACCAACCCGACGACGGTCTACGACATCCACGCCACGATTCTCCACCAACTCGGGCTCGACCACACGCGGCTGACGTTCCGGCACAACGGCATCGATCGCCGGCTGACCGATGTGCACGGGCACGTGATCAAGCCGTTGATCGCTTAAGTGGCCGGCTCTTAACAAGCGCCTTTTGCCTTTCCCGCCTGGCCGTGGCTACGAGCGCCAGCGAGTGGATGGACCGCCACTCGCTGGCGCTCGTAGCCACGACGATCACTAGCCATGGCGGTTGGCATCAGCGTAGCCACGCTGTGATCGCCACCTGAGCCGGACTCATGCAGGTGAAGGTTGAAAGGTGAAAGTTGAAAGAACCGGAAGCAGACCCAAGCACCGTCGATTGGGCTCGAATTCAGTCACGCACCCGTCGGTGGAAACCTGCCCGCGCTCCAAGATCATTGGCTGCTGCTGGTGATTGGGGGCTTTCAACCTTCAACTTTCACCTTTCAACTGATGGCTTCACCTCAGCCGAGGCTCTCGCGTGGGACGCCTGACAGGTCGAGATCACCCGGAACGCCGAACGGCGCGGCGTTGATGGTGCCCATTGCAATCCGGCCCTCGCGAATATCGAGCCGTGGCCAGCCGGCGCGCTTCCCCCGAGCGTCAGGCAACGCGGGCACATACGGGACATACAAATCAGGGTGGAGCCGCAGCGCGTGCTCCTGGAAGGCCGCGGGAAACTGCGCGAGCCCGGCGAAATAGTGATGGCCGTTGCGCTCGACGCTCGTGACGCCGAGCACTGCCTGCGCCGCGAGATCCTGCGTGACCGAGATGGGACCGACGTTGCCGAGATCCTCGCCGCTCAGCACCGCGGGCAAACCCGACGCTCGGCGTTGCGCGAGCAGGCCGGCGTTGATGACACTCTTGAAGACGCCCTTGCAGTTCTTGTGGCTCGTACCCGCGTAGCCGAGTTCGAGCGCGGTCGGCAGGCTCGAGAGTTCGGCGTCGCTTTCGTCGATGATGATCGGCGGGCGCTTCGGCCAGGTGCGCACGAGATCGCCGATGGCCGGCGACAGCGCAACGCGGCGGTGCCACGGTTGCTCGACGTACATCAATCGCGGCCAGAGCGGACGCAGCGCGGCCACGCCGACGAGCGCGCCGTAGTAATCCGCAAACGAAGCGACGTCGTGAAAACTCTCGTTGCCGTCGAGCGAACATTGGTAGTCGTCGCCGCAGGCGTCACCGAGCACGCGCACCATGCGCTCGAGCCGATCGCGATCCCGCGCCGCCTCGCCGTTGATTTTGATTTTGAAATGCCGCAGGCCGTAAAAGCGAATGACCTCTTCGAGCGTCTGCGGCAGGCCGTCCTCGACGCGTTCGCCGGCGGCGAGATCACCCGCGGTGATCGGATCGGACAGCCCCACCGTGTGGCGCGCAAAGATCGCGGCGGGGGGCGCCGCAGGCAGAAAGTCCCGCGGGCGCTGGCCGGCGAGCTTGGGCTGCAGCCCGGCGAAATCGATCTCCGGGAGATTTTCTCGAAACGCGGTCGCCAGATTCACCCGATGCCGGCGACACAACGCGTGCAGCAAGGCCCGCTCGACAAATGAAGTGCCGAAATTCGAGAGCAGCGGCGGCAGGTTTTCCGCGGCGGCCCACGCGGCTTGGGCGGAGTAGAGTTCGCGCCAGAACGCGAAGGGCGTGGCGGCGCGAATCGCCTGCGCGTGTACGATCGCGCGCCGAATCACGCGGAGCATCTCGTCGATTTCATCACCGAGTGCACGCGTCGGATCTTTGGTGAACCACTTCGGCGGCAGCAGATCGGCCGCGATGCCTGTCTCGGCGTGGCCGTTGAAATCGAACGTCAGCCGCGCGATCAGCTGCGGCACATCGGTCATCGTGGCGATGCCGTAGCGAAACGGCATGCGCGCGCGCAGCTCGAGGCGGAAGAGTTCGGCGGAGAGAAGGCGGATCATGATGGCGCGGGAACGGCGGCGACCGAAAGTGGGACTGGCACTGGGATCGGCACTGGGACCGCGACCGCCCTCGGTCGCTCTGAACCGATTGCGACCGGGGGCGGTCGCGGTCCCGGGAGGGAAATCATGTCAGGTCCCGAGCGGGCGGAACATCGCCTCGTAGTGCGGCGACTCGGCGAAGATGCCGCCGCTGCGATCGTAGAAGTCCGCGCCGAGCTCGAACACGCCGCGCGTGGTGCGGGCCCACGGCGCGTCAGGAGCCGAATGGTAGCTGCGCATCGTTTCCCAGTTCCGGTAATTCTGGTGGCCGTTGGTCTCGACGAGCCCGAGCCCGAGGCCGGGAAACGGCGCGAGGCGGGCGGCGACGTTCTTGTTCCACTCGACGAGCAGCGGACTGACGGTGAGGTCGGCGCAGAAGCAGGGCACGCCGTGCTCGTGCGCGAGCTGCGCGATCTTGAGCGACATGCTGAACGTCTTCGCGATCGGTTTCAACGCGATGGCCTTGTAGCCCATTTGAATCCGCTTGAGCGCGTCCTTGTCGGTGTGCGCGCTTTCGTCCGCCGCGATGCGGGCCGGGATGTCGCTGATGTCGATTTCCATCTCCTCGGGAAACGGCTCCTCGATGAGCGCAATCTGATCGAACGCTCCGATGGCGCGCGCGTGATCGAGCAGGCGCAGCAGGGCGTCCTTGCTTTCGTAGCGGCCGTTGGCGTCGAAGTAATAAGGCAGCTTGCCGCTCGCCGTGTAGGGCGTGCGCGCGTGGCCGATGGCGGCGTGAATCGCGCTGATCCGCGCCTTGTCCTTCTCGAGCATCTCGGCCTGCGTCCCGGGCTGGCCGATTTTGATCTTCATGAAGAAGTAACCCTGATCGACGGCCGCCTTGAGTTCGTCGATCGGCACGGCGTAGGCCATCAGCGGGATGCTCGCAATTTTCTCGTGGCGCGTCGCGAGCGCCGGGCGATAGGCGGCGGGGATCAGGTCGTCGAAGCGCGTGATGCCATTTTCCGCGGCGTACAGCAGCCACGCGGCGAAATCGACGCCGACGAGGGCGTTGAGCGCGAAGGTTTCGCGCAGGCCGGCGTGGCCGGTGATTTTCTTGCCGTACGCGTGGACGTCGTGCCGGATCGAATCGAGCAGCTCGATCGGGTTCGTGAAACTCCGGCCCTTGAGCTGTTGCACGGCCCACTCGGTCATCGCGTACATCAGCGCGTTGCCGCCGCTCTCGGAGTGGCCGGCGAAGACGTGGGCGTCGCTCCAGAGCACGCCCTGCGTGCAGAGTCCGATCCCGTGCCGGCCGCTGGTGCTCTCGAGCCGCGCGGCGCTCTGCCAGATTTCAGACTGATAACCGCCCTTGAAACCGAACGGCCGCACGAGCGGCTCGCGTTCGAAGTTGGCGCTGACGTTGGCGAGGGTGATCGATTGGGGTGACGACATGCGGACTGAGGATTTTAAGCGGGAGATAAACCAAAACGAATCGGAGGCTGCCCGCGAATCACACGAATGACACGAAAGTCCGGCCTTGAAAATTTTGCCGAACGCAGGACCGCGAACGTCCATTCCTGCAGACTACGAGAGGGCTTTCTTTTCGTGTCATTCGCGTGATTCGCGGGCCAAAAGCTCAGCCCAGGTTGTGCTTGGCCATGTAGCCTTTGAGCGCGGTCAGGTCTTTCTTCATCAGGCCGGGGAATTTCTCGCGCTTCTCGGCTTCGGTCATGTTCGGCGTGCGTTCGAACGGAGGATACTCGAGGTGCACCGACATCGGTCCGCCGATGTTCAGCTCGCGGACGAGTTTGAAGTACGCATCGAAGGGCACGATACCTTCGCCGATCGGGACGTTTTCAATCACGGCCTTGCCGGGCGACTGCTCCCATTTGAAATCCTTCATATCGGTGCACTTGATCCAAGGCGCGAGAAGCTTGAGCGCGACGGGCCACGACTGGCCGCCTTCGACGACGGCGTGGCGGATGTCGTACTGGACGCCGAGGGCGCGGGGATCGATGTCGCGCAGCAGCAGGTGCAGATCCCAGATCGCGCTACCGATGCGGGTGCCCGCGTGATTCTGGAGCGCGCCGTGAATCCCGAGGCTCGCGTTGAGCGCGGCGAGTTCCTGCATCGCCGGCTTCAGTTTCTCGATGCTGCCGGACACGCCGAGCTTGGCGTCGTAATTGAAGTTGCCGAGGCGGTAGAATTTCACGCCGTGCTTCGCGGCGGTGCGCAGCAGGGTCTCCGTGTTTTTCTCCCGCGCACTCGTGATCTCGGTCGTGATCATCTCGACCTTCAGGCCGGCGGCATGGGCGGCGTCGATCGCGCGGGGCAAATCCTCCTGCACGCGATCCGGGAGGACGTGACCCTGCGCCACGCGCACGGTGTAATCGATGCCACCGTAGCCGGCCGCGGCGATCGTCTTCGCGGTTTCCGCGTGCGACATCCAATGCAGGGGCTTGGAGAACACGTGCACCACGGACGGTGCGCGCGGGCCGGCGGCGGCGGGAGCTGCGGCCTTGGGCTCGGCGGCGCCGGCCTCAGGGGTGAGGCGCGCCAGCGGGACGGCGGCACCGGCGAGAGCAACTTGGGAGAGGAAACGTCGACGCGACGATGCGGCGGGGGAAGCGGGGTGCGGGTTCATGAGGGGAAAAGAGGGAGGCATGCGTTCAGGAAAAGCAACGGCCGGAGAGAGCGCGGGCGGGTCAGCCCTTGCCACCGCGAAGGAGGAAGAGGTGCTCGACGCCGTTCGCCTCGAACTCGCGCCAGTAGCTGTCCTCGATCGCGGAGAGACGTTCGTCCTCTTCGTCGGTCAACTCAGGCGTCAGCTTGGTCGGCCCCAACTCGGCGCGCAGATCGCGTTCGCTCAGGCGCGCGACCAGCTCGTTCCAGAACGCGTCCTCGACGCCCTGGGCGAGGTGCTTCTCCACCGGTCCGGTGGTGAGTTTCTCGTTGGGGAAGAACTGGCCGTTCACGTCGGCCTCGACCAGATCGGCGCAACCGAACGGCTCGGCGAGGCTGAACGCCTTCTGCGCAATCGCGGCGTAGCGCTCCGGCATCGTGGCGGGGTCCTCGTGACGCGAGCCGGCGACCCACAACCCGAGATGCACCAGCTCCAGCAGGCGCGCGTACTCCTTGGCGTTGAACGAAACCTTCATGCTCAAGACAGGACGCGTTCGGCACCGGCGTGCAAGGGCGGAGTGGCGGGTGACACGCCGCAGGCGACGGATCGCCGGCAGGCATGGCCGGCGTTGACCCGCGAAGGGAAGCCGTCAGCGTCGGGCCGCCCCGCTCCACACCCTTGGTGAGATGAATGCTTCTGCTTCCGCTGTTCCTGCGTCGTCCTCAGTTCGCCCTGCCCCCGTGCCCGCGAAGCCGGCGCGACTGGTGTCGCTCGACGCCCTGCGCGGCTTCGACATGTTCTGGATCCTCGGCGGCGACGCGGCGATGCGCGCGCTCGGCAAGATCATGCCGGTGGTGCCGGTGACGACCGTTGCGGGACAGTTCGAGCACAAGGCGTGGGAGGGGTTTGCGTTCTACGATCTGATTTTCCCGCTCTTCGTTTTCATTGTCGGCGTGTCGTCGGTGTTCTCGCTCACGCGGCTGGTGGAACAGCACGGTCGCGCGACGGCGGTGAAGCGCGTGTTGCTGCGCACGGCGTTGATTTTCGGCCTCGGGATTATCTATAGCGGCGGCTTCACGCAGCCGTGGCCGGGGTTGCGTTTGCTCGGGGTGCTGCAACGCATCGCGCTCGCGTACGGCGCGACTGGATTACTGCTCTGCTTCTTCAAGCCGCGGGCGCTGGCGGGGATCACGGCGGCGATTCTGGTGAGTTACTGGGCGCTGCTGACGTTTGTGCCGGTGCGGGACTTCCAGCTCGATAAGGCCGCGATCACCGCGAAGCTCGGCACGGACAAGGCGACGCGCGCGCAAGTCGAGCAGGCTTTTGAGGCCACGACGGCGCGGGTGACGGGGCATTTCGAACCTGGGTTCAACCTCACCAACCACCTGGATTTTCAGTATCTGCCGGGGCGGCTGTACGACACGTATTACGATCCGGAAGGCTTGCTCAGCACGATTCCGGCGGTGGCGACGTGTTTGCTCGGCGTGTTTGCGGGCCTGTTGCTGCGGCGCACGGATCGGACGGACGCGCAGAAACTCGCGTGGCTCGTGGGTGGCGGGTTGGCGGCGATTGCGGTCGGCTGGATCTGGGGGCTGCAGTTTCCGGTGATCAAGAAACTGTGGACGTCCTCGTATGTCCTCGTGGCGGGCGGATGGAGTCTGCTGCTGCTGGCGTTGTTCTATTACATCGTCGATGTGCGCCAGGCGCGCAGCTGGTGTCGGCCGTTCATCTGGGTCGGACTGAACCCGATCACGTTGTACCTGATATCGGGCATGGTCGGCTACCGGACCGTGGCGAACCGGTTTGTGGGCGGCGATGTGAAGGCGTTTTTCGACCGCTTGGGCACGGGCGGCGGCGATCTGCTGGCGGCCCTCGCCGCGATCGGCGTGATGCTGGCGCTGGCGTGGTTCTTGAACAAGCGGCAGATTTATCTCAGGGCGTGAGGCAGCTGAGAGCTGAGAGCTGAGAGCTGAGAGCTGAGAGCTGAGAGCTGAGAGCTGAGAGCTGAGAGCTGAGAGCTGAGAGCTGAGAGCTGAGAGCTGAGACGCGCGCGCGCGAGGCGCTCGCCGACACCTTGAGGAGCGTTAGTTGTCCAGAAACATAGTGCACTTTCCGCCTTCGTTGCTTTTTCCCGGGCTTTCGCGGGAATCGTGACGTCCCCTCGAGAGTTTCCCTTCCCCGTCCTGCCAGGCGCCTCGCCCCCTTGCTCCTCACCTGTGTCCTGCTCCCGTCGTCGTCAGCATCGCCGGCGAGAAATTCCTGATCGATGTCCGGCCCACGTACGCCGGCCGGACGTGGGACGGCGTGTCCATCGAGGGCATGCTGATGAACTCCCGCATGGTGCAGGGAATTTTCGACGACCAGAATCCCGCGACGCGCACGCGCCGGACGTTTCCCGATGGCAAGCCCTGGGATCCCGATCGCAACACCAGTGAGTTCATCGCCGCCATACCGGAGTGGCGCCGGCACGGATTGAACGCCTTCACCCTCAATCTCCAGGGCGGAAGTCCGGAGTGTTACTCGAAGAATCAACCGTCGATCAGACGCTCGACTGGCTCTTCGCCCGCGGCGATCGCCACGTGATCATCGAAATCAACAACGAGGCCAACGTCCGCTATGATCACGCCCTCCTGAAACCGGATCGCATGCACGAACTCATCGTCCGCGTGCACGATCGCCAGCAGGCCGGCCGGCGCTTCCTTGTCCTCACCAGCTACGGCGGCAGCCGCATCCCGGATGACAGCGTCGTGCGGGTCTCGGACTTCATCCTGATTCACGGCAACGGCGTCACCGACCCGGCCCGGATCACCGAGATGGTCAACCAGACCCGCGCCCCGCCCGCGTGGCGGCCGACGCCGATCGTCTTCAACGAGGACGATCACTTCAACTTCGACCAGCCCGTGAACAACTTCACCGCCGCCGTGCGCGCCGGCACCTCCTGGCGGTTCTTCGACTACCGCATGAAGGGCGAAGGCCACGCCGACGGCTACCAGAGCGTGCCAGTCGACTGGGGCATCCACTCACCGCGGAAAAAAGCCTTCTTCGCCAAGCTCCGCGAGATCACCGGCGGGTTGGAGTGAGTGCCCCCTCATCCCAATGAACCCAGACTCTTGTATCGAACCCAAAGTCCGCAGTTGGAATTGAACCACAAAGACACAGAGGCCACGGAGAGAACCGTTGGTGGGAATTACGTTTGGCCAACTGAACTCACCGTCAGGGTTAACTCATTCTTCATCTGTTTCCTTGTTCTCCCCTCTGTGCCCTCTGTGTCTCCGTGGTTCAACTGCGGTTCTTAGGTTTAACCGCATCTGCCCCAGATGACGCGGATCAGACAACTATCCGCGCCAACCGGGCTTACTCGTTCGTTGCGCCGTGGGTGGCAGGAGCATTCCGCTCTGCACTACTTCGACTCGTCAATCGCGAGGAAGCGGCTGCGGCCGTCGCGCCAAACCAACACGAGGACGCGCGGGCCCTTGATTTCCTCGCTCAACTTCACCGCGGACGCCGCGTCGAAGACGGGCTTCTTGTCGAGCTCGAGGATCACGTCGCCTTCACGCAGGCCCTGTTTGCCCGACGGGCTGTCGGGATCCACGCTCGTGATCAGCGCGCCCTTCATCCGGGCAGGGAGCTGCAGTTGATCGCGCATCTGGGCGGTGATGTCGCCGACGCCCACGCCGTTCAGGACACCGACGTCCTTGGTCGCAGCTTCACTGTCCTCCTTCGCGAGGATCTCGTCGTTGCGCCGCGCGAGCTTCGCTTTCGCCGTCTCGGTCTTACCGTCACGCAGAAACTCGAGCGAAACGTCGGTGCCCGGCGCGACCTGGCTGATGGTGAGTAGCAGGTGGCGCGCATCGCGAATCTCGGTCGCGTTGACCTTGATGATCACGTCGCCGGCCTTGAGCCCGGCCCGGGACGCCGGGCTGTCCTCCGTCACCTGGCTGATCAGCGCCCCCTTGTCGGCGCCAAACTGCGCCGTGAGGTCTTCCGTCAAATCCTGCGGCGCCACGCCGAGGAAGCCGCGCTCGACGCGGCCGGTGTTCACGATCTGCTCCGCCACGGAACGCACGAGATTGATCGGAATCGCAAAACCCACGCCGGCAAAACCGCCGCTACGGCTCAGGATCGCGGTGTTGATGCCCACCACGCGGCCGTCGGTGTCGAGCAGCGCGCCGCCGGAATTGCCCGGGTTGATCGCGGCGTCCGTCTGAATGAAATCCTCGAGCGGCCCGATGCCGACGCCGCGGCTCAATGCGCTTACGATGCCGCGGCTGACCGATTGACCGACGCCAAAGGGATTGCCGATGGCGAGCACGACATCACCGACCTGCAATTGATCGCTGTCGCCAAACGTGGCGGGCGAAAGGTTGGTGGCGTCGATTTTCAGCACCGCGAGATCGGTCAGCGCATCGCGGCCGACGACCTTGGCGACATAGCGTTTGTTCGATTCGCCGATGGAAACGCGCACCTCGTCGGCATCCTCGACTACGTGATTGTTGGTCAACACGTAGCCGTCGGCGGTGATGACCACGCCGGAACCGAGGCCCTGTTGGGTCTGGTCGGGCGTGCGATTGCGGGAGCCACCGCGCGGGACCGTCGGGGTGCTCTTCCGATTGTTCCGGTTCTCGTTGCGGCCGCGGGGCGTCTCGGCCTCGTCGTCGGTGGGCGGCGTGACGCCGGGCAGATCAAAGAAACGGCGGAGGCGCGGATCGTTGAAGAACTGCGACATGTCCTGCCCGCGCACGGTCTTGGAGGAGTAAACGTAGACCACGCTCGAGGCCGTGCGCTTCACAATCGGCGCGTAACTGATCCGGTCGGAGGCGTCGCGGTTGATCGGCTTGCGATCGACACTGAGTTGGAGCGGCGCGCGCTTTTCGTCGGCGGGCGCGGTTTTCTCGGCGGTTTCAGCCTTGGCGGCCTTGTTCGCCTTGCCGGGCTTGGCCGGTTTCACCTCGGCGGCATAGAGGGTGAGGCTGGCGGTGCCAGCGCAGGTCAGCGCGAAAATCAGGGCGAGCAGAAGCGGCGAAGGAGAGGTTTTCGATTTCATGACTGGGACGAAAGACGTGGAGCGGGTCGGAGGTTGGGTCCGACCCGAGGCTGCAAAACTGGTTCGCTCCCGCGCAATCTGCAAATCGCCGCGGCGAATCGGGTCTCACGCGGGTATCCCGGGCGGACCCGGTGTACAGGCCCCGGCCCACCCCAAACCTTGACCCCACCCGGGTCGGCAGGCTAACTCTCACTTCTTATGTCCGCAGACTCCACCGCACCCGCCGTCACCATGGATGCCGTTGTCGCTCTCGCCAAGAGGCGCGGCTTCATTTTCCAGTCGTCCGAGATCTACGGCGGGTTCAACGGCTTCTTCGATTACGGTCCGCTCGGCTCCGAGTTGAAGAAGAACATCCGCGACTGCTGGTGGAACGACATGGTGCGCCGCCGCGACGACGTCGTCGGCATCGAGACGTCGATCATCATGCACCCCAAGGTCTGGGAAGCGTCGGGCCACGTCGCCGGCTTCACCGATCCGCTCGTCGACTGCAAGGTGAGCAAGCAGCGTTTCCGCGCCGACCAGCTGTTCTTCGCTGCGGTCGTCATCGACGGCAAGACCGTCGGCTACGTCAGCGCGCTGGAAAACGAGAAGACCACCGAGGACCTGCAGGCCGCGGCCGAGACGTTCAAGCGCAAGAAGGCGATTCAGGGCACGCTGGCGCCGGTGCAGCCGAAGGATTTCACGGAGGCGCAACCCGAGGAATACGCGCTGATCCCGTCGCCCGCGACCGGCGAGCCGGGCAGCCTCACGGCGCCGCGGTCGTTCAACATGATGTTCCAGACGAACGTCGGCGCGATGACGGACGCCAGCAGCGTGTCGTACCTGCGGCCGGAGACGGCGCAGGGCATGTTCGTGGATTTCAAGAGCGTCGTCGACACGGGCCGCGTGAAGCTGCCGTTCGGCATCGCGCAAATCGGCAAGTCGTTCCGCAACGAGATCACGCCGCGCAACTTCATCTTCCGCTCGCGCGAGTTCGAGCAGATGGAAATGGAATATTTCATCAGCGAGGACGCCGACTGGGCCAAGGCGCACCGGGAATGGATTGAATGGTGCAAAAACTGGCTGCTTTCGATCGGCCTGCCGGAGTCACACCTCAGCGAATACGATCACCCGAAGGCCAAGCTCGCGTTCTACTCGAAGGGCACGACGGACATCATGTTCCGGTACCCGTTCGGCGTGCAGGAACTCTGGGGCATCGCCGCCCGCGGCAATTACGATCTCAACCAGCACGCGACGGCCAGCGGCAAGCCGATGGAGTATTTTGACGAGGCGGCGAAGAAGAAATTCGTCCCGCACGTGATCGAGCCGGCCGTCGGCGTCGATCGTATCCTGCTCGCCGTCCTTTGCGCCGGCTATGCGGAAGAGGACGTGACCGATGAGAAGGGCAACGTCGAGAAACGCACCGTGCTGCGGCTCTCGCCCCGCATCGCCCCCGTGAAGGTCGCGGTGCTGCCGCTCCTGAAGAACAAGGAGGCGCTCACGGCCCGCGCCCGCGAACTCTACAAGAAGCTGCAGCGTCGCTACGCGGTGTTCTACGACGAGGCGGGCGCGATCGGCCGCCGTTACCGGCGCCAGGACGAAATCGGCACGCCGTGGTGCGTGACGATCGACTTCGACACGATTGAAAAGGACGGCTCGTTCACGCTCCGCGAGCGCGATTCGATGACGCAAAAGCGCATCACTGAGGCGGATCTTTTCGCTTTGCTGGAAGAAAAGGTGTACTGAGCCCTTCCGTGGTAGCACTTGCCCGGGCGGCGTCGGTCTGACGTCCCCTGGGCGAATCGCGCCCCAGGAAAAATCCCATGCCGCCGCGCGCCCGTCCTCCGATTGTGCGCAGCGTCCAGACGCCTGAGGCGTTGGGCGCTTTGCGCACGTGGCTGGGCAACCTGCCCACCAGTGTCCGCGAGCGCGGCGAGGCGTACTACGCCAACAAGCAGGTCGAGAAGGTGTGGGCCGGCGCCGATCACTACGTCGAAGCCAAGATCGGCGGCGAGGAGCCGTTCGGCGTCACGTTGTTTCTCACGCTCGGGAAGTGGTCCTCGCGCTGCAGCTGCCCGCGACGCGAAAACTGCTCGCACGCCTACGCCGCCGGCAAGGCCTGGTTCGACGAGGTCGATACCAAGGCCGCCACCGGCAACACCCGGCCCGAAAACGGCGACGCGTCCGCAGACGCCATGGCGGTGGCGATCGCGCCCGCACCACGCCCGACGTTCGCCGCACCGCCCGCCAAGGCGGCCTTCCGGGAACAGTGGACGCCGGTGCTCGCCAAGAAACTGGGCCGCGCCCTCACGGTCGCAGAAGGCAACCAGCTCGAAAATCTGGCCGGGCTCTTCGCGGAATTCGTCCAGGCCCACGGCACGCTTTATCCCGGCACGTTGCTGCGCCACGGTTTCGAGCACACGCCGCCGCGCGGCGCGCCGCTTTATGCACCGGCCCTCGCCGGCTGGTGGGATCACGCCACGGCTCCGACCGACCCGTGGGCGCTCTGGCAGTACATCGCCTACGATCACGAACTCGCCGGCCGGCCGATCCCGGAGGTGTTTCGCCCGCTGACAAACACCTCGTCACTCCGGCACACGATTGAGGAGCGAGGCGTGCAGAACGATCTCGCCGCCTGGCAGCGCGCCCTCGCCGCCACGGACGATTCCACCGCCGTGGTCCGCAGTCACTCCGCCACCGCCGAAGTCGCCGGCCTGCGCGCCCGCATCCGGCCCGAGGGCGGCATCCTGATCGAGACGCGCGCCGGTCCCGGCAAACCCTGGCGTTCGCCGCCGCAGAAGTGGTTTGCCGCGCTGGCCTCGGCCCGCCCGATCGACTTCAACCACCTGACGCCGCCCGAGGCCGCGCTGGGCGTGGCGCTCGCGGCAGAATGCGCCGCCGGCCTCCAGGGGCCGACCGTCAAGCAGCCGCTCGCCGCGGAAGCCGCGGCCAATCTTTTCCGCACCCGCGATGCCCGCGAGGCGATCGTCATGCACGACGGCCGGCCGCTCGTGATCGAGCCGAATCCCCTCGCACTCGAAGCCAGCATCTCGACCACCGCGCGCGATCGGCTCGATTTGCGGCTCGTGACGCCCGACGGCCGTAGTGCCGCTCGCGCGACCCTGGTCACGCTGCGACCGTCGCCGCTCTATTACTTTGAGAATCGCGTGTGGAACGGCCCGCCGCCCACACCCGCGACGCCGCTGCCCACGGCCGCGCTCGGTGACACCCGCATCATGACGCGCCTCCGGGCCGTCGGCCTGCGGCTGCCAGCCGCACTGGAAAGCAACGTGCGCCGCATTCCGCTCCGGCCGCGGTTGAAGTGCTGGCTCACGCCGGCGCCGGACGACGTCGACACGATGGAGTTTCACGCGCAGCTCTTCGCGCGGGCGGACGATTTTCCGATCGAGCAGCACTGGATCAACACCGGTTGGCAGTGGACGCCCCGCGGCGCCCCCGCGCTCCGGCGGCCCGACGATCCGTTGCTGGAGTTCGATCTGGCTGCGGCGCAGGACGCCAGCTCCCGGCTCACGGAATTCGGCCTCACCTGGAGCGACCGGGACACCGACTGGGCGCGACCCGTCGGCGAGGAGTTTCCCGAGGAATTCATCGCGTGGCACGCGACGCTGCCGCCGGGCCTCAAGGTCGACGCCTCGCCGGGGCTCGCGAATCTGCTCGGGCCGCCGTTGCAGGCGCACGTGGAATTTTCCGCCGCGCCGGCGGAAGCGGCCGGACGCGACTGGTTCAACCTCACCGTCAAACTCCGCGTCTCCGACACTACGCTCACGCCCGACGAGATCGCGTTGCTCACGAAGGCGCGCGGCAAATGGGTGAGCCTGCCACGCCACGGCTGGCGCCGGCTGGAACTCGTCGGTGATCCGGCGGGCGGCTCCGCCGACGACGCACTCGATCGGCTTGGGCTCGACACGGCGGACGTGTTGACGGACGGGCGGCCGCACACGCATCGCGTGCACGCGCTGCAACTGGCGTCGGAAGCCGACTTGCTCGAAACGCGTGACGCCAAGCTCGCGGCGACGTTGAGGGAACACTCCCGGACGCTCGCGACGCAACCGACGCCGCCGTTGCCGGAAGGCCTGCGCGCGACGCTGCGGCCGTATCAGCAGGAGGGGTTTCACTTTCTGGCGCATCTCTCGGCGCTCGGCCTCGGCGGGGTGCTCGCCGACGACATGGGTCTCGGCAAAACGGTGCAGACGCTCGCGTGGCTGTTGCACTTGGCCGAGAATCGCGAGGAAGGATCGGGCCCGCTGCGCGTGCTCGTCGTGTGCCCGAAGAGCGTGACGCACGGCTGGATGGTCGAGACCGAACGCTTCGCCCCGTCGCTGCACGCCGTCGCGTACAATCCGTCGCTCGGCGATCCCAACGCGCAAACGTCTCCGGACAACGCCCGGCTCCTGATCGCGAACTACACCCAGCTGCGGATCAACGCCGCGTGGTTCAAGCAGCAGCCGTGGGACGCCGTCGTGCTCGACGAAGGCCAGTTCATCAAGAATCCCGGGAGCCAGGTGGCGTCGGTCGCGCGGGCGCTGTTGAGCAAGCACCGGCTCGTGCTGACCGGCACGCCGATCGAGAATCGCCTCACGGATTTGTGGAGCCTGTTTGCGTTCGCGCAGCCAGGGCTGCTGGGGACGCAGAGTTCGTTCCGCCGTCACTACACGGACACCAACCCGGCGGCGCACACGCGGCTGCACCGGCGCGTCCGCCATTTCCTGCTGCGCCGGACGAAGGCCCAGGCCGCGCCGGAACTGCCGTCGCGCACCGAGGACGATTTGGTCGTCGAGCTCGAGGGCGAGCAGCGCCACCTGTACGACGCCGAGCTCAAGCGGGCACGCGCCCAGCTGCTCGGCGTGGACACGCACCACCAGTTGAACGCCGTGCGTTTCAACGTGCTGTCGAGCCTGCTGCGGCTGCGTCAGATTTGCTGTCATCCCGCGCTGGTCGATCCGGCGCACCGTGATTTGCCGAGTGCGAAGCTCGATGCGTTGCTCGAGCGCGTGGAGGAGTTGCGCGACGAAGGCCACCAGGTCCTCGTTTTCAGCCAGTTCGTCGAGATGCTCGAAATCATCCGGATGCGGCTCGCGGCGGCGGACATCGGCCACCTGATGCTGACCGGCCAGACGGAGAATCGCGCGGAGCTCGTAGACGAGTTTCAACGTGATCGCACGAAAACGGTTTTCCTACTCTCGCTGAAAGCAGCCGGCTTCGGCCTGAATCTCACGGCGGCGAGCTACGTGATTCTGTACGATCCGTGGTGGAATCCCGCCGCGGAAGCGCAGGCGATCGATCGAACGCACCGCATCGGCCAGACGCAGCCCGTGGTTGCATACCGCCTGCTCGCGGAAGGGACGGTCGAAGAGAAGATCCGCGCGTTGCAGAAGGAAAAGGCCGCGCTCGCCGCTGCTGTCGTGCAGGAAGAGTCGCTCGCGAGCATTCTCGATTTGGACAGCCTGCGGCAGATTCTGGCGTAGGAGTCGGGCGGTTCGGGTTTGAAAGCGATCGCCACTGGGACCGCGACCGCCCCCGGTCGCTTCAGTCCAAGGGCGACCGAGGGCGGTCGCGCTCCCAGCCTCGCTCCCAAATTTTCCCCGGGCTTGCCGCAACCGCGCACCGCTGACTTGCTCGGCTGAATCGTGGCCACGGCATCCGGCAGGGCACTCTCGTTTCGCTGGCGCTGGCTCCTGCCGGTCGCGCTGGCGGTCGGGCTTTTCCACGTGGTGCCGATTCGCGCCACGCTCGATCGGGCGTTCTTCGATGCCGGGAGCCGGCGACCGCTGACGTCCACGCCTCCCCCCGACGGCTCCGCCATCGTGCTCATGGACAACGCCACGCTCGATGCGTTGAGCAAGGAGGGCTTCGGCGGCACCTGGCCGCCACCGCGCGGCGTGTTCGCCGCGTTGATCGCCGGACTGCAGCGGGCCGGCGCCGCCACGATCGTCGTCGATTTCGTGTTCCTCGATCACTCGGCCGCGGTGGAGCAGGACCAGCTGCTGGGCGCCCTCACCGCCGGGCTTCCGCACGTCGTCCTCGCGCGCACGCGCACCCAGCAGCCCGCATTCTGGAGCGAACGCTTCCGAGGCGACCACGCGGCGCTTTTCTCACGGCCGCGGATGGGGCTCGCCGACGCCAACACTGACGGCGACGGCGTCATCCGCCACTACCTCGCGCCGGAATCGCTGGCCGCGGCCGCACTCGCAAATCCGACCTCCGCCACCGGCGGGCTGCTCCGCTGGCACGGCGGGCTCGCCGATCTCAACGTCCCCTCGTCACGCGTGCCCGTGTTGTCGGCCGCGAGTTTTGTCCTCGCCGGCCTGCCGACCCTCGGCCGCCTGATGGAAGCGACGCCCGATGGAAATTTCGATCCGCTGAAACTCGCCGCGCGGCTGGCCGCCGAGCCACCGTTGCGCGGCGAGGCGTTCGACTCGGTGCGCGGCCGCATCGTCTTTGTCGGGGCCAGCGCCACCGGTTCCTTCGACCAGAAACCCTTCGCCATCGGCGGACTCGAGCCCGGCGTCCTCGTGCACTGGACGGCGTGGGCGAATCTCGTCCAGGACGCCTTCATCCGCCCCTTGCACCCCGTCGTCGCGCCGCTGCTCGCCGCCGGGTTTCTCGCCGGGCTGGCGCTGCTGACCGTCCGCAAGTCCGGCCTCCTCCTGCCCGTCGTCGCCGCGCTCGCGCTCGCCGCCGGCACGCTGTTTGCCGCCTACGCCGGCCTCTCCCACGGCTGGTTTCTCGCGCCCGCCACACCCGTCCTTGCCACTGGCCTCGGGCTCATCGGCGTGGTGGCCGAGAAATTCTGGACCGAGCGCCGGCGCCGCCACGAGGTGCAGGCGATGTTCGGCAGCTACGTTGCCCCCGAAGTGGTCGAGCTCCTCGTGCGCGATCCCAACGCGATCAAGCTCGGCGGCGAACGGCGCGAGGCGACCGTGTTCTTCTGCGACCTCGCCGGCTTCACCGATCTCTCGGAGATCGTCACGCCCGACGAGCTGCTCGAGCTGATCAACGGCTACCTGCAGGAGACGAGCGACTGCCTGATGGAGTACGGCGCGTACATCGACAAATACATCGGCGACGCCGTCATGGCCGTCTTCGGCGCCCCGCTGGATCAACCGGGTCACGCGCTCGCGGCCTGTCGGGGCGCGCTGGCCGCGCAGCGCGTCCTCGCCGCCCGCAACACCCGGCTCCAACACTCGCACGGCCGCACCCTGCACATGCGGATCGGCATCAACACCGGCTCCATGCTCGTCGGCAATCTCGGCTCGGAGCGGAAAAAAAACTACACCGTGCTCGGCGATGCGGTGAATCTCGCGTCCCGCCTGGAAGGCGCGAACAAGGAATTCGGCACGAGCATCCTGCTCGGCGAAACGACGGCCGCGCTCGTCCGCGACACCCTCGTGGTGCGCCCGCTCACGGCGCTGCGCGTCAAAGGCAAGCAGACCGCCGTCGAGGTGTTCGAACTCGTGGGCGAGCCCGGCGATCTCACGCCGGAGAAAAAGACGTTTCTTGCGGCCTACGGGGAAGGTCACGCGCTTTACACCGCGCGTCGGTTCGCCGAGGCTGCGGCCGCACTGGAGCGCGCGGCGGCGCTCGCACCCGACGACGACATGACCCGGAATCTGCTGACCGAAGCCCGCGACTTCGCGACGACGCCGCCACCCGCCGACTGGCAGCCCATCCTTTCCCTCAAATCCAAATGAAAGCCAAAGTTCCCGGCTGGTTCGCCCTCGCCCTCGCGACGGCCACCGCTCTTCCCGCCGCGTTTGCGCCCGGCGGCGAAGCGTTCACCAAGCGCGTCGAAACCGCGCTGCTCGCCGAACCGAACATGCTGGCGAAACCCGTCGCCCGCATCGGTTACGCCCAGTCCCTCAAAGTCGAAGCCGTCAAGGGTGCCTGGTTGCGCGTCAGCGACGGCAAGAACGCCGGCTGGGTTTTCGGCGGCAATCTCGCCGAGGAGAAACCCTCCGAAACCCGCGGCATGGATGGCCTGCCCGTGGCCGCGAGTGAAACCACCGCCGCCGCCGCCGCCCGCCCGCTCGTGCCCGCCGCCGAGGAGTATTCCGCCCGCCGCGGCCTCGGCAAAGCCGTCGAGGATCTCACCTGGCTGAAAACGCAGGCTGCCGCCGTGACGCCCGCCGACGTGAAGGCGTTTCTCCAGGAAAAGAAGAAGGGGGAATTCCAATGAGCGCCCGCCGCATCCTCCCGGCCGGATTCGCCGTCGCTCTCGCGTTCGGCTCACTCGCCTCGATCGCGCACGCGCAGTTCGGCGGTCTCGACAAACTTCGCCAGGGAATCGACAAGGCCAAGAGCACGACGCAGTCGGTGACCGACACGTCGCGCAAAGTCGCCGACACCGCCAAGGACGCCAGCAAGGTCGCCAAAGGCGTCATGGGCATCGGCCCCGAGGAGGAAAAACTCATCGGCGAATCCGTCGCCCTCGAAATCATCGGCAAGTACGGCGGCCTCGTGCGCGATGACGCGATCGTGAAACGCGTGAACCTGCTCGGCCAGGCCCTCGCCTACTACTCGACGCGCCCCGCGCTGCCATGGACGTTTGCCGTGCTCGATTCGGCCTCGGTCAACGGCTTCTCCGCCCCCGGCGGCTACGTGTTCATCACGCGCGGGCTGTATGACGCCGTCGCCGGCAGCGACGATGCGCTTGCCGCCATTCTCGCGCACGAGATCGCGCACATCACCGAACGTCACGCGCTGAAAATCATCGCGCGCGCCGAATTCGTCGCCGGCACCACCACGCTCGCCGTCAAAAACAACGCGACCGCCGCACAGGTGCAGTCGCAGTTGTCGCAATTCGACACCGGCATCGCGGACCTCTTGAAAACGCTCCTCGAAAAAGGCTTCGATCCCAAGACCGAGCTCGCCGCGGACAAGACCGGCCGGGCGCTCGCGGTCACCGTCGGCTACGCGCCGGGCGCGCTGCGGCAGGTGCTCGTCCAGTTGCAGCAGAAGAAGAGTGATCCGAATGCGACGTTCTCCACGCACCCGCCGCTCGCCGACCGCATCAAGAACCTGCCCAACGATCCCGCGCCCGCGTCGCAGTGACGTCGTCTCAAACCGTCGCCCGCGAATCACGCGAATCCACCCGAATCCGACCCACCGCAACCCGAGCCTTCGCACCAAGCATGGCCATTCGCGTGAATTCGCGTGATTCGCGGGCGGACTGCTTGATCGGTTTAGGTGGGTGACTCGATGGCGCTTCCCAAACGCAAAGTCATCATTGACCAGGACGCCTTCGGCCCGGGCGGTTCCAATCTGCAGTCGATCCTGATGGTGCTGCAGTCGCCCGACGTCGAGGTGCTGGGCATCACGATTGAAAGCGGCGACGGCTGGCAGAAGGAAAACACCGCGCACGCGTTGCGCCTGCTCGAACTGATCGGGCGCACCGAGGTGCCCGTGGTGCCGGGCGCGACGTATCCGTTGATCAATACGGAAGAGAGCACGCGCCGCTGGGAAAAGCTCCACGGCCGGCTGCCTTACAAGGGCGCGTGGATGGACGCCTGGCCCGACTACAACACCGTCCAGCGCACGCGTTATCACGCGCCCGAGGTCCTGCCACCCTTGGAGGAAGGCGACCCGGTCACGCGTCCCGCGGCGGAAACCGCCGCCGCGTTCCTCGTGCGCAAGGTCCGCGAATTCCCGGGCGAAATCACGGTGCTGGCCATGGGGCCGTTCACGAACCTCGCACTCGCCGCGCGTCTCGACGACGGCTTCGCCGCCCACGCCCGCGAACTTGTTTTCATGGGCGCCTCGTTCAGCCCCGAAGTGTCCACCATCGACGAATTTTCGCTGCAGTTCATCCACAGCCCGCGCGTGGAATTCAACTGCCGCTGGGATCCCGAGGCCGCGTCGATCATGCTCAAGGCGGGCTGGAAGAAAATCACCTGCGTGCCGCTCGATGCCACCGCCGCGACGAAACTCACGCCGGCGCTCGCCGCGCGAGCCGGCGCGGGCGACGGACTTGCCGCGCGGTATTTTGCGCGCCACCCCAGCCTCGGCTTTCCGATGTGGGATGAAATCGCCGCCGCCGTGATGCTGGATCCGAGTCTGGTCTCCGAATCGCTGCAGCTCGCGGTCGACATCGAAATCGATCACGGCGCGAGCTACGGCGCAACGCTCAGCTGGGCCGCCGGCGGCGGACCTGGCCTGGGCGAACCGGATGTAACGGTCGTGCGACGCATCGACGTCCCGCGACTCGAGGAACTGTTCGTCGCGCTGCTGCAGCGCCGGTGACGGCACAGCAGGGTCTCGGCCACCGCACCTTGACGCCGGCACTCACGGACGGTTCTCTGGTCAGAAAGATCGTGAAAGCCGCCTTCCGCTCCCTGCCCATCGCACTTGTTCTCCTGCTCGCGGGCTGTTCGTCCGCCTATTACGGCGCGATGGAGAAGATGGGCATCGCCAAGCGCGACATCCTCGCCGAGCGCGTTGAAAAAACCCGCGAGGCACAGACGGAGGCCAAGCAGCAGTTCGCCGACGCGCTCCAGCGCTTCCTCGCTGTGACCAAGAACGACGGCGGCGATCTCCAGAAGAAATACGACGAGCTCAACCGTGAGTTCCAACGCAGCGAAAGTCGCGCCAAGGAAGTCCGCGAGCGCATCGCCGCCGTCGAGGACGTGGCCGAGGCGCTGTTTCGCGAGTGGCAGCAGGAGCTTTCGCAATACACCAGCGCGTCGCTCAAGGCCGACAGCCAACGCCAACTCGACGCCACGCGTCGGCGCTACGACGGCCTGCTCGCCGTGATGCGGCGCGCGGCGAACCGCATGGATCCGGTGATCGCCACCTTTCGTGATCAGGTGCTGTACCTGAAGCACAATCTCAACGCCCGCGCTCTGGCGCAGCTGGACTCGACCAATCGCACTCTCGAAGCCGATATCACGCGCCTGATCGCAGACATGGAGGCGTCGATCAAGGACGCCGACAGCTTCATCAAGGAATTGAAGTCAAAGCCGTGACGAGGCGGCGTCGCGCCGGGTCGACCTGAGCGGGAACCATTCAGTTGTCCGCGCATGGCGCGAGCGGTCGCGAATCAGAAGAGAGTGCGGCGAGCCTTCACGCGGTCCTGTTTCATCGCGAGCTCCCCGAGGCACGCCGGGGTGCCGCGGCCGAGGTCCCGGCAGGTTTGCGGCCGACGTTCGTAGATCGTGCAGAAGAAATCCGCGGAGCCATCCGGCGCGATGCGCTGATCCAGCGCCGCGCAATGGCCGTCGGTCATGCGCATGAACGCGCGGTGGCCGAGGAACTGCGCCACGCGTTCCGCGTCTGCACCGAGCCGGGCCCAATCTTTTCCGGTCACGCGCACGTAATCCGGCGCCAGCGAATAACAGCACACGCCGCAGCCGCGGCAGTCGGTCGGCGCCGTCGCTGCAGGGATGTTCACCATGGGGTGACAGCACATTTCACGTTCGTGTCATTCGCGGCCGTTTGCGCCATTCGCGGGCAACTGAATTTTTCCGGCACCGGGACGGCGCGGACGATGAGATTAGAATTCCAGGGTCGTCGTGAACCGGTAGCTGCGCGGCTCATTCAGGTACACGCGGCGCACGCCGGTGTAGTCGTCGTTGTAGCGACCGATGTTGGCGCGATAGGAGTCCGAGATGTTCTTCACGTTGAGCTGCAGCGTCACGGGCAGCTTCGTGCGCGGCACGCGGGTGCGATAGCCGGCGAAGGCGTCGCCGAGCACCGACTCGTTGCCCCAGTACACCCGGCCGGTGGCGAGGTTCTGACTGAGAAAATTCTTTCCGTTGTAACGAATCGAGCCGCCGACGAACACACCGCGCAGCGGACCCTCGGAAAACCGGTAACGCGCCGTGCCGTTCATCTTATGCGGCCGCGTGCCGAACGGTGAGTTCTGGCGGTCGACCTGGAAGGCCAGCTCGCTCTCGAGCTCCTGCACGGCGGTGTTGAAGGTCGCGAGCTCGGTCGGGTTGTTGGCGAGCAGCTGGCGCCATTGCGGCACGCGCGAGCCGAAGAACTCGAAGACCTCGGTGAAGAAGTTTTCGCGGCGGCGTTTCGAATTCGAATAGCTCGCGCGCAGCGTGAGGTTCTTCGTCGGGTTCGCGACGACCTCGACCTCGAGGCCCTCGGTGAAGATGTCGATTGTGGCCGAGGTCCAAGTGATCGCCTGGCGGTCGTAGTCGGCCTGGGAGATCTTTCCAGCGCTCAGGAGCGAGGTCAGCATCGTCGTGAGGTTGTCGACGCCGAGCGCGTTGCTGCCGGGAAGAATGGGCGAGTCGTTGAGCTGCTTCGTCTCGAACCACGTGGTGCGGACGAACAGCTTGTCCTCGCCGAGAAGGTCCAGCATGACGCCGAAATCCCGGCCGCGCCCCTCGGTGGGCTCGGGCACGTCGCCGTTCGGCAGCACCGTGCGATCGAAGCGCGGCTGGCCGTTGTTCTTCGACATGTTGTAGAAGAGCGACAGCCGCTTCGTCGCGTGCAGGACCGCGCCCGCGGTGAAGGTCGTCGGCGTGTAGTGGTGTTTCACGTACGTGCCGTCGAAGTACCATTCGCCGGCCGCGAGCAGCTTCGAGCGCACGCGCGGATCGTTGGGATCGAGCACGCGCGCCTCCTGCGCGTTCCTGAATGTGATGTCATCGCGCCGCGCCCCGAGCGTGGTGACGAGCCGCTCCTTGAACCAGAAGCTCTGGCTCGCGAACATCAGGGTATCGATCTCCTTCACCGTTTGCGTATTCGCGCGGGCGCGGGAAGCATAGGTCGAGGTGTAGACCTTGCCGTTGAAGGTGAACGGCGCGATCGGCACGCTGGAGTCGCTGGCGTAGTAGGTGCGAAAATCGCCCGGCGTGAGATAGTTTCTCCGGATCACCTGATTCTGCGCGCCCTCGGCGCTGGCGGCGTTGGTGATCGGGACGTTGTTCTCGTCGACGAGGATTTCATCGCGCCAGCGGCGCAGGCGATCCTGCTGGGAGTTTTCCAGCAGCGCGGCGATGCGGTGCCGGCCGTACCACCGGTTCGAACGACCGACATCCCACGCCGCACTGAGCCGGTAGACTTCGTTCTCCGTCTTGATCCAGTCCTTGAACCACAGCGCCTCGAAATACTGCCGGCCGCCGAAGGCGTTGTTCACCGTGCCCGTGGCGCCGTCGGGCCGCGGCAGGGTGAGATTCGGATCGGCGCGCAGGTTGGTGCCGCCGACCGCCATGCCGTTGGCCTCGACGTCATTCTTGTTCTTGAAGTAGGCGAGCTCGAGCACGACCTGCCGGGGCAGACGCTGCTGCACCTGGATCTGGAAGGAGTCGAACGACTGGTGCCGCACGCCGCCGGGGCCGGTGATGTTATAGTCGTAGGGCGAAACGGTCGACGGCAGGAGCGTTTCGACGCCCAGCCGGCCGCTGCTCTGAAACTCACCGCGCAGATTGTAGACCACGCCGTCCTGCTGGTTGAACGTGAAACGGTTGTTTGTGGCGCTGAACCGCGCGGTGCCGGGCAACGCCGCCGTGCCGTCGAACACCCGGCCACCGCCATCCTGCCACCCGGTGATCTGATCAGTGGCGTTCCAGCCGATCGTCAGATTGTTGTCCATGTGACCCTTTTCGTAGGACACGTTGACCGTGGTGTTCTTGAACGGCTGATACGCCACTGCCGTGGTCCAGCGCGCCTGGTCGGTGAAATCCCAATACCGCCAGCCCTGGCTGTTCTGGTAGAGGCCGAGCAGCCGCAGCGAGAGTTTTTTGGGAATGAGGACCTTGTTGTAGTCGCCCTCGTAGCGCTCGTAGTGCCAGGAGCCCCACATGCTCTTCAGGGTCGTGCGATCGCGGTTGAGTCCGGCCTTCTTGCCGGAAAGGGAAACGAGTCCGCCGGCCTGGCCGAGACCGAAGAGGATGGAGTTGGGGCCGCTCGCCACCTCGGCACGCTCCACGTTGTAGAGATCGACCGGGACGCTGGAATCGACGAAGTCGCGCGAGGCGCCGGCGGGCGAACCGCGCATGCGAAACTGGTAGTCGTTGCCGTCGGCACCACGGCCGCTCGGGTTGTTGAAGCCGGCGTTCGCATCCTCGACGTCGATCTCGATGTTCGTCGCGTGGCCGAGCATCTCCTCGAGATTGGTCGCGGCGATGTCGGCGAGAAACTCTGGCGTGAACGCCGACACGGCCGCCGGCGTGTCGCGCAACCGGGAGTTGAGCCGGCTGCCGCTCGTGGTGTTCGCCGCCTGGTAACCGACGTCGTTTTCGGCGCGAACCTCGAAGGGCGAAAGCTCAACCACCGAAGCGGTGGGTTCGGCAGGTTTGGCGGCAGCGGCGGGAGCCGCGGCGTCAGCGCCGCGCACGGGAGCCATGCCGGCAAGGATGAGAACCAGGGAAAGCGCGCGCGCGCAGGCGCCGGGCAGGGAAGCAGCCATGGGTGGGAAACAGCAGGGGTTGAGGTCAACCGGTGTCGCAGACGCCGGTGAGGCGAAACGAACACATCCCGTGCCGGCGCGCAAGGCCGGCAGCCTGGGTGGACACCTGAAAATGCGATCAGGAGCGGTGCGCTCCCGCGAGGGTGCACGCGCTCCGCCCGGGGCTTGCCGCGCCCGCCGCAATGCCTTCCATTCCGCGGTCATGCAGTCCTTCGATCGCGCCCGCGCCCTCATCGATGCCGCGCACGCGGCGGATCCCGTTCGCGCGCCCGACGGCCGCCCCGCCGAGCTGGTCTACGGCGAACGCGTCGAGGCGTGGGTCGTGCGGCTGGTGCCGGAGGCGTCGCCGGCGTTGCGTCTCGCCGCGCGCGCGCAGCATCTCGAACGCTGGACGGTTCCGCGCGCGAGTTTTCCCGAGGGCAAACCCGGCTACCTCGCGTGGCGGCGTTCGCTCTACACGAAGCAGGCCGAACGCGCCCGCGCACTGCTGCTCGAAGCGGGCGTCGACGCGGACGCGGCGGCCGACGTCGCGACGTGGGTTTCGAAGACGGGCTTGAAAACCAACGCCGGCACGCAGGCGCTTGAAGATGCCGCGTGCCTCGTCTTCCTCGAAAACGAGATCGGCGCATTTGCGGCGCAACACGCCGCTTACCCCCGCGAGAAGTTCGTCGATATCCTGCGCAAGACTTGGCGCAAAATGAGCCCGGCCGCCCAGCAGCAGGCCGTCGCTCTGTCCCTGCCGCCTGCGATTGCCGCGCTCGTCCACGAAGCGATCGGCGGCGCCTGAAAGAACCCTGCCCCACCGTGGGCAAGATGCCGCACAGGCGCATTTGATTCACCGCGGGAATTCGCGGCGGTTCGCGTGATTCGCGGGCCGGCGTCTCAGGGAGGGGCCGACGCCTAAACCGGTTTAATGTCGGTTCCCGGCGGGTCGGGCTTGTCGATCGCCCGTTCGTTCGCCCATGCTTTTCCGGGCCGTGCGCCCCTCTCTTTCCATGGTCAAAAAGATTTTCCTCGGTCTGATCCTCGTCGCCGTCGTCATCCAGTTCTTCCGGCCGCAGAAAAACCTGTCCGCGGCCACGCCCAAGACCGACTTGCTGGTGGTCCACGCCGCGCCCCCCGAAGTGAAACAGCTCCTGTCCGTCGGCTGCTATGACTGCCACTCCGACAACACCCGCTATCCCTGGTACTCCGAGATCCAGCCCGTTGCGTGGTGGCTCGCCAGCCACGTCGACGACGGCAAGAAGGAGCTGAACTTTTCCTCGTTCGGCGAGTTGAGCGCGAAGCGCAAGGCCACGCGGATTGAAGCCATGATCGACTCGATCACGACGGGCGAGATGCCGTTGAAGTCCTACACGCTCGTGCATCGCGACGCGAAGTTCAGCCCGGCGCAGATCAAGGTGCTCACCGACTGGCTCGAAGCCCTGCGCGACGAAGTCGCCCCGGACAAATAGTCCCGCCGATGCCTCGCGTGCCCGCCTCGTTTGCCACCGCGCGCCTGACGGCCCGCAAACCGCGGGTCGACGACGGTCCGGCGATTTTCTCCGCGTACGCCAGCGACCCGGAGGTCACGCGCTACCTGAGCTGGCGCGCCTACGAACGCGTTGAGCCGTTGAATGCGTTTGTCCGCGAGTGCGTCGCGCACTGGGAGAAAGGCGACGGCCATCTCGCGTGGCTGCTCTGTCTCAAGGGCACCGATACGCCCATCGGTTCCATCGGCATGAACCTCGAGGGCGGCGGCAAGGCCCTGTTCGGGTACGTGCTCGGCAAAAAATTCTGGGGTCACGGCTTCGCCGCCGAGGCCCTGACGTACCTTGTCGATTGGGCGCTCGCGGAACCGACGCTCTTTCGCGCCTGGGCGTTCTGCGACGTCGAGAACCCCGCATCGGTTCGCGTCATGGAAAAAGCCGGCATGGTGCGCGAAGGCGTGCTCCGCCGCTGGCACCCCTGCCCGTCATTCGGACCGGAACCGCGCGACTGCGTGGTGTGCGCCAAAGTAAAGTAACCTCCGCGCACGGCTCGTGCACCCGATCGCGGATTGCCCCGCGCACCGCGTTCGTCACCCTTCCTGCCTTGGCCCTTGGAAACAAATCGGCTCCACCCTTTCCGATGAAATGTGCCCCCTGGTTTCTCGCCCTGGCTGTCGCCTGCACCTCCGGTCATGCCGCGGAAACGCCCGCAGCGATCGCCGCCGCCGCCCAGGCGGCCCACGGCAAACGCGATCTCGGCACGGCGTCCGCGCTTTATCAGCAGCTGCTCACCGCCGAACCGCCCGCAACGCCGACCGACGAACAGCGGGCGTGGGTCACGCGTTTCGCGCCCCGGCTGCACATGGTGCCACGGGAGTTTTTTCCGCTGAAGGACATCGTCGCGATCGTCCACCCGGAGAAACCGATCATCGCCTATCATCTCTTCTGGGAGGACGACTTCGGTTTCCCGAGTGACAACGACCCGTGCGACCACGAAGTCGTGTGGATCGAGTTCGATCGCGCCACGCAGCGCGTCACCAAGGTAACGACGTACTGGCACGGCCGCCAGGTCAGCACCGATGACGCCGTGGCCGACGCCAATTCCCACAGCGGTCGCGCGTGGATCGGCGTCGAGTGGGGCTTTCACGGCAGCATTCCGTGGCGGGCGATCGGGCAGGTGCCCGCCGTGGACGAGGTGCTGCGTTCGCATTGGAAAAAGGCGCACGACGTGATGAAGACGTTGCCCCGCGATCCGCTCGCCCGCGGCTGGCCGACGGAGTTCAGCGGCGATTTCGCCGCGTTCACGACCTACACCGTACCGTTCGATCCGCGGCCGATGCTGCGCGAACGCGGGCTCGTGTATGTTTCGCGCTGGGCGAACGCGACGATCAATCGCTACTGCCTCCGCTACAATTTTTCCGCGAAAACGGAGTGGCCGGGCCCGACGGCGCCATGAGTCCGCGCGCGGCGATCGATCGGCTCGCCAGCGCGATATGCTACCACGAGACAGGGATTCCGGCCGCGGGTGAATCGCCTTGGGCTCGTCCAGGAGCGCAGGCGTCCCGCCCGCTCCGATCCGATGCCGGCCGGAGGCCGGCGCTCCCGCAAGGCTCTCACGGGAGGCAACGGAGCCAACCGAGCAAGGACCTCTGCTCCGTTTCCTCAGTTTCCTCCTGTAAGATCTGATACCAACCGCTCCTTGCTTTTGGACTTCTGGATCGATCATGGCTACGAGCGCCAGCGAGTGGCCGAACGACCACTCGCTGGCGCTCGTAGCCACGGCTAAAGTCCAAAGGCAAAGAGCGATTGGTATGCGCAGCTGCAGTGAACCTGGTGAGGACTCGCGGCGCCCCCACGCTGCCGGATTACTTCAACTTCACGGGGCGGCCGGTCTTCAGCGACTTGACCGCCGCTTCCGCGAGCACGATTGCCTGCCGGCCATCCTCGGCGGTCACGGGCAGCGGCTTCCGATTCACCACGGCGTGGACAAACGCCGCCATCTCCGCGCGGTACGCCTCGGCGTAACGCTCGAGGAAGAAATAAAGTGGCTTCTCGCCTTTCACCGCCGAGGCGTCCGCCAGCTCGACCGTCGTCGCCGTCCGGTTGCCGGCCAGCAGACGGCCCTTCGCGCCGTGGACCTCCAGCCGCTGATCGTAGCCGTAGGTGGCGCGGCGGCTGTTGTTGATGTGGCAGAGTTTGCCCGAGGCGGTCTTCATCACGATCATCGCCGAGTCCGTGTCGCCCACGCCAGCGACAGCCGGATCCACCAGGCAACTGCCATAGGCAAACAACTCCACCGGCTCCTCGCCGAGCAGCCAGCGGGCCATGTCGAAATCGTGGATCGTCATGTCGCGGAACTGCCCGCCCGACACTTTCAGGTACGCGATCGGCGGCAGCCCGGGATCGCGACTCGTGATGATCACCTGCTCGACGTTGCCGATGTCACCGCGCCCGATGCGCGCGTGCAGATCAGCGAAGCTGGGATCGAAGCGGCGGTTGAAGCCGACAAACATCGGGACGCGCGCCTTCTTCACCGCCGCCAGACAGGCATCGACGCGCTTCAGCGACAGATCGATCGGCTTCTCGCAGAAGATCGCCTTCCCGGCGCGCGCCGCCGCGATCGCGAGATCGGCATGCGTGTCGGTGGACGACGCGATGATCACGGCGTCGACGTTCGGATCGGCCAGCGCGGCCTCCACGCCGGTGACGCGCGCGCCGTGACGCGCGGCGAGCGCGCGGGCGGCATCGGCGTTCACGTCGACGACGTAAAGCAGCTGGGTTTCGTTCATGGCCGCGAGATTCGCGGCGTGAATCGCGCCGATGCGACCGGCGCCAAATTGGGCAAAGCGAAGCATGGAGGGAGAGATGAGCGTTTTGACGATCCGTGGCGAGAAGCGTCGAGCGTGCATGGAGTTGGATCCAAATTCCAGCGGCTTCGCGGCGTTTTCAACCATGGCCCCAAGCGCTGCCTGCGCGGACCGGCGCAGCATCCGCGCCATCAGCAAAATCAGCGGTCCATGGGAGACTCGCGTCACTGGCCGCGACGTTGGAGGGGAATCGGTTCGCGGGCCTCGCCATTCGCCCATCCTGCGTTAGGCTGTCGGCGATGAAAACCGTCGCCACTTGCTCGAACCCCGCCGAAGCCATGCTGGTCAAGTCGCTCCTCGAGGCGAACGACATCACCGCGTACGTGCCCGACGAACTCACCGCGCAGTCCGCCCCGCACTTCAGCGGCTCCGGGATTCACGTGCAGGTCGACGACGAACACGCCGAGACGGCGAAGCGTCTCCTCGAAGAGGCGGAAAACGCCATCGACGCCGAAACCGAGTTGCCCGAGGGCGAGACGCCCGCGACCGGACGCTGAACGGCAGCGGTTCGGAACCCGACCGCGGGACGACGGTATCGGCTTCGCTTGGACCGCTCGGGCGCGACGGAGCCCGGCAGACATGGTTACACCGCGGCGGTTAATTTCGCGGGCTTTAATCGGTCCGGCGCTGCAACTGTACCCTGCCCGGGGTGCGTCTTGCGGCTTGAATCCAAACAAAGCTCAAGCCCATGAAAACCGACTCTTCGTTCAAGCTCGTTGCCGTCATCCTCTTTCTCGGCGTGCTCGTGGCCTTCGTCAGCCCAAGCCTGTCCGTTGACCACTCCGCCTCCGCCAGCGCCGACCACGCCCCGACCACGCATCAGACGGAGTAGCGAACCCGCCACAGGTCCTTGCGCGGATCGGGCGGATCACCCGTAGACCCGCACTTCGAAAATTCGCGCGTGGTCGAGACCGTTCGTGGCCTCGACCACAATTCGGATCGCCTTCGCGGTCACCCCTGCGTCCTCGCACCGGTGCACGCGCCGGCGTTGGTAGTTGTTTTTCACCTCGAGCCATGTTCGCCACGAAGCCGGCGTCTCCGGCGCCTCGAATTCGAGCCGATAGTCACGCACCGTTTCGGGTTGGGGCGAGCCCCAATGCATCCGACGCGTGTAACCGTCCGCCTGCGACAGGGTGAGGAACCGGTGCTGACCGGTATCAAAGATCAGCTGCACCTCCCGCACGCGCAACGGCGCCGGCCAGCGCAGCTCCATCCACGCCGGCAACGCCGCCGCGGGATCGCTCTTCCACCGGTGCGTGCCCGGGAACGCCCGGTCCGCCGGCGCACGAGTGTATAACGCCTTCACCTGGCCGGTCGCGATTTCCGCGAGGACGTTTTCCCACTGATTGCCGGCTGACGGCGCGGGCGGCACTACCGCCGGACCGTGCACCGCGCGGGTCTGGCCGGAAAGAATCAGCACCGCCTCGCCGCCGGGTTGTTCGCTCGACGCCGTCACGGCGGCACCGCGCGCGAGATCGTCGGGATCCTCGTTCCGCCGCCCGACGAGATAACAATCATCCCGCAGCAGCCGCTGCTGCAGGCGCCGGATGAGCGTCGGATCGCCCGCGAGGGCGGCCGGACTGACGCCCGCCTGCAGGGCGAGCGCCGCCGCCGTGCCCACACCCTGACCGATCACGGCGCACGTTGCCATCACGCGGGTCGAGGCAAACGCCAGATGCGTTGCGGAAATATTCCGTCCCGCAAAAAGAAGATTCGTGACGTGCGCCGCGACGCAGCTG
The DNA here is from genome assembly GCF_047521145.2 of Terrisphaera buseokensis. Lineage (GTDB taxonomy): Bacteria > Verrucomicrobiota > Verrucomicrobiia > Opitutales > Opitutaceae > ER46. The sequence goes on along the minus strand of NZ_CM134186.1, from coordinate 12,631 downwards.
CGCAGCGGAATATCGTAGAGCCACGGCAGGTGATTCTGGGTGCACGGTGCCTCGCCCGGTGCATCCACGCCCTCCGGCGGGTGCGTGTCGATCGGCCAGCCGCCGTAGGCAATCGCATCGGGGAATGGCCGCGACGCGAAGAGCTCGCCTTCCGACAGCACGTGCAGTCCGACGAAGCGCCGGCTCTCGCGTTTGCCGGGCACGAAGCCGATCCAGTCGAGCGCCCAGTGCGCCACGTCGAGGCCGGACTCGTTCTTGATGTGGTTCCAGATGCCCAGCGTGATCGCGAGCAGCTCGTCGCGGATGCGCTCGTTGTCCTTGATCGTGTCGAGACAACCGCCCCACTCGATCCACCAGTAACCGTACTCGAGCCCGAGATCCGATCCGGCCTTGCCGAATGGTCGCAGCGCAAAATCCTCGGCTCGAAACCGCCGCACCCACGGCGGCGCGACGTAGGGCATCGGTCGGTCGTGTTTGCGGGCCTGAAACAGAATCGTCGATCCGAGAGTCTTCGTGTCACCCTGCTCGGGTGCCAGCCGTTCCCCAAATTCCGCGCGGCCTTCGCGCCCGCGACTGAACGGCACGCCCGCCTCGACGCCGAGCCGGCCGTCGCCCGTGCAGTCCGCGAACAGCGACGCCGCGATCACAAAGCGATCCTCCGTCGACGGGCGCTCCGCCACGACGCTCGTGATGCGACGATCCTCGACCCGGGCCGCCACGACCGTCGTGTTCAGCAGCAGGGTGAGATTCGGCTCCGCCCGGCATAGCTCGTACATCAGGACGTCGAACATCGCCGCCGATCGCTGCGGATTGCGCACGGCCAGCTCCAGCCGGATCTCCTCGATCAAGCCACCCTCCCGGGATTCGAGTTCGCCCGCAAGTCCGGCATGCAGGCCGGTGGCACCGACGATGTGCATGCGGATTTCGCTCGAGGCGTTGCCGCCGAGCATCGGCCGGTCCTGCACGAGGATCACGCGCGTGCCCAGGCGCGCCGCCGCCACCGCGCAGCACACGCCGGACATGCCACCGCCCGCCACGAGCAGGTCGCAGCGGAGTGAGTGTTCAACGACCACGCTCATGGTTGGAAAAACTGTTCCGCGGCGTCCGCCAGCAACGGCACCAAGGCCCGCTCCACGAGCGTAAACTCGTGTCCGCCTTCGAGCCAGTGCACCCGCGCGACGCCGCCGTGCGCCTCAAGGGACGTGAGGAAATGCTCGTTCATCGTGCGTTCAAATCCACGCGTCGCGAGCACCAGCGTCAATGCGCTCCCGCGCAACGCCGCCACGTGCTGCAGCGGATTCAGTTCCCGCCAGCGCGCCGGATCCGAGGTGAAACGCGGCAGCGGCACCTTGTAGTTTTGCCCCGCGGGCAGCGTTTCCGGCCGGGGAAAATCGAGGAGTCCAATCACACTGCCGACAAAACCGAACGCACCGGGAAGCGTCTGCGCAAACCGCACCGCCCCGTAGCCACCCATCGACCAGCCTGCGATTCCACGCCGCGCGGCGGCTTTCGAAACCGGCAGCGCACGATCCGCCCACGCCACCACCTCGGTGAGATACGCACCGTAACGATCCGCCGGCTTCGCCGGTGAGTCGATGTACCAGCCGTCCTCGCCCTGCGGCAGCACGATGAAAAACGGCGCGGTCAACAGTGCGGCCCGCGCCTCAGGCGCATCGATCAACGATCGGTGATGCCGCCCCCGGCCGTGCAGCAGAAACAGCACGGGCGTCTCCGCCGCCGCTTTGCCCGCCGGCGCCACCACGGCCACGGGCAGGGTCCGGCCGAGCGCGGCACTGGGCACCTCGCCATACGTGATGCGTTCGCTCGCGAACGCCGTGGCGGCGGCCATCGCTCCACCCAGCACCCACGATCGCCAGGCGGCGACAAACGCAACCACGCCGCCGCCGCGCGACAGCCTGCGGCCCCCCGTGACGCCTCCGGTCATTTCACGTCCGCCCACCGGTAGTCGAACCGCACGATGTCCGGCGGCTGATTGTTCAGCGCCTTGTAGGTGAAGACATGGAGCCGGGTGTCAGCGCCTTCCCCCGAAAACGCCGTCACCGCATAATAGCCGTCGGTGACTTTCTGGTTGTCCGCGTTGTCGAGCACCACGCACCCCGTCACGGCCAGCGTCTCCGGATCGAAACGAATCAGGCACAGCTGCATCGGCACCGCTTCCGCGCCCCGCGCACCCTCCGTCCCAGCCGGACGGGTCCAGTTGCGGCCAATCAGATAGCCCTGGCCGTCGCGGATGAAGAGGCGCGGCCGGCCGACGTAGCGGTTGATGAACGAATATTTTCCCGTGAGGTCGCTCTGCCGCTGCACGCGGAAGGCGGCATCGGTCCGATGCAGGCGCGCGATGCTATCGTAGCCGCGCGTGGTGACGATGAAGCCGTCGCCATGCCGCACGAACCCGCTTTCGTTGGCCCGAATCCCGCCAAACTCCTCGGTGAGATTGCGCACAAAATTCCAGGAGCGGCCCGCGTCGTCGGTTCGCACCGCATCGACGCTCCAACGCCCGCCCGGGAGGTGATAGCCAAACGCCATGATCACCTGCCACGTCGTCCGTCCCTCGGTGATGAAATCGAGCGGATACCCATAAAGCACGCCATTGATCGGACCGAGCGGCTCCGGTTTGCCAAACGCCTTGCGCGCGGCGTCCCAGCGGATCACCTCGGCACCCGCCCGTGAATGCCGGCCATCCCAGCCGACCGTCTGCACATCGAGATACATCCCGATCGATCCATCGGAAAAACGCGCGAGTTCGCCCATCTGATACAGCTTCGGCGCCGGCGCGACCAAGCGCTCGACCAGGCGCGTCGCTCCCGTCGACAACGTGTGACTGCGCACCTCCATCGCGGCCCCGCTGTCGGTCGCGTGACTGCGGCCCGCCTTCGTGACGATCCAGACTTCGTCGGGCCCCATCTGCAGCAGCGACGGAAAGGCCGGGTAACGAAACTCGACCGGCTGCGCGGTCGCGGCGACGAGCGTGGTCTCGGCGAGGCGGGTGACGTTGCGCACCGCCGGATCGGCGGCCAGCAGTGACGCGGTGACAAGCAGGCCCGGGGCAAGGCGGCAGACGTGGTGAAGCATGGCAGTGCTGGAACGGTTTCGCTGGTATACCATAAGTCAATCCTTCCCGCACTTCAGGCGTGGCCGGCTCCGGCCGCCGCCGGCGGTCCCGACATGGCTGCCGATCAACGGCCGGCTCTCAGGCCGAACGCCCGGGCCGGTTTTTTCGCCGCCCCGCCGCGCGTGGGCGAAAACAACCCTTGAACTGGTATACCACTCCTGATTTCACTCCCACCCGGCCGCGCACGGGAGTTTTCCGCTGTTGCCCCGCCCGACCCGCCCTCGTTTCTCGCATGAACCTTTCCCGTCTGCAGTCCCCGGATCCCCACGTCATCGTTGCGCTCGTCACGCCGTTCACCGCCGCCGGCGACGTCGACACCGTCAGCCTTCAACGCCACGTCGGCCACGTGCAGCGGCACGGCGTCGACGAGTTCTTCGTGGTCGGCTCGACCGGGGAATCACCGCTGCTCGACGAAGCGGATCGGCGCCTGATCATGGACACCGTTCGGGCCGCGGCGCCCGCCGGCGTGGTGTACGCGGGGATCAGCGGCACCGGCCACCGCCACGCGATTCGCAACGCCCGCGAGGCCGCGCAGGCCGGGGCCGACGTGGCCGTGCTGATGGCGCCGTTCTTCCTCAGTCTCAACCAGGAGCAGCTCGCGGCGTTCTGCGTGGCGGTCGCGGACGCCAGTCCGATTCCGGTCGCGGTGTATCATCACCTGCGGATGCCGACGCCCTTTGCCGTCCCGACCGTCGCGCGGCTCGCGGCGCACCCGAATATCTTCGCGATCAAGGACACCAACGGCGGCGACCAGAACCGCTGCGCCGAGATTCTCGCCGCGACGGCCGGGCAGTCGTTCAAGTTTTTCCAAGGCGTGGAAAAACTCGTGCTGCCGACGCTCGAGGCCGGCGGTCACGGGTGCGTCGTGGCGCAGGGCAATCTCGCGCCCCACCTGTTTCGCCGCGTGGCGGCTGCCTGGCGGGCGGGCGACCTCGCCGCGGCGCAGGACGCCCAACGCCGCATCGACGCGCTCTGGGGCATTTTTCTCCGGCCCGAGGTCAAACGATCGTTCTGCCATTTCCTGCACACCATCAAACTGCCGCTGCATCAGCGTGGCATCCTCGCCACGACCGCGAGCGCGCTGCCGGGCGTGACGTTCGAGCCCGAGTTCGAGACGATGATCACGGACTTCATGGCCGAGCACCTCGACGTCGAGCCAACGCTGACCCGCACGTGAGTCGTCACTGCCGCCACCGACGCGTCGCACCGTTCCCCATTGCTGGCGTGGGCGACACCGCTCGTCGGCGATGAACGAACGGCCCTGGTTCACGCAGACGCGCTGGCGCATCGCCGGATTTCTGGCTCTCGCCGCCGCGCTCAACTATGCGGACCGCGCCGCGATCTCCGCCGTCCTGCCGGCGCTGCGCACGAGCTTCGCGTTGAGCGACGTGCAGCTGGGCCTGCTGGGCTCGATGTTTCTCTGGTGCTACGCGATCGCGTCACCGGTCGCAGGCGTGCTGGCCGACCGCTGGTCGCGCCGCCGACAGGTCGTGTGGAGCCTCGCCCTCTGGAGTGCGGTCACCGCGTTGATGGGCGCGGCCGACGGCTTCCTCGCGCTGCTCCTGCTGCGCGGCGCGCTGGGCCTGGTGGAAAGCCTCTATCTGCCGGCAGCCACGGCGCTGCTGGCGGATCATCACGGACCGGAGACGCGCGGGCGGGCCATGAGCCTCCACTCGGTCGGCTTGAATTTCGGCGTCGTGCTCGGCGGCGCCTTCGCCGGCTATCTCGCGGAACGCTTCGGCTGGCGCTCGGGATTTTGGGTGCTCGGCCTCGCCGGCATCGGGCTCGCGATTGCGTCCGGCTTCTTTCTGCGGGACGGACCGCAGTGGGAGAACGTAACCGCCGCGCCCATTCGCGCAGTCCGGCCCTCGCTGGGCGAGGCGCTGCGCTATCTCGCCGGTGTGCCGTCGTACCACGTGCTGCTCGCCAAGGCCATGCTCGCAGGCGTGGGCGTGTGGGTTTTCCTCAACTGGCTGCCGCTCTATTTTCGCGAGGCGTTCAATCTCACCCTGGGTGCCGCAGGCTTTGCCGGGACGTTCATGCTGCAGATCTCCACGGTGCTCGGCATCGCGATCGGCGGCTGGGTTTCCGATCGGGCGGCGGCCGGTGGCGCCAAGCGCCGCATGCTCGTGCAGGGCCTGAGCTACCTCGCGGCCGCGCCCTTCCTGCTGCTGTTTCTCACGCACCCGGGGTTCACCGCCGTGACAGTGGCCGTCTCCGCCTTTTCGCTGTTCCGCGGGCTCGGTCAGGCGAACGAAAACCCCACGCTCTGCGAAGTGATCCCGGTGCAGTATCGCTCCACCGCCATCGGCATCATGAACACCTGCGCGACGGCCGCGGGCGGCGTGGGCGTCCTGCTCGCCGGAATCCTGAAACGATCGCTCGGGCTCGACGCCATCTTCGCCGGCATCTCGCTCCTGTTTGTGATCGCCGGACTCGCGCTGGTGGTCACCTACCGCCGGTGGGTCGAGCGCGATCTGCAGCGCGCCCGCACCCACGCGGCGTAGTGCGTTCCCGGTTACGGGACGGCGAGCTTCGCCAGGTAGATCGAAGTCTTGCCCTCGTGGCTCGAGTAGTAGCTGACCCAGAGCTGGCCTTCGTGCCAGACGAGCCCCGGGTAACTGTTGTCGCCGCTGCTCGGCAGCGTGGCCAGCGGGACCAGTTTTCCCTTCTCGCCGAGCCGCGCGATCATCGTCGAAGCCGGCTTGGTCGCGCCGGGCGCGGCGGACGTATAGTCGCGCGTGCCCACCGTCCACGAACCGTCGGGAGCGCGCACGAAGTTCGGGCCGCCGAACCGGTGATTGCTCTCCTCCCACGTCCAGCGCGTGTACGGCGGTTTCGCCACGCCCCAAAACCCATTCTTGCTGCCGGCCTCGCGCCGCACCATCGCGACGATATCGCCGTTCGGCTGGAAACGCACCGTCGCCTCATTGGGCCGGCCGGTGACATCCAGCGCCGAAACCCGATCCCACTTCAGTCCGTCGCGACTGGAGAAAAGGCGGAGCGTCCACTCCGGTCCGCCCGCCGCGGCCGAGCCGGTGGGCCCGCTGTTGTAGGAAAGTCCATACGCGGTGCCCTGGTGCCACGTCACGCGCCAGAGCCACTCGCCTTCCTGCATGATCCGCGCCGGCACCGTCCAATTCCGGCCGTCCTTGGAAAACAACGCGCGCGGCTGCCGGCCCTTCAGCTGCTTCGTGCCGAGGTAAACGGAGCCGCCGACGACAATCATGAGCCGGTCGTCAGGCGTGACGGAGAACTTCGGATCGCGCAGGTCGACATCCTTCTCCGTGACATACGCCGCGGACGTCCACGTCGTGCCGTCGGTCGATTCGAGGACGCGAATCGCACCATCGCCCCCGACATGATCCGCCGCTTCGCGAAACGTGCACCACCAGCGATCGTGCCAGCGAACCAGATCGGTGAAGGCGTTGTGCTCGCCCTTGTCCCAGATCTTGCGGACTTCGAGGATGCGGGCGGGTGCCGGAGCGGCCGGTGCGGCGGAGGACTGACTCAGTGCCGTGGTCGCGAGGACCACGAACGCAAGGACGCGAAGCGGAGCGGGGAGTCTTCGTTTCATGCGGAGAGTTCGAAGGAAAACGCGATTGAAGCGCAAGGCGACTCTGCGCGAAGGGCACACGCCACCGTCCCATGATTGCAAAGTGCCTCGCTTCGCACCACATCGCCTGAGCTCGCCGCCGAGAGAACCCACTTGGAAACCATGACGTCACTCCGACCCGTTGCCGCCTTCCACGCCGCCGCGTTGTGGCTGGGGGCGATCGTTTCGCCGGTCGCGTGCGCCGCGGAGTTCACGTTCTCCGCCGCCAGCCTGATCGGCCGCGTCGGCGCCGAGGTTGATGGCACGCAGCACTGGGCGGAAACTCCCGCCGACGGCACGAGCGCACCTGCGCTGCCTGGTACCGGGCTCGCGTTGACGTGGCACGATCGTGACGGGGTCGTCTTCGCCACGCTGCGCAACACCGGCTCCGCGCCGGTGAAGCTCGGCCGCTTCGTCGTGGCGCGCGCCGCCGAGGTGCCCGGCGATCGCGCACTCGTGATGAGCGGCTGGCAGCTGCCCAATCTCGTGCAGCCGACCGCCGGCAAAAGACTCGTCTCCAAAACGCTGTTACAGCTCTGGGATCCAGCCACCGCCACCGCGGTCCAGTGCGGGTTCGTCACGTTCGATCGCATCAACACCGAGATCGAAATCGAGCGTGGCGTGGTCACCGCGGTCTGCGATTTCGAGGGTTTCGTCCTCGCCCCGGGCGCGACCATCGACACCGAACGCCTGCGGATCACCCGCGGCCACAATCCGATTGCGGCCCTGCACGCCTGGGCCGACGCCGCCGCGGCTCACTATCGGCCGCGCATCTGGCCCGGCACGCCGGCCGGCTGGGTGGGCTGGTCGTGGGTCGATCCGTTTCACGTCGAAAAATACGAGGACGTCGTGCGCCGTAACGCCCGCGCCATCCGCGAAAAGCTGCCGGGTTCCGGCATCGACTACATTTGGGTCAGCCTCGGCAACCTCAAGGACCGCGAGCCCGGCAACTGGTTTGAATGGAACCGCGTTCTCATGCCCGGCGGACCACAGCTCCTCGTGCGCGATCTCGCCGCCCTGGATTTCAAGCTGGGCCTCTGGGCCGGCGTCTTCTGGGTGAGTTCACGCCTGGACGCTCGCGTCGAGCAGCTCAGCGACGCGTTCCTGCTCAAGGACGGCAAGCCGCTGACGGTGCCGCACCGCGAGCTCGGCGCGCAGTACATTCTCGATCCGACGCATCCCAAGGCGAAGGCGTGGTTCGAGGAGGTGTTCCGGACGTGGCGCGAGTGGGGCATCCGCTACTACATGCTCGATTTCCTGTATTCGGTATCGGGTTCCACGCCCGGACGCTTCCGGGCCGACGGCTACGCGAACAAGGCGCTGGTCCCCGGGCCGCAGGCGTTCCGCGACTCGCTCGAGGTCATTCGCCGTGCGGCCGGACCGGATACGTACCTGCTCGTCAGCACGGGACCGACGCTGCAGACGGTCGGACTGCTCGACGCCGTGCGCGCCGGCACCGATTACGGCGAGGGCCGGCCGCTCGACGGTCCGGGCAAGGGCTTCTACCCGGCGACGTTCGTCGTCAACAAACCGGACTACTGGACCTCGCACCTGCGCGCGGTCCAGGCGTGGGCGACGCACTTTTTCGTGCACCGCAAACTCTTCATCGCCGACTCCGGCAACGTCCTCACGATCGACAAGCCGGTGTCGCTGAATGACGCGCAGATCAGCGCCACGATTTTCGGCCTCAACGGCAGCCCGCTCATGATCGGTGATGACGTCGATCGCATGAGCGACGAGCGCCTCGCGCTGCTGCGCCAGCAGTTTCCCCGACTGCCGGAAGCCGCCGAACCGCTCGATCTCTTCGACGCGATCGAGCCGGACTACCCGAAAACCTTTCGTCTGCGCGTGCGCACGGGCTGGGACGAATGGGATCTGTTCGCCGTCTTCAATTTCGGCGCCGAGCCGCTGCGCAAAACGCTGCCAGCGTCGGGTGCCGTGTGGGATTTCTGGGAGGAACGCTACGCCGGCGTGGCGAAGGGAACGTACGACGTCATCGTGCCGCCCCGGTCTGCCAAGCTCGTGCGGGTCGCCGCGGAACGGACGCATCCGTGGGTGCTGTCGACCGACATCCACATTCGCCAGGGTCAGGCCGAACTGACTGAGGTCGCGTGGGACGAGGCGAGCCTGCAGCTCCGCTTAAAGTCCAGCCGCCGCGGCAACGTGCTGCTGCGCGTGCCGAAGGAATTTCGTCTCGCCGATCCTTCGGGCCTGTGGATCGCCAAGGACGGCAACGACGCCTCGCTCATCGTGCGCGTGCCCGTGAACGACGGTGAAAGGCGGATCGGATTTGTGCGGATGTGAAGCGCGGGCCGCGTCGCGCCATCAGCTCTCGCGGAAATCCTCGCCGGTGAACTGCCGGCTCTGCGCGGTGTATTCCTGCAGTTCGATCAGGTTGCCATCGGGATCCTTGATCCACGCCTGATGCGAACGATCGTTCCCGATCTTGCGGCCCGTCACGGTCACGCCCCGCGACTCGAGCTGCGCGACGAAGGCGTCGAGGCCCTCGACCTGCAGACAAAAATGATTGTAACGCATGAGCCACGGATCACGCGGCTCCTCGAGCGGTTCCAACGGCTTCGCGGACCCGCTCCGACGGTGTGCATCCGCGTGATCGAAGACTTCGATGAAGGTGTCTTCGCCGAAAGCGAAGTAGCAGCCGATCGGTTCGCCGGCGCGGTTGAGGTAGCGAAACGTCACCGTCGCTCCGAGCGCGTCCCGGTAAAACGTCGTCAGGCGTGCGAGCTGACTCGTCTTGAGGCAGAGGTGGGCGAGCTGCTTGATCATCGGTGGGCTGAAGGTGGAAGGTTATTTCTCTTGGGACCGCGACCGCCCCCGGTCGCAATGCATCGGATGCGACCGGGGGCGGTCGCGGTCCCGGAAAAAAATGCCCATTCCATTCCTCCGCACTATTCGATGCGCAGCATCAGATCCTCGAGCCGAAAAGCGCCGCCGGCAGTAATCGTCACGCGATGGAGGCCTGGACGAATGTGGCCTGACGCGACCGCCGCGGACCAACCTTGCGCGTCTCCGGCCAACGGTAACGTGAACGCGCCTTCCCATTGCACGCGTGGCGCAGCGCCCGTCGCGTTCGCAACGCGCAGGACAAGCCGGGCCCGCAGCTTCCCGGCCGCAGTCAGATCATCACCGACGGCCAGGGTGTAGGTGCGGCTCTCGCCGGCGGCAAACTTCTCCGGCGCATCGGGGGTCAGCGTCGACACCTTCATGAAATCCTTTGCCGGATAGTATCCGCGGCCTTGTGACGCGCCTTGCACGCTCGCGAAATAGATCTTCGGGAGCGTCCGCAACAGCGCCGGATCACCGAGTTCGCGCCAAAGCGGCGAGGTCGGATCGAAGTGGTTGAACATCTCGATGCCATCCACCCCGGCGGCCCAGGCCGCGAGCGCCCTCGCCCGCAACGAGGCGAGCGACGCGCGGCCGGACTTGCCGGCTTCGTCGCGCACGCGCGATTCCGGGAGGCTGGCGTAAATCTTCACGCCGTGCCGGCGCGCGAGCGCCACGCTCTCGGTCCACTCGTTCAACTGGAAGTAACCTCCCGGGACGAGGAAATCGACTGCGCCGCTGGCCAGCCACGCCTCGAGATTCAGTCCGATCTCGCGGCAATAGCCGACGGAGTCCGGCACCTTGATCGCGAGCAGCAGCGCGCGGCCGCGCCGGCGCCCGGCGGCATCGAGATCGGCGCGCACGTCGCGGATCAACGCCGTCATCATGGCGCGCTCGGTGTCGCCCACGGGCTGCTCCGCCGCCGTGGCGCGGAAGAAGATCGGGTGACGCCAGAAATCCAACGTGACGCCGTCGAGGTCGTAGTTCGCGGCGACCTCGGCAATCGTCCGGCGCGCGAGGTCGCGCACCTCTGGCCGCGCATAATCGATCGCGCTCCACGTGCCGCGCTTCGGCGGCTTCGCCTTTGTGCCCATCAGCCAATCGGGGTGCTGCTCCTTGAGCTTCGGAATGAGCAGGGGATTCGACGCATCGTGCGTGTCATTCATCCGCATGGTCCAGAAGACCTCCTGCCCCGTCGTCCGGCAATGTTCGCTCACAACGCGCAGCGAATCCGTGCCGAGCGGCGCGAGGTCGGGCAAGATGTTGTGCTGATAACGACCCTCGCGCTGGAAAAACATCTCCGCCACCTGCGTGCGGTGCGCGACGCGACCGAATGTGCCGCTCGACGTGTCGAACACGATCGCGTCGACGTGCGTGCCGGCCAGCGGCGCGATGCGGACCGGCAAAAAGTCCCTGGGCTTCGGCAGCGGTTTCGGCGGGACGCGCGTCTCGCCGCCGTCGTCGTTGAACAGCAGCCGGCGCGGGCGCTCGCGCGCCACCTTGCGGGCTGCGTCCGGGGCCGGCGGCTTCTGATCGAAACGTATCCGCGCGGCATAGACACGATTGTCGGCGCCCCAGGGATTGTCCGGCGCAATGACCCGCATCGGCGGATTCGTTTGCATCCACTCCGCCACGGTCACCCAGGTTTCGTTCTCACTGATCGCGGTCACGCCGAAATTTCCGAGGCGCGCGCCGTGCTCCGGGACGAGAATTTTTTCTGTCGCGCGCAGCACGACGAGCCGCGCCGGATCGACCTGCGCGATGAAGAGCGGCGCGCGGTGACGAAACACGTGATCGTTGCCCGCCCCCCGTCGCGTATAGACGAGGAACAGCGCGTCGCCGTGCGTGACCCAGTGCTGCTGCGTGTTGTAGTTGCCGAGATCGGTGCCGTCGTCCCACGTCCAGCGTTTCGGCGCGGCGAAGTTCAGGCCGTCGGCGCTCGACGTCACGTAGCCGGCGTCATTGTTGCGTAGCGTCAGAAAAAATCGTCCGCCCGCCTGCGCAATCGATGGCTCACCGAGACCGCGTCCGCCTTTGACTGCCAGTGCGCCGCCGATTTCCTTCACCGAGAGGGTCGTCCCATCGAACGCGCAGCGCGCCACGGCCACTTGGGAGTCAGCGTCGCCGCGCGCCTTGAACGAAAAGGGCAGCAGGATGTCGCCGTTGGGCAGATCGACGCGTTGCACGCTGCCGGCACCGGCGCTGTGGAAGCGCGCCTCCGGCGGCATGACGACGGTCTTCCACGCCGACCAGGTGCGCGCCGCGGGATCGTAAACGGAGTAGCTCGTTTCGCGCGCGCGATCCGGCACGACGGCGTTGTCCTGGTAACGCACCGTGTGGCCGATGCCGAGCAAGCGGCCCGACGCCGCGTGCCACTGCGACCAGAAGTCCGACGGGGCGTGCGTGACGCCACCAGGTTCGGGCCGATGGCCGAGCGTTGCGGCATGCTCGACGGGACCGCGCCACGTGCGCCCGAGATCGTCGGTACGCAGATCGTTCAGCGGCCCGAACACATCGCTGCCCTTCAGCCAGAGCGTCTGCAGCGTCATGACGACCGACGGCGGCCCCGCGGGATGCGGCACGATGCCCGCCCGCGGGTGCACCCAGCAGTGCACGCCGTCGAAACCTGAACGAACCACATCGAGCTGGATGGTGTAGTCGACGAGGGCCGGTTGGGCCAAGGCGACGGCGGTCGTGATCGCACAACTGAGCGCGGCAAACCGCCGGGTAAGGTGAGCGCGCATGGGGGAAGTGCGAGAGCGAGGAAGAAGGCCGGCGGGACGCCTGCGCTCCAGACTCAGAATGTGCCTTTGACGCCCATGGTCCAGAGTGCGCCGTAGTAGGTGTAGGTGCGGGGACGCGTGTAGGCGGGAGCGTTGGGCGAATACGTGATGAGCGGTCGCGGCTCGTTCGCCAGGTTGCGCACCGAGGCGTAGACGGCGAATCGCCGGTGGAAGCGATACTCGACGGAGCCGTCCATCACCATGCGCGTGTCCTGCGCCTGGTAGGTTCCCGCAGGGACGGTTGCACTGACGGTGTCGAGCGAGGCCCGCTGGCGG